>JAZPZV010000057.1:0-6412 GCA_045544855.1 Eubacteriales bacterium | reverse complement strand
CAAGGATGACACGTAGCCGCAGGCGGGGTCTACTGAGAGTCTGCTTGCTTAACACCCAAGGTTCCAAAACGACGCTTCGGCGGCGTTTTGTATAGGGCGGAACCGATACCAAGCATGTCGATAGAGCAGTGCGCCCGATGTACCCTGTCAAAGGCAAAGAACTTTTTATCGAAAAAGGACGTAACTTTACCCACGTAGGGGTAGATCAAACTTTTAGGAGATCCCTTCGGGGTGCAAGCACCCCTTGGTTTTGCTCCATTCGCTACGCTCATCTACGCAAAACTTCGACGGTTTGCTTGCAAACCTGAGCTCAAGGATGACACGTAGACACAGCCACATACCGCCGACTTGATTACCCTTGCGACGATAGTTACACTCAGTATTCATAAAAATCACGTCAATTCCAGATACTGCCCGAACACGAACCCCACGAGGCCGTTATACTGAATGAGGTACCAATTTCCGTCCTGGCCGGTGACGGTGACGGTGGTACCGTTGGCAAGCTGTCCCAGCACCCGTGAATCGGTGCTTGGCTGTTCCCGCACGTTCAGCCTGCCGCCCTGGGTACGGACGATCCCCGTACGAGTGGGTCGAGGGTCCGCCAAGGGTACGCCGAAATATTCTGCCACGGACAGAGAGAGGTTGCGGGCGATGGCTTGGATATTGTTCTTGATCCATTCCGCATCCGCGGCGTTATCATGGTAAGCGATCTCCACCAGAATAGAAGGGTTGCGGGTGTACCGTAGCTCGTACAGAGAGGTAGTGGGCAGGGCGCGCACCTTGGCGGGATCGGGATAGACGTCCTTTAAGTTCTTGGCAAACAGCTCTGCCGCCGCCTTCCCCCGGGTACTGGTGGCGTAGTAGTAAACGTCCGTCCCCTGCTGTCTGCCGGGGTTGGCCGTGCCCGAGGCGTTGGAATGGAGGGCAAGATGCAGCCCGTAGTTCCCTGCGTTGGATTGGCGGACGGAGTCTCCAACAGTCCCCGACGGGTCGTTCCGCGTGAAGGTGATCCCCGAGGCCACCAGATAGGGCTCCATGGCATTGGCAATGAGGTTCATGTAATATTCTTCGCTGCCGCTCCCGTCGTAGTAGATATTGAATTCCTGGGTAGAAGGGCTCAAAAACAGCTCCGGCATAAAAACGCTCCCTTTCTCTTTTTGCAAAAGTCGTTCACAGAAAGAGTATGAAGAAAGAACATTTTTTGTGAAAAAACTATTGACAAACCGGGAAAACTGTGGTATACTGCCTTAGCAAAAAAGAAGCAAAGTGTTTTTCGGCAGAAAAACCTTTCACCTTGCGGCAAAGGGTCGGCATGGTTGATAATCTTAGAAATGGCAGAATCGATCTGTCCGTTTGGGTGTCAAGCCTTGTTTTCCTGCGCCGTAAAGATGTCGAAAAACTTCTTTACGGTTTTCTTTTTTGAATTTAATTTGGAGGTGCCTACCATAGCAACCGCAGACAAAACACTGGTCAATGAAGCGATCCGTGCCACCGAGGTCCGTGTGATCGGTCCCGAGGGGCAGTTGGGGATCATGAAGACTTCCGAAGCTCTCCGCATTGCAGGGGATCAGGGTCTGGATCTGGTGGAAGTTTCCCCCGATTCCAAGCCTCCCGTGTGCAAGATCATGGACTACGGCAAGTATCACTTCGAAAAGGAAAAGAAGGAAAAAGAGCAGCGCAAGAAGAAGCCTTCCGTTGAACTGAAGGAGATCCAGCTCCGTTGCCGGATCGACACCCACGACTTCAACACCAAGCTGAAGCACTGCATTGAATTCCTGCAAAAAGGCAACAAAGTAAAGGTAATCGTACGCTTCTTCGGGCGTGAAATGGCCCACACCGAAGTAGGTCTGGAGCTTTTGAAGCGTTTCGCCGACGGCTGTGGCGATATCGTTTCCATCGACAAAGCCCCCCTGCTGGACGGTCGTAACATGACCATGATGCTCAGCCCCAAGAAGACTGATAACAAAAACAAATCGAAAGGAACCGAAACAAATGGGTAAGATGAAGACACACAAGGCGTCCGCAAAGCGTTTCAGCTTTACCGCCACCGGCAAATTGAAAAGAGGACACATGAGCACCCGTCATAACACCGGGCTCAAGACCTCCAAGCGCATGAGATCTCTCCGCAAGACTGCTTACGTTTCCGCAACTCGTATGCACGATCTGAAGAGACAGCTTCCCTACCAGTAAGAAAAACGGAGGATTGTAAAAAATGGCAAGAATTAAGGGTGCACTGAGCACTAAGAAGAGAAGAAACAAGACCCTGAAGCTGGCTAAGGGCTACTGGGGCGCTAAGAGCAAACACTTTAAGATGGCTAAGCAGGCTGTTCTGAAGAGCGGCAACTACGCTTACATCGGCAGAAAGCAGAAGAAGAGAGACTTCCGTGCTCTCTGGATCACCCGTATCTCTGCACAGTGCAAGGTTTGCGGCATCAACTATTCCCGTTTCATGAACGGTCTGAAGAAGAGCGGCATCGAGCTGAACAGAAAGATGCTCTCCGAGCTGGCTATCAACGACAAGGAAGCTTTCGCAAAGCTGGTTGAGACTGCTAAGGCTGCTCTCGGTCTGTAAGAAGACTGTGACAATTTGTTGAACCGTTTTTGAAAAAACTGTTGACAAATGTCGAATTGTTTGATATAATCAATTTGTTTGAAACTAAGTAGGCGGTCAATCGCCTTCCACAAGGGAGTGAAAATTACAGATGGCAGAGATCCACGTTAAGGAGAACGAAAGCATTGACAGCGCTCTCCGTAGATTCAAGAGATCTTACCTCAAGAGCGGCGTTCAGGCAGAACTGCGCAAGCGTGAGCACTATGAGAAGCCCAGCGTAAAGCGCAAGAAGAAGTCTGAAGCAGCCAGAAAGCGCAAGTTCAGATAATCAGGATTCTGATCGAAAAAGTCTCTTTTCCAAGAGACTTTTTCTATTTCTTCTGAGGATTTTTCTATTTTCGGTTGTATAATAGGCAGAACAGGTAAATCCCAAACGAAAGGAAAATGAACGATGAAAAAGCTGTTGTCCCTGCTTTTGCTTGCCATCCTGCTGACAGGTTGCGCACAGCCTGCCCCGGAGCAAACTGCTCCACCCGTCGCCTCTGTGCCGGAATCGAATGCCCCCGCGTCTCCTTCCCTGCCGGAGGATCAGTCTCCCGAACCGGAAGAGGCCATTCCGGAGAGTTCCACGCCTGCAGAAGAGCCCGATGAACCGGAAAGTTCCGCACCCGCAGAAGAGCCGGGGGATTCGGAGCTGCCTGCAGATCCCGACGCCAAGCCGTTGACCTACGTTTGGGAATTCTTCTTCGATCTGAGCAAAGAGTTGACTTACAAAACCGTCATTGAAGATCTGAACGACCGCAACGCTTTACGGGAGGCTTTTGGGGGAAACGCCACCGACAATCAGTACAGGTATTCTCTGCCCTTGCAGGAGATCACCAACGCCGAGGAATGGAATGCTTACTTTGCCGGCAAGCCGATCCCCGAGAATTGGTTTACCCCTCTGTTTCAAAACGATCGGGTGTACGTACTGCACTTCCCCACCGCCAGCAACGGAGACCGCTACCGCATCGCCGGGATCACTCTGAACGGAGAAACGTTGACGTTGCAGATCCATCAAACCGCCGAGGGCTATACCGAAGCCGAGGGCTACTATACGGCTGTGATCGCCCTTCCCAAGAGTGAAGCCGCGCATTTGACGGCAGCATACGCCACCGTCATGAACCGCCATTTCACGGGGCTTTTCGGGGCCCTGCAACGCATTGACCCCGTTATGCGCGCCGCATCCTGCAAGCTGGACGAGCCCGGCTACGAGCGGGACGGAAACGAGCTGGAAGCGCTGTTCGCCAAGGCCTCCAACGCCAACCGCCTGGAAAGCGGCGAAGACGAGGTTCCCGCATTCTTTTTGGAAACGGCGGAAGCCTTTGAAGGCTTCTGCAGTGAAGTGGGAGCACGGCGGATCAACGGAAAGCCTGAGGATCTGCAGGCGTTCTTTGAGGAGTACAGCCTTTGCGCACTCTATATCCCCGTGATCCATCACCATATCTACGTGTTGAAAAGCATGGAGTCAAAGGGCGGTGCTTTGCGCTTCCTCGTTGAAAAGAGCTACGACACCCTCCAGGACGTAGAGGAGGGGCAAGTGTTCTTTATCGCCCTGCCCAAGGACACAGCAAAGATCTACGACAGATTTGAGGCAGGCTGGGCTTCCTAAAAAAGCGGAAGCCTCTCTATGGGGCCCCGAGAGCACATGCTCTCGGGGTGCTTTTTTATATTTTTTCCGTTTTGCTATTGAAAAAAGCAAGGTTTTCCTGTATAATACTTTCCGAAAAGAAATATCGCAAAAAGGAGTTTTTGGCTATGAAGAAATTGGCATTGCTTCTGGCGCTGTGTATGCTTCCGCTGGGACTTTTGGCGAGCTGCAACGGCACCGAGGACGTCACCTCTTCCCAACCCACCGCATCCACCGAAAGCGAAATCGTTTCCCAGGAGGAAAGCATTGTGAAAACACCCGATCCCGCCGCAGGCGAGGCGTGGAATGACCTTTACGCCGATGAAAGCGCAGGTCTCACCGGCCCCGATTCTATTTACGAGCTGTCCGTTTACGAAAACGGCAACAAGGCAGACAAGGTAGTTGCTCCCGGTGCCAACACCGACGTGCGTTACCTGTTCGCAGGGGAGACCGCTACCCGTGCCGTAGTTCCCGCAGAGGGCTATATGCTCACCCTGCCCGGGGTTGCAGAGGCGGATTTCTCTCTGGGTAAGTTCCGCTCCCAGTACAAGACCGAAAACTACTGCCTCACCGTCACCTACGAGGATCAGAACCCCTACGGCGACAACCAGAGCGGCTACGATCTCTATATGAGAGAGTGGCTGGTGGAGCAGATCGACGATCTGAACTTCCTTTCCAACAACCAGATCATGCGTACCCGCGCCGTGCAGGAGGTTGTGGTAGGCGACTACACCGTGAAGACCTACTGCATGAAGATCAATCTGGGCTCCAAGATCCAATTCCCCTATTACCAGATCGCTATCATCCGTCCCACCGCATCCTACGAGTATTTCTATCTCTTCGTGATGAAGTCCGACGAGAAGATGCTGGAAGAGTTTGACGCCATGATCGCAAGCTTTGCGGAGATCGACCGTGTGGGCGTCCCCGCCAACGGCTTTACCTCCTACGAGGTGAAGGCCAACCCCAACTGGAACGCAGAGACTGCCGCTTACTACGAGTACTTGATGAACCGTACCGACGTGGGCTTCGGCGCTTTCCATCAGGGCAATGACGACGACTACACCAACTGGCTGTGGGGCGCTGAGGCCATCAACGCCACCCCCGACGTGTATATGACCTACCTCCACGTAGGCTGGTACGACAATCTTTCCGGCCCCGAAGAGGTGATGGAGCGTGCGGCCAAGCACGCAGGCGGCGACGGCAAGAACGGCAAGCCCATCTTCAACCTGACCTACCAGTTCACCGTGACCAACAACGCCACCGGCGGCGTTTATACTCCCATGTTCGACATCCTCAGAGGCAAGCTGGACGACCATTTCCGCAACCTGGCAAGAGCGCTGAAGGAATACGGCAAGCCCGTGCTGTTCCGTTTGAACAACGAGATGAACACCGACTGGACGGACTACTGCGGCATGATGACCCTCATCGATCCCGATATCTTCCAGATGACCTGGAGACATATGTACAACATCTTCGAGGAGGAGGGCGTTGACAACTGTATCTGGATCTTCAACCCCATCTCCACCTCCTGTCCTTACAGCAACTGGGGCGAGGCTATGTGTTATATGCCCGGTGCGGATTACGTACAGATGCTGGGCATTACCCATTACCAGATGAACAACGGTACGAACGGTGCCGCTCCCGCCTCCTTCAAGGCCATGTATACCGAGACTGCAGGCAAGGTGCTTCCCTACTTTGAGAACCACCCCTGGATCATCGGTGAGTTCGCTTGCGGCGCAGGCGGCGAGGCCTTCTACGATTGGGGCAAAAACGGCTACATCTTCGCAGATCCCGCCAGAAACGCCAAGCTCCAGGAGCAGTGGGTGAAGGGTATGCTGGAATGCTTCCGCAATAACCAGAAGCCCGAAAACGCCTTCTGTAAGAACATCAAGCTGGCCATCTGGTTCTCCTGCAACGACTATGCTGACGCCGACGGCGACGGCCAGTACGACGAGGTCACCAACTATCTCAAGCTGGATGAAAACACCATGGGCGCTATCAGGGCTCTGGGCGAATACATCCGCGAAACCAAGTAAAGCACCCCGAAGCGTTGTTGTGCCCCAAATTGTACGGACAGCACAAAAACACCCCTATGGTAGGCAATATTAGAATTTAAGCGACAAACTGACTTCGTTTTTCAAGCGGGGTCAGTTTTGTTTTGGTTTGGATACGATCGTTGTTGTAGAAGCGAA
>JAZPZV010000056.1:0-37773 GCA_045544855.1 Eubacteriales bacterium | reverse complement strand
TTCGCTTCTACAACAACGATCGTATCCAAACCAAAACAAAACTGACCCCGCTTGAAAAACGAAGTCAGTTTGTCGCTTAAATTCTAATATTGCCTACCATAGGGGTGTTTTTGTGCTGTCCGTACAATTTGGGGCACAACATGCCGAACGGGATCTGTTTTTTATTTGTTTGGGGACGGCACAGCGGGACGTTCTCCCCACGCGGCAAGGAGCATCCTCACCGCAAGGATCAAGGCGCACAGAAGCAGAAGCTTTGACAGCGGCGAGATCACCGCTTCCAGCACCTCCGCCAAGCCAAGAGATGCAAAAGCCATGGTATCGCTGACGGGGATCAGAAGGCCGAACAGCAAGGGCAGGAAAGAAGCCAAAATGCCAAATCCGGAGAAGAAGACCAAAAGCCCGGGAGAAGCATCCCGCTTTCTCTTCTCGGAAAACAGCTTCCAAATGGCAAAGCCCATTCCTGCGGCAAACGCCGCCAGAGAAGCAAGGTTCTCGAAGGAAAAATACGCCTTCAAAAACACGTATGCCAACGAATAGGTTCCCGCCTCCTTGGGAGGGCCATCCAACCAGGTGCCCCAGGAATCGACGTAAGGACCGATCAGGCACAGATACACCGCGCCTGCCAATACCATCGCAAGGAAGATCCCTGCGGGGATCAGCACGGAAAGATAAAGCCGTTTCTTTTTCGTCACGAAAATCACCCTTTTTCTTTTATTTTACCACAGAAGTCCCGACGCCGTCATTATTTTTTTGCACAAATCTTGATGGGCGGTTTTGGTATATTTATCCGAAGAACGGTCAAAAATACTCTATAACAAAAGACCGAAAGGGGTTTTGCCCACGTGACAAAAAGCGCCATGAAAAACAGGCTGAGGGATTCTCTCGCCGCCATCCGAAAAACGGTGCAGGAGGGCGGTACGGATTGGGTGGCGGATAACTACTATCTGATCCACCGCTACGAAAAGCTCCCCCAAAGGGGCGGGTGCTTCCGCTACCCTTCTGCGGCGGAGCTGATGGCCGCTTACCTGTCGGAGCAGGGCTGGAGGGCAGAGGAGGAAAGTCTTTGCCGTTTTTTGGCGGAGCAAGGACGGGAAAAGCCCTTGTCCTACGGGGAGATCTCCGCCGTGCCCGCCGCTTTGGCCTACTGCGCCATCACCCGCATGGGAGACATTTGCAAGGGGGAAAAGAACGCCGCATTGCTTCCCGAAGCGGTGGGGGTGTTGCGGGAGCTTTCCGAGATCCGTGTTTCCCCTTTGTTCTCTGCGGCATGGCAAGCGGAAGGGGTTTTGGAGGCAGAGGAGAAGGACTATTCTCTGTTCTCCCCCGAGACCAAGGCCGCCTACCGCAAGGCGCTTTCAAAAAGAGCAAGAAAGCACCGCCGCAGTGAAAAGGAAGAAGCTCTGCTGTTGGCGGAAGAAGCAAAGAAGAAAACCGTTGCCATCGGTGCACTGCTGTTCCCCCGCAGGGTGTCTCCCTTGCCGCGGGTGGTTTGGTTTTTGCTGTTTTTCCTTTTGAGCGCCGTGGGAGGATGGCTGTTTTATTGGTGGTTCGGCTGGCTGTTCTTGCCTCTGCTGTTGCCCTTGGGCGCAGGGGTCGCTCCTCTTTGCGACCGTTTGACCGCCCCGCTGTGCAAGCGTCCCGCCCCCTTGCGGTTACAGCTCGGGGAGATCCCCGACCACGGCCGCACCGTGGTGGCGGTGGCCACCCTGTTTTCCGAAAAACAGGACTACGTGGAGCGTTTGGAGCGGTTTTATTACCTGAACAGGGAGGATAATCTTTCCTTTTGTCTGTTGGCAGACCTGCCTGCCGCAGACAGCCCCCATACGGACAGAGACGATACGCTGATCCGCAACGCCAAGGCCGCCATCGACGAGCTGAACAAACGCCACGGGGAGCGGTTTTTCCTGCTGTACCGCCACCGTGACCGGCAGGACGACGGCAGCTTTGGGGGCAAGGAGCGGAAGCGAGGTGCCGTGGGGATGCTCATCCGCCGCCTTTGCGGGCTGGAAGAAGGGATCCTGCACGGCAAAGCCCCCGGGGGCGTGCGGTTTTTGCTCACCCTGGACGGGGACACGGAGCTTTCTCCCGGCATCCTGCGGGAGCTGATCGGTGTGGCCCTCCACCCTGCGAACAAGTCCTTCGGGGTGATCCAGCCGGGGGTGCATACCGAGCTGTATTCCTCCTACCGCACCTATTTCACCCGCCTCATTTCGGGGAACGCAGGGGTCTCCTTTTACGAGCGGGCTTGCTTTGACCGCAACATGAGCCTATTCGGGGAGGGGATCTTCTGCGGGAAGGGGCTGATCAACCTGCAAAAATTCCGCCCCGCCATGGATCTGCCCGAGGGGAGGATTTTAAGCCACGACCTGCCCGAAGGAGGCATTGCGGGGACGCTGTTGGTCTGTGACATTGCCCTCTCCGATTCCGTCCCCGGCACGCCCGCCGCCTGGGACAAGCGTGCCCACCGCTGGATCCGCGGGGACGTGCAGAATCTGTATTTTCTGTTCCGCGGGGAGTATCCCCTCTCCCGGGTGAGCAGACGGCAGATTTTGTGGAACGTTTTCCGCCATTTGGCCCCGGTTTCCGCCATGCTGGCTCTGGCCCTTGGGGCGCTGTTGGTGAAGAAAGAATTCTCCGCTTTGCTGTTGGTGTGCGCCGCTTACAGCTATTTACTGTTGCCTTTTCTGGCGGGACTGTTGCGGGATCTTCTGTGGGGCAGACCCTTTTTCTTCCGTCACGCCTTCACCGCGGGGATCTCCGCCCTGGCAGAGGGGATCTTGCGGTTGGCGCTGGATCTGGTCTCCTCTGCCAAGCAGGCCTTTCTCACCCTGGACGGTGTGATCCGTTCCCTTTGGAGGATGCTGGTCTCCAAGAAACGGCTGTTGGAATGGACCACCGCCGCCGATGCGGAGGGAACGAAAAGCACCCTGCTGTATTCCCTGCAGAAGGGGTTGCCCGGGGCGGTGTTCGGCTGCTTGCTGTTCTTGTTGGGGAACAGCTCGGTGTACCGCCTGTTGGGGCTGGTATTCTTTTTGAGCCCGCTCATAGACACGTTGCTGTCCCGCCCCCTGTCACGGGGTGGAGCGGTGCGGAAGGTAAGCCTTTCCCCCAAGGAAGCAGGCCTCCTCCGCCGACACGCAAGGGACGCTTTTGGCTTCTTTACGGACACGGTGTCCGCCCACACCCATTTTCTGCCTCCGGATAATCTGCAATTGTCCCCCTTTCACGATCTTGCCATGCGCACCTCCCCCACCAACGTGGGGATGTACCTCACTTCCCTGCTGGCGGGATACGATCTGGGCTTTATGGACGAAAAGGAGACCGCCGACCGCTTGGAGCGCACCCTTGCCACGGTGGAAGGATTGCCCAAATTCCGCGGTAACCTTTACAATTGGTACGATCTGAAGGATCTTTCCGTGCTGGGAGAAGGCTTCGTTTCCTTTGTGGACAGCGGAAATCTGGTGGTCTGCCTGTTGGCGGTGGCGGAGGGCTTGGCGGAATACGGAGACCGTGAAGAACGCTTCCCCGCACTGGAAGCCCAATGCAGGCGGCTGGTGGAAAACACGGATCTGGGCGTGTTCTACAACGAAAAGAAGGACTTGTTCTCCCTGGGATGGAACGGGCAGAAGCAAACGCTTGAGGGCGGCTGTTACGATCTGCTGATGAGCGAAGCGCGGACAGCCTGCTACTTCGCCGTGGCGGCGGGGATCGCTCCCAAAAAGCATTGGTACGCCTTGGGGCGTACGGTGGCGGAGGACAGAGGCTACGTGGGAATGGTCAGCTGGTCGGGCACCATGTTTGAGTATCTCATGCCCCAGCTTTTCCTGCCCATCTACCGCAATTCCTTTGGAGAAGAGACCTTTCTGTTCCTGCTTCACGCCCAGCGGAAGGCGGCGGTGAACAAGCTGTGGGGGGTATCGGAATCCGCTTACTACGCCTTTGACGGCGGGTTGCACTACCGTTACCACGCCCACGGGGTGCGGAAGCTGGCTCTGCGGCGGGACGTGCGTGGGGAGACGGTGATCTCCCCCTATTCCTCCTACCTTGCCTTGGCGGTATCTCCCTCTGCCGCCGTGAAGAACTTAGAGGCGCTGGAGGCCCGCGGGATGTATGGCCGCTACGGTCTTTACGAGGCCTTTGACATGACCCCTCTGCGAAGTAAGCAGGGGGTGGCGGTGCAAAGCTATATGGCCCACCATATGGGGATGAGCATCACCGCCATGGCCAACGCTTTGCTGGACGGGATCTTTGTAAAGCGGTTTATGGCAGACCCCCGTATGAGCGCCGCAAGAGGGCTGTTACAGGAAAAGCTGCCTCCCAACCCCGCACGGATCTCCGACGCTCTGCGCTCCCCCGGGAAGAAGCTTCCCCCGGGGCTTCCCTCCTTTGCGGGGGAGGTCACACCTACGGACTTCGCCTCCCCCAAGGCGGCGTTGCTGGCCAAGGGCGGTTTTTCCGCCGCCATCTCCTCCTTGGGGCATATTTCTCTGCAAAAGGACGGTATTCTTTTGAACGAATGCCGCCCCCTGCGGTACTCCGCCGCCCACACTCTGACGGTGGGATTCCCGTACGAGGGAAAGATGGAGGGCTGTACGCCTTTCTTTGGGGAGGGGGCGTATTCCTTTGAAGCCGACGGAACCTCCGTCAGTCTGATCTCCGCATCCAAGGCCTTTTCCGGGAAGGTGCAATTTTCCTTCTGCAAGCGGGCAGATTGCTTCCGCGTGGAGGCGGTGTGCGAGCATCGCAAGCCCCGCGAGGTACTGTTCGCCTTTGAGCCCGTTCTTGAAGAAAGTCAGGTCTATGATTCTCACCCCGCCTTTTCCAAGCTGTTTATCCAAAGCGAATACGACGAGGAAAAGCAGATCCTGTATTTTTCCCGCCGCGGACGGAAAAACGGGAAGATCCTGCACTATCTCGGTGTGGGCCTGAAGGAAGAGGGGGAGTTTACCTTCTGCACCAACAAGGACGGCTTTCCCTCGGAAGGTCTGAACCTCCCCGCTGCCCTTGACCTTCCTTTGGACGGTAAAACCGGGGTGTGCATCGATCCCTTCTGCGTCATCCGCACCGCCCCGCGCAGCGGCGGCAAGGCCACCTTGCTGATCTCCATGGCAAGCACCAAGGAGGAATGTCAAAACGCCATCCTCACCGCAAGGCGGGAGAAGGACAGCTTCCCCGCCACCGCCTCCCCGGAGGCCTGCGCGCTTTTGGGGAAGGTGATGTTCCCAAAGTCTCCCCCGCCGGGAGTATTCCCCGCCTACCGCAGGGAAATGCTTTGGAAATACGGCGTCTCGGGGGATCATCCCTTGCTGGGCATGGAAGCGGGAGAAGCCCATGGGGAAGAAGCTCGCAGGATGATGAGGGGCTTTCTGGAGCTGGCATGGGCGGGCATCCGCACGGAGCTTTTGCTGTTGCCCGTTGGAGACGGGCAATATTTCCGCCCTGTGGAAAAGGCTCTGCTCACCCTGGCGGAGGAGCTGGAGCTTGGCGGATTTTTGGGAGTGCGGGGCGGCATCTTCTTGTTGCGGGAAGAGCAATCAGACCCCTCTCTGCGGGAGCTTCTCCCCTCTCTTTGTGCGGTGTGGAAGCAACCCGCCAGGGTGGAAAAGGGGGAACACCCCGCACCCATCCAAGGCTTTATCCCGCCTGTCACGGAAGGCCTGCCTATTGACGTCCCTACCCCCAAGGACGCCTTTGCCACGGCGGACGGGTTTGGAGAAGCAAAGGGATACACCCTGCTGAAATCCCGCAACCCCTCGGGGGTACGCGCCTTTGTGCTGGCGGGGAAGCAGATGGGGAGCATCGTCACGGCCTCCTCCTTGGGTTACACCTTTTGGCAGAACGCCAGTCAGCACCGCCTCACCCCCGCGCCCGGGGACCCTGCCTCCCTTTCCCCCGGGGAAGGGCTGTATCTGCGCAGGGACGGGAAGCTTTACGATCTGATCGCTTGCTCCGGGAAGGTGTTCTGGGGGAACGGCGTTGCTGTATGGGAAGGGGCTTTGGAAGGGCTTTCCTACCGTGTGACCGCCTTCTGTTGCAGAGAAAAGCCTTTTAAAGTGGTGCGGGTCGCCCTTTCCACAGAAAGCGGAAGCGGCGGGGAGCTTCTGTACTGTCTCCGTCCCGCCATGGGAAGCGGCGTGACCCCCAACCCACACCTTTGGAAAGCCGAACGGGCGGGGGCCATTTTGTTCCGATCGGGGCACGACCCCGCCTTTGACCGCGGGGTGGGCTTGCTGTACGCCAAGGGAGCTGCTCCGTTGTATTCCGCCGAAGCTCTTTACGGCATTCCCACGGAAAGCGGTTTCTTTGATCTGGTGGGGCTTTCCCTCCATGGCAACCACGCCACCTTCCTGCTGGGAGGCGGAGAGGAGCAGGAGGCTCTGCTGACCCAAGCCGCCCAGCTTTCCGCCGAGGGAGAGCAAGCAGGGGCAGAGGCCTTTGCAGGGGAAATGTACCCGCCTGTGGAGATCATCACCCGCTCCCGCGGGCAAAATCTGTTTTTGAACCGCTTCCTTCCCTATCAGATCGCCGCCTCCCGCTTTTACGCACGGGCGTCCTTCCGCCAGTCCGGCGGGGCATACGGCTTTCGGGATCAATTGCAGGACTGCCTTGCCTTGGTGTACGCCAAGCCGAAGGAGGTCAGGGAACACATTCTCCGTTGCTGTGAGCATCAGTACGAGGAAGGAGACGTGCAGCATTGGTGGCACGAGGGCGGCAGAGGCATCCGCACCACCTGCTCCGACGATCTGCTGTGGCTTCCCTTGGTGGTGGCGGACTACGTGAAAAAGACGGGGGACGAAAGCATTCTTGCCGCCCAGGCGGGATATCTGTCCTCCCCGCCCCTCACAGGGGAAAACGAACGCTACGAGCTTCCCGCCAAAAGCTACCTCAGCGAAACGGTGCTGTTGCACTGTCTCCGTGCCTTTGCGGCGGCGGACAAGCGGGGAAAGCACGGGCTGATCTTCATGGGGATCTGCGATTGGAACGATGCCTTCTCCGCCGTGGGGGCGAAGGGCAAGGGGGAAAGCGTTTTCTCCACCTTCCTGTACGTGGTGGCGGCAAAAGCCTTTCTGCCCATTCTGCGGAAAGACGACCCGGACAATGCCGCCAAGCTGGAGCAGACTGCCATGGATCTGTTGGCAAGTGCAGAGCAGTACGCCTTCGACGGGGATCGGTATCTCCGTGCCTTCTGTGACGACGGACACGTGCTGGGCAAGGCGGGGAACAAGGAGTGCGCCATTGACATTCTGTCCCAGGCCTTCGCCCTGTTTGCGGGGGCGGACAAAGACCGCTGTAAGATCGCCTTGGAGACCGCAAAGCGGGAGCTTTACGACCCGCGGCATAGGATTTTGAAGCTGTTCTCACCACCCTTTGACCGTGGGGGCGCCCCTGCAGGCTACGTGCGGGGCTACCCACCGGGCATTCGGGAAAACGGCGGTCAGTATACCCACGCCGCCGTCTGGGGGGCAAAGGCGTTTTTGGAGATGGGGGACGTGGAGACCGCCTTGGAGATCCTTGCGGGGGCCAATCCCCTGCTGCGAAACGCCAACCCCAAGGAGGCGGAGGTCTACCGCAGTGAGGCCTACGCCATGTGCGCGGATATTTACAGCGGACAATGGGCGGGCAGAGGAGGATGGAGCTTCTACACCGGCTCTGCAGGCTGGTACTACAAGGTGTTCTTTGAAGACGTTCTGGGCATCCGCCTGTCTGCGGGGAATCGTGTTTTGGAGCTTTGTCCCCGCATTGCCCACCAAACGGTGTTGCGCTTTCACGGCAGGATCACCATCACCGTTTCCACCGAAACGGAGGATGCCATGGACGGTGTCCCGGTTACCTTCCCCGTGGTTTTGCCCGATGGGGAGCATACGATCACCGCAAAACTTCGCTGACGATCGAGAGAGAAAGCCTTGCGCTTTCTCTTTTGTTCGTTTTGTCAAAAAGACGGGCAATATTTTGTGAAATCTGCCTTTCTTTTTTTTGAAAAAACCCTTGCGTGGCAAGCATTTTTGGTGTATAATCTAAAAGGTGAATTTTGTGGCTAAAATGATCAACATTGCAATTGACGGGCCTTCCGGCTCGGGAAAAAGCACCCTGGCGAAGGGACTTGCCTCCGCCTTGGGGTATATCTATATCGATACCGGCGCCATGTACCGCGCCATCGGTCTGTACGCCGCCCTTCACGGGGTTTCGGCGGAGCATCCCGAGGACGTTGTGCCTTTGCTGGGGCAGATGGATCTGCAAATGCGTTTGGAAAACGGTGGCAACGCCATGTATCTGGACGGCGTTCGTTTGGGTGAAGAGATCAGGACCTCTTCCGCCTCCCATTACGCCTCTCAGGTCTCCAAGGTCCCCGAGGTACGGGCGTTCCTGCTGGAGACCCAGCGGAGCATTGCACGGCAGAACAACGTGATCATGGACGGCAGAGACATCGGCACGGTGATCCTTCCCGAAGCGCAGGTGAAGCTGTACATGGAGGCTTCCCCCGAGCAGAGAGCAAAGCGCCGTCTGGCCGAGCTTTTGGCCAAGGGCGAGACCATCACCGAGGAGCAGGTTCTGGAGGACATCAAAAAGCGCGACGCCAACGATTCCGGCAGAGAGATCGCTCCCGCCAAGCCCGCAGAGGACGCCATTTTCCTGGATAACTCTTCCCTTTCCCCCGCAGAAACGGTGGAGGCCGCTTTGCGGATCATAGAAGAAAAGCTGCGGACGGTTTCCGTATGAACGGCATCCGCATCGCCAAGCACGCAGGCTTCTGCCCCGGGGTCTCCCGCGCGGTAGAGCTGATGGAAAAGGCTTTACAAGAGCAAAGCAAGCCCATCTACTGTTTGGGCGAGTTGATCCACAACCGCACCTTTACCGACTCCTTACGGGAAAGAGGCGTTCGCTTCGTTTCCCCGGAGGAGATCCCCTCCCTCCCCAAGGATGCACTTTTGTTCATCCGCGCCCACGGCGCCACCCGGGAGGTATACCGCATGATCGAGGAAAGCGGCCTTTCTTACGTGGACGCTACCTGCCCTTACGTGCAGAAGATCCACCGCATCGCCGCCTCTGCCACCGACGCCAAGTTTATCATCATCGGTGACAAGGATCACCCCGAGGTGCAGGGCATTGTCAGCGCCGCCCCGGGAGAGACTGCCGTTTACAGCGGCCTTGCGGAGCTGGAACAGGCATTTGCAGGGTGCGCCCCCATGGACGACCCCGTCATTCTCACCGTGCAGACCACTTTTCACACGGAAGAATGGAAAAAATGTCAAAAGTTCATAAAATCCGTGTATACTCATTCAAAAATATCTGATACAATATGTTCGATTACCGAAAATCGCCAGAAGGAAGTACGGGAGCTTGCAAAAGATTCCGATCTCACGGTGGTGGTCGGTTCCCGTAACAGCTCCAATACGGTAAAACTGTTCCGTATTGCCCAAGAGGTTGGCAGAGAGGCGCTCCTTGTTGAGACCGCCGCCGACCTTGCCCCGCACAAGGATACGTTGCGCAGGGCGAAATCCATTTTGATCACTGCAGGGGCTTCGGCTCCCGGTAGTATAATTCAGGAGGTAATAAACACCATGGCAGACATCAGAAATGAAGAAGTAAGCTTCGCAGAGCTTCTCGAGGCTTCCTTCAAAACATTACATACAGGAGATAAGGTTACGGGCATCGTTTCCGCAGTGAGTGCTTCCGAGCTTAAGGTTGATCTTGGCACTAAGCACACCGGCATTCTCGTTTACGACGAGATCACCGACGAGAGCGGCATTGATCTGACTGAGAAGTACCATGTCGGTGACTCTATCGAAGTGGTATGTATCAAGTTCAGCGACTCCGACGGCACCGTTCAGCTTTCCAGCAAGCGTTTGGACGTTTCCAAGCATTGGGAGGCTATCAAGGCAGCTCACGAGTCCGGCGAGATCCTCACCGGCGTAGTGAAGGAAGTGATCCGCAAGGAAGATTCCTTCTCCGGCGTGGTGGTCACCAAGGGTACTTCCCGCGTGTTCATCCCCGCTTCCCAGTCCGGCGTTGCAAAGGGCGAGTCCCTTGAGCCTCTGAAGGGCCAGAAGGTCAACTTCAAGGTCATCGACATCAACGAGGATCGCAAGCGTGCAGTTGGCTCCATCAAGGCTGTTCAGAGAGCAGAGAAGAAGCTGGCTGAGGAAGAATTCTACAAGAACATCGAGATCGGTCAGAAGTACGTTGGTACCGTTCGTGCAATCATGAACTACGGTGCATTCGTAAACATCGGGCCTGTGGACGGTATGGTTCACATCTCCGAGCTGTCCTGGGGCAGACTCCGTCCCCCGGCAGAGGTGCTCACCATCGGCCAGAAGCTGAACGTGTTCATCAAGGGCTACGATCCCGAAACCAAGCGTATCTCCCTGGGCTACAAGACTCCCGAGTCTGATCCCTGGACCATCTTCACCAACAACTACTCCATCGGCGACGTTGTTGACGTTAAGATCGTTTCTCTCATGCCCTTCGGTGCATTCGCAGAGATCATCCCCGAGCTGGACGGTCTGATCCACAACAGCCAGATCGCAGCAAAGGCTGTGAACAACCCCGCATCCGTTCTCAACGTTGGCGACAAGGTCACCGTTAAGATCGTTGGCGTGGATCTGGAAGCAAAGCGCATCAACCTGTCCATCAAGGCTCTCCTTGAGCCCGAAGAAGCTCCCGTAGAGGAAGCTCCCGCTGAAGAAGCAGCTGAGTAATTTGCAAAATCAAAAAGAAGGTTCTTACAAAGAGCCTTCTTTTTCTTTTTGCGACCATGTTCCTATCATATAGACCGTCTTCCCTTTTCTCTTCGCATGGCAATACATTGTGTACGCACCTCCGTATTCATGGGTAATATGTGCAAATATAAGATCGGCTTGTTCAACGATCCACTTGTTTCGTTTTACGATCGCGTACCTGGGAGGCACGTATTCAAGAGGCGGATAGATTATGCCATCAAATCTCTCCGCTTGGAATTGCATCTTTTCTTGATTCAGGTATGGCGTTATAAAAAACAACTTAGAAGCAGGGTATTTCCCTTTGTATTTTTTCGCACAGCCGTACGCAAAGAAATCAAAGCTCCCGTATTCTCCCAAGAAAAATTCACACGGTACATCTCCCACAACCCGTTCCAAAACCGCAAGAACTTCTTTCTCGTCCGCAGCGTTCGGAATATATGTAGAATGCCCGCAAAACGCAACAACCATAAAATTCTCCTCCACAATCATTTTCCCTTCGTATTACGGAACGCCTAATGCACACATTATATAACGTGCAAGTCTATTTGTCAAGCAAACTTTTGGAATAAAATGTGTGCGTTATCTAATGTGTGGAGGTAGGGACCGTGCATTTTCGTATTGACGAGATCTTGAAAGAAAAAGGAAAGACCCGCTATTGGCTTTATATGCAGTTGGGTTTGAGTTATCAAAACTTCAAAAGGATCCTGGAAAACGAAACCAGCTCCATCAAGTTTGAGAACCTGAAAGCCATCTGTGATATTTTGGAATGTACCCCCAACGATCTGTTCGTGGAATACTATCAAAAGAAGGCGTAACAAAAACGGCGCTCCCCTGCGGGAACGCCGTTTTGCTTTTAGGTTATTTTAGCCTCTTGCTTTTACTGCAACCGCACAGCCTGCTACTGCAACCACTGCCAGAACTGCAAACACCAGAATGCCTGCATCACCGGTAACGGGGATCTCGGGCTCTTCGGAGGGAGTCTCGGGCTCTTCGGAGGGTTCGTCAACAGGAGGCAGCTCAGTGCCTGCGGGAACGAACACGATGTTGCCCAGAGCGGTCTCGGAAGCCACGTCGGTGGTCCAATCGAAGGTGTGGGAGTAAACCACGTCGCCAACCTGGATGAGCTGAGCGTTGGCAAAGTTTGCGGGGTAATTTCCGTTACCGCTGTACAGATACATCACGAATCCGTCGGCGGAAGCGGCCATAGACTTGGCATCGCCGTTGCCCTCGATCTGAGTAACGGTGTAAACGCCGTCTACGTTGTCAACCTTGATGGCGATCCACCAATCGCAACCGTAGTCGCCGTTGCCCAGGTTGTGGCAGTTTCTGCCTTCGCCATAGGTAACCATGTCAAAATAAGTGCCCCAGGAATAGTAGTTCACGTGAGAAAGCTGGAACTCCAATGCGCCTTCGGGCAGAGCTTCCTCAGCAGAGGCAAACACCATGCCTGCGCAGGAAAAAGCCAGAACACACGCAAGGAGAAGGGAAAAGATCTTCTTCATAACGCAAAAATTCCTTTCAGAAAATAGGTTACGTATAGTATAGCACAGCAAAGTTTGTTTTGTAAACCCCTTTTTCGAAGTTTTTGCAAATATTTTTTCTGTCATTTTCTCCCGTCTCCCTTCACTTTGTCTTGATTTTTCGCCGCAGATATATTATAATAGGAGATGATTATAATTTGATCTTACGGAAAGGCGGTGCAGGCAGATGGAAGGCGGTTTCTTGGAAGGCGTCATTGACGAAGTGGTATATTCCAACGCGGAAAACGGCTACAGCATCTGCGTGCTGGATTGCATGGGCGAGCCTGTGACCCTGGTGGGCACCATGCCTTTCGTGGGAGAAGGAGAAACGGTGAAGGTTCGGGGCACGTGGACGGTCCACCCCACCTTCGGACGACAGTTCAAGGTGGAATATTTTGAGAAAGATCTCCCTACCTCCACCGAAGCCATTCTGAAATACCTGTCCTCCGGCGCCATCAAAGGCATTGGTCCCGTATTGGCAGAACGGATCCTTTCCGCCTACGGAGAGGACACTCTGGACGTGATCGAAAACAAGCACCGCTGGCTGTGCGACATCAAGGGGATCTCCCCCAAGAAGGCGGATGAGATCCACGAATCCTTCGTACAGCAGTTTGGGATGCGCTCCGTTATGCTGTTCTTCGGGCAGTATTTCGGCCCTTCTCTGTCCGTGCGGATCTTCAAGCGGTTCGGCTCTGCCGCCATCGACCTGGCCAAGCAGAATCCTTACCGTCTTTGCCAAGAGATCGACGGCATCGGCTTTGAAAAGGCAGATCAGTTCGCCCGCTCTCTGGGGCTGCCCTTTGACAGCGAGGATCGCCTTTGTGCGGGGCTTCTCTACGTCATGCACACCGCCGCCTACCAAGGGGGGCATTGCCGCCTGCCCGAGGAGGTGCTGATCCCCCAGGCCTGCCGCGCCCTGTCCGTGGAAGAGCCTGCCATTTTGCAAGCTGTCAACCTATTGTTGCAAAGCAAGGAATTGATCTATACCGAGGAGGACGGCCAAGCCTTCTACGCCTTGAAGGAGCTGTTCGCCGCAGAGCAATATATCTCCGCCAAGCTGAAACGGCTGGCAAGTGAGAAGTTCCCCTTCGTGCTGGAGGGGGTGCAGACCCGCATCACCCATCTGGAGAAGGAGTTCGGTCTTACCTACGCCCCCGAGCAAAGGGAGGCCATTCTCAGCGCCGTGACCAAAGGATTGACGGTGGTCACAGGCGGCCCCGGCACGGGCAAGACCACGGTGATCCAAGCCATTCTGAAGATCTTTGAAGAGTTGAGCATCTCCTGTATGCTGGCCGCTCCCACGGGGAGAGCCGCCAAACGCATGGCGGAAGCCAGCGGCAAGGAGGCAAAGACCATCCACCGCCTGCTGGAAACAGGCTTTACCGAGGAGCATAAGGCCAGATTTGCAAGAGACGAGGACAATCCCCTCACCTGCAAGGCCATCATCATCGACGAGATGTCCATGGTGGACACCCTGCTCATGGAAGCGCTGTTGCGTGCCATCAAGCCCGGAACTTACGTCATTCTCATCGGGGACGTGGATCAGCTCCCTCCCGTAGGGCCAGGAAAATGTCTTTCCGATCTCATTGAATCCGAAAAGTTCTCCGTGGTACGGCTGAACCACATCTTCCGCCAGGCGGAGGAAAGCCTGATCATCGTCAACGCCCACCGCATCAACCGTGGGGAGGCGCCTATTCTTTCCGTCAGGGACAACGATTTCTTCTTTATGGAACGCCACGGTGCAGAGGAGATACGGAACACCATTCTCCAATTGTGCGCCTTCCGTCTGCCCAACCGTTATCGGGTAGACCCCTTTGAGGATATTCAGGTGATCTGTTGGACACGGAAAGGCCCTTTGGGCACGGCAGAGCTGAACCTGGCCCTGCAGGAGACCTTGAATCCGCCCTCTCCCAAAAAGCGGGAAAAGAAGGTGGGCAACCGCTACTTCCGCGAGGGAGACAAGGTGATGCAGATCCGCAACAACTACGACCTTCTGTGGAGCAAAGGGGACGGTGAAGGCTCGGGGATCTTCAACGGAGACATCGGCAGGATCCGTCTGATCAACACCCAGGGGGAATACATCCTCATTGATTTTGACGACCGCACCTGTGAATACGATTTCTCTTTGCTGGAGGATCTGGAGCTGGCCTACGCCATCACCACCCACAAGAGCCAAGGCAGCGAATACCGCTTCGTGGTAATGCCCTCCTTTGCGGCGGCGCCGCCCTTGATGACCCGCAACCTGCTATACACCGCCGTCACCCGTGCAAAGGAGATGGTGTGTATCGTGGGCGAGCAATCTATTTTGAACAACATGGCGGAAAACGCCCGTAAGCCCAAGCGGCATACCGCCATGCCCTCCATTCTGGAGGCCTTATGAGTCTGAAAGCCAAGCTGTATCAATGGAAGCAGACCCTGTTCCCCCGTCCTTGCCTCCTTTGCAGGCAAGGGGCGTGCATTCACAGCGTGCCCGTCTGCAAGGATTGCGTGGAGGATCTGCGGGCGCTGTTCAAGGAGCCCTGCCGTTTTTGCGGGCTGCCTGCCGCAGAGTGTAAATGCGCCCACAATCAGGAGGCCCATTGCCTTCTTTGGTACGATCACCCCACCACCAAAAAGCTGGTGGGCATGCTGAAATACACCGCCAAGCGGGAACGGGTGGAGTTTCTGGCAGACCGTCTGGCCGCCTTGTGCAACGGGCGTTACGACGGGGTGACCTACGTGCCCCGCCGCCCCAAGGAACAGCGGCTTTACGGCTACGACCACGCCAAGCTGTTGGCAGAAGCGGTGGCGAAACGGTTGAACCGCCCCGTGATCTGCACCCTGGAGTGCCATTCCCATATCGAGCAGAAATTTCTTTCCGCCTCCCAGCGGGAAAAGAGCATGAAGGGCAGATACCGCGCCATCGAGGACGCCGTGGCGGCCTATCCCCGCCTCTTGCTCATCGACGACGTTTGCACCACGGGAGCTACCCTGCGTGCCTGCGCTTCCCTTCTGCGGGAAGCGGGTGCCAAGACGGTGTCCTGCGCCGTGCTGGCCAAGGTACAAGCCAACAAAAAGCCTTAAAACGAAAGGAGAAAACCCTATGAAGACCTATTCTCTTTCCGCAGGGGATCTGCAGGTCTCTCTTCTGCAAACGGAAGAGGGCATTTGCCTCCACCGCATCGTTGATCGCAGATCCGGCAGAGTCTTTCTGAAGGAGGACGGCTGTCTGTTCACCCTGACGGCAAGAGGTCTTGCGGAGGGTTCTTTGGTGACGGTGGATTCCGCCTCCGGGTGGAAAAAAGTCAGCGTTTGCGGGGAATATCCCGTGTATACGGTGAGCTGTTCCCAAAACAAGGCGTTGCCCTGCGTCACCGTGGTTCTCACCGCCACGGCAAGCGAGAGAGATCACAGCCTTTCCTGGACGGTGCATTTACATAGCGAAAACAGGGAGTATTCCCTTTACGAATGCGATTACCCCCTTCTCACCTTCGGCGCTTGCAGCCGCACCAAGGTGTTCTTCCCCTACGGCTGCGGAGAGGTCTACCCCTCCATGCGCACCTTTGCCACCCGTCAGAACTACCCCTCCTACGGCGCTTCCATGGAATACATGGCGCTGTGGCACACAGGTGCGGGAAGGGGGCTCTACTACGGACTCCACGACCCCGCCCCCGCTTACAAGAAGCTTCATTACGAAAAGAAGGCAGATGCCCTTCCCTTTATGAAGTCTTGTATGCCCTTGCGGGATATCGACAAGGGAGAGAATTCCCAAAGCCTGGAGGGCGTTTGCGTCTGGCAGTTGTTCGACGGCGATTGGTACGACGCCGCGTTGCTTTACAAGAAGTTTTTTGAAGAGCACGCCTCCTGGAAGCCTGCGGTGGAAAACGGCAGGCGAATCGACACCCCCCAGTGGCTTCGCACCAATCCCCATTGGTGGCGGAAGCGTATGAAGTGGGACGAATCCTTTGCCGACGAGCTTTTGGCAGCAAGCGAGGACTTGGGGTTGTATTCCCCCGTCCATCTGTACGATTGGTTTCAAATTCCCTACGACACCAACTATCCCCATTACTTCCCCGCCAAGGAGGCCTTTCTCCCGGGGATGCGCCGTTTGCAGGAAAAGGGCTCCAAGGTCATGCCTTATATCAACGGCAGACTGTGGGACACCCACGACAAGGGCAAGGAGGATTGGCAATTTACCTCCGTTGCTCGCCCCAACTGCACAAAAAAGCGTGGGGGCGAGCCCTTCTTGGAGGTCTACCCCACCTCAAACATCGAGCTTGCCATTATGTGCCCCTCCACGGCGCTGTGGCAGGAAAAACAGCAAGAGATCATGGACACACTGTTTGGAGAATTCGGTGTGGACGGTGTCTACATCGACCAGATCGGGGCGGCGCAGGCCTACCCCTGCGAGGATCCCGCCCATTCCCACCGTGCCGGCGGCGGCACTTGGTGGGTGGAAAGCTACCGCAATCTGCTGGATCACGTGCGGCAGATCCTGCCCGAGGGAAAGTTCCTCACCACGGAATGCACCTCCGATCCTTACATGAAGGATATTCAGGGCTATCTTTCCTGGATCTGGATCAAAAACGATCAAGTACCCGCCTTTATGGTGGTCTATAACGGCTACGTGGCCGTGTTCGGCAGAAATTACCTGTACGCAGGAGACGGCGTGGGCGAAAACATCTTTGCCGCCCAGTCCCTCACCTACGGAGAGCAGATGGGCTGGATCTTGCCCGAGACCTACAAAGCCCTCACCCACAAAGAGTTTTACAAGAAGTGCGTCCATGCCCGTGTGCAATTGGGTGACTTCTTCTACGACGGCAAGCTGTTGCGTTCCCCCAAGATCGAGGACAAGGTGAAGCTGAAGACCACCAAGATCAAGGCAGAGGCCTACGGCGGACTTCTGGAGCATACCGCCACCTTCTCGGAGTATTGGGAGAGAGGAGACGGCAAAAAGCTGCTTTGGTTGATCAATGCGTCCACCAAGGAGACCTCTCCCATTCTGCATACAGAGCTGCCCGACGGCATTTATGCCACCGCAGGGGATCTGCAAGCCTCCGTCGCCGCAGAAGGCGGCCGCCTTTCCGTGACCTTGCCTCCCCTTTCCGTATCCTACATCATCCTGTAAAAACAAGGAGCTTTTATGGAGATCTGCAAGAAAAAAGGGCGTTTCTACCCCGACATCCTGTTCCCCCATATTTACGAGATCACTCCCACCTTTTTGGAATCCCAGCAGGTGAAGGGGCTGATTTTGGATCTTGACAACACCATTGCCCCCTACGAGGTGGCAGAGCCCACCCCCAAAATGAAGGCTTGGTTTGACGCCATGAAGCAGGCGGGGATCAAAATGGCCTTCGTTTCCAACAACAAGGGGGATCGGGTGAAGATCTTCAACCGTACCTTGGGGCTTCCTCTGTTTGCGGGGGCGAAGAAGCCCTTCACCAAGGGGATGCGCCAAGCCCTTACCGCCTTGCATCTCTCTCCGGGGGAGACCGCAGGGCTGGGAGACCAGATCTTTACCGACTGCCTTGCCTGCCACGGTGCAGGGATGCGGTTCTACTTAGTGCCCCCCATCAAGGATAAAAAGACCATGTTCTTCCGCACCAAGCGTTTTTTGGAAAAGCCCTTCGTGGGGAAATTTGAAAACTACCGTCTGTATCTTTCCATGACGGAATCCGTGTAACGGAGGCGCCTTATGATCCCTTTGTTCGGTCCGGGAGGCAACTCCGACAGCTTCAAAAAAGCAGGCTACCGCTCCTCCTTGGATTCTCCCCGCTTCGTGCGGGAGTGCGGACTGGATGCCTATGAATACGAGGCGGGACAAGGCATTGCGGGCTCTCCCGAAATGCTGGCCGCTTTGGGGCAGAACGCCGCCCTTTTGGGGGTGAAGGTGTCCTTTCACACCCCCTATTTCATCTCCCTGTCCTCGGTAGACCCGGAAAAACGGGTAAAGAGCGTGGGCTATCTCTATGAATCCGCCGTGGCCTGTTCCCTTTTGGGGGCGGAGACCATGGTGGTGCATACCGGCTCTGCCGCCAAGATCTCCCGAGAGACCGCCATGGAATACGCCGCAGAGACGCTGCGCATGGCGGACCAAATGCTGTATGAAAACGGCTTTACCGTGAAGCTGGGGCTGGAGACCATGGGCAAGCAGAACCAGCTTGGCACGCTGGAGGAGGTATTGACCCTGTGCAAGATCTCCCCGCGGTTTTTCCCGGTGGTGGATTTCGGGCACATCAACGCCAGAGAACAGGGTATCCTAAAAACGGAAGACGATTTTAAGTATATTTTCGACCGCATTGCCGCAGAGCATTCCCCCGAGGCGGCAGAGCATCTCCATTGCCATTTCTCCCGCATCGAATACACGGAAAAGGGAGAAAAGCGGCATTTGACCTTTACAGACGAGACCTTCGGTCCCGACCATCGCCCCTTGCTTCGGGCTATTAAGGATCTGGGCGTTGCCCCCACGCTGATCTCCGAATCGGCAGGGACCCAGTCCGAGGATGCCCTCACCATGAAGGAGTATTACCTTTCCCTATGAAAAAAGCCCTCCGATCCCTTTGGCAAAAGAAAGCCTTCCGCGTGACCTTTTGGTGCGGGGTGAGCTTTGTCGCGGCAATCGTGCTGTTCGTTTTGGTGTGCAACCTCATCGTCATCTTCACCGCCGCCCCTCACAGAGAAGCCCCCGAGGATATGATCGCCTCCCGGGAGACCTACGATTGCATTCTGGTCTTAGGGGCGGGGATCAAGCCCGACGGAAGTCTTTCCAACCTGCTGAGAGACCGCATGACCATGGGCGTGCAGTTGATGGAGGAAGGGGTCGCCCCCGTGCTCCTGTTAACGGGGGACGGCAAAGATCCTGCCCGCCACGACGAGGTTGGCGCTATGGAGGCCTTCGCCGTGGAAAAAGGGATCGCGGAAGCCACCATTCTGAAAGACCCCCTGGGGCTTTCCACCTACGAAAGCCTGTGGCGTGCAAAATACGTCTACGGCATGGAAAAAGTGGTGATCGTCACCCAGAATTTCCACTTGGACAGAGCGCTGTATCTGGCGGACTGTCTGGGCTTGGAATGCGTAGGCGTGGAATGCGATATCACCATGGCTCTGCCCATGAACCATATACGGGAGTTTGCCGCCCGTGTCAAAGCCCTGTTCCAAGGGCTCACCCTACCCGATCTTGATACGCAGAAAGGATAAAACACCATGATCTTTCACGAACTCACCATCCACACCAACACCTTGGGAAGCGAGCTGGTAGGCGGCGTCCTCATGGGCGCGGGAGTTTCCTGCTTCGTCACCGAGGATTTTAACGACTTGAACGAGGTCATCGAGGAAAAATCCATTCCCTTCGATTACATTGAAGACGCCCTTCTCACCGATCCCGGCGAGGTGAAGGTGAAGGTCTACCTGGCCTGCAACGAGCAGGGCAAGCTCCAGGAGGAAGAGATCCTTTCCGGGATTGCCGCCTTGAAGGCGGCGGGAGAGTTCGACCTTGGCTCTTTGGAGGTGACCTTCTCCCACGTGGACGAGAAGGACTGGGCGGACAATTGGAAACAGTACTTCCATCCCCTGCCCATCGGCAACCGCTTTATCGTAAAGCCCACCTGGGAGGAATACAGCGGCACCGACCGCATCGTGCTGGAGATTGACCCCGCATCCTCCTTCGGTACGGGACAGCACGAAACCACCGCTCTTTGCTTGGAGGAGCTGGAGGATATGGCCTTGGCAGGCAGCTCTCTGCTGGATATGGGCTGTGGCAGCGGTATTTTGGGCATCGGTGCGGCGCTGTTGGGGGCAAAAGACGTGGTTTGCGTGGATATCGAGCAGATCGCCGTGGAGACCACCCGTGAAAACGCCGTGATCAACAAGCTCCCGGAAGGGGTACTCAAGGCCTACTGCGGAAACATCCTCACGGAGGAAGCCCTTTGCAACACCGTGATGGAGGCCGACCGCTACGACTACATCGCCGCCAACATCGTGGCAGACGTGATCATCGCCATGCTCCCCATGTTCAAGAAGGCCTTGAAGGCAGGGGGCACCATGGTGCTTTCCGGCATCATCTCCCCCAAAAAGGAAGTGGTGGAAAACGCCCTGCGGGAAGCGGGCTTTGCTATCAGCGTTTCCAGAGAAAAGAATGATTGGGCGGTGATCGTGTGCCAAAAGTAAACGCCGAAAAGCGTATGCGGGAGCTGGAAGCCCTTTTGGAATACCATTCCCGCTTGTATTACGAATTAGACACCCCCGAGATTGAGGATGCGGAATACGACAGACTGTTCCGTGAATTGCAGGACTTGGAGGCGGCCAACCCCGACCTTGCTTCCCCCACCTCCCCCACCAAGCGGGTTGGCGGCAGAGTGGCAGAGCGGTTCGAGAAGGTACGCCACCAAGGAAGAATGGGGTCGCTTTCCGACGTGTTCTCCGAGGAAGAGTTTCTCGCCTTTGACGACCGTGTGCGGGAGGTAACTCCCCACGCCGTATACTGCGTGGAGTGCAAGTTCGACGGCCTTTCCGTGGCATTGGAATACCGAGACGGCAAGTTCGTACAGGGTCTTACCCGCGGGGACGGAGATTACGGCGAGGACGTGACGGACAACCTGATGACCATCCGTTCCCTGCCCTTAACCTTAAAGGAAAACGTCCCCCACCTCATCGTGCGGGGCGAGGTGTATATGCCCAAGGAGGTGTTCGCCTCCCTGAACCGCACCCGCGAGGAAAACGGGGAGAAGCTGTTTGCCAACCCCCGCAATGCGGCGGCAGGCTCTTTACGTCAGCTGGACAGCCGTCTTTGCGCACAGCGAAAGCTGGATCTGTTCGTTTACAACATTCAGCTTTGCGAAACACCCCTGCCCGATACGCATTTTGCCTCCTTGGAGTGGTTACGAAGCCTTGGCTTCCCTGTTTCTCCCTTGAATAAGCTTTGCGGCAGTGCAGAAGAAGCGGTAGAGCGCATCCGTGAGATCGGTGCTCTCCGCGGCACGTTGCCCTTTGATATCGACGGCGCCGTGATCAAGGTGGATCACATCGCCATGCGGGAGGAGCTGGGAGAGACCGCCTCCGTTCCCCGCTGGGCGGCGGCCTACAAATACCCTCCCGAACGTGCCGAGACGGTGGTGCGGGAGATTCAGATCCAGGTGGGCAGGACCGGGGTGTTGACCCCCCGTGCCTCTATGGATCCCGTTGTGGTGGCAGGGTCCACCGTCAGCTTCGCCACCCTCCACAACGCCGATTTCATTGAAGAAAAGGACGTGCGTGTGGGAGACACGGTGGTGATCCACAAGGCGGGGGACATCATCCCCGAGATCCTCACCGTGGTGCAGGAAAAGCGCCCCGAAAACACCGTTCCCTTCGCCATGCCTACCCATTGCCCCTCCTGCGGAGAGCCTGTCTACCGTGAAAACGGGGAGGCGGCCACCCGCTGTATCAACCCCGATTGCCCCGCCCAATTGGAGCGGCGGATCATCCATTTCGTCTCCCGTGACGCCATGGGCATCGACTTCCTTGGAGAGAGCAATATCCGCACCATGGTGGGCGCAGGACTGCTCAAGGGAGTTGCGGATCTCTACGACCTGACGGAGGAAAAGATCCTCTCCTTGGGAAGCGGTTACGGAGAAAAGAGCGCTTCCAACATCCTTTCCGCCATCGAAAAGAGCAAGGAAGCAGGCCTTGCCCGTCTGCTGTTCGCCCTGGGCATCCGCCACATTGGGGAAAAAGCAGGGCAATTATTGGCCGCAAAGTTCCCCAACATGGAATCTTTGCTGGAAGCGGACAAGGAAGCATTGCTTGCCGTGGATGAGATCGGCGAGGAAAGCGCCCAGTCTCTGCTGGACTTCTTGAAAAGTCCCCACACCAAGCAGTTGATGGTACGCTTGCAGGAAAAAGGTGTCTCTTTAGACAGCAAGCAGGAGCGCAAGGGAGACAAGCTGGCGGGCATGACCATCGTCTGCACAGGCACCCTCCCCACCCTGAAGCGGAACGAGGCGGAAGCCTTGATCCGTGCCCACGGAGGCAACCCCGCCTCCTCCGTTTCCAAAAAGACCTCCTACGTGGTGGCAGGGGAAGCGGCGGGCAGTAAGCTGACCAAAGCCCAATCCCTGGGCGTTCCCGTGCTGACGGAAGAAGAATTTTTAAAATTATTGGAATCATAAAACGAAAGGAACTACCCACATGAATGCATTGGATCTTTCTCGTCTCCCTGTAACCAAGGAAGCGGAGGTGGTGGTCTGCGGCGGCGGTACTGCCGGCGTGTTTGCAGCCATCGCTTGCGCCCATCAGGGCAAGGACACCCTGCTGATCGAGCAGTTCGGCTCTTTGGGCGGCACCGCTACCAACGGTCTGGTCACTCCTCTGATGACCGTACACATCCCCGGCAATCCCCAGTGTTCCTATCTATATAACCTTCTGCAGGAGAAGCTGTTGGCTTTGGGCGCAGGAAACAAGGGCGGCACCGCCTTTGATCCGCTGCTTCTCCGCTACGCTTTGGAGCAGATGTGCGTAGAGGCAGGGGTTCACCTGCTGTACCACACCTTCATCCCCGAGGTGATCCGCGAGGGCGACACCGTCACCGCCGTGGTCATCGCCAACAAGGCAGGTCTTTCTCTGGTGAAGGGCAAGATCTTCATCGACGCCACAGGCGACGGGGATATTTCCGTCCGCGCAGGGGCAGAGTACAACAAGGGCAACCCCGAAACCGGGAAGAACCAGCCCATGTCTCTCCGCTATATCATCGATGGCATCGATATGCACGCTCTGGCAGAATGCTTCGCCCACGAAGCAGAGAGAACCGGCATCAGCAAGAACGCAGGCGTCTGGAACGACGGCAAGGAAATGTACGCCGATTGCTGCAGAGGCTCCAACGTCACCCTGACCAAGCTGTTTGAGGAGGCTGTGGAAGCAGGCGACCTTACCGTGGAGGATCACATCTATTGGCAGGCCTTCGGTATGCCCGGCAGATATGGCTCCATCGCCTTCAACTGCCCCGAGTTCTTTGAGAACATCGACGGTACCGATCCCGACGATCTGAGCATCTCCCAGGTGAAGGGTAAAGAGGCCATCGTTCGTCAGCTTGCTTTCTACAAGAAGTACATGAAGGGCTTTGAAAAGGCTTACATCGCAGAGATCGCTCCCATGGTGGGCGTTCGTGAAAGCCGTGAGATCGTTACCGATCACGTACTCACCGCAGAGAACATCCTGGGCAAGCAGAAGTTTGCAGACATGATCTCCCAGTCCAACTATCCCATCGACATCCACGGCAAGCAGTTGACCAACCGCTACCTCATCGAGCCCGCAGACGACGGCAAGCCCTGGTATGAGATCCCCTTCCGTTCCTTGATCGTGAAGGGTCTGGACAACCTGATGGTGGTGGGCCGTTGCATCGGCGCAGAGTTTATTGCGGAGGCCAGCGTTCGCATTCAGCCCACTGCCCGCTCCACCGGCGAGGCGGCAGGCATCGGTGCGGCCTTGGCTCTGGCAGGAAATAAGTCCATCCGTGAGGTGGACGGCGCAGACGTCCGTGCCATTATGATCGAAAAAGGCGCGAATTTCGCGTAAGGAAAAAAGAGCTCCTGAAAAAGCAATGTCATTAAGTTAGTTTAATGGCGTAAAACGAAAATGCACTTAACAAAGCCGAAAAAGCGGAGTTAAGTGCATTTTTTTGCAAAAAGCATGACGAAAAGGCAGACGAGGAACGGCTTTCCCGTTTTGTATAGAGCGAAACCGAAACCATGCTTTTTGATATGGTGGTGCGCCCAATTGTCCCCCGGAGCGAGGAGGGTGACAAGCACTCGTTTGGAGGAAGGTACTACGATCCCCGACGAGTCGAACCCGAACGAGTGGCGTTAGTCCGATCGAAGGGCAAAAAATGCCGGCATTTTTTGAGGGTACGGAATGCTTTTCGATACGGCCCTTTTGACACATTGTTGCTAAAAAACAGTTCTTTGCCCACGGAAAGGCATATCAGACTCGTCTCATACCCCGCAGCCTGCAAGCAGGCTGCGGTTTTCTCCGTTCGGCTACGCCTCAACTACGAAAACTTCGACTCGCCCTTCGGGCTCCCTCAGGGTGACATTGCCTCATTTCGCCTCTTGTATTTTCTCGCACAAACTCAATCGTCCGTGTCCACAGGCACAGCGTCTTTGATGGTTCTTGAATTAACGGAGCCCTTCCGAAACAAGTCAAGCCGGGTTCTTGGAATCAAGCTCCGGCAAAAAGATCCATCTTTCTTTTTCGGCTGCGTTCGCGATATCAAAGCGTCGGAAATATCGTGGGGTATATTCGTTTTCGTCCGCAACAAACCGCCCAGAGCAGGAACTCAGAATCACCGTCATACGGTCGTAGGAATAACTGATCAAGCTGTAATGGCAGTTGCAAACGGCGGATTCACCGTTTTGCATTTCGTAGCCTACGTAGCGTTTTTCCCCCTCGGAGATAAATCCAATGAGAGAGAACAGATCTGTAAAGGATGTATCATAGGGATTTTGCTGCTTTGCGATGGGTGAGGAATCCATTTCTACGCCGGGCAGGTCTCGGTAAGCCTCTTCCGCTTGACGGATACGGTCCTGGCAAAAGGCGTCCAGTGCCTGACGGGAATCGAATTTTAGCTCCAGATAAATATCGGTATCCTCGTGCCAGCAATCGTAATAAGAGAATTCCACTACCTTTGCATGGGAAGGAATGGCCTCGGGGAACAAGGCGTCCCCGATGGGATAATCGTCCGTGTCGTAGTTCGATACGTCGGTTGTGAATATAACGTGCTTCGGCAGACACAAAAAGACAATGACTACCATTATCGCCATTGCGGCTCCTGCGAGAAGAACCGCGAAGCAGGTGCGTTTTTTCATGAGGTTCTCCTTTTCACCTTTTCTTGTCTCGGGATCCAAATCGCGACCGATAATAGGTGGGCAGGATCGGGATGGCGGAAAAGGCCATATAGCCCCAGATCACCCAGCCGATCTGCTTGTCCGAAAAATCCATCGCATGAAGAACGCACACCAGCACGATGGTAATCGGATAAAGCGCCATGTGGGCGTAGTACACAAACAGCCTCGATTTGGGAAGCACGTCCGGATACCGCAGATAGAAAAACCATTCCTTGAAGCTTTGCTTTTTGGGCCTCTTTTGGCGGTCTCTCTTCCGAAGAACGGAATGGAGATAAACGGCGTTCCATCCCCGTATGATAAAAAACATCAGGATCAATATCAACGTGAGTGCGAAAATTTGTGCTGCCATGGCAGTCTCCTTTTTAGCGTTTCTTTTTCTCTTTCTTGGGCGTGTTTTGCTTTTGGATAATGGCCAAAAGAAACAAAACGTTGGCCGCGAACATATCCACTTCAATCTTTTTGCATGTCGTGTAGATGATGTAGTGGTGCGTACTCTCCTCGTAGGAGAGAAGCTGATCAAAGGGGATCCGATAGGTCTGCAAAAACATATTGCGGAACAAAAGGATTCCTTGGCTTTTGTCCACTTCGATTTTCCATACGATGCTGTACCACAACACACCAAACATCGGCAAACAGAAGATCCCGAAAGAGAGGATAGCCACTAAAATCTCATGCGCCACTATGCAATACACGAAAAAAACTGTAAAGACAAGGCTTGCGATCGCACTCACGGCAATGTACATTCTCGGAGGGCAGATGATGAATTGCTCCTTTGCCAAATTGGCAACATGGGAAGCCAAGCTCTTTTTCATCGCAAAGTAATACAGCACGTATATCGCGATGGGAATGATGCTCCAAACCAAATATTTCACGGCTGTCCTCCTTTTGTAATAACCCTGCAGGGTTAAAGTTTTATACGTTCCGGGAGGTCTCGCTGCCGAAGGCAGTATGCGCCGATCCCCTACGGTCATGGACGGGAAGGGAAAGCAGCCGCAGCCAACGGAACACCCTGTCTTTCCGGGCCCCCGCCGCCGCAGGCTGTATGACGTCTGTGCCTCTACGAGCACGAACCGGGTTCGGTGTAAACCAGGGCATTTTCTCCCGCAACAAACACGGCGAAAAATCGTTTTATGCCCAACTTATTGCGTGGACGATGGTACAATTTTTGCCGAAATTTCTTGCGGGCTTGTAGGGGACGACGCCCACTGTCGTCCCGGAAAGGCTTTATCGGAACAGCAGTTCCGGCTTTCCGCGATGAGGTTCCGGGAGCATTTGTTGCAGTTTTTGCAGATTTCTTTTCGTGCTTCTCAACTTGATGATCTCCGGGGATGGCGGAACGGTGTTGATATGCCCTAATTTATAGGAGGAAAGTCTCTCCTTGGAAAAAACCACGTATGCCCGCACGCTTCCCATGCCGGAGATTGCCGTACCGTGGTAATACTCTCCCCGATAGAGGTGTTGATAGAACGCATAGGGTGCGAAAACAGTTTTCTTGAATGCTCTGCGGAAGTATATTCCTTCCTCTGTCAGCAAAGCGTTGGCGGACCATTGCGGTAAATTCCGAAGCCAAATGGCCAATCCTCCAAAACCCAAAATAAGAAGCATGATTTTTACTATCATATTCTCGTGAGGATCGCTATTGTGTTCGTTTAAAAAGGCGAAAAGGATAAAAAATATGGCCGTGCCAACGAAACAAACAGAGCCGGCGATCAACACTGGCAGATCGCAAAACACTGTGATTTGGGGTGGTTTCTTTTGTTTCATTGTTCTCTCTTCCCGCAAAGCAATTCACAGATCTTCCCAATCTGTCTGCCGGAATAATTCCCTACGTATACGTATTTCGTCTTTCCGTAATGGGATCAATTTTCAAACATATAGTCAATGCCTGTTTCATTGATGACATTCTTGTCGTTTTCGGTAAGCTTGTAACCTTTTTTAAACACAACGATCAAATGTAGCAGCTCGTTGTTTTCACCAATTGCTATTCCCGCTCCGCCGGAGCCGCTCGCGGAAAGGGAAACTTCATGATATACCTTGCTCTTTCGGGTACGATACAGAAATCGTGTTGCGCCCAACAGGCTTCTGCCGGTTCGAGCTCCCTTGCGTTCTCCCCAATAAATTGTGCACTTGCCTTTTCCGCCATACCTGTCTAACTGTATGCTAATAGCTTTTGATATCGAATATGGATTTTCGGTTTCCTCTTCCGTCACGGATTCCGTTTCGTCAGCGGTAGATGTTGTCGATGCCTGCTTGGATTCTTCAGGCATTGAATCAACGCTATCACATGAAACGAAAACACATGCAATCATACACGTCAAAATGATGACAGAAACAAATTTAAACAATCTCTTCATATTCTAAATCTCCTTTTGAAGCTTCTTCCATAATACCCCTACAGGGTCGGAGAACCTCTCGGAGGCTCCCCGGCCCTTTCTTGCAGAGTGTTCCGTTTCCCGTCCCCCGGCGGGAGGCACGGAACGTATATAGATCCCCTTTTTCTCTAAATTTCGTCTTCCGACTTCAAGGTCAGAAGGGTGCCTGTTTCGATCAGATCATAGATCTGCTCGTAGGACACGGTAAAATACTTGTCGTCTATGGGATCCAAGTATTCTTCTTCCAGTTGCGTGGCGGTCAGGAGGATAAAATCGTCATAGCGGTGAAAATCGTTGATCTGCAACATACCTGGATCGTCCGTCTCGATGATCTTGCCGTGCTTGTCCGTTTCGATGTCGTAGTAGTACACGTCGCCACCTTGGACGATGGTGCCTTGGTCAAACTGACAAACGAACAGCAGATAACGGCTGTCCAGCCAGCACATGGCGGAGGGCGTTTCGTCCTCCGGCAAGGAGGTGGGAAGCGTGCGGGTCTCCTTCGTCTCCAGGTCGTAGAGATAGATGGGGGTGTTAAATTCCCAGGAATAGTTGTTATAAGCGATATGCTTCCCGTCGGGAGAGGGTGCGATGTAGCCATCATTGCTGGCGATGGGGGCGATTTCCACCGTCTCCCCGTCGGGATAACGGAGATACAGTGTTTTTCTCCAATTTTCGTCCTGCACCAGCAGCAACCTATGCCAGTTGGATGGATAATCAATGGTAATGGGAATGGACTTAAGGATCAAAGACGGTTGGGAGCCTCCCAGATTTGCTTCCAAACGGGTCACCTCCGCTTGCAGGGAGGCGGCAAGCTGTGTCTGTTCTTCCAGCTCTGCGGTGGCGTCCTCCAGCTCTGCGGTGAGACGGAGGGCTTCCTGCTGCAGATCTTCCAGCTTCAAGGGCTCCAAACGTTCCAAACGGGCCACCAGGGAGTCGATCTGCGCTTCCAGGGTGGAGATGCGGCGGTTTGCTTTGGCTAAGTCTTGGTTGGCTTCTTTCAGCTCTGCTTGCAGGGCGAGCAGTTCTTCCTCTTGTCCCAAGGATTCGGAAGCCGTTTCACTGCTTTCCGCCTCGGGTGCAGAGGATTCGGCAGGCTTTGCCTGCTCCCCGCAGGAGGCGAGGAGCAGACAGAGCAGGGCGATCAGTATCGTTAGTTTTTTCATGGCCTTGTTTTATTCCTCGAAGGTGATTTCACCAAAAGACAGAATGCCGTCCCTCATATCCTCAGAAAATGCCAGATAGCGGGTGTTTCCGTTTTCGTCGGTATAGGAAAAGCCGCGGTTGATATGGATATCGTTGATGTAGGTGTGAAGGATGAAAGGCGTTTCGGGGGTGCAGTCTCCTATCTCGTAAAGTGTCTCGCCCAACTGCCTATATTCCGACTCGTCTATCTCCACGAAGCAGAGATCTTTGATGGGAGCCGTCACCTCCATCAAAAGATGGTACGTAGGGTTTTTCGCTTTCGGATCGTAAACATGAGTGTAGTTCTCGGTGTCTGCGATCTGTTCATCCGTGGCGAATCTAAACAACACCTGGGGAACAGGCTCCCAATTCTCCAGATCGGTGGAGGTGAAGTAGAGGAATTGGTCATAGCCCCGTGCTCTGATGGTGATGGTATACACGCCGTTTTCCAGGGTGATGCCACGAAGATTCCACTCCTCATCCGGATCACGGGGGAGGTTGTCCAAGCCTGTCATGCACCGCCAGCTCACGCCGCCGTCGGTGGTGTAGTATACGTGACCTGCCAGATCGGTATCAAAATTGCACAGGAAGGCGATCACGCCGAAGTCCTCCGTGAGGAAGGTGCTGTAATTGACGGGGTCGTGGGAGGTTCCGCCGGTGGGGAAGCCGGATTTGTCTACCTGTTCCCAGGTCAAGCCGCCGTCGGCGGTTTTCAGAACCTGTGCCAGATATTCCGTTGCACCTCCGTCGTCCTCAATGGCGTACACCATCAAATAGCCCATCTTATCGGTGACGGGATGGTAGGAATAGCTGGGTACGAACACCTCGGGAACGTCGATCACAGCCGTGGTAGGTTCTGCTTTTCCTTTTTCAAAGCGGTACACCATGGGCTTGTAATAGTAGGAGTCAAGGCCGGTATAATGCTCCACAAAGCCCAGCGCGGTGTCTCCCGTGACATCTAAGGTCATTGCCTCTTCCAGGACGAAATACTGATCCCAATCGTAGATATGAACCACGATGAAGGAGTTAAACGTTACCTTTCTGTACCCTTCGCGATACTCGGTGGTCTCGTCAAACAGAGTGGAAAGATCTGCAGGAACTGCGGGGCCGGTGACTTGGTCGGTGATGTCCACCAGCTTTTCCTCGCCGGTTACAGCATCTTCCATAATGGCGTAGAACTTATCGTTTGCAAAGAAGCCCCAGGTGTCGGTGACGGAGTAGGATGCAGAGGCCTGTATGAAGAAGGGCTTGTTGGCATAGAGATAATACTCGCTTCCCGTGCGGGCAAATTCATACAGCCAACCCTTTTCGGGATCTTCTCCCGCCGCCTTGAAGGTGCAGAAGGTAAGCTCATAGAGATCGTTGCTGCAATACACAGCGTAGTTGTTGGTAACGGAGGCATCGGGGGTGACGTTCTTGTAATAGTGGTACTCGCCTTCCGGTGAAGGACGGATATACAAGCTTTCTTCGGGAATCAAAGTAAGCGGTCCGTTGGTGTAGGTAAACGTAGACGACCAGAAGTAATACGTCTTGTCCTCGGTGAAATTGTAGGTCTCATCGTAGTAGACCGCGTTTACTTCCACGCGCTCATCGCCGCCCACGTTGTGGAATTTGCAGCCTGTGATCTGCAAACGCTTGTCGGATACGGCAACCACCTTTTCGTAGGTTTTATACGTGGTATCGTAGCACCACAATTCACCGCCCTTGACCACACTGCCGTGGTCAAGCTGGGAAACGAACAGCAGATAGCGGTCGTTCAGCCAGCCCATATAGGAAATGGTCTCCTCCTCGGGAAGGACGGATTGATCCAGCTCCACCAGCTTGCCTGTGTAAGTGTCGTAAACGTAGGCTTCCGTGGTGCATTCCGGCTCAAAGTTGTTGAAGGCAATGTAATTGCCCGCATAACAAAGGTTTTTGTAGAAGCCTTCTCTTGCTCTGTGGATCTCCACGTAGGTGCCGTCGGACTTCTTCCAGATCAGAACGTACTGCTCGTTTTCCTCAGCTCTGGGGTCGTGAAGAACGAAAACGTTGCTTGTGAAGGTCTGCACCACGTCCAGCATACTGTAATCCAATTCGGGGCAGGTGTTGGGCAGGTACTGCATACGGGTCTGATCCAGCTCCATCTCGATGACCTGACGTTTGCCGTCCAGAGTGGGGAACACCGCAAAATACCGCTTGTTGCCTTGGTAATCGGTGAAGGAGATGCCCCAGGTGTCCGTGACTGTGGTGCTGTGGGCGCCTACGTAGATGGTTTCCCCTTCCGCAATGGGAAGGAACTCCACTACGGACGCCTTGGGATCCACCGCCACGTTCGATGCGGCTGCGCCTTCGTACCACCAGCCCTTGGTGGCGTGCTCATCTTCCGCTTGGAAGAAATAGATCTGCACGTTGGTCATAGGCTGGTTGGGAGTGATGGAGAAATAGTCGTAGTCAGACATCATGGGATGGCTGAGGTATACGGTCTTCTTGCTTGCGGTGCTGTCGCTCACACGCTTCACCAGAAGGGAGAATTCTTCAAAGTCTGCTCCCGCCAGCTCTTTCAGAGAAACCAGCTTGTAAGAGCCTTTTTTGCCGCCTACGTAGCAAATGGCGTATTGGTAGGTCTCGCCGTCCTCGCCTATAAAGGAGATGCCGCGGGTGGGGATGTTCTCGCCCAAAAGCAGCTTGTAAGATTCGGTGAAGGCTTTGTGGTGGAAGGTAGAGTCGCCCTTGGGATGAGGTTCTGCGGTAACGGAATCCGCCATGTCAATGGTGAGGATATGGAAGTCCTTTACAGGGCGGGAGGAGGTGAAGGCGATCACTTCGTTGCCGTCTTCGTCAATGGTCAAAGCGTTCTCGGGTTCTTCGGCGGTGACGATCTCCAGGGTAACGGGATTCTCGTAAACGGGGGTGACTGCCGTGCCGTCGGCAAGGACGTAGGTCAAGCCCAGGAAGCCCTGATGCACCTTCACGTCTGCGGCGGGGAGGATGACCTTGTCAATACGGCGGGTGTTGCGGTAGAAGAAGCTGACGGAAGCTTTCTTGAATTCCTCAAGGGCTTCGTCGCTTTCCCAGTCCCACTGTTGTTCCTTGTCCTCGATGAACGCCAGTACGTCGGCGTAGCACTGCTCCTCGGTGTAATCGGTGCAGGACTTCAGGATGTTGACCAGGCGTTCTATTTCTGCGAAATCAAGCTCGGGCGCAAGCTTATAGTACTCGCTGCCGGGGGCTGGATATGCGCCACCCTTGGTGACCATTTCCGCATAGTAAACGTAAAACGACTTAAAGGTCTTGGAATCTCTCTCAGCGTGCTCCGTGTCGGAGTTCGCAATGGTGTCCGTCAACGCGGCCATGGTTTCCGGCAGCAGATAGGGAGGCAGAACGAGCTCTTCCAAGGTGTTCATGCCGTTCAGATCTACCTCTACTACCTTGTCTCCATCGGGAGAGGTAGCGGGGATCACCAGGTCGTAACGGTCCTTATAATGGAAATCGGTAAGAATGTCGGTGATGGCACAGGTGCCGTCCCCGTTGGACGTAAAGGTAAACTGATAGGGGGTGTCTCCAAAGTCGATGAGACCGGTTTCGGGTGCGGGGGTGCTTTCTTCGCTGCCGCCGGTGATGGCGTTGCCTGCGCAGGCAACCAGGATCACCAGGCTGAGCACCAAGGCCACCATAGAAAACCACAGCTTGGGCTTCTTCCAGTACAGGGCGTTCTTGATGCGGGTCTTGGCGGAAGCGCCCTCGGAGAAGGAAAGGGGTGCGGGAGAGGGGAACTTCTTGTTGGTGGCGAAGTCCAGAAGGGTCTTGGTGTATTCCTTCTTCATGGTCTCGTTGCCGTAGCGGGCAAGAACGGCTTCGTCACAGCTCAATTCCATATCCAAGCTCATGCGGTTGAAGGCGATCCAGCAAAAGGGGTTGAACCAATGGAGGGCAAGGATCCAGAAGGAGATGGGCTTTACGATATGGTCAAGCCGTTTCAGATGGTATCTCTCGTGGGCAAGAACGTATTCCTTGGCGGAATCACTCAGCCCGAAGGGGATGTAGATGCGGGGCTTGAACACACCCAACGCAAAGGGAGCGTCAATACGGTCGGAGCCGTAGACGTTGCCCTCCAGCAGGATGGCGGTGCTCAAACGGCGCTTCAGCTTGAAGTAAGAAACGGAGCTGTAGACCAGCATAACGGCAAAGCCTGCCAGCCAGATCACCGTTGCCACCACTGCGATGAGATTCTCCGAAGAGGGCTCTGCGGGAAGGGCAGGGGTGACGGGAGTTTCCGTCACGGGGGCAGAGACCTCCGGCTTTGGCGCCACGGCGGGGGCGGAAATCTCCGTGCCGGGGTTGTTCTGGGTGGGATGGGAGACTTCTCCGTGGTCGGGAACAATGATCCCGGGGCCTACCCAATCGGGAAGATCGGGCTCTTCCACCTCCGGCACGGAAACGGAAGGCGTTTCCTCCACGGGGCGGGAGGTGGCAGGCGGGTTGCCTGCAGAAATCTCTTCATTGGGGCGCTGGGTAACGGGAGAAGACACCTCTGCGGAGGTCTCCGTGTTCCCGGGGAGGATCACCTCCGGGGAAGAGGGTGCTTCTTCGGGAAGCTCCTCGGATACCTCGGGAACTTCTTCCAAGGTGCCTGCCTGAGGGATCTCCACCACGGGCATTTCACCGCCCAGATTGAAGATGCTCAAGGAGGACTCAAAGGAGAAGGGCACTACCAACCGAAACGCTACCACCAGCCAAAGCAGGTAGCAGAACTTGCGGGGCGCTTTCTTCAGGAATACCCGCATAAGCAACACGGCAAGGATCACAATGCTTGCTGTGAAGCTCATGTTCAATATAGTTTCAAAAACGGAAGCCATTTCAGTTCTCCTTGTGTTGGTCGATGAGGTTCTTCAACTCCTCTGCTTCTTCCTTGCTCAGTTTCTTTTCTCCAAAGAAGGATACCAAAAATTTGGGCAGGGAGCCCTGGAAGGTGTGATCCACAAAGTGCTCGCTGGCGAAGGACTGCACGTCCTCCTTGGGCACCAAAGAGGTAACGATGGTGTCGTTGTTGGCGGCAAAGCCCTTCTCGCACATCTTGCGGAGAATGGTGTAGGTGGTGGGCTTTTTCCAATCAAGAGCTTCCTTGCAAAGCTCAACCAGCTTGCCGGAGGGCAGGGGCTCGTTCTCCCAGATCACGCACATAAATCTGTAGTCGGATTCGCAAAGCTTTAAGTTTTTCATAAGTAGGAACTCCTTTTTAGGTTATTATTTGCATGCAAAGGTTGACCCTTGTCAACCTCGCTTATAGTTTACAACGATAAACTCCGTTTGTCAAGGGGTTTTTCAAAAAAAGATGAAAAAATTCCGAGAACGATTTCGGAAAGGGCGTTTGCCTCCCCGCAAAGGGATTTGATGGGCGACGAGACGAGGCTGCTTGCTTAACAGCGGCGTTTTGTATAGGGCGGAACCGATGCCAAGCATATCGATAGAGCAGTGCGCCCGATGAACCTTTTCCGAGGGTAAAGAACTGTTTATTGGTAACAGGCAGAACGTGAAACGGCCGTATCGAAAGAGATTCCCATACCCTCAAAAAATGCAGGCATTTTTTGCCTGACAATTGAGCTAACGCCACAATTGTCAGTTCGACGCGGCAGGGATTTTGCTATGTGTTCATTTAGAAAGTACTGTGCGCCCTGCCTTGCTCAGGGTGACCAAGTCGGCGGACGGCTTCTGATTTCTGCGTAGTATCGTTACGCCGACGTCAAAAACGATAAATCGTTTTTGGAACCGTAACGGCTACGTGTCATCCTGAGCACGCGCGGATTGTAATAGATGTGGTTACGTATTGTAGTCATTTCCGCGCACGTCGAAGTTTTGCGGAAGGAACGGAGTGGATGGAGCAAAACCGCCGCAGGCGGGATCTACCGAGAGTCTGATGTACCCTGCTGAAAGCAAAGAACTGTTTTATCATAAAAAAATGTAAGTTTACCTATGTAGGGGTAGATCAAACTCGTAGGAGACCCCTTACGGTTTTGCTTTTCGAAATTGCCGAAAAAGGAACTGCATATCCAAAGACACAGGGCAATTTCAAAAAGCAAAACTTCGACTCCGCAGGCTTTTCTTGTTGCGGTTCAAGACACATCATCGCCCCACGCCTGCTCCGCTCAGGGTGACAAACGGACACTGCGGTTCGATTCCGCGCGAGCCAGCCCAACGGGCTGGGTTGCTCAGGGTGACCAAGTCGGCGTATGGCTGTATACCGTTCATCACTGCATACCGCCGACGTCAAAAACAGCTAAAGCTGTTTTTGTTGGGTTTTGTTCGGTTCCGCGCGAGCCAGCCCAACGGGCTGGGTTGCTCAGAGGTGACGGTAAAACGGATGTAGCCGACTGCGAGACCTTGAAGAAACTATTTTGTAAAGAATAAAACAAAAGGCACTTGCGAGTGATCGTAAGTGCCTTTTTGGGTCTTGACGTTATCCTTCTGCAGGGAAGAAGGCCTCTACGAAGGAATCCCAGCTTTCTTGTCCTGTGTAGTTGGCGATCCCGTAGTTGTATCTGCCGGAACCGTCCTTGCCAAGCCAGTGTGCAAGCTGTCCTCCGGAGGCGATCAGGTCGTAGCGGCCGTCTTGATAGACCACGCAAATGACGTAGCCCTCCACGTTGCAGCCGCCGTCCACGGGGATGGGCAGATAGATCCGCTCCTCTTCAAAGGGCAGGGAGACCAGCCGATCCAAAAAGGCATCGTAGGAAGCCTCGTCCAAGGACGAAACAGGTTGGTTCTCCTCCCGCAGGGCGGATACGTTCTCTTCGGTATATAAGGTTTGAACGGAATACAGCTCAATGGAAGCAATGTCCTTCCGCTCCCCGGAAAGCTCCACGTTCACCTGCACCGTGGCGCAGGCGGAGAGGGTGCAAATACAGAAAAGCAGAAGAAAGAGAAGGGAAAGCCGTTTCATAAAGGTGCTCCTTTTGCGTTTTAGTCTTTTCCGTACACTTCAAAAATGCCAAACCAACCCCGTTCCGTCCAGTCCTCCCCCGCATACTTGTAAAGGTAAGCCAGGGCGTCCTCCTTGCGGTCAAACAGGCCGCGCCGGTTCAGCTTGGCGAAATCGTCGGCGAATAACGTCCCCTCCGGGTCGCAACCGTGCCAGCGGCAGATGAACATACAGTCACAGATCATGGAGAAGCCGCCGTCAAAATCCGGCGGGTAGGAAATATCGTAGCCGAAAAACACATACCCTTTAGGGATCTCCTCGTGGCTCCCCGTAAGCCGCACCCAGATCAGCTCAAAATCCTCCGAATGGTGGAGAAGATGCAGGTAGCTCATAGCAAACTTCTCGTCCCGCACAGGTCTGTTGGGCATTTGGTACTCATGGACGTAAGCGTTGCCGATCTGCTTCTGCTCCTTTTTGAGGAAAAACTTCCAGCGCTCTTGCCCTCCGCGGCGGTCCGTGCCGCGGTATTCCTTCTCGGGGGTGTCGTAAAAGGGCAGACCGTAAATATGGGCGGGATCCTTGCGGAACCGGGGAAGCTCCTCTCGGTACAGCGGGAGGTATTTCATCACCTTCACGAACTGCGCGGAGAAAACGGCGGGGATGATCGTGACCTCCCCTTTTTCCCACGTTTCGTAGAAGACAGTCTTCCCCTGCAACGCGTCGCGGACTCCCTTTGCCGCCGTGAGGTATTTTTCTGCCGGTTCTTCCACAGAAAACATCCGTGAGAACACCTCCGCCGTCAGGGAAGCGATCTCCTCTGCGGAAAGCTCCGGGGTGATCCGTTCTCCGATCTCCCGGATCTCCGGCTCGTATTCGTCTTCCGGCGCCCCGCCTGCAAGCAGCCCCATGGGGTCAAGATCGCAGATAACGGTGGAAATCAGATTCAAAAGCTCCATAAGGTATCCTCTTTCGGGCATCATTTTCTTGAAAGCTTGTAAATAAACGCTTTGGCATTCGGCTGATAGCCGTAGAAAGCGTGGAAACCGGTGGAAAGCAGAACGTAGTTGTCCCGTACCTCCATAACGTCTCCCTTGTGGGAGAATTTGGCAAGAACGGTTTCGGTGCAGTCCATAATGATCAAACGCCTGTTGCCCAAAAGAATAAGCTCTCCCGTGGGTAAAAATTCATAGGCAAAGCAACCGTTTGGCAACACCCAAGTTTGGCCGCGGTATTCCGCAGGCGCTTGTTCCGTAAAGGTGACTTGACACCGATGACCGAACGTGAACTTGAAACGGGGGTCGTCCTTTGAAGAGGTGTCCTCTGCCCGGCGAAAGGTTTCCAAGTCGCAGGGCTCCAAAGCAGGTCCGGTGAACTGAACGGGGGAGTATACCTCCTTTTCGTTTTCGTCCAGATCCAAACGTTGAAAAATATGCACCTTTTGGGGGTACAGAACCGTATTGTATTCCGCTACCAAGTCGAAGGTGAAGGGGGAATTCTTACCGGAAAGCCGCTTTTCCTCCTCCATGTGTTGCTTGTAAAGGGCATCTCCCCGTGTGCGGGAAAGGTTTTGATCCGTTTCCAAAAGGTAGGGCTCAAACAGCAGATCCACACCGAGAAATTCTTCCAGCAGAGAGATCAACGTCTCCGTGGTAGGAGCGGCAAGAATGTTGGAGATCCGTTTTTTGTTCCCCTCTTCATAGCCCACCAGAGCGGGGATGGAGAAAAGCTTTTTGCCGGGGGTATAGCCGTCGTTGGTGTAGCTGGCGGCGGTCTTTCCGTCCTTGAAAAAGGTCAGTTGGATTTCATCGCTGTCAAGTAAATAGAACCAAAGCACGGTGGAAGAGGTCTTTTTGGAAAGCTTTCGCGCCGCGGAGTATGTATCATTCATTTTTTCGCAAGGGAGCGGATCTATACAGGTGAACCAGTTTTCGGAAAAACTGCGGAAGTTAAAACCGCAATCGGCGGGAACAGAATCGCCGTATATGTGGATCGAGGTTAAAGAAAGTCCCATGATCGTATCTCCTTTGCTTTTTTCCAGTATACCACGAGAGGGGATGGGATGTCAAGGGGAAAGAAAACACCAAGCTCGGCTGTTGTGCCCCAAATTGTACGGACAGCACAAAAACACCCCTATGGTAGGCAATATTAGAATTTAAGCGACAAACTGACTTCGTTTTTCAAGCGGGGTCAGTTTTGTTTTGGTTTGGATACGATCGTTGTTGTAGAAGCGAA
>JAZPZV010000055.1:0-86837 GCA_045544855.1 Eubacteriales bacterium | reverse complement strand
AGCCTTTTCTTTGTTTCCTCCGATGCAAATTTTGAGGGCTGACGATTGATTTCGTCAGCCCTCGCTCTTTATCATCATCCCGACAAATTGGAATTTGACAGTATTACAACTGCTTAATCTCATTGGCAATCATAGCCACGTTTTTGGCGTTGGTATCAATCTTAATGGTATTGAGTGCTTGATACATCGGTATTCTTGCTATGCTTCTCTCAATTACATCTTCAGAACGAATACCTCTTTCTACATCCATTGCCAATCTTTCACACAGAGTCTTTTCATCCGCTACAAGCGAGACGCATTTCACCTCACAGTTCTGTGTATCCAGCTTCTTAAGTATGGAATCGATAATTCTCTGCTCGTGCATCACCCAACAAAAAATGATATTATCGTATGCAGAACACTTTAGAAAATTATTGAGTAAGTAACAAATATTATTCATCACCATTGCTTTTGTTTCATCGGTTACTTGGAACGGACTTGCATCCCAGCACCAATCTCCGTCAAGAAATACACTATTCGGTAAATCCTGTTTGAGCTGTTGGCACACAGTTGTTTTTCCAACTCCCATAGTGCCACCAATCAGATATAAAGTTTTCATCATTCACACCTACAAATTCTTATTTTCCTAACTGTTCGACCTATTGGAATTTACTTATCCTCTTTATCTTGCTTTGATACAAGAACGATTGAACCAACAAGCAAAACTATGCCAAGGGTAAAGAACACACATCCCACAACCGTATTCAACTGATTTGCAAAGAACCCAATCATTCCAGCACCAGCTGCACAGCAAATTACACGAAAAGCCTTTTTCATAAAATTACCTCGTCAAATTCTTATTTATCGAACTGATTATACCATAAAACAGAAAAGAATGAAAGAATTTATTTGTAACTTTATTCAACATCTTTCCTATATGTTTGGTTGGTCGGAAGGAACTATTGCTTTTTTCGTCCTTTTGTGCTATACTATCTACATCAAAGGTTTTTGCATCGAAAAAGGGCAAAAATCGCAAAAAACGGTGAAAATGTAAAATGCTTAAAAACCCTTATGTATCAAGGGCTTCCCCGCATCTTTTTGATTTGGTAAGAACGGTGAATGTATGCACATGATCCGGGACGACTTGGACTACAAGAATTTCTACGCCTATAACCCCAGCTTTGATAAGAGGTAAAAACAGACGAGGAGGCTCCCAAGAGTAGCCTCCTCTTTTTTGCCCAAATCAAGAAAAATGTGAAATCTTCTGCGCTTTTCGGCGGAAAAATGTGAAATTCGCTCTTGAAATCAACGGAATTTTGTGGTATGATATATTCGTAAAAAGAAAGGACTGGTCATAAGCATGAAGCGTCTCTCCCGAAAGATAGACACCTATCTTCAAACCTGGAAGAAAGATCCCCATCATCTTCCCCTCATCGTAAAAGGGGCCCGTCAGATCGGCAAAACGGAGGCGATCCGACACTTCGGAGAACAGCACTATGCCTCCGTGGTGGAGATCAATTTTGCGCTCCAAAAGAAATTCAGAGGGATCTTTGACGACGGGTTTGACGTAAATACGATTTTGCGGAACATCTCTTTGATCGACCCGGAACTGATATTCCCTGCGGGAGAGACCCTGTTGTTCTTCGACGAGCTGCAAGATTGCGTTAATTGTGCCACAAGCCTGAAGGCGTTCAAGGAGGATGGACGATTTGATGTGATCTGTTCCGGTTCCATGATGGGCATCAACTACCGCGAGATCGAGTCTAACAGCGTGGGATACAAGGAAGATTTCGAAATGTATTCCTTGGATTTTGAAGAGTTTCTGTGGGCAAAAGGATATCGGCCGGAGCAGATCGAGGAGCTGTATCAAAAGCTTCTCCATACCGTCCCTCTATCCGACATAGAATACGGTGTCATGCTGGAAAGCTTCAGAGAATATATGGTTCTCGGAGGGATGCCCGCCGTGGTCTTCTCTTTCGTGACGCAAAAAAACTACAGCGGAACCTTAAAATTGCAAAAACAGCTATTGCTGGACTACGAAGAAGATATCACAAAATACGCTCAAGGGCTGGACAAGGGCAAGATCCTGGATATCTACCGCAAGATCCCGGTATTTCTCGGAAAAGAAAACAAAAAATTCCAGATCTCAAAAGTGAGATCCGGCGCCAGAAACCGAGATTACGTGGGCACGGTGGAATGGCTGAGCAACGCCGGGATCATAAACCCGTGCTACTGCATGTCTTCCCCCTCTCTTCCGCTGAAGGGAAACTACAACCCCGACCACTACAAGCTTTATTTCAAGGATACGGGACTCCTGGTTGGCTCTTTGGACGAAGAAGTGCAGGAGGATCTTCGGGCAAACAAGAATTTTAACGCCTATAAGGGCGCTATTTACGAAAACGTGGTAGCGGATATGCTCGCCAAGCAAGGTTATCCTCTATATTTCTACCGCAACGAAAAGGGAACCTTGGAGATGGATTTTTTCCTGCGAGACAGCGATTCTCTGATCCCCGTGGAAGTGAAGGCCAACGACGACTCTACCCCCTCTCTCAACGCCCTGATCAAAAATGATGCTTACGAGGACATTCGCTACGGCATCAAGCTTGCCAACAAAAACATTGGTTTCAACGGACGTTTCTACACCATTCCCTACTTCCTGACCTTCCTATTGAAGCGGTTCCTGAGAGAGCTACCCTCCGGGGGCAACGACGTATAAAAGCGACCAAAAAAAGACCCGAGGGTCTTTTTTTGGTTTGGGGTTTTGGGGGGATTATCATCACGGAGAAAAAGGGGGAGAAATCTCCGCAATGTGTGAAATTTAAGGAGGACGGGCGGGAAATTCCGCAAACTCATAACATCCTCTAAGTTAGAGTATACACGCCAACCTTAAATGAACCTTAAAAATCAAAGGCAAGATTCGATCAAAGTTTTTGCCTTGGTGATGTCTGCGATCTGGCGGTCGCCGGAGATCTCACGCTCGATGACGTAAGCGCCCTGATAGTTCAGCTCCTTCAGCTTGGCGATGATGCCGGGCACGTTTGCCTTGCCGTCGCCCAGAGCAACCTCGTGACCCAGCTCGTTGCCACAGGTGGGATACAGACCGTCCTTGAAGTGGGTGTTACGGACGTACTTGCCGAACACCTCCAAAGCGTCCACGCTGTTCGCCTTGCCGTAAAGGATCAGGTTTGCGGTGTCGAAGTTGATGCCCAGGTTGCCGGTTCCCACGGTCTCGATGTAACGGAGCATAGCCACGGGGGTCTCCTGGCCGGTCTCGAACAGGAACCACAGCCCTCTTGCCTTGTAAACCTCGGCGATCTCCTTGATGGCGTCTGCCACAGGCCCAAAATTGGGATCGCAGGGAGATTCGGGCAGGAAGCCTGCGTGGGTGATGATGTCGGTTACCCCCAGCCATTCTGCGAAGTCAGCCGCCTTGATGAGCTGCCGGACACGCATTTCACGGTATTCTGCGGGGACGATGCCCAGAGTTGCGGGGCCTTCGGTGAAGTTCCATGCTGCAGGGCCTGTCCAGCCTGCCCAAAGGGCGGTGATCTCAATGCCGTACTTTGCGGAAGCTGCCTTTGCCTCCTCTGCCTTTTCGGGAGTGAACATATTCTCCACGTCCCAAACGGAAAGCTGACAGCAGTTCAAGCCCAATGCCTGAAATTTAGAAAACGCTGCGTCGATATCGGTCTGGGGTCCGTAACCCAGAAGTGCGCCGATCTTTGCCATGATGTTGTCTCCTTTATGTGTGTAATTTTTTAGGTGTAAAGAAATCTTGTAGCCAGGGATATCCATTCCGCCACGGGCAAGGGATTGCCGAAGGGCATGGCCTGGGTGACGTGGTCTCCCAAGCACAGCCCGTGGTCACCGTCCCGCCAGATATGCAGCTCGTAAGGAACGCCGTTCTTTGCCAAAGCGGAAGCGAAATCCAAGGAACAGGTTGCGGGAACGGCACCGTCCGCCGCCGTTGCCCACAGGAAGGCGGGGGGCGTTGCCCCATCTACCTTGGGAGGCAGGTCGAAGCGATCCAAAAACTCCTTTGGAACCTCCGTGTTGCCGTAAAGATTCTGCAAACTGCCGTGGTTGCCGTTCTTGCCGCCCCGCATCACGGGGTAGCACAGGATCAGCTTGTCCGGGCGGTGGTAGGCAGGATCTCCCTCAAAGAAGGATTCCTCCTTGTTCCACAGCACCCCGGTGCAGGCGCACAGATGTCCTCCCGCAGAAAAACCGCAGGTGGAAACGTTGTGAGGATCGATCCCCCATTCTTTTGCATGGTCTCGCACGTAGGCGATGGAGGCGAAGGCCTGCTTTTGAGCGTGGGGGTAGGCGGAATCTGCCGTGTCGGTACAGGTGTAATCCAGCACGAAGGCACAGATCCCCCGGGAAGCGAACCGCAAAGCGATGGGCTCTCCCTCTCCCTCGTAGGTAAAGTAGTACCCGCCTCCGGGGAAAATGATCACCGCAGGACGCTTGCCCTGATAGTAGGCACGCTCCGTCCCGTCGGGGATGTACCCGCGGAAAGGTCTGCCCATGATCTCCGTTGTGATATATTTCATCTTGCAACTCCAACTTATTCCGGGATCTGGGAGAACAGTCTGATCTGGGTTCTGGTGCGGATCAGATTATGCCCGGGGAACAACGTTTTGTAATAGGTGTCTCCGTTTAAGTAGTCCGTCAGGAAGCGCATGGCCTGCTCGAACACAATGACGCGGGCGCCCAGCATCAGGTTATCCACCTCGGCGGGCACTAAAATATCGCCGCAGGCAGACAAGAACCCTTCCTTGAAGGCCTCGCAGTTTTCCGCCACGAAATTCATGCGGTCCACCTTGGGCTCGTCCTCCGCCACGGAAGCCGCACCGCTGCGGATGGCATCGCCGAAATCGTACAGCACGGAACCGGGCATCACCGTATCCAGGTCAATCACGCAAACCGCTTCTCCCGTTTCGTCGTCCAACAGCACGTTGGAAAGCTTGGTGTCGTTGTGGGTGACACGCAAGGGCAGAACGCCGGATTCCAGCATGGAGACGATGCTCCCTGCCAGCTCCTCCTGCTCCTTAAGGAGATGGATCTCTCTGTCTACCTCGTGAGCTCTGCCCGCAAGATCGTTCTCCACCGCCTCCAAAAAGGCCTCGAACCGTTTTTTGGTGTTGTGAAAATCGGGAAGCACCTCAATGAGGGAGTGGGCGGGATAGCCGTTGGTCAACCGCACGAATTCCCCGTAACCCTTGCCCGCATTGAGCAACAGAGCGGGATCGGTGACGTGGACGTGGGCAGTTGCCCCCTGAATGAACTTACTGCAACGCCAATACTCCCCGTCCTCCGTTTTGTAAAGATAATCCTGATCCACGGTCTGCAGGAAAGCGGGCACACTGCGCTCGGTGCTCTTTCCTTCCTCGCGCAGACGGTTGCGCATCCAATCGGTCACGCAAACGGTGTTCTTCATCACCGCCAAGGGATCGGGGAACACGTTGGTGTTCACCTTCTGGATCACAAACAGCTTACCGTCGAAATTCTCCACCGCATAAGTGGTATTGATGATCCCTTCGCCCAAGGGCTTCAGGGTGGGGATGTTCGCTTGTGGCAAAAAGGCACGTATGATCTTTTCCATAAAAAACTCCTGTTGAAACGTAGTTTTGCAATCGCTTGTTTTACAATAGTTCTCTCAACCGCAAAGCCGCATCGTAAAGCTCTCTTTTGGGCAACACCTTTTCCGCCGCCAGTAAAGCCACCGCTTCCTTGGCGGAAACGCCCTCTTTTACCATGCGGTCCACCAGCATTGCCTCGGGGGAAAGCTTTTCCTCTGCCCCCTCCTCGGTCTTGCCCCGCTCGATGAGCAGAACGTATTCCCCCTTGGCGGCGTTGGGGTTGCTTTTCAGCTGCTCCAGCACCTCCGAGGGCGTTCCCCGATAGATCCGCTCGAACTTCTTGGTCAGATCGTTGCAGACGCAAACTCTGCACCCGGAAAGTACCTCCCCCACCAGCTCCACCGTGTCCATGATACGGTTGGGAGACTCGTAAAACACGGAAAGAGGGGAATATTCCTTTTCCACACGGCGAAGCACCTTGCGGATATCTCCCGCCGTGCGAGGCAAAAAGCCGTAGAAGGCGAAGGACAAGGCGTTGAAGCCGGAAACGGCCACCGCAGTCACCGCCGCGCAGGGACCGGGCACAGCCGTTACGGAAACCCCCGCCTTCACGGCGGCCTCCACCAGCAGATAACCCGGGTCGGAAACGCAGGGCATCCCCGCATCCGTCACCAGCGCAATATTCTTGCCTGCCAGCAGGTCTCTTACAAAGCCCGCCGCGGCATTTTCTTCGTTGAATTTATGGTTGGGCAGCACCTTTGCCCCTGTGATGCCGTATTTTTCCAACAGCATGGCGGTGGTGCGGGTGTCCTCTGCCGCAATCAGGTCGGCGTTTTTCAGCGTCTCCACGGCACGGGGGCTCATGTCCCCCAAATTCCCGATGGGAGTGCCCACCAGGGACAGAGTGCCCATTACTTCCGCCGATTCCATAAGCCGAAAAATCCTTTCTTCTTGGGTTTTTCTTCCGGCTCTTCCTCCTCGTCCGCCTCTTCATCGGGAGCGCGGAGATCCTGCATAGCCGCCAAAGCGGACAGCAGATACCGCCAAGTGGACGCCACGGAGGAAACGGAAAGTCTTTCTGCGGGGGTATGGATGTCCGCCATGTCGGGGCCGAAGGAAACTGCGTCCAGCCCGGGAATTCCCCCTGCAAACAGACCGCATTCCAGCCCTGCGTGGATAGCCTCCACCTTCATGTTCTTGCCGAAGGAATCCTCGTATACCTTCACCATCAGGTCACGTAAGGGGGATTTCTTGCGGTACTCCCAAGCGGGATATTCCCCTTCCGTCACCGCAGAGCCGCCAAAGGCAGCGGCAGTCTCCGCCACACGGGCGTTCAAAGCCTTCTTTTCCTCCTCCACGGAGCTTCTCACCGAGTAGATGGCAACGAAGGAATTCTCCTTGGTTTCCAGAATGCCGATATTCAGAGAGGTCTGTACTAAACCTTCAATTTCCTTGCTCATAGCCTGCACGCCGTAGGGGGCTTTTCTCAGATACCCGCCCAGATCGGCGGAAACCGCTTCTCCCCCGTTTTCGTGGAGGGTCTCCACGGTGAGGGTGATGTTCTCCTCGGGGTAGCGGGTACGGAAGTCCGCTTCGCAGGCCTTGGCGGCCTCTTCCACGCCCTCTCCCAGAACCTCCAAGGTCAGAGAGGACATAATGGCGTTGTCGGCACTGCCGCCCACGGCGGAGATCACCTTGCCGCCCCATTTGCCCAAAAACTCCCCTGCCAGCACGGCGGCGTTGGCGCGCCCCTTGTGGATCTCTGCGCCGGAGTGACCGCCCAAAAGCCCTGCGAAGGTGATGCGGGAGACCTTGCCCTGCTCAAAGGAACGGGTAAAGGGCAGGGTCACGGTGGTCATGGAGCCTCCTGCGCAGGAAACGGTCAAGATCCCCTCGCTTTCGGAATCCAGGTTCAATAAGAACTTGCCCTTCAAGCGGCTCATATCCAGAGCCTTGGCGCCTAAAAGTCCGATCTCTTCGTCGGAGGTGAACACCACCTCCAGCGGGGGATGGTCAAGATCGTCGGAGGCGAGGATGGCCAAGCCGTAGGCCACGGCGATGCCGTTGTCCCCGCCCAGAGTGGTGCCGTTGGCGGAGATCCAGTCCCCATCCAGACGCAGCTCCAGCCCGTCCTTCTCAAAATCGTGGGTGCTTTCCGCCGTCTTGGCGCACACCATGTCCGTGTGTCCCTGAAGGATCACCGTTGCGGCATCCTCATAGCCGGGGGTGGCGGGCTTGCGGATGATCACGTTGTTGGCTTCATCACGCTCCCATTCCAATTGGCGCACCTTTGCAAAAAAGCAAAGATAATCCGCGATCTTCTTCACGTTCCCCGAACCGCGGGGAATGGCAGAGATCTGCTCAAAATAGTAAAATACCTTTTCGGGGGTCAAATCTGCAAGAATACCGGGCATAAAAAGCCTCCTCTATCCATGATTACACGCGGTGAGAGAAGGCTTCCACCTTCTCTTCCTTAAAGGTCTGCCAATAGCCGCCGTCCAGAGCGTCGCGGATCTCCTGCATAAGGTTGTTGTAGAAATACAGGTTGTGAATGACGCACAGCCGCATGGCAAGCATTTCTCTTGCCTTGAACAGATGGCGGATGTAGGCGCGGGAGTAGTTGCGGCACACAGGGCAATCGCACTTGACGTCCAAGGGCAGGGGGTCTTCCATAAATTTGTTATTGTTCAGGTTCAGAAGTCCCTCCGAGGTGAACAGGTTGCCGTGTCTGGCGTTGCGGGAGGGCATGACGCAGTCGAAGAAATCCACACCTCTGTCCACCGCCTCCAGAATGTTGATGGGCGTACCCACCCCCATGAGGTAACGGGGCTTGTCCGCAGGCATAAAGGGCTCCACCGCCTCGATGGTGCGGTACATTTCCTCCGCCGTCTCCCCTACCGCCAGCCCGCCGATGGCGTAGCCGTCCAGATCCAGTTCCTTGATCTGCTTCATATGGCGGATACGCAGGTCGGTATACACGCCGCCCTGGTTGATGCCAAAAAGCATTTGCTCTCTGTTGATGGTGTCGGGCAGGGAGTTCAGGCGATCCATCTCCGTTTTGCAACGGTACAGCCAGCGGGTGGTGCGCTCGATGGAGCGGTCGATATACCCGTGCTCCGCCACGGAGGAAGGACATTCGTCAAAGGCCATGGCGATGGTGGAGGCCAGGTTGGATTGGATCTGCATACTGATCTCGGGGCTCATGAAGATCTTTGCCCCGTCCATGTGGGATTGGAAGGTCACCCCGTCCTCCTTGATGTTCCGCAAGGAAGCCAGAGAGAACACCTGGAATCCACCGGAATCGGTGAGAATGGGCTTATCCCAATTGAAGAAGCGGTGGAGACCGCCAAGATTGCGGATCACCTTGTCACCCGGACGCACGTGGAGATGGTAGGTGTTGGAAAGCTCCACCTGGCATTTGATCTCCTTGAGATCCAGGGTGGAAACGCCCCCCTTAATGGCGGCGCTGGTGCCCACGTTCATGAACACAGGGGTCTGAATGTCCCCGTGTACCGTGTGGAATACCCCCCGCCGTGCCCCGCCGGATCGTTTTAACAATTCAAATTTTTTCATAAGATAGGATCATTCCTTTCGCAGCCCGCATGGCGGGCGGTTGCTAACGATTTTGTGAGCGAAGCCACAAAATCATGTTTGAAAAAGGATCCCTTTTTCAAACCTAATTTCCTTTCGGAAAGTAATTAACGTATAAGTCAATGCCCGTTTGCGGGGCGCCGAATGGCAACCCCCGTTCCCCTCACTGTTCTTCACCGTATCTCTCCCGATGATACCAACGGCCGGGGTTGCTATACATATAATGTACGGTTTCTTCGTAATCCCGGTGGTTACGGATCACGTGGTCATAACCAGATCGCTGAAGAAACTTCCTCCCTGCCGTTTTGTGACACAAGCTTTTAAAGGAAGACAGGAACTTCGGGATTTTTTCATGCACCGCTTTTTCGATCTCTTTTTCTTCCCAATGGTCGCCGGTTACGGTAACGATCACGTGGATATGGTCGGGCATGATCACATAATGATCCACCGAAAGGCCTTTTACCTTGTTTGCGCCCTGCAAAACTCTTTCCACGATCCTGCCGTAATCGGTCAATTCCACGGATAACCGATGCTCATCGCTATCGTACAGATAAATGCCGTTGGGGTCGCTCCGAATGCGGGACAGACATTTTTCCCGATCCTTCGTGCAAACGGTAAGGAAGCAAGACCCGCTGTTATTGTAATTCCAATATTCCCAGCGAAGCCTTTTGCGAGGGGTATACTCCATGTTGCACCACAACCCTTTCGATAAATGGGACGCCGTGGACGTCGTCCCCTACAAATCCGAAGCAGGATCATCGGAAAGAACGACGTTTTCTCCCGCAACAAGCACGGAAAATCCGTTTTACGCTATACTCGTTGCGTGCAGCTTGGTTTCGCCCGTCTTCGGTGCGGGTTTGTAGGGGTCGACGTCCACGGCGACCCACCTTCCTACGAAACCACACAAAGCAACGGCTGTCGTCGAATCACAATGTACCCAACGTCTCTACCGGTCAAAGAATTTTTCCATTTCCCGACGGGAGATGGGGTGGATCACGGGTCTGCCGTGGGGACAGAACCGCAGGGATGCGTCCTCCATGAGGCGTTCCACCACCCAGGCGTTATGCTCGGGGGCGTTGGGGATGCCCGCCTTCAAGGCCGCCTTACAGGCCAAGGTGAACAATGCTCTGTCGCACTTTTCCGCAAAGGACACCTTGCCGCCACGGGCAAGGTCGGATGCGAACCCCTCCAGAATGCCCTTGAGATCCCGTGTTCCCGCAAGACTGCCGGGAACGGCACGGACCAAAACGGTATCGCTGCCGAAGGCCTCCACCGTAAAGCCGTATTCTTCTAAATGGGAGGCGTTTTCCAACAGCACCGCGATCTCCTCCCCCTGCAGGGTAATGGCGATGGGGGAAAGCAGCTGTTGGCTGTGGACCTCCTTGCGGGAGGCCAATTTTTCGTATAGGATTCGCTCGTGAGCGGCGTGTTTGTCGATGAAAAGAACTTCTTTTTCCGTTTCCACCACCAAGAAGGCGTTGTAGACCTCCCCCACCAAGCGGTAGTAGGGCTTTTCCTCTATGGCGGTCTGCACGGGAAATACCTCCGCGGGAGATGCCTCCGTAGGAGGCAGTTCTTCCTCGGGTTGGGCAAACTTCAAAAGGGTCTCCCCGGAAAGATCCTCTTCCCCAATACGGGGAGAGAAGGCCGCACCGCCAAAGGCAGGGCGGGAAGCGGGGGGACGCACGGGACGGGAAGGCTCCCACACAGGGGGCTTGGTCTCCGAAATCGGCTCTTGCTTCGGCTCTTCCTTGGGGCGGAACTCCGCCTTGGGAAGATTTTCAAGCAGGGAAGGCTGTTCAAAAGCCGTCTCCTCGGGAGGCAGATCCTTGGCGCCCAGGGTATTCTTCACCCCGTGGTACACCACGGAGAACACGGGTCGCTCGTCGGCGAAACGGATCTCCAGCTTTGCGGGGTGAACGTTCACGTCCGTCATGCCGTAGGGGATCTCCAAAAACAGCACGCACCCGGGATACTTCCCGTGGGGAAGGTAGGAACGGAAGGCCTCTTCCAGCGCCGCCATCATGGTCTTGGAGCGGATGGGTCTGCCGTTGACGAAGAACATCTGCATACTGCGGCTGCCTCTTGCCCCGTCGGGGGAGGTAACGTAGCCTTTGACGGAAACCCCGTCCAGGGAATAGTCCACAGGCTGCAACGTCCCTGCGAAGGGCTTGCCGTACACGGCGTAAAGCACCTGCAACAGCTTTCCGTCCCCGGTGGTGAAGAACCGCTTCTCCCCCTCCACCGTCAAAGTGAAGGAGACCTCCGGGTGGGAAACGGCGGCCGCCGCCACCGCGCTGACACAGGCAGAGCCCTCCGTGGCGTCACGCTTTAAGAATTTTTGTCTTGCGGGGGTGTTGTAGAACAGATCCTTCACGATCACCGTGGTGCCTTCGGGACAGCCTGTGTCCACCATCACCACCCCGTTTTCGTCGGAGGTCAGCCGTGTGCCCACGGCCTCCTCTCTGTGGCGGGAGATGATCTCCATGCGGGAGACGGAGCTGATAGCCGCCAAAGCCTCCCCGCGGAAGCCGAAGGTCATGATCTCGTTGAGATCCTTGCCGTCCTTGATCTTACTGGTGGCATGGCGGAGGAGTGCTTTGGGGATATCGTCACGGTAAAAGCCTTTTCCGTTGTCGGCGATCCGCAAAAATGCCCTGCCGCCCCCCTTGATCTCCACGGAGATGCGGGTGGCGCCTGCATCCAGAGCGTTTTCCAACAGCTCCTTCAACGCACCGGCGGGGCGGTCAACCACCTCGCCTGCGGCGATCATATTGGCAGTCTGGGCGTCCAGAATGTTGATGATTCCCATAGGGAGTCCTCCGTAAGTAACAAAAACAAATTAATAAGCACTGCAATAGGGCGACAGCCAAGTTAGGATCAGACGTCACCCTGAGCGAGCACGAAGTGCGAGTCGAAATTTCCGTAGTTGAGGCGTAGCCGAACGAAGGAAATCAAAGGATGCTTGCATCCTGCAGGGGTCTAAAACGAATCTGATATACCTTTCCCATGGCAAAAGAAATATTTCTTGACTCCAAAACAGGTAGATCAAACTTTGAGGAGATCCCTTCGCCCTGCAAGCAGGGCTCGGTTTCCGCCGCTCAGCTACGCTTCGACTGCAGAAACTTCGACGCGCCGCATATGCGGCTTGCTCAGGATGACGTACCTCTTACGGTTTTGCTTGCAAAGCTTAGTTCAAGAAACAACAAACAGATATCATTTGCGAAGCAACTTCATTGGCTGTAAGCCACCCTTACAGCAACTTTTTCAGTTCAAACAACAAAGTCATTGCCTCATAAGGAGACAGCATATTCAAGTCGGTGGCCTTCAGCTTGTCCGCCACGGCCTGTGCGGAAAGGTCGCCGAAGGAGATCAGACCGTCGTCCTCCTCTTCCTTGGGCTTGGGCAGGGCAAGGCCTGCGTCCAAAAGCTCCGCAAGCACCTGCTTGGCGCGGGTGACCACGGGGGCGGGAACCCCTGCCAAGGCGGCAACCTCAATGCCGTAGCTGTCGTCTGCCGCACCGCGAACGATCTTCCGCAGGAACAGGATATCGCTTCCCTTTTTCTTGGCGGCGATGTGATAATTCATCACCCCGGGCATGGTCTGCTCCAGATCGGTAAGCTCGTGATAATGGGTGGCGAACAGCGCCTTGGCACCGATCTTCTTGCAGGTGTACTCCGCCACCGCCTTGGCGATGGACATACCGTCGAAGGTGGAGGTACCTCTACCGATCTCGTCGTAGATGATCAGACTGCGGGAGGTGGCGTTCTTTAAGATCTCCGCAACCTCGTTCATCTCCAGCATAAAGGTGGAAGTTCCCGAGGCAAGGTCGTCGGAAGCCCCGATACGGGTAAAGATCCGATCCACCACGCCGATGCGGGCGGAGGATGCGGGAACGAAGCACCCGATCTGTGCCAGCAGAGTGATCAAGGCCACCTGCCGCATATAGGTGGATTTACCCGCCATGTTGGGGCCCGTGATCAACAGCAGTCTGCTTTGGACACGGTCCATCATGCAATCGTTGGGAACGAAATAAGTATCGGAAAGCACCTGCTCCACCACGGGATGTCTGCCTCCCTTGATGTCGATGATATCCGATTCATCCACCTCGGGGCGCACGTAATTCGCTTCGGCAGCAATCTCCGCAAAAGAGCAAAGCACGTCCGTTTCCGCCAGAGAAAGGGCAATTTCCTGGAGTCTGGGCAGGGATTCCAGCACGTAATCCCGCAGTGCGGTGAACAGCTCGTATTCCAAAGCGCAGTCCCGTTCCTTTGCGCCCAGCACACGGGATTCCATTTCTTTCAATTCGGGGGTGAGGTAACGCTCCCCGGTGGTCAAGGTCTGCTTGCGGATGTAATCCTCCGGCACCTGGTCCACAAAGGACTTGGAAACCTCGATGTAATAACCGAACACACGGTTGTAGCCGATCTTCAGGGTGCGGATGCCCGTGCGTTCCCGTTCTTTTTCTTCAATGCGGGCGATCCAGCTCTTGCCGTCGTCCAGCATACTCCGCAGCTCGTCCACCACGGCGTTACAGCCGGGCTTGATGATGCCGCCCTCCTTCACGCTGAGGGCAGGATCCTCGGAGATGGTCTTGTTAATGGCCTCCACCACCTGGGGCAAAGGCTCCATCCGCTTCCCCAAGGACCACAGCCTGCGGTTTTCACGGGTGAAGAGCAGAGTCTGAATGCGGGGCAGCAAGCCTAAGGTGCGTTCCAAGGTCTTCAGATCTCTTGCGTTGGCAGAGCCGTGGACAAGCTTGGTCACCAAGCGGTCGATGTCCACCGTTTGCCGCAGAAGCTCCCGCAGTTCCCCACGGGCGATGGCTTCCTCCAAAAGGATCTGCACCGCCTCTTGACGGGTGCGGATGGCGGAACAGCTCACCAAAGGCTTTTCCACCCAGCTTCTCAGCATTCTCGCCCCTGCGGAGGTGCGGGTACGGTCGATGGCCCACAGCAAGCTGCCTTTGGCGTTCTTGCCCCGCAGGGTCTCGCACAGCTCCAGATTCCGACGGGAGAAGCTGTCGATGCCCATGTGCAATTCCGTCTCGTAGAAGGTGGGGGTGCGGAAATGGCGGAGGTCACAATGCATCCGCCCGTTTTGCAATACGTTGATCAGTCCTCCCATGGCCAGTACCGCATGGCGGGGGGCATCCTGAGGGATCGCACCGTAGCGTTCCGTATAGGCCTGTCTTGCCTTGCTCTCCTCCACCGCCTCGTCGGGCATTTCGGTGAGCATGGCGCCGTAGCGGTAGGAAAGCTCGTCCAAAAAGGGCACGTCCATCCCCGGAGCATGGAAAAACTCGCAGGGGGTGTAGGCCGCCGTCTCGGAGGCAAGTTTTTTGTCCGCATCCTCCCCCAGAATGTCCGTGGCAAGCACTTCTCCCGTGGAGAAATCCGCAAATACCACGCCGTAGCCCTGGGGGGCGGGATACAAGGCGCACAGGAAGTTGTTTCGCTTCTCGTTGAGCATGCTGGTTTCAAACACCGTGCCTGCGGTGACCACACGGGTGACCCCCCGCTTCACCAAGCCCTTGGCGGTGGCGGGATCCTCCAACTGATCCACGATGGCCACACGGTAGCCCTGATTCACCAGCTTTGCCAGATAGGTCTCCAAGGCGTGGTGGGGCACGCCGCACATGGGGGCACGCTCGGGGAGACCGCAATCCCTCCCGGTCAGCACCAGCTCCAAAGCGGCGGCCGCCGTCTTGGCGTCCTCAAAGAACATCTCGTAGAAGTCGCCCAAGCGCATCATCACAAGACAGTCGGGGTATTGCGCCTTTATTTCATTGTATTGTTGCATCAAGGGAGACAGTCCCATAGTCAAAACCGATCCTTATTCTGAAAAATTAGTGGCAGGAGGAGCAGGTGGAGCAGTTGCCGGTGCAGCCGCCTTCCATTTCGGGCTGGAGGATGGACTGCATCCCTCTGTTCACGTCATTGATAATAGCGGAGATCTCCTGCTCTGCCGCCTGCATGGCCAGCATGGTCTCGTTTGCCATGATCTCGTCGTAAAGCTCCTTCAGCTTGTTGGTGATCTGTGCCAACAGCTCGTCGTTGCGGTCTGCCTTTTCACCCTCGTCGCGGAGAAGCTTGCCCTGGCAGTTGTATTGGTCGATGAGGGCCATCAGCTTACCGTCGGTGGTGTAAAGTGCCTTGGCGTTTTCGTATCTCACCACGGCGTCGCTGTCCCGCAGGGCGTTCAAAAAGTTTTCAAGTGCGATTCTCAATTGTTCGTTCATGCTAGTCGTTCCTTTCTCTTTTGCAGCCCGTCTTGCGGGCGAGTGTTATGGAGTTTTCCGCCATGCGGGAAACTCCCCGCCGAAAAACGATCCGTTTTTCGGTTTATTCTCCTAAAATAATCATTTCAAAAGTTTTCCGCCCAACGCATACTGCTTGGCGGTATCGATCCGTACCTGACAGAACTGCCCCGCCGGAACGGGGGTATCGAAGGTGACGATCTTGTTCCCCGAGCTTCTCCCCGTGGGGATACCCTTTTCGTTTGCCCCCTCGGACAGGACGGTGAGCACCTTCCCCACCAGGGCGTCGTTGTTCTTCTGGGCGATCTCGTTTTGCACCTCGGAAAGGTAAGAGAAGCGGCGCACCTGCTCCTCGTGGGGGATGCGTCCCTCCATTTTTTCCGCTACCGTGCCCTTGCGGGGGGAATAGATAAAGGTGTAAAGCATATCAAAGCCCACCTGCTTCACCAAGTCCACGGTGTCCAAAAATTCCTTCTCCGTCTCCGTGGGGAAGCCTACGATCACGTCGGAGGTGAGGGAAACGTCCTTCACCCGCTCCTTGATGGCAAGGGCCTTTTCCAGATACTGCTCTCGGTTGTACTTGCGGTTCATGGCGGAAAGAATTCTGTCGTTCCCCGATTGGAAGGGCAGGTGGAAATGCTTTGCCACCTTTGACTGTCCCGCCATCACCCCCACCAATGCGGGAGATGCGTCCTTGGGGTGGGAGGTCATGAACCGTACCCAATAGTCCCCTTCAAAGGAGGCGCATTTTTCCAGCAGGGCGGGAAACTCCATATCCCCGCGGTAGGAGTTCACGTTCTGCCCCAACAGCATGATGTCCTTGTAGCCCTGTTTGACCAAGCCCTCTACCTCGGCAAGCACCTCTGCGGAATCCCTGCTCCGCTCGTGCCCTCTGACGTAGGGGACGATACAATAGGAGCAGAAGTTGTTGCACCCGTACATCACCGAGACCTTTGCCTTGTAGGTGCTGTCACGGCATACGGGCGTGCCCTCGGAGATCACCCCGAACGCATGATGGGGCAGATTCGTGATAAACTGCTTCTGTCTGCGGGAGTTCATGGCCGTTTTCAGGATCTCCGGCACGCGGTGGTGCATATCCGTACCGAACAGGAAATCCACAAAGGGATAGCTTTGCATCAGCTGTTCCTGTCGGTGGGGCTCCTGTGCCATACAGCCGCACATCCCCATGAGGATGTGGGGGCGTTTTTCTTTTTCTTTTTTCATAGAGCCGATGATGCCCAGCACCCTCTGCTCCGCGTGCTCACGGATGGCGCAGGTGTTCAAAATCACCACGTCCGCCTCCGCAAGCTCCTCCGTGGGGGTAAGCCCGCAGGCTACCAGCTCCCCAAGGATCCGCTCGCCGTCCGCCTCGTTCTGCTGACACCCGAAGGTGCGTACCATGGCCTTCTTCCCCGCAAAAACAGGGCGCAGACTTTCCGCGATGGCGGCTTGCTCCGATATTTCTTGCTGTGTGATCTTCATGTCTTAAAAATAGGTGGCAACGGTGTGCATTCTTGCCATCAGTTCCTTTGCGTTCTCGAAGGTATCTCTGACCACCTTTCCCGCGGAGGCGGTGGCGTGGACGAACTCCCCGTTCCCCAGATACATGGCCACGTGGCCGGGGAAGAACAGCAGATCGCCGGGCTTGGCTTCCTCAAGGGTGATCTTCCGCAGGTTGGGATTCATATCGACGTTGGCGTCTCTCCAGATGGTCAGCCCGTTGAGACGGTAGGCCATGAAGCACAGCCCGGAGCAATCCACCCCTGCGGGAGTTCTGCCGCCCCAGCGGTACTGCACCCCCAGATAGCCCAAAGCTTCCTCCACGATGCCCTTCCGCAGCTCCTCTTCCGTGCCAACCCCGGAGGGAATGGGCTTCAAGTGCTGTTTGTGGACGTACCACCCACGGGTGGAGGGCATGATGGCCACGCCGTAGCGGGGGATCTCATGGGAATAGCCCACGTCCACCTTAGCGCCCTTGGGCAGGGTCACCATGGGACGGAAATGGTTCTTGGGCTCGGGCAACAGGTCCGCATAAGGCACGCAGACCATGCGGTTGGGAGCGTGCAAGGGCTGGATCAACGCCTTCCGCTCCACGTAGCCCTCGTAGCCGTAATCGGTGCGCACCTTGGCGTAAGCGCCCACCTCTTCCAAAATTTCACATTCGTCGCCGTAGATCATTTCGTCGGTCTGCTCTGCCAGCAGATCCGGCTCGCCCATTACGGGGACGGAGGGATACCATACTACCATGTTCAAATCTCCTTCCATGCGCTTGCAACGGCTTTTGCAACAGCGGCCGCCACACGGTTATCAAAGGCGTCGGGCAAAATACGGGTGGGGGTCAGCTCCGATTCGGAGACCAAGCCCGCCAAAGCGCACGCCGCCGCCATCTTCATTTCTTTGGTAATGGCCTTCGCCCGTGCATCCAGCGTACCGCGGAAGATGCCGGGGAACGCCAGCACGTTGTTCACCTGGTTGGGATAATCGCTTCTCCCCGTGCCCACCACCAAAGCCCCCGCTTCCAGCGCTTCCTCGGGGAAGATCTCGGGGGTGGGGTTTGCCATGGCGAACACGATGGCCTTTTCCTTCATGGTCTTCACCATCTCCCCGGTCAAAAGCCCGGGGGCGGAAACGCCCACGAACACGTCTGCTCCTTCCACCGCTTGGGGAAGAAGTCCTTCTTTTCCCGTTTTGTTCGTGCCGAAAAGCAATCTCTGCCGCTCTACGTCCATGCGGGGATCTTCGCTTTGCAAAATGCCCTCCTTGTCGCAGAAGATCACGTCCCCTGCTCCCAGATCCATAAGCATCCTGCCGATGGCGCACCCCGCCGCACCTGCCCCGCAAATGCAAACGGTGATCTCTTCCATTTTCTTTCCCGCCACCTTCAAGGCGTTCAACACCCCTGCGGCAACCACCACGGCAGTGCCGTGCTGATCGTCGTGGAAGATGGGAATATCGGAAACCGCCTGCAGCTTCCGCTCGATCTCAAAGCAACGGGGAGCGGAGATATCCTCCAAATTCACCCCGCCAAAAGAGCCCAAAAGCAATTCCACCGTGCGGACGAATTCATCCACCTCTTGGGATCGGATGCACAGCGGAATGGCGTCCACCCCGCCGAACTCCTTGAACAGCAGGCACTTCCCTTCCATCACGGGCATCCCCGCCTCCGGGCCGATGTTCCCCAGCCCCAAAACCGCAGAGCCGTCGGTGATCACCGCCACGGTGTTCCAGCGGCGGGTGAGGTCGTAGGATTTATCGATATCCCTTTGGATCTCCAGACAGGGCTGTGCCACCCCGGGGGTGTAGGCCAGACTCAAGGCCTCCTTGGTGTCTGCGGTAGTGCGGGAAGCGATCTCGATCTTCCCTTTCCACCGATAATGCATTTCTAAAGATTTCTCGCCGATGGTGCTCACGGTAGGGTTCCTCTTTTTTGATGAAAAAATTCTCTGCGATAAAACCGAATTCAACGGCAAACACTATTGACAAACCGAAGAAAGGAGGTTTTTATTTTTGAAAAGATTCAAACGGATATCCGTTTTTCTGTTGGTTTTGTGCTTCTGCACCCTTTCCCTGTCCGTTTCTGCGGCCACGGAATACCGCTGGTTCTTCAAGCCCGCAGGGCAAAAACAGCCCCAGCTTTTGGACGGGAACAATTTGTGGCAGAACTACGGCGGCATCGCCTTGGGATCTCCCGACGAGAAGGTGCTGTACCTGACCTTTGACGCAGGATACGAAAACGGCAACGTGGCCAAGGTTCTGGACGTTCTGCAAAAGCATAACGCCAAGGGTGCTTTCTTCATCCTGCCGGGGATCATCAAGCATTCCCCCGAGGTGGTTCTCCGTATGGAAAGGGAGGGGCATTTGGTGTGCAACCACAGCACCACCCATAAGAATATGGCATCCATCACGGACATCGAAGTTTTTCGTAAGGAGCTGACAGGTGCGGAGGAAGCCTACACCCAACTGACAGGCAAGGAGATGGCCCCCTATTTCCGCCCGCCGGAGGGTACGTTTTCGGAAAACACCTTGAAGTTCTGCAAGGAATTGGGGTATACCCCGGTGTTCTGGTCCTACGCCTACGCCGATTGGGACAACAATGCCCAGATGAGTAAAGAAAAGGCCTTGGACAAGCTGCTTTCCAACCTGCACCCCGGTGAGGTGCTGTTGCTCCATCCCACCTCCGCCACCAACGCCGCCATTCTGGACAGATTTCTGACGGAAGCGGAAAAGCAGGGGTATCGCTTCGGCTCTTTGGAGGAGCTACGGGTAACGCCCTCCTTTGACATCACGGATTACCGCGAGCAAGGGCTGGTGTTTTCGGAAAATCCCCATGCGGGGAAATATCTGGCGCTGACCTTTGACGACGGTCCTCACGCCACCCAGACGCCGAGGATCCTTGCGGTGCTTCAAAAGCACGGGGTGAAGGCCACCTTCTTCCCCATCGGGGAAAACGTAAAAGCGCATCCCGAGCTGGTGAAGATGGCAAGACTGCAAGGCCATGAGATCGGCAACCACACCTATTCCCATTGTAAGGTGTCCGCCCTCTCCGAAGAGGCGTTGCAGGGGGAGATCTTGCAGACGGAATTCCTGCTGCAGGACCTCTGCGGGGTCACCCCCAAGGTGTTCCGCCCTCCCGGAGGAGATATCACGGGGGAGGCTGTAGAGCTGGTGAACCGCTTGGGCTACCGCTACGTCCTTTGGTCCTGGCGGGTGGACACCCGCGATTGGGCGTCCGTCTCCGTGGACAGCGTGGTGAACACCGTGCTGAAGGGAGTGCGGGACGGGAACATCATCCTGTTCCACGATTACGTGGCGGGTAAAAGCCCCACGGCGGAGGCGCTGGAGATCCTCATCCCCAGACTGAAGGAAATGGGGTACGAATTCGTTACCGTTTCCGACCTGGCATCCCTATAACTCTCCATCAAAATATTATACTCCAAAGGCACAAAAAAATCAATAGAAACCCGAAAAAAAGAGCCTTTTTACAGGCTCTTTTGTAGGGGTCATTCCAAATAGGTATTGGCCTTTGCCAAGGCGTCGTCGATGGTCTTTACCAAGCGGTCCTCTCCCAGGGCCTCCACCAGTCCCGCCCGCTTCATGGCGGCAAGGGGCTGTTCCTCCACGTGGCAAAGAAGCAAGGTCACGTCCTTTTCTTTGCACAGCTTTTGAAGGGCAAACAGATTCTTCATGGCGGTGGCATCCAAATAAGGCACGTCGTGCATACGCAGGATCAGCACCTTGGTATCGTTTTCCCCGTGCATATCCCCGAACTTATCCGCCGAGGCAAAGAACATAGGACCGTCCAGCTCGATGACGGAGACACGGCGGGGAAGCTCCTTCTTCCGCCCCTCCACGTCGTGGGTCCAGACACGCAGACGGGTGTGGTCTGCCATGTGCTTCATAAAGAACACCACGGCCAGGATGATGCCCACGGCGATGGCCACCACCAGGTCGAACACCACGGTGAGAACAAAGGTCACCACCAACACCAGAATGTCCGTAAGAGGTGCGGTCTTGCAAAGCTTCACAAAGCCCCGCCACTCGCTCATGTTGTAGGCCACCATAAACAGAATGGCGGCGATGACGGGCATGGGGATGTAGGAGGCCAGAGGCATCAGCGCCACCAGCACCAACAAAAGCACGGCGGCGTGTACCATTCCCGCCACAGGAGTTCTGCCCCCGTTCTTTACGTTGGCGGCGGTTCTGGCAATGGCCCCCGTTGCGGGGATGCCGCCGAAGAGACCGGAGCAGATGTTGCCCACGCCCTGGGCAATGAGCTCGGTGTTGGAATTGTGCTTATCGCCTATCATCCCGTCGGACACCACGCAGGAAAGCAGAGATTCGATCCCCGCCAGCACGGCGATGGTCACGGCGTTGGGGAGCAATTCGATCAACAGCTCGGGAGAGAAGGAGGGCAATGCAAAGGAGGGCAACGCCCCGTCGATGGCGTACAGATCGCCGATGGTGTTCACGGGGATGTCAAACAGGAACACCATCCCCGACCCCACCAAAACCGCGATGAGAGAACCGGGGATCTTCTTGCTGATATAGGGCCAAACGATGAGGATCAGCAGAGCCACCCCGCCCACCAACAGCGCCCAAAGATTTGCGGTATGGATGGACTTGGCAACCGCCTCCGCCTTTTCCATGGTCTCCACGGCGTGGGTCCCCTCGGGATAGGTCAGGCCAAGGAAATCCTTTATCTGTCCGATGGCAATGGTCACGGCGATGCCTGCGGTAAAGCCCGTGGTAATGGTGCAGGGAATGTACTTGATGAGAGAGCCGAACTTCAAAAGCCCCATAAGGATCAGGATCACACCTGCCATGAGGGTGGCAAGGATCAGCCCCTCCATGCCGTGGGTGGCAACGATCCCCGCCACGATGGTGGCAAAGGCCGCCGTAGGGCCGGAGATGTTCACACGGGAGCCTCCCAGCAGGGAGATGACAAAGCCCGCAATGATGGCGGTGTAAATGCCCTTTTCGGGAGACACCCCCGAGGCAATGGCAAGCGCGATGGACAGGGGCAGGGCAATGATGGCCACGATCAGCCCCGCCACAAAATCGCCGATCAATTGCTTGGCGGAATACCCCTTCAGGGTGTCGATCAGCTTGGGTCGGAACAGGTTTTTCATAGGAATCAGTTCTCTTTCAAAGGGATGTTTTCATAAAGCAGTTGATTATACACCCGTTTGACGGAAAAAGCAAGAGGGGATTGGGTTTTTTCGGGAGAAAAAGGCGGAAGGGGGCGTGAGGAGGCGTACCCCGCGTTTCGATCCCAAGATTTCAAAAACAGCTTGCTATTTTTGACATCGGCGTAATAAAACTACGCTTAAACCGAAAGCATTGTGCCGACTTGGTCACGGCTTCTTGTCACCCTGAGCAAGCGCGGGTCGTATTTGTTGCGGCTACACACTGCGATACATCTCCGCGCGCGTCGAACTTCCGTGAGTGGTGCAAACCCGAACGGAAGGCAAAAAATGCCTGCATTTTTTGAGGGTATGGGAATGTCTTTCGATACGGCCGTTCTGCGTTCTGCCTGTTACCAATAAACAGTTCTTTGCTTTCAAAAAGGTACATCAGACTCGTCTCATATCCCTTCGCCCTGCAAGCAGGGCTCGGTTTTGCTCCGAACGGTGCATCGCGGCCGATGCAGATCAAAAAGCAAACTACTTTTATGCCGCTATATGCACCTTGCTTTCTCCGCAAAACTTCGACGTGCGCGGCGATGACTGCAATACGTAGCCACATCTACTACGTTCCGCGCGTGCTCAGGATGACACGCTGACGTCGGAAGGCTTTACTCCTTACAAAGATACGTAAACATCCAACCCCACATAAGGATGTCATCCTGCGTATACCAACCCTGCGGGTTGGCCGCGCGGAACGGAGCCGCTGTGTCCGTTTGTCACCCTGAGCAAGGCAGGGTGCACAGTATTTTTTTCGGGAAGACACAGCAAAACCCCTGCCGCGTCGAACTTCCGTGAGTGGTGTAAACCCGAACGGAAGGCAAAAAATGCCTGCATTTTTTGAGGGTATGGGAATGTCTTTCGATACGGCCGTTCCCTCGTTCTCTTTGTTACCAATCAACAGTTCTTTACCCTCGGAAAGGTATATCAGACTCGTCTCATATCCCTGCTAATCCCCTTACGGGGGTGCAAGCACCCCTTGATTTTCTCCGCTCGGCTACGCCTCGACTACGAAAATTTCGACTCGCCCTTCGGGCTCCCTCAGGATGACACGTAGCCATAGCCATGCGCCGACTTGGCTTCCCATCTGCAGTTCAAAAACGACCCCGCCCTTTTGGACGCCGACGTAAAAAAGCGCCTCCCTTACGGGAAGCGCAGTTTTCGTTATTCGCCCTTTTTGCGGTTCATGTCGAAGTCGATGACGTAGGCAGAGCCGTCGAAGGTATACACCGTGGTGGGAGCGTAATCAAAGCCCTTGTAGGACTGGTCCGGCCAGATGCCGGTGGATTGCGCCAGATCGGAGGTCCAAACCTCCCCCTCGGGCTTCTCTTCGCTGTACAGCTTCAGCTCGGAAACGTACAGGTTGCGGAAGTACAGCCCCAGGTCGGTACAGGCCAGGGTGATCTCCACGAAATCGCTGCAAGGGTTGCCCTCTCTGTCCACCATAGTGTCCGGCGGGTAGTCAAGAGCCGCGTTGAACAGGAAAGCGGTGTTACTGCCGTCTGCCTTGGCACCCTTCACCTCCACCAACACGGTGTCCGTTCTGCCTCTGTTGCGGCCGGTAACGGTGAGGCGGACGTACTGATCCCCCTCCATGGCAAAGGTCATGTCGTAGATATCGTCGGGCAGGTTCACGGAGGACTCGTACCAGGTACGGGTGTCCTCGTTCAGAGGCTCGTACATATTGTAGAACAGATGCCATCTTCCGGTCTGACCGCTACGGCAGAAGCCCACGTCCACGCAATTCTGCCACCACTCCCCGGAGTACACGTCCACACCGAAGAAGGCGTAGGCGTTGATGAATCTGCCGTCGGGAAGAACCCGTTGGAGCTGTGCATTTTTCAGGTCGAGGGTAGCGGAAGCGCCGTTGTAGCCGATGGGAGAATAGATGGCAAAGGCGGTGCCGTCCAGGTCGCCCATTCTGCCGTTGTTGGTGTAGTTCAGGCTGTCGATCATTCCATTTGCAGAATCCCGCAGCTCACCGATCACGTCGATAGAGATTTCTTCAGAGCTTTCCATAGAAGATTCCTCCATGCTTTCGGGGGCAGAGCTTTGAATGCTTTCTTCCGGGCCGGACACCTCTTCCCCGCCGCAAGCGGCAAGACAGGCACAAAGTGCGGCAAGGCATACGCATAAGAGTTTTTTCATGGCAAACCGTCCTTTATTCATCGTTTTTTTCATTATACGGCAGAACGGCGGGTTTGTCAAGGGGAAATCAATCGCCTGCTTTCTTCATTCCTTTCCCACCCACTTGGCGTACAGGGAGGAAAAGCTCACGGAGCAAGCCACCAGGAACAACGACAAAGGCAAAAATCCAAACGCAAAACCGAAATAGGGATGCAGGTAAAGCAGTGCTGCGTCGAAGGCGTCGTAATGCCAAAGTCCCCAAAAGAACGCCCCTGCGATCAGCCCCGCGGTGGTCAGCCAGGAGCACAGCACGAAGGTCTTGCGGCTCTTATACAACCTGACGAAATACCAATGGGCAAGAGACAGCATAAATCCCGTAAAGGGGATCACCATGGCAAACGCCCAGAACCCGTTGTCCAATCCCGCAGGGCTTGCCGCCTCCTTTGCCACCCCGAAGGTGATGGCCAGGAAGGAAACGAACAACAGAATGGATTGGAGCAAAGAAGCCTGCCATTCCTTCACGCGAGTAAATTTCTTCGTAGGCGCAGGGGTCAGCTCCGCAAAAGCCCCCTTCATCAGATCGTATTCTTCCTTACAGGCGGGACATACCGCCAAATGCTCCTCCACCAGGGTACGGGTGTTTTCGGAACAGCACCCGTCTGCGTACAGAGGGATCAGGTCACGGATCACTTCACAATGTTTCATAAATACTCCTTCATTCTTTCTGCCAGCTTTTTGCCGGCACGGTGATAGATCACCCTCGCCCAGCTTTCGCTTTTTTGGAAACGGCGGCTGATCTCCCCAAGAGGCACGTCTTCCAGAGCCGCCAACATAAACACGGTGCGGTATGGCTCCTCCAATGCCTCTAAGGCTTCCATGGCTTGCCTGCCCAGTTCCTTACGGACGACGGTATCTTCTAAACTCTCCGGAGACTGCAGTTCCTCCGAAAGTTCTGAAGAGGAATGCCGTTTGGCTTCGTTGTACCAAGCGAAATAGGCGTTTTTGGCGATCTGACACAGCCAGGAGGGGGCACTTTCTTCCTTCCGCAGGGAGGCAAGGTTCATATAGGCCCGAAAAAAGGTCTCCTGGGTCAGCTCCTCCGCCAGGGATTCGTCTCGGCACAGGCGGCGCAGATACCCGAACACCAGTCCTTGGTTGTCTGCGTACAGCTTTTCAAAATTGACCACGGCTCTCATCTCCTTTCACCTGTTAGATAAAGAAGGACGCAAAACGTTACAAACTATTTTTAGAATACCCGAAAAATTTTTATTTGTCAACCCAAACAAAAAATTGTTGCGGTTTTTGTACAGGCTGCCCCTTGTAAAGGGGTGGCCTTTATGTTATCATGCAAATAGAAAAGCACGAATTTTCTTGCTATATAAGGAGTTTTTTATGAGCTACTATAAGTCTTTTGCCTTTGACGGCCCCTCTCCCCTGTGTGAAGCGCCTGCCAAGGAAACGGCAGATCTGCTGGCGGGAGTCCCCCATTTGGGTGTGGAATCCGATGCTCCCATCCCCGAGCAGTTTCGGACGGACCACTTCAACTCCCCCGATCATCTCTTCAACCTCACCGACGGCACCACCTGCAAGGTGTACGATTTTCACGATCCCGCCTGCACCCATTTCACCGCAGGCACGGGGCGGGCTGTCTATTTCAAGCTTCCCTACCGTTCCGCCGCCGCGGGCTTCTGCGCCAAGTTCCTGTACCAGAAGAGTGCGGGAGTGGGCATCCCTTCCCATTTGGACGTGTATCTTTCCGAAAACGGGGCGGATTGGAAGCTGGTCTCCCGTCAGCGTTGCACCGTTACGGATCGGGAAGACCGTATTTTCCCCGTGGAAGGAGCCTTCGACTGCGCTTACCGCGCCTCTTACGTGAAGTTTGCCTTCGATCTGGGGGCACACGTTTGGATCGAGTCCTTCTCCCTGTACGGCCGTACGGACTTGGAGGGGGCTGTGGAGATCATCCCCGACGAGGGAGAGATGGACCCCCGCATTATGAACCGCTATCCCGCTTACGAGGAGCTGGACGGGGTGCATAATATCGTCCTGGCTTACCACAGTATGCCCCCGGAAAAGCATCCCCAGGGTCGTCCCTTTACCGTGGAGGAATTTCTGCCCTACGTGGGGTATTACGACAAGGAGGGCAATCTGAAGGACACCTTCTTTGACGGCGCTTTGTTCTTGCCCTTCTCCAACTTCACCTATTCCGCCCTGTACAAGTGTGCCGAGGGCTGGAAGTATTATCTGGACAACACCTTTAAGGACGGCTGGAACGTGGACGCCTTGAACACCGCCACGGAGATCGTCTGCAAGGAGCTGGGCGTGGAGCAAAAGAGCAAGGTATTCCTTTCCATCCTCCACACCAAGCCGGAATACGGTGATTTCCCCGAAAAGTTCGGTGATCTGGACGGGGACGGTGTGGACGAGGATCTTTCCACCGCGGAAGGCCGCAAGAAGGTGACCAAGTGGTATATCGACGAGGCCTTGAAGCGTTACCACGAAAAGGAGCGCCCCTACCTGCAGCTTTCCGGCTTCTATTGGTTTGAGGAGCAGATCACTTACAGCGATCCGCTGGAATTGGAGGTTCTGGAATACGCCAAGGATTACGTTCACAGCCTGGGCTACAAGCTGATCTGGATCCCCTACTACCAGGCCTGGGGCTACGACCGCTGGAAGGAAAACGGCTTTGACGTGGCCTGCGTTCAGCCCAACTATTCCTTCTCCAAGAATGCCGTCAAGCAGCGGCTTTACGACAACGCTATGCTGGCAAAGAAGTTCGGCCTTTGCTACGAGCTGGAGTTCACCGGCGGAAACAACCCCACGGACATTGAGCGCTACACCGAGTACCTGGATTGCGGCGCAAAGACCGGGTTCATGCACACCATCAAGATGTACTACGAGGGCGGCAGAGGCTTCCTTGCGGCTTGTAAGACCCAAGACCCCCTGTTCCGCACCGTGTACGACAATACCTATCTCTTCGCAAAAGAGAAGTATATCGCAAGAGAAGAATAAAAAAAGCATCGGCAGAGGCGAACAGCTTCTGCCGATTTTTTAAGGGGGAGCGATCAGGGGTTTTTCTTTCGGAAAAGAAAAATCCCCTTGAACCCAAAAAGAAACCTACTGCCGAAAACCATCGTTTTCGGGAAGGAAAGCCGCGCGTTATCTCCGAGCATACCGCCCTTGCAGGTTGGCGCGTGGAGGTTTTGCGTAGATGAACGTTATTTTTTTTGCGTAAATACGCATTTTTATGAAGTGGGTTGCTTTCCCCGCAAAAAAGGAGCCGATGAATCGACTCCTTTTTCAAATGCGATTTTACCGTTCTTCTCTAAAGTACGACAGACCCAATGCCGCGGGACCCTGGTTCTCGCGGTTCTTGCGGAGGTTGATCACGATCAGCACCAGAATGGTGATGATGTAGGGCAACATCTGGGCAAGGTCATCGGAAACGGTGACGCCCAGCATCTGGGGCAGGTACATATACGCCCAGTAGCAGATGCTGAACACCAAGGAGCCCCAAAGCAGGTTGATGGGCTTCCACAGGGCGAAGATGACCAACGCCACCGCCAGCCAACCGAAAGCTTCGATGGAATCCACGTCTGCAACCGCCCAAGCGCCGCTCTTGAATTCCATGGTACAGAAGATGCCCGCAACGCCCACCAAGCCGGAGCCGATGCAAGAAGCAAGATACTTATACCGGGTGACGGAGATACCGGCGGCATCTGCGGTAGCGGGGTTCTCGCCCACCGCACGCAGGTTCAAGCCGGTGCGGGTCTTCTTGAAGAACAGCGCCACGCCGATGGCAAGAACGATGGTGAGATAGAACAGGAAGCCGTAGTTGAACAGCACCTTGGAAACAAAGCCCAAGCTGTCGGACAGGAAGGGGATCTTGGCGGTAAACACCTGGAAAGCCGCCTGACAACGGGCGTTGCCGCTTTCGGTTTTGACAAAGAAGTCGGACAAGAACTTGGCAAGCCCCGTTCCGAAAATGGTCATGATCAAGCCGATGACGTTCTGATTGATCCTGAGGGTAACGGTGAAGAAGCCGAACACCAAGCCCATGAGCATGGCGGAAAGGAATGCCACCGTCAACGCCAAAAGGATCAAAATCAAAGGATTGGGATCTGCCACGTTGTTGGCGTAGAGGAATACGGAGATAAAACCGGAGGCCGCGCCCACGCACATGGTGCCGGGGGTCCCCAGGTTCAGGGAGCCGGATTTCTCTATGATCATTTCTCCCAAAGCCGCCAGCGCCAGGAAAGCCGCGAACTTAAAGCCCTGCTGTAACCAGCTGACTAAAATATCGATCATACCGTTGCCACCTCCCCGGAAGATTTGCGGAACATCACCTTATAGTGAATGAAGAACTCCGAGCCCACGATGAACAACAGCATGATACCGATCATGACGTCAGCCGCGGCAACGGAAAAGCCCATAAAGTTATACTCGTTGGCCATCTGCGCCGCACCCTGCTCCAAGGCTACGATGAGCACGGAGACCCCTGCCATGGTGAAGGTGTTGAACTTGGAAAGCCAAGCCACGATGATGGCGGTAAAGCCGTAGCCACCTGCCATGGAGGTGGAGATGGTGTTGCTCTGGGCGGAGACCACCAAGAAGCCGCACAGACCGCAGATAGCACCGGAAAGGATCATGGTGCGCAAAATGACCTTCTTCACGCTGATCCCCGCATAGCGGGCGGTGTTGCGGGATTCGCCCACAACGGCGATCTCATACCCTTGCTTGGTATACTTCAAATAGAAATACATCAGGACCGCTACGATGCAGATGATCACAACGAACCAAAAATCCGCATTGGTAAACAAGGTCTCTTCTTCCCGGATCAAAAAGCCGTTGTCGTCCCGGTTCTCCCACAAAGAAGAAAGCCAGCCTGCGTGGGTGCTCTGGTTGATCTTACCCAACGCCGTTTTGGGGCCTTTCCACAGATCGTAGAAGAAGTTGACCAAATTCATGGCGATGTAGTTCATCATCAGGGTGAACAAGGTCTCGTTGACGTTCATTTTCGCCTTAAAGAAGGCGGGGATCGCACCCCACAATGCGCCTGCCAAAATACTGACGATCATCATCAGAAGCAGGATCACCACGGCGGGCAGATCGGAGAAGTAGAACATCACCACCGCGGCGGCGATGCCGCCAACCAGCACCTGTCCCTCGGCGCCGATGTTCCAAAACCGCATCTTGAAAGCGGGTGCCAGCGCCACGGCAATACACAAAAGCTTTGCGGCGGTCTTAATGGTAGGCCAAAGGAACCCGTCACCGAAAGCGCCCTTCAGCATGGTTTGGTAAAAAGAAATGGGATCTACCCCCACCACCAGGAAGACGAACAGCGCATTGAGCGCCAGCGCCAAAACGAAGGCTCCCAAACGGATCCCCCAGGCCTGATAGAAGGGCAGTTGCCCTTTTCCTCGGTTGACGATATGGAACAAGGGCGGTTTTTTTGCAGTTGTTACAGGCTCATGCATTTTCCGTTCCTCCCTTGCTCTTCAAATTGGTCATCAAATATCCGATCTCTTCCTTGGTGGTGGTTCTGCCATCCACAATGCCGTTGAACTCGCCGTCGCAAAGCACCATGATACGGTCGCAAAGAGCAACCAGAACGTCCAGGTCTTCTCCCACGAAGATCACGGCAACACCCTTTGCCTTTTGCTTGTTCAGCAGATTGTAAATGGTATAGGAAGCACCGATGTCCAGCCCTCGAACGGCGTAAGCGGTCATCAGCACGGCGGGGGCGGAGGCGATCTCTCTGCCTACCAGCACCTTCTGTACGTTACCGCCGGAAAGGCGTCGCACGGGAGTGTTCAAGGACGGGGTGACCACACCCAATTCCTCACGTACCTGCTGAGCCAACTCTCTGGAATGCTTGATCTCCGCTAAAATGGATTTTCGCATGGTATAGTTACGCAGCTGCATATTCCCAACCATGCCCATGCTTCCCACAAGGCCCATGCCCAGACGGTCCTCGGGAACGAAGGAGAGAGCGACCCCCAGCTCCTTGATCTTCTTGGGGTCCTTGCCGATCAGATCCTCCTTGGCGCCATCGGGAGCATCGTAGAAGATCCGAGAGCCTTCTTCCACGTGCTGAAGACCCGCAATGGCCTCCAAAAGCTCCTTTTGGCCACAGCCGGAGATCCCCGCAATGCCCAGGATCTCTCCGCCAAAGGCATCAAAGGAAACGTCCTCCAGCACCGTCTCGCCCTCGTGACCCTTTACGGTGAGGTGCTCCACCTGCAACCGCAAAACGGGATTCACAGGCTCGGGGCGTTCGATGTTCAATTCCACCTTCTGGCCAACCATCAGCTCCGTCAGAAGCTGTTCGGTGGCGGTGGCAGTCTCTACGGTGTCCACGTATTCGCCCTTCCGCAGAATGGCAACCCGATCGGACACGGCAAGTACCTCGTGAAGCTTATGGGTGATGATGATCACCGTCTTGCCATCCTTGCGCATTTCTCTTAACACGGAGAACAGCTTGTCCGTCTCCTGAGGAGTGAGCACCGCAGTGGGCTCGTCCAGAACCAGGATGTTGGCACCCCGGTACAAAGCCTTGACGATCTCCAACGTCTGCTTCTGGGAAACGCTCATATCGTAAACCTTCATAGAAGGATCAAGTTCAAAGCCATAGGTGTCGCAAATGCGGCAGATCGCCTCGCTTGCGGCGGAAAGGTCCAAAAGGCCCTTCCCCTTCACGCCCAACAGAACGTTTTCTGCGGCGGTGAAAACATCCACCAGCTTGAAGTGCTGATGGATCATACCGATCCCCAAACGATGGGCATCCTGGGGGGAACGGATGGCCACTTGCTTGCCATCCAGATAGATCTCGCCTGCGTCCGGACAGTAAATGCCGGAAAGCATATTCATCAAAGTGGTCTTACCGCTGCCGTTTTCTCCCAAAAGAGACAGGATCTCTCCTTTGCGGATCTCCATGGTCACGTTGCGGTTGGCATACACGCTGCCAAAGGTTTTGGTTACGCCGTGAAAAGAAACGGCGATCTTGTTCTGTGTGTCCACAAGCGGGCACCTCCGAGCAAAAATAGGTTGAGGGAAGCCGCTTTTACACGGCTTCCCTGCTGAATATCAACTTACTTATTGAGCCATCTGATGCCGTCAATCTTCAGGTTAAAGGCAGGTGCGCTCTGCACGTAGGACTCGTGGAAATAGCCGTCGGCTACCACGTTGTTCTTGTCGTATGCGAAGTCTCCGTCGCTGTCGGTAGCGTAAGCCCAGGTGATGGTCTTGCCTTCAACGGTGAACTTGGAGGTATCGAACACGTTCAGCTCGCCGGACTTCAGCTTGCCGATCACTTCGTCAACCTTAGCCTGGGTGCCTTCTGCACAGTTGGGGCCCAGATCGGTGATCTTAACTGCGCCTTCCTTATAGCCTGCAGACCAGTTGGAAGCGATATCCCCGCCATTGATAGCGGTTGCGAATGCATACTTGTAGTAAACGGACCAAACGTTGGTAGCGGAGGTCAATGCGGAGTTGGGAGCAACGTCCAGCATGGAAACGTTGTAGCCTACGCAGTATGCAACCTTACCGTTGTTCCAGGCCTCTTCCACTGCGGTGGGTGCGCCTGCGGAGTCTGCGTGCTGGCTGACGATCACACAGCCGCTCTCTACCAGTGCAGCTGCGGCTGCCTTTTCCTTATCCAGGTCAAACCAGGAGTCGGTGAAGTGAACGTCCATTACCACGTTGTTCACGATGGACTTAACGCCCAGGTAGAATGCGGTGTAGCCGGACATAACCTCTGCAAAGTCGAATGCGCCTACGTAGCCGATCTTAACGTTCTCGCCGTCGTAGTTTGCCTCGGTGAGCTTGCCGCCGTCGATCAGCTCCTTCAGCTTCATGCCGGCAACAACGCCTGCAACGTAACGGGACTCGTAAACCTTGGTGAATGCGTTGGACAGGTTGGAAAGGCCGCTGGAAGCTGCGGTATCACCGGTCATGGCGATGAACTGCACGTCTGCGTGCTTCCCTGCCAGCTCCTCCATGTAGGACTGATGTCCGTAGGAGTTGGAGACGATGACGTTGCAGCCCTCTGCGATGAGCTGCTCTGCGTTGCTGGTAACGGTTTCATCCTCGGGAGTGTTGTACTTCCAACGGATCTGGGAATCAACGTCAATGCCCAAAGCGCTTGCTGCCTGGGTGATGCCGTCGATATGCGCCTTGGTGTAGCCTTCCTGATCGTTACCGATGAGGATCACGCCCACCTTCAGCTTGGAAACGTCGCCGGTAACTGCGGGAGCAACCTCATTGATCGCGCCCTGAGCAGCCAGCTCCTTGGTCTCTTCAAAGCCGTAGGGCTTGCCGGCCTCTTCTTCTTTCTCGCAGGAAGCCATGGTCAGCGCAACCGCAACCACCATCAGGCAAGCGAGAAACAGGGAAAGGAATCTTTTCATGTGTTTTACCTCTCTTGTGTATTATATATTTTGTTTTTTTATACGAATTGAATGCCTTCTGCCTGAGACATAGCACCGATCCGTGCCAGAGATTCCACGCGGAAGCCGCTGTCTCTCAGATCCTTGCCCCCGTTCTGGAAGGCCTTTTCGATGACGATGCCCGCCCCCACGGGAGTTGCCCCCGCATCGCGGATGAGCTTCAGCAGAGCGTTCAGCGCACTTCCCTTGGCAAGGAAGTCGTCAATGACCAGCACCCTGTCCCCGGGGGAAAGGAAATCCTTGGAGACAACGATGTCGTAAGAGCGCTGATGGGTGTAAGAATACACCTCTGCGGTATAAACGTCTGCGTAAATGTTGTTGGTCTTGGTCTTCTTGGCAAACACCACGGGACAGCCGAAATGCAACGCCGTCAAACAGGCGATGCCGATGCCGGAGGCCTCGATGGTCAGGATCTTGTTGATCCCCTCATCCTTGTAAAGGCGATAGAACTCCTTGCCCAGCTCGGAAAGGAACGCCACGTCAATGCGGTGATTCAGAAAGCAATCCACCTTCAAAACGTCTCCCGCACCGATCTTCCCTTCGGAAAGGATCTTATCTTCTAACAGCTTCATACTTGACCTCCATTCCCTATACGACCCAAAAAGAGCGTATTTTTAAGCCCGAAAAAAAGAATAACACGCCTGCGCAAAAAAAGCAAGCGTGGTGCATTAAACCGGAAGCGAATTCCCGGCAAGTTTCCAAATATTATTCGTCTTACAGCGGATCAACATATGAAATGCCCCCCGTACCCGACACTTGAAACTTAACTTTATTATACAATTCTTTTTTTGTTTTGTAAATAGTTTTTTGAATTTTTTTGAAGTTTTTTGAAGAAAAACAAAACGGGGCGTGGTTTGCCCCGTCTTGTTGTGGATAAAGTCAACGGTTATTGCAAGAATCGCTTTGCATACGCCAGATCCTTCTCCAAGGCCGCCTTCAGTTCCCCGTTTTCTATGGTCACGGAATCGAAAACCTCCTGCAAGGCCTCCGCCGTGGGAACGGCATCGCCAATCCCCTTCCGCAAAGCCTCAAGACCCGCCTCGTCGAACAGGTAGGAAAGATCCTCCACCCGCTGTGAAAGGAAGATCAGGCAGCCCATGGCCGTCTCTTCGGTACCCTTGGGAACAGCCGCCTCACGGAAGCACTCCCGCAAGGTCCGGTCGTACCCGCAATAAGAGATATACCGCAGGGTAAAGCCGGAAACACCGATAGCGTCCGTCTCGTAGGACATATAGTTCTGCTCCATAATGGACCGGCTGCTTGCCCGCACGTAGTAGCCCACACCCAGCACCACGTCGGCATATTCCGTTACGGGGTGGATCTGCTGTGCGTAGCCCAGCTGATATTCCGTGGTGTTGCCGTAGATCATGGGGTAGATGGCGTCTGCGTACCCCTCTTCCACCCACTTTTCCACGTCCTGGTACACGTACTTCTGACGGTCGGTATATTCCGCAAAGCAGGTAAAGCTCACCTCCACATGAGGTGCGGCTTCCTTCACCGCCTGATAGAAGGCCTTGGCGTACCCGCTGATAACATCCCGACGGTAAGCACACCACTCCGGCCAAAGCTTATGGTTGATGTTCAGCTTTTTGGGGTCGTACCCGGTCAATTCCTTAAAGCCCTCCGAAGCGGGACATTCGTAGCCGAAATCCTCGTAATTGTGGGCCTGGTAGTAGATGGGCAGGGGGTAGCGGATGTAGTCCACCTGAATGCCGTCTATATCGTACTTGGTTACCAGCTCCCTTGCCACCGCCAGATTAAAGGCCTGCACTTGGGGATAGGAGGGCTCCAGGGTCTTGCCCCCGGAGGCGTCCACCTTGTTGCCCTTTTTGGACACCATCAGGTACTCCTCGTACAGATTTACAAAATGCTCCTCGGGATACTCCACGGAAGCCACCGCGGAGGAGAAGCCGTTCACCATCACGGTGAGCTTGATCCCCTCTTCCTTGCAGATGCGGGAAAAGGCCTCCAGCACGTCAAAGCCCTTCAGGTCGGGGTGCATCACCATGCCCTCCAGCTCCGAAGGATACGCCGCCCAGCCGTAGGCGGTGTTGTCCACGATGAGGCCGTTCAGCCCCACCCGCTTGGCGTATCTCACCGCTTGGCGCACGGTATCCTCGTTGGTATAGTGCAAGAGAGGCGTGCCGTCGTAGTTCAGTTCCCCCACGGTGACCCAAGCCTCACGGTTTTGCAGCGTCAAGGCGGGAATGCAGGCGACTCTTGCGGCATCTGCCAGGGAAACCGCCTCCAGCAGAGCCGTTCTGCTTGGCAGGTCGCCCAGGGCGGCAAAGACCTCCTTGGCCTTTTTCAAGGCGGCATCCGCCTCTGCATAGTGGATATGAGCCAGGGCGTCCTTCCGTTCCCCGTAGGTCTCCTCCAAAGCGGCAAGCTGTGTTTCCAGCCTTGCGGCAATGATGGCGGGGGTCTCGATGAAGGTCACCGTTTTATTCTTCAGATGGACGTACTTCCCCACCTCTGCGGCAGAAGCCAGGGCGTCCCCCTTATATCCCTTGGCGGTGATGGCCATGCCCCCCTTGGGGATCTCTCCGCCCCCGGGGCAATTGGTGTCCACGCTGACCACGTAGCCCTCCTTGTTCACCAGCACTTGGGTGAGATTGGTTCCCTTAGGGGCCAGGGAGAAGCGGGTATCGTGGGACACTGCAGACAGAGCGTCTCCCATGTCCTCGTCCACCAGATCTGAAACAAATTTCTCTGCGGAATAGGTAGCGGGACGGGTGATATACGTTGCCGTATCCCCCACCTTCACCTTCCGCAGAAGACTTTCGTAGGTACTGCCCGCCCCAACGGCCAGCACGTAGCCGCCCTCGGGGATCTTGGTATTGCCGGAGGTCTCCGTTCCCGAAGGGTTGATCTCTACCACCACCCCGTCCTTTACGGCGACCTCGGTACCCCATTTGTTACTGCAGGTGGTATCGGAATACCAGCCCTCGTCGAACAAAAATCCCACTGCCTCCTCGGTACGGGTGGTATTGGTATACCCCACACGGACGTGAACGTCCTCCCCGAAGGTGACGTACCTGTCCCCCAGGGGCACGGGCATCCCGTCGGAGAACCGCGCGGTATCTCCAAGGGCGGTTTCAGGCACGTCGCACTCGTAAAACCGCACCAAAATGCCGTCCTCCGGGACGTAGGGGGCGATCCCGATCATGGTCACGGTACTGTTCACCACGGCGATATCGGTATACTTCCCCTCACGAGGCAGGTCGAACTCCGCATCGGTGAACACGTAGACCCCCGCCGACCCGGGGACTTCGTTCACCCCCGTTACGTTCAAGGGGTCGTTTTTGCCCAGCTTGATGGTTTCGGGCTTTCCCGTAGGGAGCTCTGCGGACGACTCCTGGCTTTGGTCCGGGGAGGAAGTGTTTTGAGGGGCTCCCTCCCCTGCACAGGATGCAAGGAGGGTGAGCGTCAGCAACAACGTAAGGCAACGGAAGTATTTTTTCATTTTTCAGTCTCCTTTTCCTTTGATCAGCACGGACAGGGGCTTATACACCAAGAAGGTCAGCCCCGTTACGATCACACCCTTCAACAAGGTAAAGGGCAGGTTGAAGATCAGCAGACATTCCTCCAGGGTGTCCACCGAGGGGAGCAATGCGCTGTACATCCCGATGATGGTCTCCATGGGGATCATGGCCACGGCGTAGAAGGGGTAAGTGATAAAGAAATTGATGGGGAAGCTCAGCGCCGCAGAAGCCGCCGCCCCCGCCACGCTGCCCAGCAAAGCGCCCACGCGGTTCTTTTTGAAGCGGTAGAGATACCCCGCAGGCAGGACGAAGGCCGCACCCAGCAGGAAATTCGCCAGTTCGCCCACGCCCCCCGTGGTGGTCATGGTGACGTTGATCAGGTTTTTGATGAAGCAAACCAGCACGCCCCACCAAGGCCCCAAGGCGAAGGATGCGATCAGGGCGGGCAGTTCGGAAAAGTCCATTTTGATGAACCCCGGGATCAAAAACGGCATGGGGAAGGACAACAGCATCAGCACCGCCGAGGTGGCCCCCAGCATGGCCGTTACCGCAATGGTGCGGGGAGAGAAGGTTTTACGTGTTTTCATAGGAAATGCTCCATCTTAATAGTTGGGGACACTTAAGAACCTTTCTTGAAAGAAAGGTTCTTAAGAATCTCCAAAGAAAATCCAATGCCGAAAACTATCGTTTTCGGATGAATATTTTTATGTTTTTCCTCGCAATGTGCAGGGATCCAAGGGGGATCATCCCCCTTGGCGGGGTTCATAAGGGGCAGCGCCCCTTAAAGCCCTACGTTCGGAAAAAACAAAAGCGCCCCGTAAAAATACGGGGCGCTTGTTTGAAAAAGCAATACGTTTCTTTCATCCGGACTATACCGTCGGTACGGGAATCACACCCGTTCCTGCCAAATCAAAGTGGCTCGCAGACTTTTACTGCCGATAGGGAATTACACCCAACCCCGAAACGATCCAAATTCAGTTGTAACGGCTGATTACTCGATGATCTCGGTAACGACGCCGGAACCAACGGTACGGCCACCCTCACGGATAGCAAAACGCAGGTTCTGCTCCATAGCGATGGGGGTGATCAGCTCAACGTTCATAGCAACGTTGTCGCCGGGCTTACACATATCAACGCCTTCGGGAAGGGTGATAACGCCGGTAACGTCGGTGGTTCTGAAGTAGAACTGGGGTCTGTAGTTGGAGAAGAAGGGCTTATGACGGCCGCCTTCCTTCTCGGACAGAACGTAAACCTGACCAACGAACTTGGTGTGGGGCTTTACGGAGCCAGGCTTGCAGAGAACCTGCCCTCTTTCGATATCTCTCTTCTGGATACCACGGAGCAGACAGCCGATGTTGTCGCCTGCTTCAGCGTAGTCCAGCAGCTTACGGAACATCTCGATACCGGTGCAAACGGTCTTGCGGGTCTCGGAGATACCAACGATCTCAACTTCCTCGTTCATCTTGATCACGCCACGCTCTACACGGCCGGTAGCAACGGTACCACGACCGGAGATGGAGAAGACGTCCTCAACGGGCATCAGGAAGGGCATAGCATCATCACGGGGAGGAGTGGGGATATATTCGTCAACTGCAGCCATCAGTTCCTGGATAGCCTTGTATGCGGGGTTGGAAGGATCCTTGTCCTCGCAGAGCAGAGCCTCACGAGCGGAGCCCTGGACGATCGGAATGTCGTCACCGGGGAAGTCGTACTCGGAGAGCAGATCGCGGATTTCCATCTCAACGATCTCAAGCAGCTCGGGGTCGTCAACCAGGTCGGTCTTGTTCATGAATACAACGATTGCGGGCACGCCTACCTGACGAGCAAGCAGGATGTGCTCACGGGTCTGCTGCATGGGGCCGTCGGTAGAAGCAACTACCAGGATAGCGCCGTCCATCTGAGCAGCACCGGTGATCATGTTCTTAACGTAGTCAGCGTGGCCGGGGCAGTCAACGTGTGCGTAGTGACGAGCTGCGGTCTGATACTCTACGTGTCTGGTGTTGATCGTGATACCTCTTGCTCTCTCTTCGGGAGCGTTGTCGATCTGGTCGTATGCCTGGAACTCGATGGTAGAGTCAGACAGGGACAGAGTCTTGGTGATTGCAGCGGTCAGAGTGGTCTTACCATGGTCAACGTGGCCGATGGTACCAATGTTAACGTGGGGTTTAGTTTTCTCAAACTTAGCCTTTGCCATTGTGAAATTCCTCCTAAAAATATAGATAACTTTTTTTCTTAAATTTTATTATACAGTTTTTTTCCGTTCTGTCAAGAGGATTTTGATAAAATATCGTCAGAACCCGTCCTGATTTGTGCCGGAAGGGAAAGCTGCGCCCTTTTCTTACTTCTTGGCGCGTTCAGCAACCAAAGCTTCCTGCACGGACTTGGGAACCTGCTCGTAGTGAGAGGGCTCCATCACGTAGCTGCCGCGGCCCTGGGTCTGGGAACGCAGGTCGGTTGCGTAACCGAACATGTTTGCCAGAGGAACGAACGCGGTAACCTGCTGTCCGCCGCCGGTGAGAGGCTCCATCTCCTTGATGTTACCACGGCGGGAAGAGAAGTCGCCGATAACGGCACCCATGTAGTCGTCCGGAACGACCACTACGACCTTCATGAAGGGCTCGGTCAGCACGGGGCCTGCCTTGCGCATTGCATTCTTGAACGCCATAGAGCCGGCGATCTTAAATGCCATTTCGGAAGAGTCGACTTCGTGGTAAGAACCGTCGTACAGGGTAACCTTAACGTCAACGACGTTGTAGCCTGCCAATACACCGGAGAGCATTGCGCCCTTGATACCGTCTTCAACCGCAGGAATGTATTCCTTGGGAACGGTACCGCCGACGATGGCGTTGATGAACTCGAAGCCCTTGCCGGGTTCGTTGGGTTCGATCTTGATCTTAACGTGACCGTACTGACCCTTACCGCCGGACTGACGTGCATACTTGCAATCCTCGTCCGCCAGCTTGGTGATGGTCTCACGGTAAGATACCTGGGGCTTACCGACGTTTGCTTCCACCTTAAATTCGCGGAGCAATCTGTCTACGATAACTTCCAGGTGCAATTCGCCCATACCTGCGATGATGGTCTGACCGGTCTCTTCGTCGGTGTAAGCCTTGAAGGTGGGGTCTTCCTCTGCAAGCTTGGACAGTGCGATACCCATCTTTTCCTGACCTGCTTTGGTCTTGGGCTCGATGGCTACGCGGATAACGGGTTCCGGGAACTCCATGGACTCCAGAATAATGGGAGCCTTGGGGTCGCACAGGGTGTTACCCGTGGTGGTATCCTTGATACCGATAACGCCTGCGATCTCGCCCGCCATGATCTCGTCAACCTCCTCGCGGTGGTTAGCGTGCATCAGCATGATACGGGAGAAGCGCTCGTTCTTATCCTTCGTGGAGTTGTACACCTGGCTACCGGAAGTGATCTTACCGGAATAGACGCGGATGAAGCACAGTCTGCCTACGAAGGGGTCGGTCATGATCTTGAACGCCAGAGCGGCGAAGGGTGCGTTATCGTCGGAAGGTCTTTCCTCTTCGTCACCGGTATCGGGGTTGATACCCTTGATAGCGGGAACGTCCAGGGGAGAAGGCATATAATCCACGATCGCGTCCAACAGCATCTGAACGCCCTTGTTCTTATAGGAGGAACCGCAGCACACGGGAACCATACGGTTGTCGATGGTTGCCACGCGGATAGCGTTCTTGATCTCCTCGATGGTGGGCTCCTCTTCCATGAGGAACTTTTCGCCGATCACATCGTCTACCTCAGCGCAAGCCTCAATGAGTGCGGTGTGGTATTCCTGTGCCAGCTCCATCATATCTGCGGGAATGTCCTGTTCCTCGAACAGAGTGCCGTCCTCGTTGAGGTAGATCTCGGCACGCATGGTGACCAGGTCGATGATTCCCTTAAAGGTGCTCTCCTTACCGATGGGGAGCTGAATGGGAGTTGCGGGGGCCTTCAGGCGGTCGTGAAGCATATCGATGACGCGATAGAAATTCGCACCCATGATATCCATCTTGTTGACGTAGCACATACGGGGTACGCGGTACTTGTCAGCCTGACGCCATACGGTCTCGGACTGGGGCTCAACGCCGCCCTTTGCGCAGAGAACGGTAACGGAACCGTCCAACACACGCAGAGAACGCTCTACCTCAACGGTAAAGTCCACGTGACCGGGGGTATCGATGATATTGATACGGTTTTCCTTCCAGAAGCAGGTGGTAGCAGCGGAGGTAATGGTAATACCGCGCTCCTGTTCCTGTTCCATCCAGTCCATCGTAGCCGAGCCTTCGTGAGTCTCACCAATCTTGTGCGTCTTACCGGTGTAATACAGGATACGCTCGGTGGTGGTCGTCTTGCCGGCGTCAATATGAGCCATGATACCGATATTTCTCGTTTTTTCAAGCGGAGTTTTTCTCGGCATGATCTTGTTTCCTTTCCTTTAAAAGTTCAAAGCAGTTTTCAACAAACCTGTTGCAATTCTCTCTCGAAGCGTAGAGGCAAAGCCTTCTTACCAACGATAGTGAGCGAATGCCTTGTTTGCTTCTGCCATCTTGAGAGTGTCTTCCTTCTTCTTAACAGCACCGCCGGTACCGTTGCAAGCATCCATGATCTCGCCATACAGACGATCTGCCATGGTTCTTTCGCTTCTCAGTCTTGCGTAGTTTACCAACCAACGCAGGCCGAGAGTCTGACGTCTCTCGGGACGAACTTCCATAGGAACCTGATAGTTGGAGCCGCCGCGGCGTACTGCCTTGACTTCCAACTGAGGCATGATGTTTCCGAGAGCCTTCTTGAACATCTCCAGAGCGTCCTGGCCGGACTTCTCTGCAACCTTCTCGAAAGCTTCGTAAACGATCTTCTGTGCTACGCCCTTCTTACCGTCCTCCATGACACCGTTGATGAGCTTGGTGACAAGCTGGGAACCGTAGACGGGATCCGGCAGCACTTCTCTTTTGAATCCATGTTCTCTTCTGGGCACTTTACTTCCCTCCTTCATTAGTGATAGCATTTTCCATGCTTTCGATGAGTTCATAGGTACTCGAAAAATTTCTTTCCGTCAGGCACAAAAGAAAGCATCCTTTATATATAAAAGTGACAACTTTTTTTGCCGCACTGTGTAAGCATTTTTCGGAGTTTTTGGCAGATTACTTGCCTGCCTTGGGTCTCTTTGCGCCGTACTTGGAACGGCTCTGGTTTCTCTTGGCAACGCCCTGGGTGTCCAAGCTACCGCGGATGATGTGGTAACGTACACCGGGGAGGTCCTTTACTCTACCGCCGCGGATCAGAACCACAGAGTGCTCCTGCAGGTTGTGGCCCATACCGGGGATGTAGGCGGTTACTTCCATACCGTTGGAAAGTCTTACTCTGGCGATCTTTCTCTGTGCAGAGTTAGGCTTCTTAGGGGTCTTGATAGCAACCTTGGTGCAAACGCCTCTCTTCTGAGGTGCGGCTTGCTCCACGGGGACGTTCTTCAGAGAGTTCACAGTCTTCTGCAGAGCAGGGGACTTGGACTTCCAAACCTTGTCCTGACGGCCTTTTCTTACCAGCTGGTTAAATGTAGGCATAATCTTCTCCTTTCACAAAAATTCGCAATTACTGATTATACACAAACTATTGCCGTTTGTCAATAGTTAATGCCGTTTTTTGACGCATTTTTTTGCGTGATACGCAGGGGAGCTGCCTTCCCAAGCCTCTCCCCTGCCGGTTTTATTGGTCTTTTCGTGCTTCGGTGAGCACTGCGGTGAAAACCTCCACGCCTGCCATAGCGGCAAGCTGAGCACCTGTTTTTGTCTGATCGGGGGAGATCCCGGCGGCTTTTGCTTCGGCAAGAACTGTCCGAGCAAAGGCGTCATCCGCATCCGAAGCAAGGAAAAGTCTTTCGACCTGCCTCTTCTTCAGCAGCTTTTTCGCCCGATTCCAGCCGGCCTCCCATATTCGGTCGTCCATGGTTATCAGTTTTCCTCGGCATCGTAGACGGTGGCGACGGGTTCTTCGCCCAGGTCTACGTTGGTATCGCGGTACTGCTTCATACCCGTACCTGCGGGGATCAGCTTACCGATGAGCACGTTCTCCTTCAGACCCAACAGGGGATCGACCTTGCCCTTGATGGCGGCGTCTGCCAGAACCTTGGTGGTCTCCTGGAAGGAAGCCGCGGACAGGAAGGAGTCGGTGGACAGAGAAGCCTTGGTGATACCCAACAGCATGGGGCTGCCCTCTGCGGGGAGAAGCTCGATGCCGCTTTGGTTCTCTGCGTTGGCGGCAGCGATCTTTTCGTTTGCTTCCTCGAACTCGCCGATGGAGACGGAGGAGCCAACCAACAGCTCGGTATCGCCGGTGGTGTCGATACGGATCCTGCGGGTCATCTGGCGGGCAATGATCTCGATATGCTTATCGGAGATCTCTACCGCCTGCAAACGGTACACGCGCTGTACTTCTTTAATGATATACTCGTAAACGGCGTCCAGACCGTTGATGTCCAGAATATCGCCGGGATACTCGGTACCTTCGGTCAGCTTCTGGGCCTTCTCCACGTGTGCCCCCTCTTCCACTGCGATCTTGGTCAGCAGAGGAACGGAGATGGTGGTGATATCGCCCTCGTCGCCGGTAATGGTGATCTGCTTGGTCTTCTTGGCCTCTTCCACGGAAACCGTACCGGCAAAGGGTGCCAGAGTAGCGGTCTTCTTGGGACGGCGTGCCTCGAAGATCTCTTCAACACGGGGCAGACCCTGGGTGATATCGCCGCCGGCGACACCGCCGCTATGGAAGGTTCTCATAGTCAGCTGGGTACCGGGCTCACCGATGGACTGTGCCGCGATGATACCAACGGCTTCACCGATGGAAACGGGCTTGCCGGTGGACATATCTGCGCCGTAGCAGTGTACGCAAACGCCATGCTTTGCACGGCAGTTGATCACGGAACGCACCTTCACCCGGGTGATGCCTGCGTCGATGATCTTGCTGATATCCTCCTCCTGCAGCATGGTGTTGTGAGGAACAAGCACCTCACCGGTTTCGGGATGAACCACGTCGCCGATGGTGTATCTGCCGGGGAGACGGTCTGCAAAGGGTTCGATGACCTCTTCCTTACCGCTGCCCAGACGGTCCACGATCTTGGAGACCCACAGACCTCTGGTGTCGCCGCAGTCCTTCTCGCGGACGATCACGTCCTGAGAAACGTCTACCAGACGACGGGTCAGATAACCGGAGTCTGCGGTACGCAGAGCGGTATCGGACAGACCCTTACGGGCACCTCTTGCGGCGGTAAAGTATTCCAGCACCTTCATGCCTTCGCGGAAGTTCGCTTTAATAGGCATCTCAATGGTCTTACCGGAGGCGGAAGCCATCAGACCGCGCATACCTGCCAGCTGACGCATCTGCTTGATAGAACCACGGGCACCGGAAACTGCCATCATGTTGATAGGATTGTATTTGTCAAGATTCTTCTGCAGAGCGGTGGCAACGTCCTTGGTGCAGTCTTCCCAGATCTTGATGACGCGCTGGGAACGCTCCTCGTCGGAGAACAGACCCATGCGGAACAGCTCGGTGATCTGGTCCACTTCCTTCTCGGCGGCCTTGATCAGAGGCTCCTTCTCGGGAGGAATGGTCATATCGTACACGGAGATGGACAGAGACGCTCTGGTAGAATATTTGTAGCCCTGCGCCTTGATCTGGTCCAGCACCTCACAGGTCACCACGTTGCCGTGCTTCTTGATGGTGCGGTCCAGGATCTGGGACAGCTCGCTGTTGGTGGTTACGAAATCGATCTCGGGCTTGAACAGGTTGCCGGGGAGGCTTCTGTCCACGAAGCCAAGATCCTGAGGGATGGGACGGTTGAAGATCAGTCGGCCCAGGGTGGTGTAGACCACGCCGGACTTCATCTCCCCATCGATCTCCTTGAACACGCGGATGTAGCAGAGGGTGTGCAGACCCAGTTCTCCGTTTTCGTAAGCCATCATGGCCTCGTCGAAGTTGCGGAAGTGCTTGTCCTTACCGGGCTCGCCGGGCATCTCCACCGTCAGGTAGTAGGAACCCAGCACCATGTCCTGAGAAGGCACGTTCACCGCGTGACCGGTGGCGGGCTTCAGCAGGTTGTTGGCGGACAGCATGAGGAATCTTGCCTCTGCCTGTGCCTCTGCGGACAAAGGCACGTGAACGGGCATCTGGTCGCCGTCGAAGTCGGCGTTAAAGGGAGTACATACCAGAGGATGGAGCTTGATGGCTCTGCCCTCTACCAGTACGGGCTCGAACGCCTGGATGGACAGTCTGTGGAGGGTAGGCGCACGGTTCAACAGAACGGGATGCTCCTTGATGACGATGTCCAGTGCGTCCCAGACCTCGTTGTTTGCCTTTTCCACACGCTTCTTTGCGTCCTTGATGTTGGTGGATTTTCCGCTTTCCACCAGCTGCTTCATCACGAAGGGCTTGAACAGCTCCAAGGCCATTTCCTTGGGCAGACCGCACTGATAGATCTTCAGCTCGGGGCCTACCACGATAACGGAACGGCCGGAGTAGTCAACACGCTTACCCAAAAGGTTCTGACGGAAACGGCCCTGCTTACCTCTGAGCATCTCGGAAAGAGACTTCAAGGGACGGTTGGAGGGACCGGTAACGGGTCTGCCTCTTCTGCCGTTGTCAATAAGGGCGTCCACCGCTTCCTGAAGCATACGCTTCTCGTTGCGGATGATGATATCGGGTGCTTGCAGCTCCTGGAGCTTCAGCAGACGGTTGTTACGGTTGATGACTCTGCGGTACAGGTCGTTCAGGTCGGAGGTAGCGAATCTGCCGCCGTCCAACTGGACCATGGGACGCAGTTCGGGAGGGATGACGGGCAGAGCGTGCATGATCATCCACTCGGGCTTGTTGCCGGAGGTACGGAAAGCTTCCACCACCTCAAGGCGCTTGATGTCACGCACCTTGCGCTGACCCTGAGCGGTCATCAGCTCCTTCTTCAGTCTTGCGGCTTCCTCCTCCAAGTCCAGCTCGGAGAGAAGCAGCTCGATGGCCTCGGCACCCATGCCTGCTTTGAAATCGTCCTCATACTTTTCCCGATATTCTCTGTACTGCTGTTCGTTCAACAGCTGGTACTTTGCCAGAGGAGTTTCACCGGGATCGGTAACGATATACTGTGCGAAATACAGAACCTTCTCCAACAGCTTGGGAGAAATGTTCAGCAGAAGACCCATACGGGAGGGGATGGCACGGAAGTACCAGATATGGGAAACGGGAGCCGCCAGCTCCACGTGACCCATACGCTCGCGGCGCACCTTGGAGGTGGTGATCTCCACGCCGCACTTCTCGCAGACCTTACCCTTGTAGCGGGCGCCTCTCTTGTACTTGCCGCAATGACATTCCCAGTCCTTGGTAGGCCCGAAGATGCGCTCGCAGAACAAGCCGTCCCGCTCGGGCTTCAGGGTGCGGTAGTTGATGGTCTCCGGCTTCTTTACTTCGCCGTAGGACCAAGAACGGATCATTTCGGGAGAGGCAAGTCCGATTTGAATGGACTCGAATTCCATGTTGTTAGTCTGTTCCATAGCGTTCGACTCCTTTCCTTAATCGATATAATCGTTTTCGTGTTCGTCGTAGACGTATTCTTCCTCGTCGGAATCCGCCTCGGCGATCTCCTCGTCGGAGAGCCCTGCGTGTACGCTGTTCTCATCCTCGTAGACCAGACCGTCTTCGGAATCCAGAACGCTTGCGCCAAGCTCTGCATCGGAGAATTTCTTTTCATCGGGACCGTCGTCGTCGGTGTAATCCTTCATGGGGATCTCCTCACCGTTCTTATCGCGGACACGGACGTCCAGACCCAGAGATTGCAGTTCCTTTACCAGCACCTTGAAGGACGCGGGCACGCCGGGAGTGGGGATGTTCAGACCCTTTACGATTGCCTCGTAGGCCTTGACACGACCCTTCACGTCGTCGGACTTCACCGTCAGGATCTCCTGCAGGGTGTAAGCCGCGCCGTAAGCCTCCAGAGCCCAAACCTCCATCTCACCGAAACGCTGGCCGCCGAACTGGGCTTTACCGCCCAAGGGCTGCTGGGTCACCAGAGAGTAAGGACCGGTGGAACGGGCGTGGATCTTATCGTCTACCAGGTGGTGGAGCTTCAGGAAGTACATAACGCCCACGGTAACGGGGTTGTCGAAGGGCTGACCGGTACGGCCGTCGTAAAGGATCGTCTTACCGTTTTCGCTGCAGCCGGCTTCCTTGAGCCATTCCTGAATATCTTTCTCGTTTGCGCCGTCGAAGACGGGGGTCATGACCTTACAGCCCATCTTACGCGCGGCCATGCCCAAGTGAACCTCAAGCACCTGACCGATGTTCATACGGGAAGGTACGCCCAGGGGGTTCAGCACGATATCCAGAGGAGTACCGTCGGGGAGGAAGGGCATATCCTCGGGAGGCAGGATGCGGGAGATAACGCCCTTGTTACCGTGGCGGCCTGCCATCTTGTCGCCCACGGAGATCTTTCTCTTCTGTGCCACGTAAACGCGGACGCACTGGATCACGCCGGGGGACAGAACGTCGCAGTCGTCTCTGGAGAAGACCTTAACGTCCACAATGATACCGGATTCGCCGTGGGGCAGCTTCAGAGAGGTGTCGCGCACTTCCCTTGCCTTTTCGCCGAAGATGGCGCGCAGCAGTCTCTCCTCCGCAGTCAGCTCGGTCTCGCCCTTGGGGGTGACCTTACCTACCAGAATGTCGCCGGAGTGTACCTCGGAACCGATGCGGATGATACCGTCGGGATCCAGGTCGCGCAAAGCCTCGTCCGCCACGTTGGGCAGCTGACGGGTGATCTCCTCCGGGCCAAGCTTGGTGTCACGGGATTCGCAGTAGTATTCTTCAATATGAATAGAGGTATAAACGTCGTCACGAACCAGACGCTCGTTCAGCAGAACTGCGTCCTCGTAGTTGTAGCCTTCCCAGGTCATGAAGCCGATGAGGGCGTTCTTACCCAGAGCCACCTCGCCGTCCTTGGTAGCGGGACCGTCCGCAAGGACCTCGCCCTGCTTCACGTAGTCGCCCTTGCTGACCACGGGACGCTGGTTGACACAGGTGCCTGCGTTGCTTCTCTTGAACTTGGTCAGGGTGTAAAGATCGCTCTTGCCCTCGTCGGTGCGGACGATGATCTCGTCGGAGGAAACGGATTCTACGTAACCGCTTCTCTTACAGATCACAAGCACGCCGGAGTCGTAAGCGGCGCGGTATTCCATACCCGTACCAACGATGGGAGCGTCGGTGATCATCAGAGGCACTGCCTGCTTCTGCATGTTGGAGCCCATCAGCGCACGGGTGTTGTCGTCGTTTTCAAGGAAGGGGATCATTGCGGTGGCAACGGAGACCACCATCTTGGGAGAAACGTCCATCAGGTCGATACGGCTTGCCTCAAACTCGCCGATCTCGTCCAGATGTCTGCCCACGATCTTACGGTTGACGAAATGGCCGTTTTCATCGATGGGCTCGTTGGCAGTAGCAACCACGTACTCGTCCTCCACGTCCGCGGAGATATACACCACGTCCTTGGTGACCACGCCGTTCTTTACCACGCGGTAGGGAGCCTCGATAAAGCCGAAGCGGTTCACCTTTGCGTAGCAAGCCAAAGAGGAGATCAGACCGATGTTGGGACCTTCGGGGGTCTCGATGGGGCACATTCTGCCGTAATGGGTATAGTGAACGTCACGCACCTCGAAGGACGCTCTGTCACGGGACAGACCGCCGGGACCCAATGCGGAGATTCTTCTCTTGTGGGTCAATTCCGCCAAGGGGTTGGACTGGTCCATAAACTGGGACAAGGGGGAAGAACCGAAGAAGTCACGGATGGCGGAAACGATGGGACGGATGTTGATGAGAGACTGGGGAGTGATGGTATCGATGTCCTGAGTGGTCATCTTCTCCTTCACGATCTTATCCATACGGGAGAAGCCGATGCGAAGCTGGTTCAGCAAAAGCTCGCCAACCGCACGGATACGGCGGTTGCCCAGATGGTCGATATCGTCGGTAACGCCTACCCCGTGGGACAGGCCCAGCAGGTAGTTCACGGAAGCCAGAACGTCCTCCACGGTCACGGTGCCGGGGATCAACGCCTTCTTCTTCCCTGCGATCTCCTTCTTCAGAGCCTCGATATCGTGGATGTTGGTCTCCTTCACGATGGGAAGCAGAGCATCCAGAGAAACGGTCTCGTCCAGACCCAGCTCCTCGTCGGTAACGGAAACGCCCAGTGCGGACAGCACGCCGGAGGCGGATACCATACGGTTGGTGAACACCTTTACGGGGGTGTTGACGCCTTCCTCTTCCTCAACGAAGATGGTAGCCTCGCAAACGCCTGCGCGTTCAACGTTCTCAGCCTCGGCACGGCTGAGCTTTCTGCCTGCCTCGTAGATCACCTCGCCGGTAACGGGGGAAACCACGTCCTCTGCCAGCACGTGGCCGATCAAGCGGCGGCTGATGGCAAGCTTCTTATTAAATTTATATCTGCCCACGGCGGAGATATCGTATCTCTTTTCGTCGAAGAACAGGTTGTTGATCAGGATCTGAGCGGACTCCAGAATGGGGGGTTCGCCGGGACGGAGCTTCTTGTAGATCTCCTTCAGAGCCTCCTCCACGGAATCGGTCATCACGCCCGCCTGGAGCAAGCGCTCCACCTCTGCGGGGATGGGATCCTTCTCGAAGGATGCCTTCAGCAAAGGCTCGTCACCGAACTTCTGCAGGATCTGCTCGTTGGTGCCGCATCCGAAGGCGCGCAAAAGCACCGTAATGGGCATCTTACGGTTCTTGTCGATACGAACGTAGAAAATATTGGAGGAATCGGTCTCGTACTCCAGCCATGCGCCACGGTAAGGGATCACCGTTGCGGTAAACAGCTTGTTGCCGGATTTGTCCCCGGTCATTTCGTAATAGATACCGGGAGAACGGACGATCTGAGACACGACCACACGCTCTGCACCGTTGATCACGAAGGTGCCGGAGTCCGTCATCATGGGGAAATCGCCCATGTAGATCTCCTGTTCCTTCACCTCGCCGGTGGAACGGTTGGTCAATCTCACCGTCACGCGGAAGGGAGAAGCATAGTTGAGGTCACGCTCCTTGCACTCCGCAATGGTGTACTTGGGAGGATCACTCAGCGTGTAATCGATAAACTCGATCACCAGATTGCCGGAATAGTCCGTCATCGGGGAAATGTCCTTCAAAACCTGCCCGATCTCCTTGGTCACAAAGTCGTCGAAAGACTTCTTCTGCACCTCGATCAGGTTCGGCATTTCAATGACTTCCTCAATTTTGGAGAAAGACATTCTCTTGGTTTTACCCAGAGTCTGTTCATGTACCATACCGATCATTCACTCCATTTCTTTTTTCACTAATTGGAAATATTTACGTAGTTGTTCGCCCATATATTTCTATATGTAGCCGCTTAGGTTTCACGCAACCACAACCCATGGTACTTTTTGCCGTAAAATGAGCAATAGCAAGGGTTTTCCCCGTCTGCCGATTTGAACCCATCTTAATTTTTGCATACTTATGGATTATAGTGCAGTATGTTATACTATCACAAGTTCGCCCTTTTGTCAAGAGGAAAAAGGAAAATTTTGAAAAATGTTTTTTCGTTCCAAAACATCAACCCAAAGGATCGGCCGCGTACCACCGACTTGCCTTCGCACCGCAGTTCCAAAAACGACTTGTCGTTTTTGATGTCGGCGAGGCAAACCTACGCATAAGCCGGAAGCCGTCCGCCGACTTAGTCATCCTGAGCGAACGCGAAGCGTGAGTCGAAGTTTCCGCAGTTGAGGCGCAGCCGAACAGCGGAAACCAAGGGGTGCTTGCACCCCGAAGGGATCTCCTACGAATTTGATCTACCCCTACATAGGTAAACTTACATCCTTTGTAATAAAACAGTTCTTTAGCCTCGGAAAGGAACATCAGACTCTTATGAGATCCCGCCTGCGGCGGTTTTGCTCCGAACGGCTCATCGCGGCCAATACAGATCGAAAAGCGTAGAATATCTATGCCGCTATGCAAAACGGCGCTGCCGTTTTGGAGTCTTAGGAGCAAGAGCCTTTTCTTCTCCGCAAAACTTCGACGGTTTGCTTGCAAACCTGAACTCAAGGATGACACGCTGACGTTGTAGCCGCTTTGGCTACTTGTCACCCTGAGCAAGGCAGGGTGCACAATACTTTCTAAAGGAACACACAGCAAGACCCCTGCCGCGTCGAACCTTGACGAGTGGCGTTAGCCCAAGGAAAGGGACAAAACTGCTTGCAGTTTTGGAGGGTATGGGATGCTTTTCGATACAGCCGTTCTCCGTTCTGCCTGTTACCAATAAACAGTTCTTCACCTTTGGCAGGGTACATCAGACTCGTCTCATATCCCTGCTAATCCCCTTACGGGGGTGCAAGCACCCCTTGATTTTCTCCGTTCGCTACGCTCACCTACGCAAAACTTCGACGGTTTGCTTGCAAACCTGAACTCAAGGATGACACGTAGCCACCGCCAATACGGCGAAGCAAAACCTCGCATACGTCAAAAGCCCTGTGCCGACTTGGGCGTGTCCCCCTCGCCTTTCCCGGAACCACCAAAGCAAAAAGATCCTCCTCCCGGTTGGGGGAGGAGGACGGAACGCTATTGACTTAGTCCTTCTGGGGAGCGATGACGATCTTACGGTCTGCGCCCTCACCTACGGAGTAGGTGGTAACGCCCTCGATCTTCTGGCATTCCGCATGGACGATGCGGCGCTCGTAAGCGGACATGGGGTCAAGGGCAAAAGCACGGTGGTACTTCAGCACCTTTTCCGCCATACGGCGGGCCATGCCGCAGAGGGTCTCGGCACGCTTTGCGCGGTAGCCCTGCGCGTCCACGGAAACGCGGTAGTAACCGGGTCTGCCCAGGTTGGCGGACAGGGTGGCAAGGTACTGAACGGAGTCCAGCACGTCCCCTCTTCTGCCGATCAGAGCGCCCAGGCCCTGACCTACCACGTTGAGAGAAACCTCCTCTTCCGTCTCGGAAACCACCTCAACGGAAGCGTTCAGCTTCATGTTTTCGATCAGCTTTTCCAAAAATTCCACGGCACGGATGGCGGGAGTTTCGGGGATGAACACGCGCACCTTTGCTTCGATGGCGCCGATGCCGAACAAGCCCTTCTTTCCCTCTTCCAGTACCTCGTGCTGAACCTGATCGGGGGTCTTCCCCAGTTCAGCCGCACCGTTTTCCAGCGCGATTTCAACCGTCTTGCCGGTTGCGATTACTTCTCTTATCATAAACAATCCTTTTTACTTATTCGTTGGTAGGCTCGTCGTCTTCCGCAGAGAGCATCTCAATAGAGGTGGGCTTGCGGTAAGGAAGCTCCGACTTCTTGCCCGAGGGCTTGGGACGTGCGGTCTCCACGTGGGAAGCGGCAGAGCTTTGCACCTCAAGGTCTGCATAGCTGTCGTCGTCCTCATCCACCTCGATGGTGATGACCTTCTTCTTTTTGCCCTTGCTCTTGGCGATCAGCTCCTTGGCCGCCGCATCCAGCTCTTCCTGGGTGAAGCGGGGGATGGGGTAGAACTTGTTCATCAAGGGAGCCTTGACCATGTTCAGCAAGGTACGCCAGATCCAGTAGCAACCGATGGCCGCAGGCATCATCAAGGTGAACACGGTGGACATGAGAGGCATACCCACGGTCATGAACAGCCCCGGCTTTACGGGGTTGCCGTCGGGACCGGTCTGAGCGGGCTGGCTCTTCATGGTGACCTTATGGCTGAGGAAGGAGGTCAGGAATACCAGAACGGGAACCAACAGAAGCGCCCAATCCTGCCAGGTATCGTTTTCGCCAAAATCAAAGGAGGGCTGGTTCAGCAGATTGACGCCGAACACGGTAAAGTTGGGCATCATATCGGTGAAGTAAGCCTTCTCCCCATTTTCTTCCACGTAAAGCTCGTAGGGGTTTTGGTAATTTGCGGGCAGTGCGCCTGCTTCCTTCAAAGCGGCCACGTAATCCTCGCCGAAGCTTGCAAATACGGAAGCCACAGCGGTCTCGCGGTAGCCTGCGCTGCCACCCTTCTTCAGGGTGTATTTGTCAAAGCCGTTTGCCAGCTTCAGGATCTCTTTGTCTTCCGCCTCGGGATCCTTGTACTCCACGGTAGCACCCAGCTTCACCTGCTCTGCGATGAGGATGTTGTTCGCCTCCTTGGCGGCGGCGTGATCCTTCACCAGATTTTGGCGGATATGGTCCAGGTAATCAAAGGAATACCGAACGATGGAGGAAGAAAAGGCTTCGTCCTTATACTCCTCGTGCTCCTCTTCCACGGTGACCTGAATGTGGGTCATTGCGTCGTCGGTAAAGTTGGAGGAATAGGTCACGGGCTCACGGACGATGGTAAACAAAATCAGAATGATGGGCAGCTGGATCAGCAGAGGCAGACAGCCGGAAAAGGGGCTGACCCCTTCCTGCTGATGCATCTCGTTGATCTCCATCTGCATCTTCTGCTGGGTCACGCGGTCGGTACGTCCCGCATACTTCTTGCGAATGGCGTAATCCTTGGGTCTGATCTTGGCCATAGCGATCTGAGACTTCTGCTGCTTGATGGCAAGGGGAAGCAGAATGATCTCAAAGGCCAAAGCGAAGAAGAGCAAACCGAAGAAGTAAGAATTCTGCGAGATCCATACGCAGGCCTTCATGACGTAACTAAAGGGAACGTAAAGGAAATCCATAATTTGTTTTTAATCCTTTCGGTCTTTTGGGGGGATCTTTTTTCTCCGACGCTCGGGAACGGGATCGAACCCGCTGCCGCCCCAGGGGTTGCAACGTAAAAGCCGCTTGACAGCCAAAAAAATGCCGACGAACACCCCGCGCTTTTCGATGGCCTCGATGGCGTACTGGGAACACGTCGGCATATAACGACAGCATGGCGGTAATGCCGGAGAAATATGCTTTTGGTAGAACCGTATCATGGCAATGCAGATACGCTTCATAACGAATCCTCAAGAAGGGTTGCTTTGCCCAATAACTCTCCCATCTCGTCGCGGATCACGGTAAACTCCGCAGTACAAGCGGGTTGCTTTGCAACAATGACGATCAGATATCCGTTCTTAAGATTCGGCAAGTGGTAACGGTATGCTTCCCGCAGGAGACGCTTGACCCGGTTTCTCACCACGGCCTTCCCCCGCTTTTTGGAAACAGTAAGTCCGAGCAAGGTACGGTCCTTCTCACGGCTTTTCAGAACGTAAAGCACCATGGTAGAAGAGGAAACGCTTTTTCCCTTGCGGTATGCGCGGGAAAACAGGTGATTCTTCTTCAAGGGGTGGAGCTTATACTTCCGTTTTTCCATAAGAATATTCAAACCGCCTTGCTCGGGTAATCGCTTACAGATCAATAGGTCAGCTTATATCTGCCTTTAGCGCGTCTTCTCTTGAGAACTTTTCTGCCGTTGGCAGTAGCCATTCTCTTGCGGAAACCGTGCTCCATCATTCTGTGTCTCTTCTTGGGCTGGTAAGTACGCTTCATATCTCTTTACACCTCCGTGTCGGTTTTTTATGCCTCGTCTTACCGTGAAGACGGGTTGGCAATTTTGGGATAGGAAAAAAGGCATATTCGTACATCGTAGTATGCCAATCATTATTATTAGCATATTTTTGTCCTTTTGTCAAGCGTTTTTTGCAAAATTTCGGTTTTCTTCCCTTTTTAAGGGGCGTAAATTCACACAAAAGTCGCAAATCCTTCTTGACATTTCATGGAAAACAGGATATGATAATAATAGGATATCTCTGTCCATTTATTACAAAACCACCTTTCCCGGAGGCAGCTATGGAAAAGTTATATATAAAAGGCGGAAAGTCCCTGCGGGGCGTTATTGAGACGGGAGGCATGAAGAATGCCGCAGACCCCATCTTTTTTGCCACCCTTTTGGTGGGAGACGTTTGCGTGATCGAAAACGTGCCCGATGCGGCGGACATCCGTCACGCCGGCGAGATCCTCACCGAGCTGGGCGCCGTGATCGCCTACATGGGAGACCATACTTATCAGATCGACACCCGCTACGTCAACCGCGCCAACATCCCCAACGTGTTGGCGGCAAAGCTCCGCTCCTCCTACTATCTGCTGGGGGCAGGTCTGGGCAGATTCGGCCATGTGGAGACCGGCTACCCCGGAGGCTGTGACTTCGGCTCCCGCCCCATCGACCAGCACGTAAAGGGCTTCCGTGCCCTGGGCGCCACCGTCGAGGAGGACGGTACCGAATGCCGCATCCGTTGCCGTGCGGAAAACGGACTGAAGGGCAATTCCGTGTATCTGGACGTTCCCTCCGTGGGGGCGACCATCAACATCATGCTGGCCGCCTGCCGTGCAAACGGCACCACCGTCATTGACAACGCCGCAAGAGAGCCCCACATCGTTGACGTGGCTTCCTTCCTGAACAGCTGCGGTGCCAACATCATGGGCGCAGGCACTCCTACCATTAAGATCGTGGGGGTGGAGAACCTTTACGGCAGCCGTTACGCCGTGGTTCCCGATATGATCGAGGCGGGTACCTACATCATGGCCGCCGCCGCCACCAAGGGGGAGGTCACCGTCACCGGCGTGATTCCCCGCCATCTGGAATCCTTGACCGCAAAGCTGGAGGAAATGGGTGTAAACATTGAGGAAGGGGACGATTCCATCACCGTCCACGCTCCCGCACCCGATGCACCTCCCATGCACGCCGTCCGTGTCAAGACCGCTTTCTATCCCGGCTTCCCCACGGATATGCATCCCCAGATCGCCACTCTGCTGTGCCTTGCAGGCGGAGAAAGCAAACTGACGGAATCCGTCTGGGCAAACCGCTTCCAGTACGTGCCCGAATTACAGCGTATGGGCGCAAAGCTGACGGTTTCCGGTAGTGACCTGCTGATCACAGGCGTGCCTCAGCTCACCCCCGCCAACGTCCGTGCCGTTGACCTCCGCGCAGGGGCGGCCATGGTCATCGCCGCTTTGGCCACCGAGGGGACTACCATCGTGGACGATATCCATCACATTCTCAGGGGCTACGAGCGCATCGTGGAGAAGCTCAACGCCGTGGGCGCAGACGTGCGTCTGGTGAAGCTTCCCGACCCCATTACCTAACCAAACAAAACGAATTTGGAGCAACATGAAGAAGAAAAACAACATCGAAGAAATTATCCAAAAAAAGAAAGAGAAAAAAGAAAAGAACGTGGCCAAAAACGGGGCAAACTTAGTGGAAAAGATCGCCCCCAAAGCCAAAAAGCCCGCCACGGAGAAAAAGAAGCCCAACACCGTGAAGATCATCCCCATGGGCGGGGTGGACGGCATCGGCATGAACATGACCGCCTTTGAATACGGCGAGGACATTCTGGTGGTGGACTGCGGCATCGCTTTCCCCGGAGAGGATATGCCCGGTGTAGACGTATTGATCCCCGATTTCACCTATCTGGTGAAGAACGCCCACAGGGTGAGAGGTCTGGTGCTCACCCACGGTCACGAGGATCACATCGGCGCAGTGCCTTATTTATTAAAGAAGGTTCCCTGCGAGGTCTACGGCACGCGGCTGACCCTGGGGATCTTGGACGGCAAGCTTCAGGAGCACAACATCCGCACCGAGGATCTTTTTGAGATCCGTGCGGGAGAAATGCTTTCCATCGGAGAATTTGACGTGGAGTTCATCCACGTGAACCACTCCATGCCCGACGCCGTGGCCCTTTGCATCACCACTCCCTGCGGACGCATCGTCCACACGGGGGACTTTAAGATCGACTTTACCCCCATCGGCACCACTCCCATCGATCTGGCGCGGTTTGCCGAATTGGGCAGAAAAGGCGTCAAGGTATTGATGTGCGATTCCACCAATGCGGAACGCCCGGGGTACACCCCCTCTGAAAGCACCCTCAACGCCTCCTTTGACCGCATTTTCAGCGACGACACCCGCCGCGTGGTGGTGGCCACCTTCTCCTCCAACGTGCACAGGGTTCAGCAGATCTTGGACGCCTGCGCCAAGGCAAACCGCAAGGTGGCCCTTACCGGCAGAAGCCTGCAAAACGTGGTTCGCGCCGCCCGGCAGTTGGGATATATTGAGATCCCCGAAGGGCTGGTCATCGATATTTCCGAGTGCAAGTACTTCCCTCCGGAACAGCTTGCCATCATCACCACCGGCAGTCAGGGCGAGCCTATGAGCGCTCTTTACCGCATGGCCTTCGGGGCGCACCCCATGGTGACGCTGTCCTCCTCGGACTTGGTGGTGCTTTCCGCCTCCTGCATCCCCGGCAACGAAAAGCTGGTGACCAAGATCATCAACGAGCTTTACAAGCTGGGTGTGGAGGTGATCACCGACCGTACCGACGACGTACACGTTTCCGGCCACGCCTGCCGCGAGGAATTGAAGGTGCTTCACAACCTGGTAAAGGCGGACAGCTTCATTCCCCTTCACGGTGAGTACAAGCATTTGGTGGCCCACGCCAATCTGGCAAAGGCCTTGGGTACCAAGCCCCAGAACATCCTTCTTCCCGAGGCGGGGCGGATCATTGAAATGGACCGCCGGGGCATTCATTGGGGAGAAGCGGTGGAAAGCGGCCGTATCATGATCGACGGTGCAGGGGGCGAGGGCTTGGAGTCCGCCGTCCTTCGCGACCGTATCAATCTGGCGGAAGCCGGCATTCTCTTCGTCACCGCAGGGGTCACCCCCGAAGGGGAGATCGCCGTGCTGCCGGAGATCGTTTCCCGCGGGTTTGTTTACGTCAAGGAAAACGAGGAGCTTTTGCAGTATCTGGAGGAGATGGCGCGGAAGTTCCTGCAGAAATCCTTGGACCGTGGGCTTTCCGATCCCGCCGCCTTGGGCAACCGTCTCAAGGACGATCTGTTCAACGCGGTCTACCAAAAGACCAAGCGCAAGCCCATCATCGTGACGCTGGTTACCGAAGTGAATATGTAAGAACGCGATAAGGGGACTTTCTTTCGGAAAAGAAAGTCCCCTTTAACCCCAAAGAAACCCGATGCAGGGATGACCAAGTCGGCGTTCAGCCTTCGGTTTATGCGTGGTATCGTTTCGCCGACGTCAAAAACGGCTAAAGCTGTTTTTGGAACTGCGGTGGGAAACGTGGGACGGGAGTGCTTCCAACGTCAGCGTGTCATCCTGAGCACGCGCGGAACGTAGTAGATGTGGCTACGTATTGCAGTCATCTCCGCGCACGTCGAAGTTTTGCGGAGAAGGAAAGGCGTTTACGCCGTTCGGAGCAAAACCGCCGTAGGCGGGATCTCATAAGAGTCTGATGTTCCTTTTTCGAAATGAAAGAACTGTTTTATCATAAAAAATGTAAGTTTGCCATTGTAGGGGTAGATCAAACTCGTAGGAGACCCCTTACGGTTTTGCTTTTTAGAAATTGCTGTAAAAGGAACTGCATATCCAAAGACAACGGGCAATTTCAAAAAGCAAAACTTCGACTCCGCAGGCTTTTCTTGTTGCGGTTCAAGACACATCATCGCCCCACGCCTGCTCCGCTCAGGGTGACCAAGTCGGCGTTCAGCCTTCGGTTTATGCGTGGTATCGTTTCGCCGACGTCAAAAACGACAAGCCGTTTTTGGAACCGAGGTGGGAAGTGTAGGGCGGGAGTGCTTCCAACGTCAGCGTGTCATCCTGAGCAAGTGCGGAATATAGTAGATGTGGCTACGCATTACAGTCATCTCCGCGCACGTCGAAGTTTTGCGGAGAAGAAAAGGCTCTTGCTCCTAAGACTCCAAAACGGCAGAGCCGTTTTGCATAGCGGCATAGATATTCTACGCTTTTCGATCTGTATTGGCCGCGATGAGCCGTTCGGAGCAAAACCGCCGATAGGCGGGATCTACTGAGAGTCTGATGTTCCTTTCCAAAGGTAAAGAACTGTTTTATCACAAAGGATGTAAATTTGCCTTTGTAGGGGTAGATCAAATTCGTAGGAGATCCTTTCGGGGTGCAAGCACCCCTTGGTTTCCGCGGTTCGGCTGCGCCTCAACTGCGGAAACTTCGACTCGCCCTTCGGGCTCCCTCAGGATGACCAAGTCGGCGGACGGCTTTCGATCCATGCGTAGTCTTTATTCCCCCCGTCAAAAAACGACCCCTTTCGGAGTCGTTTTTCTTTACTGCAAATAGCCTCTCAAGACCTCAAAGGTCCTGTTCAGCTTGTGGAAATCGATCGCCCCGGTGCTGTCAAAGGAGGTGGCCTCCACGGTGAAGTCGCCGCGGTACCCCTGCTCCTTCAGGAAGGCAAACAGCCGATCAAAATCCACCCCGCCCTCTCCCGGGTGCAGGGTACGGAGATTCCCCCAATCCATATACCCGCCGCCGTAATCGTTGATATGGAAGTGGGCAAACCGAGGGAACAGATAGCGGTTTTCTTCTTCATACAGCAGATCCGTCTGCCGATGGAACCGAGCCATTTTGGTATCGAAGGTAAAGCGAACGTCGGGATACGCCTCCGCCAGGGAAACCAGGTGGGTCATGGGATCCTTGCGGTTGCAGACCACGTTTTCCACCGTGAGCAACAGGCCGTGTTCCCTTGCAATAGCGTCCAGCGTGCCAAAGCAGGCGATGTTGCGGGAGATCTCCTTGTCGGAATCCAGCCCGCCCCAAAGGTGAAGCACCATTTTTTCGCTTCTCAGCTCTACCGCCAGCTCACAATTACTGCGGAAGGCGGCCACAGCCGTCTCCACGTCCCCCGCTTCCCCGCGGCTGATGAGGTTGCCCACGGATTTCTCTGCGTGGAACACGGGGAAGGCGGCGCCAAGATCCTTCAAGAAGCCAAGAAGCCCCCGGAGATCCTTGTGCCAATCCTCGTACATCATAAATTCAAAGCCGTCACAGGTCAGCTTCTCCATGCATTCCCCCAGCAGTCTGTAATCCCTGCCGTTGGGTCTGCCGATCACCGCCCCCGTGGAGCATAAAATGCGGTTCATACGGTTTCCTCCGCATACCGTACCGTCGCCATGGCGTCCTTGCCGTAGGCGTCTGCGCCGATGTCACGGGCGTATTCCTCTGTCAGCACCGCGCCCCCCACCACGATCTTACAGAAGGGCGCTTTTTCCCGCAGGAGACGCACCGTCTCCTCCATGGCGGGGACGGTGGTGGTCATCAAGGCGGAAAGCCCCGCCAAGGGGGCGTGGTTCTCCAAAACCGCCTCCACGACCGCCTCGGGAGGCACGTCCTTCCCCAAATCGATGACGGTATAGCCGTAATTTTCCAGCAGAAGCCCCACGATGTTCTTGCCGATGTCGTGGATATCCCCCTTCACCGTGGCCAGCACGAAGGGGCCTTTCCCCCCCGCACCGGGAGGAAGCTTTTCCTTGATCTTCCCAAAGGCACGCTTTGCCGCCTCGGCGGACATGAGAAGCTGGGGCAGGAACAGGCTGCCCTTCTCGAAGCCCTTCCCCACCTTGTCCAGTGCGGGAAGCAGCTCGTTTTCCACCAGATCCAGAGGCTCACGGCTTTCCAAAAGCCTTGCCGTCAGCTCCTCCGCCTTGGCAAGCAGCCCCTTTTCCACCGCTTTTTGCAGCTCTGAGCCTGCGCTTTCTGTTTTTTCCGTAGCGACAGCCGTCACCGCCGTTGTGGCAAAGCTTTCCGCCCTTGCCACGTATTCCATGCAGTTTTCGTCCATGCCCCGAAGCATTAAGAAGGTGTAGTAAGCCTTCCGCATCTCCGCGGACAGGGGGTTGATGATGGCGGCAGAAAGGCCGTTTTCCAAGGCCAGGGTGAAGAACACCCCGTTGACCCCTTCCCGATTGGGCAACCCGAAGGACACGTTGGAGACCCCCAAGGAGGTATGGCACCCCAGCTCGGTTTTGATCCGCTTCATGGCCTCCAAGGTCACGGCGGGGGCGTTTTGATCCGCACTCACCGTCATGGCAAGGGTGTCGAACACCAAGTTTTTCTTGTCAATGCCGTATTTTGCCGCTTCCGCAATGATTCTCTTTGCAATGGCAACTCTCCCCTCCGCGGCGGAAGGGATGCCGTTTTCGTCCAAGGTCAAAGCGATGACCACGCCGCCGTACTTCTTCACCAAAGGGAACAGGCTGTCCATGCTCTCCTGCTTGCCGCAGACGGAGTTCACCAAGGCCTTGCCGTTGTAGAGCCGCAGGGCTTTTTCCATGGCTGTTACGTCTGCGGTATCGATCTGCAAGGGCAGGTCGGTGACACCCTGCAATTCCGATACGGCACGGGAGAGCACTTCCCCCTCGTCAATGCCCGGCAAGCCCACGTTTACATCCAAAAGGTGTACGCCCGCCTCCGCCTGGGCGATGCCCTGCTCCAACAGGTAGTTCATATCCCCTTCCAAGATGGCCTGCTTCAGCCGCTTCTTCCCCGTGGGGTTGATCCGTTCGCCGATGAGAAGGGGCTTTTCTCCAAACTCCACGGCGTGGGTATAGGAAGATACCGCGGTGATCTGCTTTTCCCCCACGGGAACGGGGTCGAGCCCTTCCACAGCGGTATGTAACGCCTTGATAAATGCAGGCGTTGTTCCGCAACAGCCCCCCGCCAGGCGAACGCCCTCTTTGACCAGCTCCGCCAATTCCGTGGCGAATTCCTCGGGGGTCACGTCGTATTCCGTCTTCCCCTCCCGCACTGCGGGCAGGCCTGCGTTGGGCTTTAAGATCACGGGAACGGAGGCGTTTGCCAACAGCTCCCTTGCCACCCCCGCAAGCTGCTTGGGGCCCAGCGAGCAGTTTGCACCCAGGGCACAGACTCCCATGCCCTCCAAAAGAGCAACCATGGCGGCGGGGGTTGCCCCCGTCATCAGCTTGCCGTCGCTTCCGTAGGCGTTGGTCACCAGAACGGGCAGATCACAGTTCTCCTTGGCGGCCAAAAGGGCGGCCTTGGTCTCGTAGCTGTCCGTCATGGTTTCGATCAGGATGGCATCCACCCCCGCCTCCACGCCCAAACGGACGGTGGCGGCGAAGATTGCAACTGCCTCCTCAAAGGGTAAATTCCCCGTGGGGGCAAGAAGCTTCCCCGTAGGGCCGACGTCCAGGGCCACGAAGCGGCCTTCCTTGCCCTCGGCGGCTATTCTTGCGCAGTTCACCCCTGCGAAGATGATCTCCCGCAGGTGACCTTCTTCAAATTTTAAGGTATTCGCTCCGAAGGTGTTGGTGCAGACAAGGTTGCTTCCCGCCTCAAAATAGGCGCGGTGCACCCCCGTCACCACCTCGGGGTGGGAAAGATTCCATTCCTCGGGATGCTCCCCGGGCTTCAGACCCGCCTGCTGGAGCAAGGTTCCCATGCCGCCGTCCAACAGCAGGATGCGGTTTTGTAAGTGTTCCAGAAAAGTCATACTTTATTTTCCTAAGATATCCGAAAGATTTGCCATGATCTTTTCCGCCACGTCGGGGTTGTTCATGGTATAGACGTGGACGTTCTTGATGCCGTTGGCGTACAGATCGATGATCTGATCCGTGGCGTAGGCGATGCCCGCCTGCTTCATGGCGTTGGGATCGCCTCCGAAGCGGTCCACCAGGGAGATAAACCGTCTGGGCATAAAAGAGCCGGAAAGCTTGATGGCTCTGTCCACCTGGGTGGCCTTGGTAATGGGCATGATCCCCGGCACGATGGGCACGGTGATCCCCGCTTCACGGATCTTATACAGGAAATTGTAAAGGAGATTGTTATCAAAAAACATCTGAGTGGTCAAAAAATCACACCCTGCGTCCACCTTTTCCTTCAGGTAGAAGATATCCGCCTTTTGGCTTTCGCTTTCGGGATGGATCTCCGGGTAGCACGCCCCGCCGATGCAAAGATCGGGGTCAGCCTCCTTTAATTCCCGCACCAGCTCCACGGCGTGGTGGTACGCCCAACCGGTACGGTCGGCATTTTCCAGCTCCTTCGGGATGTCTCCCCGCAGGGCCATCACGTTTTCGATCCCCGCCGCCTTGATGTCTGCGATCCGTTCCTTCACCGTCCCGCGGGTAGAGGACACGCAGGTGAGGTGAGCGAGAGAGGGAACGCCGTAGGTCTCCTTGATGTTCTTTGCGATCTCCAACGTATACTTGCTGGTACCCCCGCCCGCACCGTAGGTGACGCTCATAAAGGCGGGCTTCAGACGGGCGATCTCCTCCGTGGCGGCCTTGACGGAATCAAAGCTGCTTTCCGTTTTCGGGGGAAATACCTCAAAGGAAATAGACAAGGTCTCCTGCTGCAACAAACGACTGATCTTCATAAAACGCCTCCGTGGTTCTTCATATTGGCAGTATAACACCAAGGCGCAAAAAATGCAAGAGGGTGTTTCGCCAAGTTGCAAAAAAATCCCGTCACCCGAGGTTCTTTGCCTTCTTTTGTATAAAGCGACAAAAAAACAAAAGAAAATTTATGAAAAATTAGGTAGCAAAACGCTCAAAAATGTGGTATAATATTGCACAATACAAGAAACAAACGCTTTTGCGAAGGGAGACGGGAATGGCCATTCCCCTTGCAAAAGACCTTTTTTCTACCATCACTTTCAAGATATAGAAGGAGCCGTTTCCATGGCAAGAACCAAGATCGACAGACGAATCATCAAAACCAAGCGTGCCATCGCTGTGGCTTTGCTCCAGCTTCTCTCCGAGAAACCTCTGGAAGAGATCACCATCACCGAACTGACCTTGAAGGCGGACATCAACCGTAAGACCTTCTATCTCCACTACACCGGCATTGAGGACGTGGCCAACGAGCTGATCTCCAAAGGGAACGCTCTGTTTACCGAAGCTTTGGAGGTGTCCCTTGCGGAGGGCAATCTGTTCATCCCCGCAAAGTTTTTGGAGCATATCCACGGCAAGATCAACGAACAGCCCGAGATCTTCCGTGCCTTCTGTCTGGAAAACACCTGCACCTTCTTCCTGCGTGCAATGGGAGAAAAGTGCATGACCGCTTTGATGGCGGTTTACCGCAACTACACCGACGCAAGCGATGCTTCTCTCCGTCTCTGCCTTTCCTACATGGCACACGGCGTGTTGAACCTTTACGTGGATTGGGTGCGCAACCCCTCTCCCCTGCCCCTTTCCGAGGTGACTGCCCTGGCGGTCCGTCTGGTAGAGCGGGATACCGCTTTGCTGGTTGAAAGAAACTGAACCCTTTCGGAATTAGCTCGATCATTTTCCACCAACCTGTGACATTCCCGGGGAAGCTTCCCCTGCGGAAAGAGGACGTGCCGAATGAAAAAATCCTACGGAGTGATCCTGATCGGCTGTGGCCACATCGGCGAACAGCACATTCAAGAGATCTACGACAAGCACGAGGCGACCATCGTCGCCACCATCGACACCAACGAATCCATTGCCCGTGAGTTTGCCCGCCGTTTTGAGGCAAAGCATTACGGGACGGATTACCGCCCCTTTTTGGCATATCCCGAGGTGGAGATCGTCATCATTGCCACCTATACGGATACCCACTTTGCCATCCTGAAGGATTGTATCGCCCACGGCAAGCACGTGATCTGCGAAAAGCCCATTGCCACCAATCTGGAGGATGCCAGAGAGTTCGTCCGTCTGGTAAAGAACAGCGACAGTAAGGTTTCCGTCTCCCACGTGTTGCGCTACAACCGTTCCTACCGCAAGATCAAGGAGTTGATCGACGCAGGGGAGATCGGGGAGCTTCGCATGGTGCGCATGAACCAGAGCCACCGTGCAGGGGAACCGGGTCACCCCTGGGACAGATTCATCCGTCTCATGCAGGACTGCCCGCCCCTCATCGACTGCGGCGTCCATTATGCGGACGTGATCCAGTGGTTTGCAAATTCCCCCATCGTGGCTGTCAGCGGTATTTCCGCCAAGCTGGATGAGGATTCCCCCATCGATAACTACCAGGTGATGAACATGGAGCTGGCCAACGGCTGCCGCGGCTACTACGAGGTGGGCTGGAGCAACAACATCTCCTCCAACAACGATAAGGATTTCATCGGCACCAAGGGGCACATCACCCTCACCATGGCCATGAACCGTACCGACGGCATCACCGATAAGGACCGTATCTGCATCTACTACGGGGACGAAAACAAGCCCGACGTGATTCTGGATTACGATTCCGTGTATAAGGATATGTACGGTCAGTATCTGAATCTGATCGATATGATCGAAAACGACGCCAAGGGCGTGGTTCCCATCGATGCGGTGTATTCCTCCTTCCGTACCGTGACCTTGGCACATCAGGCCATCGCCGAGGGCAGACGCATCGTCATCCCCGAGGAAAAGGATTTGCTTTCCGATCTTTAATTTGATATGACAAAACCCCGCTGTTAAAGCGGGGTTTTTTGCGTTATTGGGTTATTCGGACAAGTATTCGATCACCGCTTTTTCGTTTTCCATAGAAACGGAACAGCCGATCCCCAACTCATCCAAAAGGGTCAGCATTGCGGTATGGGAGATCATCACGTCTCCCTCTACAGGGTAATAGACGCTGTATCCCCCGGCGACGAGGCAATCCCCAAGAAGATCTTCCTCTGCGCCGAAGGTGACAAGCTCCAGATCCAAGCCATAGGTTTCCCCGCCAAGGCAGACGGAGGCTTTTTCGGAAGATTCCCACGCCACGGTTGCACCAAGCTTTTGAAGAACGGCAAGCATCGGAACTTCGGCGGAAAAGCCGTGGAGGATCCCGGGAACGGCGGAATCGATGTCTTCTCCGTTCACAAGCACTTTACACTCTTTTTCCGCAAAAAAGGCGACGAAGTCGGAATCCCGGGAGAAGACAAAGGTCAAATCCCCGGTTGCAAAGGTTCCCCACAGGAAGAAAGAACGTTCTTCCGTTTGCAACCAAGCCATGGGAAGCTCCTCGTAGTTCATGAACAAGGTGACTTCCTTCAGCTCTTGCTGAACGCCTTTCTCGGAAAGGAGCGCCTCAAAGCCGGCTTTGGTGCAGGTGAATTCCCGATAAAACTGCTCCCAGCGAAGACGAACGGGCTCTTCAAGCGCTTCGTCGTCCGGTGCATAGCTGACAGCCTCCGTGGGGAAAGTCTCTCCGCCGATATCCTTTACAAAGGCTTGGAATTCCTCGCGGTTCAAGCGGTAGATCCTGTCGATGAGCGCTTCTGCTTCAGGCTCCGCCGAATCGGTGCGGCTTTCCTCTTGAGGAACGGAAACGGCAGGTGGCCCGCTTTGATCGGAGGATTCAGCCTCGGGTTCGGAGGAGGTAGCCCGGCTTTCCTCTTGAGGAACGGAAACGGAAGGCGGTTGGCTTTTGTCGGAGCCTTCCAAAGGAGCGCTGCAGCCTACCATCAACAACGCCAAGCAAATACAAAACACGAGTTTTTTCATACTTGTGACCATTCCTTTCACAGCCCGCCGAAGCGGGTTTTTTTGTGTTATTGGGTTCTGGTATAGAAGGTGCTTTTTCCTGCACCGTGGCGCCTAATAAAGCCCTCCTCTACCAACGCTTTGAGAGAGTTCCCCACGGAGGTCTTTTTGATGGAAGGAACCAACTCTTCGATCTCGCTCTTAGTAAACTTTCCAAGCTTGGAAAGCACCGCTTTACGAACCAACTCTATCGCCGGAGGCTTTTCATCAAAGAGATCCACCCGTTCCTCAAACTCGCGATACGCTGCAAGGAGGATTCCAAGAATATATTTGATAAAATCTTCGGGATGGTTTTGCTCCTCGTGCCAACCGCGGCCGCAACGTTCAAGGACATCGTAATACTGCTGCTTGGTACGTTCGATCTTGCTTTCGATACTGATATACCTGCCCACCACGTATCCGCAACGGTAAAGAAGCAAAGTCGTAAGCAAACGGGACATTCTTCCGTTGCCGTCGTTAAAGGGATGGATGCAAAGAAAATCGTTTATAAAAACGGGGATCAGCACCAAAGGGTCAACCACACAGCCGTCGATGGCACGATTGAAGCTTTCGCAAATCGCCTCGATGGCTTCGGGGGTTTCATAGGGTGCAAGAGGCATAAAACGGATCACCTGCGTTCCGTCGGAACGCGTCTCCGCAACGTAATTCTGAGTAGATTTGTACCTGCCGCCAATGCTTTTCCCAGAATACTTATAAAGATCCCGGTGAAGCTGAAGAATATAGGCAGACTTGATGGGGATATACTCGAAATTCTCGTGAATCGTGTTCAAAACATCCCGGTATCCTATGATCTCCTCCTCGTCGCGATTGCGGGGAGTTGTTTTGTCATCGCAAAGCTGCTTGATGCGGGTGTTGGTAGTAACGATCCCTTCGATCTTATTGGAAGCTTCTGTACTCTGCACCTTTGCGATCTCCACCAACCGATCAAGAACGGCGGGCTTTTGGCGCAGAAACAGCTCCTGCCTTCCCTTGTATTCGTGTATTTGCGCCACAAGACTTAGGATCTCGCTGTCCCAGGATGCCTTGGAAAGAGCATCGTAGCAAAAAGTTCTCATTCTCCCAACCTCCTTTCTTTGCGATCAATTGTACCATACTTTTGGGCGTATGTCAACGGTGTTGGGCGAATATTCTACCGTTTAGGCGGCATTTTTGATCGAATTTTTATTTTCATTCAAACCTAAGCGTCACGATCTCGTAGGGCTTCACCTGCAAAACAGGCTGTAATGCCAAGGGTTCTGCTTCCCGCTCCAACAGATCCACACGGGTGCAGGAAGTAAAGCCCAGGACGGGCGCCGTCTCCACGGTGGTTTCAAGGCTGCAATTTTTCGGGTTGTAAAGGCGGACGATGATCCCCCTGCCGTCCTCGGCAGGCTTCACCGTCTCCACGCAGAGCCCCGTCGCCCGGGCGAAGGGAACGTCCAATTCGCAGGCGCCTTGATGCTTTTCCACAGGGTATTCCATTCTGTACGCCTCGGGGATCACGGTGCCTATCCCCCTCCGGTGGGGATAGAAGGAATAGGTGAAGGTGTGTTCCCCAAGGTCTGCCCCCTCTCCCGGATAGGTGGGAGAACGGAGAAGTGCCAGAGAAAGATCGCAATCCCGCAGGCACACGCCGTACTTGCAATCGGACAGCAACGCCGCACCCCGCTCGTCGTCGGAAAGATCCACGTATTTGTGGAAGCAGACCTCACGCTTGGCCTGTTCCCAGGTGGTGTTTTGGGTGGTGGGGCGGTTCACGGCGCCGAACTGAATGCCGCACAGGGCGTTTTCCGCAGTGGCCGCCATGGGGAAGGAGGCGCGGAGAAGCCGATGGGATTCCTTCCAATCCACCTTGGTGACAAAGTCGATTCTGGGACAATCCTCCCGCAGGATCACTTGTTGCAGGATCACGCTCTTGCCGCAAACGTAACGGGAGGTACGCACCAACGCCGCCCCCTTCTGAGAGGTGCGGACGGAGGTGAGCTTGACGGGATACTCCTTGGTGAGCTGTTCGGGTGCAGGAACCTCCCAGCCGTCCTCGTTGTCAAGGAAGACCTGCAATTTGTTGCCTGCGCCACGGAGATAATTTCTGCCGTCCTTGCCGTACACGCCCCCGATACCGCCGTAGACTCCCCCGATACTGCCGTCGGGGAGGAATTCCACCCGCACACGGCTGTTTTCCATAAAGTCACGGCTGTATGCCATCTTATGCCCCCGCTTCCGGGCGAAGGGGGTGAAGCAAAGGGGTTCTGCCTGCCCTTTTTGGAGCAGGTAGCCGTTTGCCGTCTCCACGGGGTAGCCGTTTGCGTAGGAAGAAGCGTTGAACAAGGTCTCCCCTTCTCCCGTAAGAAGCAGATCCAGCAAGCCCTGCTTGAGAGACTCCAATTCTGCCAAAAGCTCCCCGTAGCGAACCTCTGCTTCCTTGTAGACTCTTGCGATGCAGGAGCCGGGGAGGATGTCGTGGAACTGGTACAGCAGTACCTCTTCCCAGATCTTATCCATCTGTTCCTTGGGATATACGTAGCCCTTCCGCAACCGCAAGGCCATGGAGGCCAACAGCTCCACCTCGTGAAGCTTCTTTTCGCAAAGGCGGTTGCCTCTCTTGGTGCGTCCCTGGGAGGTGTAAGTGCCCTGATGCTTTTCCAGGTACAGCTCCCCCTTCCAGCCGGGGAGCTTTTCTTTATGGGGCGCAAGCTCACGGAAGAAGTCCTCCCCGAAGCCCTGCTTCACCTTGGGCAGGCCCAACAGATTCTTTTCTCTCCCCAGCCGCTCCAAATGCTCCATGCCCGGGCCGCCGCCACCGTCGCCGATGCCGTAAAGCAGCATTGCCCCGGGGAAGATGGTCTTTTCCGGGCTGTTCTGCTCCGCGCGGGCAAAGGAATCCGCTCTGGCGGCAGAGTTGTAGTTCCCCTCGGGAGGCATATGTGCCAGCACCTCACTGCCGTCGATGCCCTGCCAACGGAAGGAGGCGTAGGGGAATTTGTTCACCCCGTTCCAGGAAAGCTTGGTGGTCAAGAAGTAGGGCAGACCCGCCTGCTTCATCAATTGAGGTACCTGTGCGGAATATCCGAACACGTCGGGAAGCCACACCATCTGAGGAGTAAAGCCGAACTCCTCCCTCCAGAACCGCATACCGTGGATCAGCTGGCGTACCAGACTTTCCCCGCCGGGGAGGTTGGTATCGGATTCCACCCACATCCCCCCTTGCAGCTCCAAGCGGCCTTCCTTGTAGAGGGTCTTCAATTTTTCGTAAAGTGCGGGAGACATCTCCTTTACCCAAGCAAGCAGTTGGGGCTGGGAGACCCCGAATTTGTAATCGGGATACCGTTCCATGTGGGCCACCACGGTGGAAAGGGTACGCAGAGCCTTCCGCTTGGTCTCCCGAATGGGCCAGAGCCATGCCAAGTCCAGATGGGCGTGACCCAACACGGTGACCTCAAAATCGGAAACGGAGGGTTTCTTTAAGAACTCTGCGGCGATCTCACGGGAGGAGGAAGCGTAAGCCTTCTCAAAGCAATCCCAAGCTTCCTTTCTCACCTGTTCATCGGGAGCGTACTTCCCAACGTAGGCAAGCACCTCCAGGTCGTAATACAGCTCCCGCAGGGAAACGTCGCAATAAGCACTCTCTCCGCGGATGTAAATGCCGTTTTCCGGCTTTGCCCCAAAGAGGTCGTTTGCCCCGCAGTCCACCCAGAAGGTGACTTTTTTGCCGTAATAAGCCTCCGGCAGGAGGTAGGCCTGCTTGGCAGGCTTGCCCAAAGCCACGGTGAACTCACTCTGCACGTTGGTAAAGCCTTTGAGAGGTACGCCCTTTTCGTCGTACAGGCAGGCTTCGCCTCCCACGTCCAGAAGCAATGCGGGAAGCTTCCCTTCCATAGGGAGAGGGATCTCCCCCTCCAAGCGGATCCAGGCGCAATCCCAGCCCTTCCCCCAGCGGGTGCCCCCCTCCAAGGGGATGCAGACCCCTTGTTCCTTTTCCCCAAAGGAAAGGGGCTCGGGAGAGCAGTACGCCACCCCCGTGAGAGCGCTGACGGGGGTATAGATCTTTGCAAACAGTTGATCCAGTTTCTTTTCCATAAAGGATACTCCTTTTGAAAAGCGTTTTATTATCCTTAGAATACCATAGTTTCCCGCATTTTGCAAGAAAAAATCCCGTGTTTTTAAAGAATCGTTCCCATCTTTTCTCCACATACTAAAGCAAAACGCGAAAGGAAGACGAACATGGAACGACACGATGAGAATTTACACCCTGCGGTGATCCTGGCGGGAGGCATGGGGAGCCGTCTCGCCCCCATTACCGACACCCTGCCCAAGCCCTTGGTGCCTGTGGCGGGAGTCCCCGTGATCACACGGTTGACGGCGCTTTTGAAGCAAAACGGCTTTGCCTCGGCGGTGATGACGGTGTGCGCCCTCCCCGAGGCCTTTGACGACTACCGCGACCCCAACCTTCCCATCGAGACGGTGAAGGGAAAGCTCCCCTTGGGCAGTGCGGGGAGCGTCAAGGCGGTGGCCCATCTGCTAAAGGACACCTTTTTGGTGATCTCCGGGGACACGGTGACGGATTTTGACCTGCGATCCGCCTTGGAAGCGCACAAAAAAGAGCATCGCAAGGTGACTGTCCTGCTCACCCGCACCCCCACCCCCGGGGAGTTCGGCATCGTTTCCCTGAAAGGCGGGAAGATCGCAGGCTTTTTGGAAAAGCCCACCTGGCGGGACACCTTCTCCAACCTGATCTCCACGGGGATCTATCTGCTGGATAGATCGGTTTTGGAGCATATTCCCGAGGGGGTGCAGTACGATTTCGGCAAGGACCTCTTCCCCGATCTTTTAAAGAAGGGCATCCCCCTCCACGGAGAGATCATGGAGGGGATGTGGTACGACGTGGGCAAGCCCGAGACCTATTACCGCTGTAACATGGAGCTTTCCGCAGGGAAGACCGTTACGGGTGAGGAATGTGACCTCCACCCCACCGCCAAGGTCACCCGCAGTATTCTCCACCACCGTGTCACCGTGGGGGCAAACGCCAAGGTGGAAAACAGCATTCTCTGCACCGGCGTCCGTGTGGGCGAGGACTGTATGATCTCCCCCGGCTGTGTCATCGGCGCCAACACGGTGCTGGAAAAGGGCACTTTTCTCCCCCCGAACACCCACGTCAAAGGGGGCTTGCGGGTGGACAACGGCGGGAAGGAGGGGAGATTTGCCTTTGGAACGGTGGCCAAGCGGCTGTTCGACGAAGAAGGCATCCACGGCGGCAGAGAGACCCTGGACGGCAGCTTCTGCACCGACCTCGGCCGTGCCTTGGTCGCCCCGGAAAAGGTCTGCACCGTGGGCATTCTCCATTCCCCCACGGGGGCGGGAGAGCTGTACGGAGAGATGCTTGCCCTTGGCGTGCGGGAAAGCGGCGGCAAGGTGTACCGTCTGGGGAAGGGCTTCCCCGGGGTGGCTCCCTTTGCCGTGGAAAGCTTTGGGCTGGATCTTGCCGTTTCCGTGGAGGTGCGGGAAAGCCTTGGGCAGGTGAGCTTCCGCTTCTGCGACAGGGACGGCCTGCCCCTTTCCGGGGAGGATCAGCGTGCCATCGAGACCCGTTTGCGAAACCGTTCCTTTGCAACCTGCGTCACGCCCCTTCCCGCCGTCACCCCCGAGGGGGAGGAGATGGTGCTTTGCCGCTACTGCAAGTATCTCCAGGACAGGGCAGGTTCACTTGCGGGGGTGAAATTCTCCGTTTCCCGCAGGGACGACGGGGGTGAATTTTTGGGCTCCAACGCCAACGCTTTGGGCGCAGAGGTGTTCTACGGAGAGGAAAACGGGGTGGATGCCTACACCGTCTCCCCCGATGGCAGGCGTGCCTGCATGGTCACCGCAGGGGGCAAGCCCATGAGCTATTGGCACATGGTAGCCATCTGCGCCTCGGAAGATGTGCAAAGCGTGGTGCATCTCCCCCGCCGCACCCCCAAGGTGGTGGAGGAATACCTGCAGAACATGGGCAAGGAGGTTGTGTTCTACAACGATTCCCGCTCCCCTGCCCGCCATCACGCAGGGGACACGCCCTACGTCAACGACGGAGTGCTTTTGTGTCTGCTGGTTGCTTCCGTCTGCGCACGACAAAAGAAGACCGCCGACGAGATCTTAGCGGGGCTACCCGCCTTCTCGGTGGTGAAAAAGGAGCTTCCCCCGCCCGAGGACAACGTCCGTGCCGACCGCCGTGCAGAGCTCATCGCCACCCTTTGCAAGGACAGCGGTTACCCCGCCCGCATCTACCGCAAGACGGGGTGCATCACCCTCTTCCCCCGCGGGGCGGGTGGCTACACCCTCATCGCCGAGGCCACAGGCTGGGAGGCCGCAGAGGAGCTTTGCCAAACAGCGGAGGAATTGCTGGAGGAATGACGAAAGGGAACGGAAGGGGCCTTTCTTTCGAAAAAGAAAGCCCCCTTCGACCCCAAAGAAACCTGTTTTACAAAAAAACGGAGTTTAAACCGCTGTGACTCCATACGTGACGACTTCTCCGCGCGCACAGCCTTTGACGTATCCGTATCAACGCCTTGCCCATTTGTTCTCTTGCGAAAACCTCCTTTTCCGGCTATAATAAAACCGAAAAAACATTTTTCGGAGGGTTTTATATGGGAAACAACGAGACCATGGCGGCATACGAGCAGGCGTTGCTTGCCGCCGAAAAAAGCGACGTTACGGTGGCGAAGTACCTGCGGGATGCCAGGGCCTTTTTGGTATTTTTGGGCGACCGTCGGCTGGACAAGGGGGAGACCATCGCCTACAAAAAGAAGCTGTGCGCAGGGTACGCCCCTGCAAGCGTCAACTCTATGCTGGCAGCCCTTAACAGCTTCTTGCGCTTTTTGGGGCGGGAGGATTGCTGTGTGCGCCTTTGCAGGATACAGCGCCAGCTTTTCTGCAACGAAAGCAGGGAGCTTTCCCGAGAGGAATACGGGCGGCTGTTACAGGCCGCAAGGGGGACCCGAATGCTGTTTGTTCTGCGCACCATTTGCGAAACGGGCATACGTGTCAGTGAGCTGGCGTACGTAACGGCGGAGGCGGTGCATCGGGGAAAGGCGGTGGTGCAATGCAAAAACAAGACCCGCGTGATCCTGCTTCCCAAGGAGCTGCAAAAGCTGTTGAAGGCTTATCTGAAGGGAGAGGGCATCCGTTCCGGGGCGGTATTTGTCACCAAAAACGGCAAGCCGTTGAACCGCAGTAACATCTGGCGGGGAATGAAAGCCCTTTGCCGCAGGGCGAAGGTGGCACCCCGAAAGGTGTTCCCCCACAATCTGCGCCATTTGTTTGCCAGAACCTTTTACCATTCCTGCAAGGATATTGTGAAGCTGGCGGATCTGCTGGGACACTCCAGCATCAACACCACCCGCATCTACACCGCAGAAAACGGAACTGCCCACAGAAACCGTTTGGAACAGGTCTGTAGGCAGTTGACTTTTCGGCTATAGGTAAGAAACGGAGAGCAGCTACAACAACATAATATAAATTATGTAGCCATTTCGCCCTTCTACAGTATAGCACAATTTTGAAAAAAAGCAAGATATTAATAGCACTTTTTTTGGTTTATCCCCTAAATTTTCGCCGTTTTATGCAAAAAAATACGAAAAAAGCACCCGAGAGGTTCTTAGAAAGCACCCGGGCTTATGTTTGCGCCTTTTTTGGGGACGGCGGTGTTCCTTTTTATGGAGGAGAGATTACATAATTTATAATATGTAGTTAAGTATATCAGCACGCCTGTTTTTGTGAAAGGCGGTTTTTTATTTGACGGAAAAAGAACTGAAAAAATTAAACCGCAAGCAGCTTTTGGAGCTTTTACTGATGCAGACCGCCCGTGCGGACAAGCTGGAGGAAAAGGTGGAGCGTCTGGAACAGCGGTTGAAGGACCGTGCCATTCTAGAAGCGGAAGCAGGCTCCATTGCCGAGGCGGCGTTGCGGCTCAACGGCGTGTTTGAAGCGGCAGATGCCGCGGCGGCCCAATATTTGGAAAATATCAAGCGTCTCAGCGGACGGCTGGAACGGGAGGACCGTCTGTTCCCCGAAGAGGGGGGCGACGAGCCTGTGGATCTTTCGGAGGGCGCCGATGAAGAAGCATGAGACTCTCGTCTCCGAAGAGGTTTTTCCTTCCAAGGAGATCCTTGAGGGGGAGATCAAACGAGAAAAATACAAGATGCGATACAAGCGCATTCTGAAAAGCACCATCTACGCCCTGTTGGTGGTGGCGGCGGTGGCCATCCTCATCGCCACGCTGGTTCTGCCCGTGGTGCAGATCGCGGGGACGAGCATGGAGCCCACCCTTTCCGAGGGAGAGATCGTGGTGCTGTTCAAGACCAAGCACCCTGATCGGGGAGATCTGTGTGCCTTCTCTTATTCCAACAAGGTGTTGATCAAGCGTGTCATCGGTGTGCCCGGGGACTATATCGAGATCGACGACCAAGGGAACGTGTACGTCAACGGCGTGCTTTTGGAGGAGCCCTACGTTACGGACAAAGCCTTGGGAGAATGCGACGTGGAGTTCCCCTTCCAAGTGCCGGAGAACCAGTTCTTCTTGATGGGCGACCAGCGGGAGTCCTCCATCGACAGCCGCAGCACGGTGATCGGTTGCGTCACCTCCGATCAGCTTGTGGGAACCATTTTTCTTCGGATCTGGCCCTTTGCCGACTTTGAATGGCTGGGCTGACCCCACTTAACTTTGCAAAAAAAGAAAAAAATATAAATTTTCATTTCAGAAAGGAAAGCGAACATGAAAAAACTCTTAGCACTCCTTTGCGTAGCTGTGATGTTGGTCGCATGCTGTCTGCCCGTATTTGCGGCGGGAGGCTCCTGCTCCATTACCATCAACAACACGGTGGACAAGCATGATTACTACCTGTACAAGATCCTTGATCTGAGCTACGACGACAAGGGAACCGTTGACCCCGGAGACGATGCGTATACTTATACCATCGAAAACACCAGCGATTGGTGGACCTTTATCAACGACAACAGCGGCACCAATGGCAACCAGTGGTTTGAACTTATTTCCGCCGGCGGCAACACCTTCGTTGTAAAAGCGCAAGGAACCCCCGACGCGAAAGAAATTGCAGCAGCAGCCCTTGCGTATGCGAAGGCAAAACCCATCACCGGTATTAAACAGACTGCTACCGGCACTTCCCTTACCTTTGCTTCTTTGGAGTACGGCTATTATCTGGTCGAGTCTTCCGTGGGCACTTTGCTGGGTCTGGATACCGTGACCCCCCATGCCGAGATCAACGACAAGAACAAAGCTCCTACCATTGATAAGGTTGTGGACGACGCTTCCGTGAATATTGGAGATACGGTCAACTTTACTCTGACCATCACTGCACAGGAGGGCGCAGAAAACTACAAGCTGCACGATAAAATGTCTGCAGGACTGAAGCTGAATGAGACCTCCATTAAGGTTTACGAAGCCGATGGGGTCACCGAAATTACCGAGGCAGGTAACTACACCATCAAGACCTCCGGCACCTGCGGTGCTGAGTGTACCTTTGAGATCGAGTTTACCGACGCTTTCTGCGATACATTGGTTGCGGATCAAGAGATCGTTGTGAAATATTCTGCTGTGCTGACCGAGGATGCCGTTGTCGGCGCTCCCGGCAACCCCAACAAGGCGGTCCTGGATTACGGTGACGATTCCAATGTTGAGACCACTCCCGAGGCTGTGGCAGATGTTACTACTTATGAGTTTGACCTTGCAAAGACCGATTCCGTGAAGGTTCTGTTGGCAGGCGCAAAGTTCAGACTGTATGATGCCGCAACCGACGGAAACGAGATCAAGCTTGCTTACGACGATGTAGACAAGTGTTACTATCCCACCAACGGTGCAGGCGAAGATATTGTAACCAACGGTTCCGAAGTAATCGTGATCCGTGGTTTGGCTGCGGGCACCTATTATCTTGAGGAGATCGAAGCTCCCGCAGGCTACAACAAGCTTGTTGGCCGTACCGCAGTGAACCTCACCTCCGGTAACTTGAAGGCTACCATGGCCGGCACTACTTGGACCGAAGGCGGTATTCAGATCACCAACAACACCGGCGCTGTTCTTCCCGAGACCGGTGGCTTCGGTACCACCATGTTCCTCCTGATCGGCGGCGGTCTGATGCTCTGCACCGGTATCCTGCTGGTAACCAAGAAGAGAATGGATAAGATTGCTGACTGATAGCAAGTTTCTTATCACATAGTGTGTTTTTCCACCCGAGGCGGGGCGACTCGTCTCGGGTGCGGAAATCGCGATTGAAGGTGCAGGGAGCGATCCTCCTTCAATCCCGATTTCTGCCTCTTTTTTTAAAAGACCTGCGAAGGAAAGGGATGGTCAAGGTTTGAAAAAAAGAAAATGGCCCACCTTTCTGCTGTTATCGCTGTTTTTTGTGGGGCTTTCCGTTATGCTCTACCCCTCTTTGGCCAACTATTGGAACTCCCGCACCCAATCCCAGGCCATTGTGGACTATGAATCTTTGCTGAACAACATCAGCAAGGAGGACTATACGGAGCTGTTTTTGCAGGCGGAGGCCTACAACAAGGCTCTCGGGGAGTTGAAATTTCCTTTGCTGGACTACAACCAAGTGCCGGATTACCACGACATTCTCAACCTGAACGGCAACGGGATGATGGGGTACGCCACCATTCCCAAGATCGGCATTGAGCTTCCTCTGTACCACGGCACCTCTGCGGCGGTGCTGAACGTGGCCATCGGACATCTGCAGGGCAGCAGCCTTCCTGCGGGAGGGGCAAGCACCCATGCGGTGATCTCCGCCCACCGAGGTCTGCCCAGCGCAAAGCTGTTTACCGATCTGGATAAGCTGGAGATCGGGGACGTGTTCACCCTGACCATTCTGGATCGCACCCTTACCTATCAGGTGGATCAGATCCGTATCGTGGAGCCTTCCGACGTGTCCTTTTTGGAGATCGAGGAGGGCAAGGACTACTGCACGCTGTTGACCTGTACCCCCTACGGCGTCAACACCGAGCGGCTTCTGGTGCGGGGTTCCCGCATCGAGACCATTGAGCACCGTACCATTTACGTCACGGCGGACGGGTATCAGATCGATACCTTGATCGTCACCCCCATCGTGGCGTTGCCTATTTTGTTTGTTTTGATGTTGATCGTATTGTTCAAGCCTGTGAAGAAAGCCAGTGAGGTGGACGAAGAATGGAACGATTGAAGAGAATTTTCCTGCTTGTTCTCTGCTTGCTGACCCTGTTCGCCCTGTTTGGGTTTGGGACGGCGGCGGAGCGTTCCGGGGAGGTCTGCACCTTGACGGTGGTGTATGCCGGGGACGGCGTACCCTTTGAGGGGCTGCAGATCGAGATCTTCCGCATGGGCGAGCTGAACGACCAAGGCGTTTACACCTTGGCGGGGGATTTTCGGGAGTACCCTGTGGAGATCTCCCACGTGACCACCCAGGCGGAATGGCACACCATTGCGGACACCTTGGCTTCCTACGCCTTGACGGACCGCCTCGCCCCCACCGCCACCCGGCTTACCGACGAGAAAGGGGAAGCGGACTTTGGGGAACTGCCCTTTGGGATGTATCTGGTTCTTGCAGAGCAGTATCAAAACGGCGAGACGGTGTATTTGTTTGAAAACTTTCTGGTGGCTCTTCCCGGCGTGGACGGAGAGGGCAACCCTCAGTACCATATCCGCGCCATTCCCAAGCACGATCAGTATACCCCCTCTCCCCAGGAGATCCCCTACAAGGTGATCAAGGAGTGGAAGGACGGAGACGGCAGGGACAGACCCGACTTTGTGACGGTGGAGATCTTTCGGGACGGCACCTTGCAGTACACCCAAAAGCTTTCCTCCGAGAACAATTGGAGCTTTGCATGGACGGCTCCGGACGACGGCGCCGTGTGGACGGTGACCGAGCAGGACGTTCCCCACGGCTACACCGTGACCATGGAAAAGAACGGGGAGACCTTCGTGGTGACCAACCACCGCATTCCCGACGAAAGCTCCGATAGCTCCGATCCTCCCGTTACGGGGGACACGGAGGTGCTTTGGCCCTACGTTTTGGGGCTGTTCTTTGCAGGGGCGATTTTGGCCGCAGTGGCTCTGCGGGGCAGAAGGATCGAAGCATGAGTAAAAAGCTTTTCCGCATTCTTTTTTGGGGCGGCATCGGTTTGTCGGTGCTGGCGATCGGTCTGTTTGGCTGGTCTCAGATCTCCGTTTCCGTGAACAGGCGTCAGGCAACCGCATTGGCGGAAACCTTAAAGGAGCTGATCCCCACCCCGTACCGCGGGATGCCCGACGGCAGATCGCAAACGGAGATGCCTGTGATGGAGCTGGAAGGGGAGGATTTTTCCGCCTTGCTTGAGATCCCCGCCTACGGCGTGTTGCTTCCCGTGTGCAACGGCTGGGAGTCTTCCAACGTGCAGAAGTATCCCCACCGCTTTTCGGGGAGTATGTACGACTCTTCTCTGGTCATCGGCGGCAGTGACAACCAAGGACAGCTTGCCTGTCTGGAGGTCGTTTCCATTGGGGACAGACTCACCGTCACCGATCTGCGGGGAGAGCAATATCTTTACACCGTTGCCTGGGTGGAAAAGACGGAGGACGTTTCCGCTGAACACCTTTGCGATACAGAGTACGATCTCACCCTGTTCGTGCGGAACACCTATGGGTTTGAATACACCCTTGTGAGATGTAACTTGCAATAATACCAAGCTTTTTTGGGGAAATCGTTTCCTTTTTAACAGTTAGGGCATAGCAATGAACGAAAAGATCCGAGATTACGTACAATTCCATAGATCCAAGTACGCCAAACGAGTCGCGGTGTTTTTGGTGTTGGCCGTCTTTGTGGTAACGGGCGTTTTCTGGCGCTTGAAGCTGACGGGCATTACCCTTGCAGGGGAGGCCTTCTGCGGCAAGGACGAGCATGAACACACGGCGGAGTGCCTTGGGGAGGGCTGTACCCGGGCAGAGCATATTCACGACATCCTTTGTTATTCCAATCCCCGGGCGGATCTGGAAACGGAGCTGGATTGGGAGGCTACTCTGACAAGCGCCCCCGATACGGAGCAATATACCTCCGATCTGATCGCCGTGGCGGAAAGCCAGCTTGGCTATACCGAAAGTACTCACAACTTTGCCTTGGGGGTAGACGGGGCGCGTTGCGGCTACACCCGTTACGGACAGTGGTACGGAAATCCCTACGGGGAATGGTCCGCCATGTTCGTTTCCTTCTGCCTCCGGTATGCGGGGATCCCCCAGGAGTTTGCACCTGTGAATTCCGGCGGGGAGACCATGCGGGTGGCGTGGGATGAAAAGGGTCTGCTCCGAGACAGAAGCACCTACAGCCCCATTCCCGGGGACCTGATCTTTTTCGACACGGATGCGGATGGCAACGCCGAGGCTGTGGGAGTGATCACCGCAGTCAGCGGTGCGGGCCTCACCGTGATCCAAGGGGACGTAGAGGGAGCAGTTGCCGCTTCCAACTATCTGTCCAACGACGGCAGAATTCTTTCCTACGGATCTATGAACGCCGTGATCCTTGCTTCCGCCACGGAAGACGAGCTGGAATACCTGGAATACACCATCGATTACATCGATTCCCTTCCCTCTTACGAAGAGGTGGAGGAGACCTTGACCTCCTTGGAAACGGATATGCCCGCCTACGAGGGGTATTTCAAAGACGTGGGCAGTACGGCGCAGGTAGCCTATACCCACGCAAAAACCCTGGGCAGACTTCTGCCCTTGATCCCCAATTACCACAAAGTACGGGATCTGGAATGGATCTGGCAGTCCCAGGTGTTCAACCGTATTGAGAGCATCGTGGATCTGCCCGTGTACGCCGTGAACCCTACCACCCGTGCTTCCACCGGCAGCGACGGTTTTGCAACCGTGCTTTACGGCTTTTCTCCCGCAGAGCTTTATCCCGATGATCCGGCAAACAGTTTCTCCAATTTCCAATGGTGGAAGGCCTACGTCATTGCAAAGGATGCGACCCAAGGCTACTACGTCAAGGCCTTTTACCCTTCCGGTGTGGAAAAACCCGACGTCAAAGCGCCCGACGGCGGGTTCGTATACTTCGTTCACGACACGAACAAGGATATCTTCAACGCCGAGATCCCCATCGGAACCTTTTTGAACTTGACGTCGGGGACCATAACGAACCTCTTCACCCCCTCGGGAAGCAGTACTTATCCCATTCGTGGGTTTACGGGAGCGGTCTTGGACACCTTGGAGACCACCGCCGCTTGTCAGCCCAAGGATCCCGTGGATAACTCCCACAAGCTGACTACGGTGCCCACGGTGAATACCGACGGCTATATTACCATCAATCTGTTTGATTACGGTGAAAAGATCAGCGGTCTTTACGATATCAACGAGCCCTTCGAAGCAAATCCCTTTTATCCCGCTTTCAAGCTGGGGTCTACCGCCGATGTGGATACGGATTCCGGATGGGATTCTTTGCCCACTTTCGGTTTTGACCTGGGCAACCTGTTGGCCTATGACGTGAAACGCTTGGACGGGGTGAATATAAACGGCACCATTAACCAAGTTACAAACGACAATGCGGAGCTGCAGGGTAACGTTCCCCTGATGGGAATGATGTATCCCAAGCTGCAGGGGGATTACCCTGCGGTCTACGGGGATGCGGAACACAGCACAACGCTTTCCTTGCAGTATCTGTTCCATCCGGACAGCGGATACACGAAAAAGCAAAACACGGCGAATATCAGCCATTTGCTGCAGTATAACGAAGAAACAGGCGCTTACTATTACGACAGCCGTAATAATTTTGCTCGGTTTGACCACGCCACCAACACATTCGTGGTATACGATCAGATCATGTCCCCCGGTTTTGCAGTCTATCCCTTCGGCAACTTCATGCCCTTGCAGGATATCCGCACCCAAACCACCCAAGTGACCTCCATCAACAGAGAGTGGTTCAGAAACATTGCTCACAGCGCATGGTACAAGTACGTCAACGCAGTGGATGCGGATTACGTAGACGTGGAGGAATACAGAGATATCTATGTTGCCATTGCCAAGCTGATCCCTCTGATGGATGCAAAGTACGGCACCGATTGGCACTACGGCAACGTTTTGGATGAGTATTTCGGAAGGTCTGCCACCCCCGATCTTCCCGAGCCTCCCGCAGAGGGACCCAACGCTCAAAACCACCTTTCCAACCTGTATACGTTGGATTTTGACGAACCCACCAACTTCCATTTCGGCATGGATATGCACATGGAATTCATGATGCCCAAGGACGGCATGACCGGTAAGGGCGGCAAGCACGAGATGGTCTACAAGTTCGCCGGGGACGACGATGTCTGGGTGTATATCGACGGCGTTCTGTTCCTGGATCTTTCCGGCACCCACCGTCACGTGGGGGGCGAGATCAATTTCGCCAAGGGTGAGGTGTATTACTATTATCTGAACACCGCAAAGGGCGACGTTTACACCTACGACGAGCTTTTTGATTCCGAAGGTAACGTCATTTCCACCAGAGGACGGGTGGTTACCTTCAAGGATCTTTTTGTGCAGGCGGGCTATTCCGAGGCGGAGGCTCTTGCCATGCTCAACGGCAAAGGCACCTTTGCCAACTATACCGAGCATTCCTTTGATTTCTACTATATGGAGCGCGGCGCAGGCTCTGGCGTTTGCAGCATGTACTTCAATATGCCCCTTCTCCAGGAAAACCGTATTGAGGTCATCAAGGAAGTGGACGACGGGGAGGCCGAGGCCATCGGTAACCCCAAGTTTATGTTCCAGATCCTGAAGGAAGGAACTGCCGATCCCTTTATCGGGGCGGGAGTTCCCTATCAGGCCATCGATCAGAACGGCAACAGCGAGACCCGTGTTACCGGTGAAAAGGGCGTATTCTACCTGTACGCCAACGAGCGTGCCGTGTTTGAGATCCCCGAAAACTCCGGTAAATACTTCGTCCGTGAGCTTTTAGACCCCGACGTGTTCACCCAATACGGCGAGGTGGTCTTTGAGATCAACGGCACTACCACGACGACGGATCACTACACCGACGTAGTGGTGGGCAGTGCCTCCTTCAAGGGCGTGGACAGCCCTGTGAAGGATGCAGGCGACGGTAACACCACCTTCATGTTCACCAACAAGGTCACGGTGGGATCCGCAAAGAACTTCGCTACCCTGGAGATCCTTAAGACCTCCAAGGAATACTCCGACACGGCGGAGGTTAAGGTTTTCGCCTTCTCCTTGCTTTTCGGTAACAAGCCCGTGGCCGTGGGCACGCCCTACGTCCTTGTGGATCAGAACGGCAACGAGACGGCAATGACCGTCACCACCGAAGGGCAGTTTACCCTGAAGGCAGGGGAGCGTGTGCGGTTCGAAAAGATTCTGGCAGGCACGCCCGTCACGGTGAAGGAAGTGAATTCCACAGACTATCAGGTGCTGTACACCGCCAAGTATCTCCCCGCAGGAGACGTTACCGCCACCGACAACGGGGACGGTAGCTTTACCGCTTCCACAGGGGCGACTCTTACCACGGAGATCTCCGTAGTCAACGACCGCTTGGGGGAAAAGCTTACGGTGGAAGGGGAAAAGGAGCTTCTCTACCCCGACGGTGAAGAGCGTACTTACACCATCCTGTTGGAGCAGGTCACCGCACTTGACGGGTTGACTCTTGTTCCCGACGGTGTGTCCCAGGCGGCGACGGTCACCCTGACGGAAAGCGGAGCTTTCAGCTATACCTTGAACTATCCTGCCACCACAGGGGCGGGGACTTACTACTACCGCATTTACGAGCAGGGGGCGGATGCCACCATGGGTGACGATCTCTCCACGTATATTCTGGAGGTGGTGGTCACCAAGGACGGGGACGCAGTTGACCTTTCCCATACCCTTTACAAGAACGGAGCGGCGGTCACCGAGCTCACCTTTGTAAACCGCAACGTCCGCACGCTGACGGTTTCCAAGACGGTGGAAGGGGTCAGCGGAAACGGTGTTTCCTTCCTCTTTACCCTGAACGCCACTCTGGGCGGTGCTCCCTTAAACGGAACCTTCTTAACAAGCGAAGGAACTCTGCAGTTTGTGGATGGGGTTGCTTCCATCACCCTGAAGCACGGCGAGACCTTGACGGTTCTGGACTTGCCCTACGGCACTGCGTGGACTGTCACCGAACAGCCTGCCGCAGGCTTCTACACCGAGCTTTCAGTGGACGGCGGCTCCCGTGATACGGGTTCTGCCGCAAGCGGTGAGCTTACCGCCAACGCTTCCGTAGCCTATTACAACATCGGCGGCGCCGAGCTTCCCGCAACGGGTGGCTTCAATCGGGATCTCTTCCCCGTGGTTGGCGCGGTGTTGATGTTGGGCTCCACCGCAGGCGCTGTGCTCTACCGCAAAAAGAGAAAAGCATAACGAAAGAACCTCATCTGCAGCTTGTTTGCAGATGAGGTTCTTTGCGTGTGGCAATCCTCTCCTTCCCCTATGCTGAGGGGAGGCTACCTGCTTGTGTCGAAAGATCGGCAACAACAAGCAAACCCAAGTTAGCAGCAGATAGGCTCCCCCCGGAAGGCGGGAATAGTCGGCTTCGCCGACCAAGGGGTTGATTCACACGGATTGATTCTTTTTTGAAAAGAAAGTAAGTTTTGCCTGTGGGACAATCCCTTCCACCACCTGCGGCGGTCCCCCTCCCCTTACTAAGGGGAGGCTGCCTGCCTATGCAAAAAGATCAGCAATATCAAGTAACCCTAAGTTGGTAGCAGATAGGCTCCCCCTGGAAGGTGGGAGCTGTCATGGCGCTTGCGCCGTGACTGAGGGGGTTGATTCACACGGATTGATTCTTTTTTGAAAAGAAAGTAAGTTTTGCCTGTGGGGCAATCCCCTCCACCACCTGCGGCGGTCCCCCTCCCCTTACCAAGGGGAGGCTGCCGGCTTATACGAAAAGATCAACAATATCAAGCAAACCTAAGTTGGTAGCAGATAGGCTCCCCCCTGGAAGGCGGGAATAGTTGGCTTCGCCGACCAAGGGGTTGATCCCTACGGATTGATTCTTTTTTGAAAAGAAAGTAAGTTTTGCCTGTGGGGCAATCCCCTCCACCACCTGCGGCGGTCCCCCTCCCCTTGCTAAGGGGAGGCTTCCTACTTGGTCAAAAGAATTAACTGTGTTAAGTTGTCCAAAGTCGGTTGCATTACAGACTTTCCCGAAAGATTTCCTCAAGTTTTTCACCGTAGCAGATAGGCTCCCCCTGGAAGGCGGGAGCTGTCATGGCGCTTGCGCCGTGACTGAGGGGGTTGACCCATATGGATTGATTCTCTCCAACGTCTCCGCTGTCTTTTGCAGGATGCGGGCGGGGTGTTCTTTGGGTACGGTGGGCGTGAGGGGGCGGGCTTCAAAGGCGTTTTGGTTGGCTTTGGCGAAGGAGATCAGGGCTTCTTTGTCGTAGGTCTTCCCTTTCAGCATTTCCGCAAGCTTTTTCGCCTCGGGGAGGTAAAGCTCCTTAACACATTCCGTGACGGCACTGCGGCAATAGAGATTGTCGCAATTCCGTTTTAAGGTAGGGGTGAAATTGGGGTTCACGGGGGCAGTCTCGTTGAGAATGCACAGGGTATGGAACAGGGAATACTCCCTGTTGGTGGCCAAAAACTCCCCGTACAGGGTGAGAAGCTCCACGAACCGATCCGCCGTGTCTGCCACCTCTTCCCCGCGGCTGTACTGCCTGCACAGGGTGAGGGTCAGCCCGTTGAGGTAACGGGTGAGGATGGTGCGGGCAAGGTCGTAAAGGTCCCGTGTTTCCCGCTGGTCCTCCTGCCCCAACAGCAGGGCAATACGGCGGAGGCACCACACGGCGTCCTCCCTGCTTGCCTCCAAGGGAAGCAGATAGTCATCGTAGAGGGGGTCGTCCCTTTCAAAATCCAAAGTATATGCACAGCGGCAGAAAATATCCGTCTCCACCCAAGGGGTGACGGCCTCGTACTTGCTCCAGGACATCAGCTTTGCAAGAGGAAGTACTTTTTGCCACAGGGTAAACAGCTCTTCCCCGTGGGTGTACCGTGCCATGCAGAAGTGGTAAAGCTGTTCTTCTACGCTCTGTTCGGACACTTCCCAGGCGTTGGAAACGAAGTATTCCGTCATAAAAGGATCGCCGTGGGACAGCTCGGGCCAGAACACCAGCCCCTTGCAGAAGGGGTCTTTTTTTGCGTCCTGCAACCGCTTGGTCAGCATCTCGTAGTCTCCCCGCAGGTCGTTGGAGGGCTGGTACGCATGGAAGATCCCCATGATCCAGGGGAAGTTCCCCTCCACGCCCCAGGTGCGGTAGTTGCTTTCCCTTGCGGAATCGGAGGTGTAATCCAACAGCACCACCTGCTCCTTGTCAAGCTGTGCAAGGAGGGTCTGTACCTCCGCAGGTGTGTAGAACATCCAAAGATCCCAGCTTGCCAACAGCAGCTTAGAGCCGGGGTATTGCTCCCGCAGACGGCGGCAGATGAGGCGATAGGTCAACAGCTTCAAGCGCAGGTTTTCTTCCCTGTCCTCCGAAAAAGCCCGTTCCGCCAGCCCGATGGTGTGGAACAGCCCCGTCTGCCCGTACTCACGGACGTGGGTGTCGGTGAGGCGGAAATAAAGATCCAAGTTTTCTTCCTCCCGAATGTCCCACACCAGCCCCGTGCTTTCGGCGTAGTTGGTGCCTTTGGGCTGGGCAAGGAGGGAGGGGCGGCGTTTTTCCAAGAAATCTCTTGGGGTGGGGGAATACCAATGGGTCATGGTGCCGCAATCCTCGGGCAACAGCAGGTCGCGGTCCTTGGCGTACTGCAACACCTGCTTCTGCAACCCCCCGCGGAAGCGGAGATCCCAAAACAGGGTGCGGTCGTTGAAGCCGTCCCCGGTAAAGGGCAGGGAGGCCTTGGGATCGGGATAGTCCGCCAGGCTCGGGAAGGCTTTCTGGAACAGATCGTCCTGCCCGATGCGTAACATCAGCAGGTTCAGCCGTTTTTTCAACAGCCAATCCACCTCTTTTTGCCAGTCCTCGGCGTTCCAATGCTCTGCCTGGAAGCGGTGAAGCCCTCTGTGGGCGAAATACCGTGTGCCGCGGTAGAGGAACTTGGTGGTCTCGACCAGGCGGATGTTCTCCATGGGAAGGCTTTTCAGGGCGGGTAGCTTGTCCCCATCCCAGAACCATTTGCACCCTGCGAACACCTCAAAATAGCGGTACACCGCGTAAAGGGTGCTTCTTCCCCGTCCGCCCCACAACAGCAGGGCGTTGTGTCCCCGCAGGGTGGCGGAAAGGATGGCGTAGCCGTCGCCCCCGCTTGGGATGGGAAGGAGCTCTTTGTATTCACGGGCAAGCAGGTTCACGTCGTCCCCGCCGATGACCACAAGGATCAGGTCGGGATGGGCAGGCAGACCTTGGATAGCCGCCACGTCGGTGACCAACCCGGGTTTTTCCCCTGTGATCCTCCTGCAAAGGCTTGCAAACTCCCTCGCCGCAACGGCGTAGGCCTTGTGTGCGTTTTGAGGGTATACGATCAGCAGACTCATGGCGAGTCCCCCTTTCCAACGGTTTCTGCGTTTAGTTTAGCATAAAGTTAAGGAATTTGCAAGAGCCAAAGTCCCAAAGTCCAAAGCCCAAGTCGGCGCACAGCTTTTGATATGTGTGTAGTGTCGTTTCGCCGACGTCAAAAACGACAAGTCGTTTTTGGAACTGCGGTGCGAAGCTTGGGGCGCACAGCTTTTGATATATGCGTAGTGTCGTTTCGCCGACGTCAAAAACAGCTAAAGCTGTTTTTGAAACCTTGGGATCGAGGCAAGAGGCGGGGGCGTTTCCAACGTCAGCGTGTCATCCTGAGCACGCGCGGATTGTATCCCCTGTGGCTACGCATTACAGTCATCTCCGCGCACGTCGAAGTTTTGCGGAGAAGAAAAGGCGTTTACGCCGTTCGGAGCAAAACCGAGACCTGCGATAGCAGGTTGAGGGATATGAGACGAGTCTGATGAACTCTGCCAAAGGTGAAGAACTGTTTATTGGTAACAGGCAGAACGGAGAACGGCCGTATCGAAAGAGATTCCCATACCCTCAAAAAATGCAGGCATTTTTTGCCTTCCGTTCGGGTTTACACCACTCACGGAAGTTCGACGCGCGCGGAGATGTAGTCGTATTTGGAGCCACTGCAGTTCGATTCCGCGCGAGCCAGCCCAACGGGCTGGGTTGCCCAGAGGTGACCAAGTCGGCGCACAGCTTTTGATATATGTGTAGTATCGTTTCGCCGCCGTCAAAAACGACAAGTCGTTTTTGGAACAATCGGAACCTCCTCCACCGCATGCGGGGGGTGGATATAGGTTCTTTGCTCATAGATGTTCCGCCCGCAGACGGTCCCCCTTCCCCGCAAGCGGGGAAGGTCAGCACACCTGCGGTGTGCGCGCAAAAGATTTCTACATTTTCACGCCACGGCTGTGTCTACGAAGGATTGAACGCTTTTGAGCGTCCGCCGGAGGCGGACTTCGCCTTCCCCGCTTGCGGGGAAGGGGG
>JAZPZV010000054.1:0-4861 GCA_045544855.1 Eubacteriales bacterium | reverse complement strand
TGGGCGGATTTTCCGCACTCCGTCCTCTCGGCACGCTGGCCGGACGTTCCCAGGTTCCGGGATATTACTACATTCACGAAGGAGGCGTTTTTTGAGAAAACAGGACTTGAAACAGTCACCGTCATATCAGGCGGATTTCCGTGTCAGCCCTTCTCAACAGCCGGACGAAGAAAAGGCTTTGAGGATGAACGCTACCTATGGCCGGAAATGTGCCGCGTTATTACCGAGTTGCGGCCCCGTTGGGTGCTTGGGGAAAATGTTGCTGGCTTCATCAATATGGGGCTCGACAAAACGATCTTTGACCTGGCAAAAGCGGGATACGCTGTTCTCCCATTCGTATTTCCGGCTTGCGGCGTCGGCGCATGGCATGAGCGCCAGCGAACTTTTATCGTCGCGGCTGATGTTTCCCACACCCCTTGCCTCCGACAAATGCACAGGCAGGGACGCGCAAAACCTGGATGTGTTCCTGTCGGATGGTGGGATATTCCGAAAGAGGAACAAAAGCGGGGCGATCTGGAGCCTTCCGCTGTCGGCCGCGGTGTTCTATCTGACCCCCGTTGCGTCGGACGGATTCCGTTCCACTCTGAAACCCTCGGCCTTCGATCCGAAGAAGAACGGGAACCTATCGGCGCAAATGATCTCCTTGGAGCAGCCGATCTCCGACAATTCAGCCCTGAACCCCGATTGGGTGGAATGGCTGATGGGCTTCCCGAAGGGATGGACGGACGTATCCTCTGGGCAAGAGAACCCGAGGGCGTCCCCCGTATGACCGAAAGGATGGACGGCCGCGCCCTGCGACTGAAAACGCTTGGGAATGCGGTCTGTCCTCCCCAGGCATATCCCATCTTCCGCTATATCGCGGCAATAGAGACCGGGGCTTGTGTAGATATCTGCCCTTACGGAAAGGACGGTGATTGCCTATGAAAGAATTGAAAGCGCCAGACAAAGTCACGCAGAAAATGACCCACGACGGCGCGGTCACGGAAAATCTTGCTACGGGCGAGGTAACAAATATCAGCAAACGGGAGCCGGAGGTGGACTTGTCCGCTTCATCGGAGGAACCGGCAAGCGCGGCGGTGGATCTTGCGGCAAGAGCCGCGGAACACCATACAGCCCAAAATGCAAGGAAACAGGCAAAGGCTGACGGTAAGGCGGTCAAGGAAGGTTCAGCGGCAAGGCGCCGCCCGTCCTCCCGTTTACAATTCACCGACGAGGAACGCGCCGACACTGCAATGAAAAAGTATATCGACCGTTCTGACAAGGCGGCGGATAGACTGGATAAGGCAAAAGCCGCCATCCCCACAAAGAAGGTCATACGCCGTGAGCGAACCTTCAATGAAACGACCGGCAAAGGCAAAACACGGCTTCACTTTGAAGAAGTGGAGAAAAAGCCAAACGGCAAGCTGCACCATAGCCCTTTATCCCGACCTATGCAGGAGCTAAGGGCGACGGCGCACAGCAAGATACGGCAGGTGGAACAGGAAAACGTGGGTGTGGAGGCAGGACACAAGGGCGAGCTCCTGGCTGAGCGAGGTGTGAGCTACACCGGCAGCAAGGTACGCTCTGCCATCCGACACCACAAAACCAAACCCTGGCGGGACGCGGCGAAGGCGGAACAGGCGTCTATCAAGGCAAACGCGGAGTACCTTTACCAAAAGGCACTCCACGATGATCCGGCGCTGGCGGCCTCTAACCCCGTATCCCGTTTTATGCAGAAACAGCGTATCAAACGCAATTACGCGAAGGAGGTACGCAAGACCGGACAAAACACGAAGAAGGCAGCCCAGACCGCAAAGAGCGCGGCGATCCGCGCGAAGGAGGCGGCAAAGCGAGCGGCGGTCTTTGTGAAAAGTAATTGGAAGGTCATTCTCATAGTCGTTGCGATCGCGGCGGTGGTGTTCCTTCTGATCGGCGGTATCTCATCCTGTACGATGATGTTAGGCTCGGGTTCGGGAACAATAATGGGTTCATCCTATCTGTCGGAGGACGCGGATATGTATGCGGTGGAAAATGCCTATCTCTCAATGGAGGCGAGCACGCAGAATATTCTTGATAACCTTTCCTCCTACTATCCCGGCTACGACGAATACAACGTATCTGCAGACAGTATGGGGCACGATCCGTATATTCTGATCTCCATTCTCTCGGCATTGCATGAGGGTATCTTCACTATAAACGATGTTCAAGGTGAGCTTAGTACACTCTTTGAATTGCAGTATGAGCTTACGGTGGAGGCGATAACGGAAACCCGGTATCGAACCGAAACGAGGATCGGCAACTATACCTACATCGACCCGGAGACCGAGGAAACGGTGACGGAGTATTACGAATATGAGGTAGAGGTACCCTATGACTACTACATTCTCAACGTCACCTTTGACAATGTGGGATTTGAAACGCTTCCCGCACAAATGCTGACCGAGGAACAGCTTGAACTGTTCGCAACCTATATGGCGACCCTGGGAAATCGAGAGGATCTGTTTCCCAACTCAAAATACAATCAATAACGAAAATGGAGGTAATTTGATTTATGGCAGCTGTTGATAAAATCCGCAATGATATTGCGAAAACGAAAGAAAAGATCGCGGAGCTGCAGAAAAAGCAGCGTTCCCTGGAGGCCCAGCTTGCAGAGGAAGAAAATCTGGAGATCGTCCGTATGGTTAAGGCCGTGAAGATGGATAACAGGGAGCTCACCGCCTTCCTGAAGGCATACGCAAGCGGCCTCATTACGCTGCCCGAGGATATGATGGCGGCGGACAGCGGAACCGAGACCGAGGAAACGGAGGATATGAACGATGAAGCGTAAAGGAATGTTTCGACTTTTGGCCTGCCTTTTGGCGGTGGTGATGTGTACCACCGCTTTTTCTATGACCGCCTTCGCAAGTGACGGCGGTGCAGAATACGAGGAACCGTCCGTTATCGAGGATACCGAGCCCACCGAGGGAACGGCTGATATCGAGTTTCAGATACCGGAGGAATATCTTTCTCTTTTGGAGGGGATCGACCTTTCCGGCATTGACTTTGACGCCATTATGGATACTGTTCTGTCCTTCGTGGGCGGCATGGGTGACGCTTCGGCGGAGGATGAAGAACCGGAACCGGGACAGATCGGAACCGTCACCACAAACGGAGCAAGACTTAACGTGAGAACGGGAGCCGGTCTTGACAACAGGGCCTTTACCCAGCTTGAGAACGGCGAGACCGTGGACGTATTGGGTACGGATGGCGAGTGGTATATGGTGCTTCTGCCTGAACGTATCGGGTACGTTCATTCCGAGTATCTCACCGTAACGGATAAGCCTGCCGAGGACATCGGCGAGGATACCGAAACGCCGTCCTTCTCCCTTGACCCCGATATGCTGGAGAGGCTGCTTGGTATGTTCGGCGGCCTCTTTGGAGAGGAAGAACAGACGGGCGGCAACAGTAACGCGCTCACGCCTGACGGAAATATGACGCTCATTGACGATATCGGCAGCAGCAAGGAAAGCGGCAAGCAGTTCATTACGGTACAGACCAAAAACGGCAACGTGTTCTATCTCATTATCGACCGTGATGACGAGGGCGAATATACCGTACATTTCCTGAACCAGGTGGACGAGGCCGACCTTATGGCACTTATGGAGAATGGCGAGGAAGAAACAGACACACCGACCTGTACCTGTACGGATAAATGTTCCGTAGGCGCTATCAACACCGCTTGCCCCGTCTGCCTCATTCAGATCAGCCAGTGCGCGGGAGTGGAGCCCCAGCCCCAGGAACCGGCAGACACGGAACCCACCAATCCCGAGCCTCCGGCAGACGATAAGGAGGGCGGAAACGCCGGTATGATCGTCCTTGTGCTTGTGATCCTTGCCGGTGGCGGCGCAGCCTTCTATTTTCTTGTAGTAAAGAAAAAGGGCAAAACAACGAGAGTGCCTTCCGAGATCGACGACTTTGACCTGGAGGATGAAGAATATCTGATCGAGGAAGATACCGACACGGATACGACCGATGAAACGGAGGATATCGAATGAAGCTGATTATTGCAGAAAAACCGAGTGTAGCAAAATCTATCGCGTCGGCTCTGGGTGTAAAATCCGGGGCCGAGGGCTCTTTTATCGGAAACGGGTACATCGTTTCCTGGTGCGTGGGACACCTCGTTTCCCCGATGGACGCGGCGGGCTATAACGAGAATTTCAAGAAATGGCGCTATGACGACCTTCCCATTCTCCCCGAGCCCTTCCGTTATGTGATCGCCCCCGGCAAGGAGGCGGCCTTTGAAAATCTCCGTACCCTGATGAACCGCCCCAACGTGGATACCGTCGTCAATGCGTGCGACGCCGGGCGCGAAGGTGAGCTCATTTTCCGTTTGGTCTATGAAATGACCGGCTGCAACAAGCCTATTCAGCGCCTTTGGATTTCCTCTATGGAGGACAGCGCGATCCGTGAGGGTATGAATGACCTGCGACCGGGCGCGGAGTATGACGCCTTGTATCAATCCGCGCTTTGCAGACAGAAAGCGGATTGGCTGGTGGGTATCAATGCCACCCGTCTTTTCTCCGTTCTGTATCACCGTACCCTGAACGTGGGACGAGTGCAGACCCCGACCCTGGCTATGCTTGCCGAGCGCGAGGCTAAAATGATGATGTTCCGCAAGGAAAAATATCATCATGTGCGCCTGAAGGTAAACGGCGCGGAGGCCGTTTCGGAGAAGATCGTCTCCCCGGAGGACGCCGAGAAGGTCAAAACCGCTTGCACCGACAGATCCGCCGTGTGCGTTTCTGTGGGGCGTGAGCAGAAGAAAGAACAGCCTCCCAAACTGTACGATCTCACCACCCTGCAGAGAGAGGCCAACCGCATTTTCGGGTACACAGCAAAACAG
>JAZPZV010000053.1:0-59733 GCA_045544855.1 Eubacteriales bacterium | reverse complement strand
CAGATCGCTCTGGTCGTTCACTCTGCTTCCTCCAACCCCGACGGCGGCTACGCTAACTGGGAAGGCAAGGTAGTTGCAGTTTCCGTTAAGGCAGGCGACGTGTTCAAGGTAAGCGAGGACATGACCTCCGTATACGCAGTTGTTCCCGGCGAGAACACCGATACCGACGTTCCCGTAACCGGTGACGAAGGCGTTCTGGTATTCGCAGTTCTGGGCCTGCTGGCTATCGTAGGCGCAGCTGTTGCCATCAAGACCAAGGCGTAAGCACTTATCTTGCATTAAAAAGGCAAAATTTGGACTCCCCAAAACGGGGAGTCCTTTTTTGTGGCATATTTTTCACAGCTTGTAAAACCGTTTTTTGCGGAACACTATGTTTGCGCCAAAGCGGCATGCTTTGCGCATACAAAAGAATCGCGAAAGGAATCGAAAATGAAAATAAAAAGAATGTTTGCCTTTTTGCAGGCCGTTTTGCTGTTGTGTATGGTGTGCGGCGGCTTGTGGGTAACGGCAGAAGAGGGCGACCCTTCTGCACATCCTGTGGGAGAAGACCACCTGTTTTGGGTAACCCATTATAACGACGGCACCGTAGAAGGGGCAGGCTCTGTTTTCACGGAGGAAGATACGGCGGGTGGCTGGTGGATCCACGTAGCCTTTGCGCCTACGGAAACGGCAGAGGTGTATGAGATTGCCGCCATCACCAACGGACTGGCAGATGGCTCCGCAACCCCCGTGGAGGTGCCGGAAGGCGGTTTCGTATGGGCGGCCAACTACGGAAACGACTACGCCTCCATGGAAAGCGGCGGGACCGATTATACAAGCGAGAACTGTGCTTCCGCCATCGAATACGCAAAGACCTGGACCGTGGGGCAACGGTATACCGTCCACGGCGTGGATCTTGCGACCGTTCCCACCTCCACCCCGGAGCTGAAATGGTATGATCCCCTGTATCTCTGCACCTCTACCATTGCTCCCTACAACACAGACCCTGTGGCGGCATTGCACGCGAAGCTGAAGGCTCTGGTAGGCGAGGATGCGGAAGGTGCTGTGTTTGCATGGGAAATGGCAGCGGAGACCGACACGCAAGGAGTAGCCACCGTCACCCTGACAATCAAGGAGCTTGCTTCTCCTACCAATTTGCAGAACGTATACGGTCACTTGGTGTACGACCACGAGGCCATGACCCTTCTGACGGAAGTAAACGAACAAGAGAACCTTTTGGATTGCGTCACCTCTCTCCCCAGCGAAAAATGGGAGAATATGTGTTGCATTTATAAGGATGACCGCTTAAACGTGATCCCCGGGGAATTGGATATGGGTGCTGTCAACGCTTCGGATGATTCCGTGATCTCCGAGGAGACTCCCTTGGTGCTGACTCTGCGCTTTAAGCTCAACGAGGGGTACGATCTGGGAGGCCTCTATATCCCCACGGAGACGGTTTACGGAAACGATAACGAGATGGACACCTTGGCGGGCAACGGCGCATATGCAGTCTTGCAGAGAGCTACACCGCCGGAAGCTTCCGACCGGCCCTCCGAGGATTCCACACCTCCTCAGTCCGGGGACAAAGGCGTAGTATGGTTCGCCTTGCTGGGCAGTGTGGCCATGGTAGGCTTGCTTGCCGCTTGGAAGACCAGACGCGCAGAGGCTTAACGAGAAAAGCAAAAACCGCAGTTTTCGCTGCGGTTTTCTTCGTTCAGGATTGTTCTATCATCTTTTCGATCCTGCAAGCACAGGAATAGAGGCGTCGCGCAAACTCTTCTCCTGCGCCGTTGGCCTTCAATTCCAGCGTGATGGGACAGGGCATACCGTTGGCTTTCAGCCGCTTGGCAAGGCGAGCCCAATCCACCGTGCCTGCAAAGGGCGGAAGGTGGTCGTCATGCTCCCCGTAATTGTCGTGGAGATGAACTGCCACCAGATCCTTGCCAAACTCCTCCAAAACGCCGTCTCCGCCGTCGTAGAGGTTTTCGTGTCCGCAATCAAAGCAGAACTTTCTTGCAGGGGAGTGGATGTTTTGGAAGATCTCCCGCAGGTAGCTGACGTAGCGGAGGTTCTCGAAGGCCACGGCAATGCCCAGGCGTTCCGCTTCCTCGCAGATCCGGCTGTAACGCCGCAGGCCTACCTCAGATACCGGAGGGGGCGTCAGCCCGCTGGAAAGATGCATGATCACTATGGGGACGCTTTCGGAGGCCGCGGCACGGATACATTCCAGGAAGAAGTGCATGCGCGCTTCCCCTTTTTCATCGTCCGCCCAGATCTCGTTGACACCGCCGTAGGCGGCGTGTAAGGTCTCCACCGTCAACCCGTTTTCACGGGCGGCGACAAGATCTCGGATGCCTTCATCCTGATATCCCCAGGTGGAAAACACGTGGGTGAACCCTGCTTCCGCCAGATTTTTGGCGCATTCCTCGGGGGTGAGGGTGCTGTCGTATCGCAAAGAGCAGGATTTGATCACGGTGTACCTCCCACATCGATCACGGGGGGGAGCACCACCGGGGAGGCGTGCTCCTTGCAGAAGCGGTTGTAGGGATAGGTGGCACCGGAGGTATGCCCGGGATATTCCTCCTTGCCTTCTTCCTGGCTGTAAAGGTTGATGAAGAAGGGAACGGAGCGCTTGGTGGGGAACTCATAGCCTTCGGGAACGGGGATGAGGATATACTGGGTGTCTCCAATGCGCAGATCGGAATGGAAGCAGCGATCCTCTTTCGTCTTCAGACGGAAGCTGACGGTGATCAGATTCTCTTGGGGACAGTTGCAGCCGGGGAGACAGATGGCCTTGGTAACGGTGTCCCACTGTACGGAAACGTGCTTGTCACAGTATTCCGTGGGAGCCTCGGAGCGGATATAATAGAAATCACTGGTCACCACAGAGGATTCGCCGTCCACTACCACGGCAATGTCGTGTTCACAGGCCTCGGTGGCAAGCTTGCCGGAAATAGTACAGATCCTCAGACCCGTATCCTTTGCGTAGGCGATGGTGTTGGGCTGATCGAAGGTGCGCTTGTAGCGGATGCCCTCTGCCTCGTAATACTCATAGATCAAACGGAACACGCTGTCCCAAAGGGTGGCTGCTGCACCGCCGCCGGTGGTGATGGTTTTGTTGTTGTCGTAGCCGTACCAGCAAGCACCTACCAGATCGGGGGTATAACCGCAGAAATACAAGTCCTTATCGTCGTTGGTGGTACCGGTCTTACCCACGACCTCCAAGCCGTCGAAATCCTTATGAAACTTAATATAACGGTAACCCGTACCGGTGGAGCTGGAGATCACGTTCTGCATGAGGCGGGTGATCATATAGGCAGTCTCTTCGGAATACAAAATGGTCTGACTGTCATTGGAATTGTCCAGGATCACGTTGCCCATGGCGTCTCTTACCATGGAGTAAGTGCGAGCTTTTGTGGTCACGCCGTTGTTGGCCAGGCAGGCGTAGGCCTGGGTCATTTCCCGCACGGTAACGCCAAAGGTAAAGGAGCCCAGAGACAGGGGGGAGAGGGCGGCATCGGAGAACACCGTTCCGTTGGCGGAGGTATAATTGTCCACCAGAGTGGTGAACCCGTATTCCATAATGTTTTTGTACACCCGATCCACGCCCAGCTGTCCGCAGGTATCCGCCGCCACCGTGTTCATGGAGCGTTTGATGGCGTACGCCAGATAGGTGGAGCCGTCGAATACTCTGTTGAAGTTGTTGGGCCAGTGGACCTCTGCCGTCTCGTCGTAAAGCACGGGAACGTCATCGCAGGGGCCTGCGTAGTTGTAAAGTCCCGTTTCCAACGCCAAGGCGTATACCGAAATGGGCTTGATGGAGGAGCCGCACTGTCTGCGGCTGTGGGTAGCGCGGTTCAGACCGCGGGCGGTCTTCTTTTCGCCTCGTCCGCCCACGATTCCCAAAAGATCGCCGGTTTCGGGATCCATGACGCACATGGCGGACTGGGCCTGCAGACCCGTGGAGGCGGGCCAGTAGCTTTCGTCGGTGTACACCTTTTCCATGATGCTCTGGATGTTGGGATCCATGCAGGTAACGATCTGCAAACCGCCGGAGAACAGCTGGATGGAAGCGGTTCTTTCGTCGTAGCCGTAGGTCTCCATGAGGTCTGCCATCACGTCGTCGATCACCGCATCCACGTAGTAGGAGTGAACGGTGGTGCCGTAATCCTCTTCGTCATCGTCTGCAAACACCAAGGGTGCGTCGTATGCCTCGTCAAACTCCTCCTGGGTGATCAACCCCTGGGCCAGCATTTCTCGCAATACCAGATTGCGGCGCTCCAGATTGTACTGAGGGTTCAGAATGGGATCGTATTTGATGGGGGATTTACCGATGGAGGCGATGGCGGCACATTCGTTCAAGGTCAGCTCGGAAAGCTCCTTGCCGAAATAAGTCTCTGCCGCCGCACGCACGCCGTAGCAGTTCTGAGACAGGTAGATGGTGTTGAGATACATCTCCATGATCTCGGTCTTGTCGTACTTCTTTTCCACGTCCAAGGCACGGAAGATCTCTTGGATCTTACGCTGCATGGTGGTATCGTTTTCCCCGGTAACGTTCTTGATCAGCTGTTGGGTCAGGGTGGACCCGCCGAAGTTGGAGCCGGATGGGACGAAGAAGTTATACACCGCAGAGAGGGTACGCTTGGTATCCACGCCGTTGTGCTCCCAGAAACGCTGGTCCTCGATGGCCACGTATGCATCCACCAGGATCTTGGGAATATCGTCGTAAGGCACCCAAAGACGGTTTTCGCTGGAGGACAACCGATCGTCCGCCAATTCCACCTCGTTGCCGTGCTCGTCCAAATAGAAGAGGGAGGTGGTGAGGGAGGAGTCGTATTTCAGGTTGTCCAAGGCGGTAAATTCCGCATTGACGTAGCTGTTCAGATAGATCATGAACGCCATAACGCATACCGCACCTACCAGAACTCCCACGATGATGGCGGTCAACAGCACGTTCAAGGTGTAGGTCAACGCCTTGCGCACCACGAACAGAGCGGTCTTGAAGGTGAACTTACTTGTGTATTTCAACACGGTCAGCGCGATCTTGCCTTTTTTGCGAGGCTCTTTCTTTTTCTTGGGCGGCTTTTGAGGCGTGTCGAACAGACGGGTTTTGTTGTCCTCGTTTGCCGTAGCGGCAGAAGAGGAGAGCTCCTCGGGGGCAATGACCTCCGTGTCGGTGGAAAGCTCTGCTTCGGACGCTTCTTCCAAAACGGGAGCTTCTTCCGCAGGCTTTTTGGCCTTTTCCTGTCGGCTCATTTCCAAAAGCTCTTCAATAGAAAGCTGTTCTTCCGATTGTTCCTTTGAAATCAGGCCGTCTTCTTTCGGCGTTTTATTTTCTTCACTCATGGTTCAAAACGCTCCTTTCTCACTTCAGTGCCACGTTGCCGTCGCCCAGAAGTCGCTTTAACGATTGGATCAATCCCTCGTCGGGAGAGCAAGTGGCGTCCTTTACGGCGCGAAGCTTTTTCTCCTCCTCGAAATATACCAGAATGCGGGCCTCCCCCGGGATGGCCTTGGACAAAGCAATAGCACGGTCCAGATTGCCGCGGTTGGTGGCAGTGGCCTTCAGATACAAAGCCGTACTTTTGGGGGGCGCTTGTATGGTAACAGATTTTTGCATACGGGATGTTTCGGGATTGGAAATATTTTTTAAAATCATCTTCAGCTCCGGCGGTGCATCCTCCAAACGGGATTCCGTCAGCTCCGCTTCTCCGCAGAATTGGAAGATGGCGCCCGCCTCCAGCTGATTGCCGTATTGGGCATATACTTTGGGGAACAGGATCAGCTCCATCTCTCCCGTGGTATCTTCTATGGACACGAAGGCCATGGTCTCGTTCTTCTTGGTCATGCGTACCCGCTTCCCGGTAACCATGCCCACAAGGGTACGTTCTTCCTTGGTGCGGGGAGGCTTTTCCGAAAGAGCGGCGTACAGCTCGGAAACGGTGGGGAAGCCCATGTCCTTGCGGTAGGGGGTATACTTGTCCAAAGGGTGCCCCGAAAGGTACAGCCCGGTGTGTTCCTTTTCGGCGGAAAGCCGTTGGGTGTCCGTCAGCGTTTCCTCCATGGAGAGGGAGATCAAAAGCATACCGTCCCCTTGGTCGTCGGTGTCGAACATCCCGATCTGCCCTGCGGATTGGCTGTTTCTCAGCTTGGAAAGCTGTTCCATGGCGTGCTCCGTGGCGGAAAGCATGCTCCCGCGGGAGCCGTTCAGCCCGTCCAACGCCCCTGCGCTGATGAGAGCCTCCACCGCCTTGGCGTTGACGCCGGGAGCGGTACGGGAAAGCAGATCCTCAAAGGAACGGTATTTCCCCGTCTGTCTTGCGGTGACGATCCGCATAGCCACCAGACTGCCCACGTTCTTCACGGCGGCAAGACCGTAGCGGATATCCTTGCCCTCCACGGTAAATTCCGCCCCGGAATGGTTCACGTGAGGGGGCAGGATGGTAATGCCCAAAGAGGTGCAATCCTCGGCGTACTCGGGCATCTTCTCCCGATTGCCGCCCAAGGTGTTCAAAAGGGCACACATATAGATCTTGGGGTAGTGGGCCTTCAGGTAAGCGGTACGGTATGCCACCACGGCGTAGGCCGCGGCGTGGCTTTTGTTAAAGGCGTATTTGGCAAACTCCCGCATCAGATCAAAGATCGCTTCCGCCTTGTCTCTCGGGATGCCGTTTTGGGCGCACCCTTCGTAGAAGGAAACGGATTCCTTTTCCATCTCCTCCTGCTTTTTCTTAGCCATGGCACGGCGCACCAGGTCGGCGTGCCCGAAGGTGAAGCCTGCCAGACTGCGGCAGATCTGCATCACCTGCTCCTGGTACAGCATACAGCCGTGGGTCTCTTCCAGGATGGGCTTTAGCTGAGGCAGAAGGTATTCCGTCTCTTCGGGGTGCTTGCGGTTCTTCAAGAAGGTCTCGATAGACAGTGCAGGTCCGGGACGGTACAGGGAGATCACGGAGATGATGTCCGCCAGACTGCGGGGCTGTAATTTGGTAAGCAACCCCCGCATCCCTTCACTTTCCAATTGGAACAGGCCTAAGGAGTTGCCTCCGCACAGCAGATCGTAGGTCGCTTTGTCGTCCATAGGAATGGTATCCAAACGGAAGGCAGGGTATTCGGTCTGCACTCTCTTTTCCGCATCCCGCAGGATGGAAAGGTAGCGAAGCCCTAAAAAATCGATCTTCAAAAGACCCAGATCCGCCACCACGTTCATGGTGTACTGGGTGACGGGAACGGCATCGTTCAGCGCCAAAGGGATGTAATCCGTCAAGGGCTTGTCGGTGATCACCACGCCTGTGGCGTGGGTGGAGGTGTTGCGGGGACGTCCTTCCAATTGCATGGCGTACCGCACCAGACGGTCGGCCTCGGGATCCTCTTCACAACGCTTTCGCAGGTCGTCGCTTTCCTGCAGGGCGCTTTCCACGGTGACGTTGGCGTAACGGGGTACCAAACGCACCACCTCGTCGGTCTGTGCGTAGGTCAGACCCATGGCACGCCCCGCATCCCGCAGAGCCTGCTTGCAGGCCATGGTACCGAAGGTGATGATCTGTGCCACGTGATCTCTGCCGTATTTTGCGGTAACGTAATCGATGACCTCGCCCCGCCGTTCGTCGCTGAAATCAATGTCAAAATCCGGCATACTGATACGCTCGGGGTTCAAAAACCGCTCGAACAGCAAGCCGTAAGGCATGGGATCCACGTCGGTGATGCCCATGCAGTATGCCACCAAGCTTCCCACGCCGCTTCCTCTGCCGGGACCCACGGGGATCTCCTGCTTTTTGGCGTAGCTGACGAAATCGTGGACGATGAGGTAATAATCCGCAAAGCCCATGTCGCCAATGATGGAAAGCTCGTAGTTCAGCCGTTCCTCGTAGTCCGCCCCGCCCCTCGTATGTCCTGCGGCGATCCTGCCGCGGTAGCCCTCCTCGGCCAGCTTCCGCAGGCGGGAGGCTGCCGTTTCTCCCATGGGAAGGGGGAATACGGGCAGGTGATAGGTGGAAAAATCAAATTCAAAATTGCATTCCTCTGCAATACGTACGGTGTTTTCCAAAGCCTCGGGAAGGTCGGGGAACAGGGAACGCATTTCGCTTTCCGTCTTCAAATAATACTGAGATCCCTCCATGCCGCCGCTTTCCTCCAGCGTGGTGCCGTTTTTGATGGCGGCAAGCAGCTTCTGAAGCTGATGATCTCCCTGCTTCAGATAGTGCACGTCGTTGGTGGCCACCAAGGGAACCTGCAGTTCTCTTCCAAAACGGATCAGCTCCTCGCCTACCTGCCGTTCTCCCTGCACACCGTGTCTGCCGATCTCCAGGTAGAAATCCTTTCCAAAGGTCTTTTTGTGCCAAAGGATCTGCTCTCTGGCGCCGGAACGGTCTCCCAGCAGAATGCTTTGGGCGATGCCGCCGTGAAGGCAGCCGCTGAGCGCGATCAGCCCCCCGGAATGCTTGGCAAGGGTGGCTTTGTCCGTGCGGGGGACGTCGAAAAAGCCCTTGGTAAAGGAGCGGGAAACAATGGACATCAGGTTGCGGTAGCCTATTTCGTCTTTCACCAACAGCACCAAGTGGGAACTGTTGCCATCCGCCATGCGGTCCTTGTCCTCCATCCCTCTGGGGGCTACGTAGACCTCACAGCCGATGATAGGCTTCACGCCTTCCTTTTTGCAGGCCTTGTAGAAGGGCACTGCGCCGTACATCACGCCGTGGTCGGTGATGGCAACGGCAGACTGCCCCGCCTTCTTCACCGCCTCGGGGATCTTTTCAATACGGCATTCGCCGTCCAAAAGGGAATATTCTGTATGAAGATGGAGATGAACGAATGCCATAGAACACTCCCGCAAAATGCTTGTTTAAGGGTTTTCCTCCGCCAGCTCGATAAGCTTCCGCAGACGGTGGTTCAGCCCGCTTTTGCTGATGGGCGGGTCGAAATAAAAACGCAATTCTTCCAAGTTTGCCTCCGGGTGAGCTTCCCGCAGTTCCGCCGCCAGGATCAGCTCCTCGGAGAGGGTGGGAAGCTTCTTGGCCTCCCGCAATTTGGCAATGGCGGCCAGCTGTTTTGCGGCAGCCCCCGCGGTGCGGTTCAGGTTGGCGGTCTCCGCATTGACCATGCGGTTCAACTCGCCCCGCACCTGCTTGTCCACCTGCACCTCCATGATCTTCAAGGAGTACTTGGTGGCCCCCATCAAAGAGACGATGTCGGAGACGGATTCGCTTTTCTTCAGGTAGATCAGCTTCTTCCCCCGACGGGAGGTGACCTTGGCGTCAAACCCCGCCTCCTGCAACACCTCCTGTACGTAGAAGGCGTAGTCGTCGTAGAAATCAAAGGTCAACAATGCGTCCTTTTCCGGCGGTGTCAGATAGCCGTAGCGGAAGAAAACGCCTCTTAAAAAGCAACCCAGACAGCGGTCACACCCTTTTTCAAAGGGCTCACCGTCGTATCCCGCAGAGCAGGCAAGCATACAGCATTCTTTTTTAAAGCCCAAGGTCTGCAAATGTTGCTTCAGCTCAGATGAGTAGGACATTGCCATGCTCCTTTCTTGGTTTTTGAAAACGCTCTTACAGTATTTGGATCTCGGATTCCAAAAGGACACCGCTTTGCTCGTATACCGTCTTTTGCACGTGGGCAAGCAGTGCCTTCACGTCGTCGGCAGTGGCACCGCCCTTGTTGATCACAAAGCCTGCGTGCTTTTCGGAGACCTGTGCGCCTCCGATGGAATAGCCCTTCAGCCCCGCCTCCTGGATCAGCGCCCCTGCGTAATAGCCCGTAGGTCGCTTGAAGGCACTGCCGCAAGAGGGATATTCCAAAGGCTGTTTCTCCTTGCGGGCGGTCATGTTCTTATCCATTTCCCCCTTGATCTCCTTGGGGTCTCCGTCCTCACAGCGGAAGGTTGCGGAAAGAAGCAACAGCTCTTCCTCCTGCAAACGGCTGTGACGGTAGGAAAGGCGCAGGTCTTCCTTGGAAAGGGTGACCTTTTCGCCCTTGGCGTCGATACAGACGGCGTGTTCCAAACAATCGGAGATCTCCCCGCCGTAAGCCCCTGCATTCATGTAAACGCCGCCGCCCACCGTGCCGGGGATGCCGTAGGCGAAGGCCAAGCCCTTCTTGCCGTGCTCCATGGCAAAAACGGAGAGAGCGGAGAGGGAAGCCCCGCAGGAAGCGGTGATCAGTCCGTTTTCCATGGTGATGGAACGGATGCCTCCCGTGGCAATGACGGTGCCGTTAAACCCTTCGTCGGGGAACAGCAGGTTGGAGGCGTTTCCCATCACCAGATAGGGCGCGTTTCCCGCCTTACAGCCTGCTACCAGCTCTTCAAGTTGTTCCTCCGTTTCGGGACGGTATAAGTACCGTACCTCACCGCCCACCCGCATAGAGGTGTAGGGTGCGATACGGATATTCTCTTGGGGGATCAGGGTGTGTTTCAAATCACGTCACTCCTTGTAAAAAAGCATACCATTCCTAATTATAGTATATATCACTATATTATACTACATATTTTTGTAAATGGCAAGGGCTTGCGGAAAGATTTTACATCACCGTCATAATCCGCTTTGATATTCCGCAAGGTCTTGCAGAGTCATACCCTCGTGGACGGCCAGATTGATGGCGGCGGAGATCAGTCTTGCCGCTTTGGAGGTCAGGGCGTCGCTGTCCTTGGGGGTCACGAAAAAGTCCTTCCCCGTGCCGCACTGCAAGCCGTCAACGATCTTTTCCAGAATGGGGGCTTCGGGTCGAAAGCCCTCTTGCAGGGCAAGCTCCTCCAAAAGATCAAAGGCCAAGGTGCCTGCGTCCACCACGGTGGGAATGCCAAGGGAGATCACGGGGACACGCAGGGTCTTTTTGTTCAAGGCGGCTCTGTGGTTGGAAACTCCCGAGCCGGGGCATATGCCCGTGTCGGAAAGCTGTAGGGTAGAGGCCAGCCGCTCCAGCCTGCGGGAGGCAAGGGCATCGATGACCACAACGCAACGGGGCTTGACCTTTTCCACCACTCCCAAAAGAACTTCTGCGCTTTCCATCCCCGTCTGTCCCAATACCCCCGGGGACAAGGCCGCCAGCTCCCCGAAGCCCGCTTCCGAAAACAGCCCGGTGTCCATGGTTTTGATATGGCGGGTGACCAACAACGATTCCACCACCTTAGGCCCAACGGAATCCGCGGTGATGTCCCGATTGCCCAGCCCCGCCACCAGAACGCACCCGTCTCCCTCGGGAAGCATTTCCCCAAGCTCTCTCGCCAATGCGGTTGTCGCCGCTTCAAAGGCATGGGGCTGTGAACGCCAAACCGATCCTACCTCCAAAGTGACGTACCGCCCTGCCGCCTTTCCGCAAGAGGCTTCCCCGGCGGGGGAGATCTCCATGGCGGTGATCTTCACCCCTCCTACCTGCCGCGTGGTGACCACGATCCCGTCATTGTTACCTTTTTCGGCGTGCAGTTCCCGGGTTTCCAATGCCAAGTCCGTGCGTTTTCTGTACATCTTTGCCAACTCCTATTCCTTTGTTTTTTTGATATTTTGTGCTGTTTGAAAAAATATATGTTTTTTTTGAAAAACCTCTTGCAAAATGGAAAAAAGTGTGCTAATATAAGTAGGTTCCAAAAATATGAAGTAGGAGGTGAGTTGTTTGCCTAATATTAAGTCTGCAAAGAAGCGCGTTCTCGTAACCGAAACCAAGACTCTTCAGAATAAGAGCTTCCGTTCCGCGATGAAGACCTCTATCAAGAAGTATCAGGCTGCACTTGCTGAAGGTAACAAGGAGCTTGCTTCCAAGACCTACCTCGACGCAGTCAGCATGATCGACCGTGCTGTCAACAAGGGTATTCTGCACAAGAATAACGCAGCGAGAAAGAAGAGCAAGTTTACCCAGATGCTCAACAACGCTCAGTAACGATGCATTTTTCGGATAGACCGTATACCTTCGTATGCGGTCTGTCCGTGAACATTGTGCCGGTGCGCAACGCATGCGGGTGTAGTTCAATGGTAGAATTCCAGCCTTCCAAGCTGGCCGTGCGGGTCCGATTCCCGTCACCCGCTCCAAAAGCGCGCCATTGTGTTGTATGCGTCTTTAGCTCAGTTGGATAGAGCAACTGCCTTCTAAGCAGTAGGCCGGAGGTTCGAGTCCCCCAAGACGCGCCAAACGTGAGACCGATGAATGGCGCTTGCAACAAACTTGATTCGGTCTCTCAATATGGTGGGTGTAGCTCAGTTGGTTAGAGTATCAGATTGTGGCTCTGAGGGTCGCCGGTTCGAATCCGGTCTCCCACCCCATGAAAAAAGCACTTCGTCAGAAGTGCTTTTTTCAACGAAATTTGCCCTGCGGGCAAGTGAAATAGCTTTGCTGTGAAATATTTGCTTCGCAAATGTGAAATGTTCGCTCGCGCGAACGTGGGCAAATTTCATTTCACATTGCGACCATCGGGAGCAATATTTCACAATGCGCGACAGCGTATTATTTCACATTCGGCATCGCCGAATATTTCACTTGAAAAGCCAATGGGTTTATGCTATACTGCAAACGAGAAAGGCGGTGGCAATATGTCAGAATCGAAGCTCCGGAATTTATCAATAGAATTCGCTGTGAAAGTGATCAAAGTGTGCGACGGGATCAAGGGTCATTATTCCCTTGTCAACCAGTTGGAACGTTCATCTACCTCTATTGGAGCCAATATTCACGAAGCCAACTACGCTCAAAGCAAAGCCGACTTTGTGGCAAAATTTCAAATTGCATTGAAAGAGTGCTATGAAACGGAATATTGGCTTGAATTATTTGTGAAATCGGGATTGGCTGATCGAGAAATCGTAAAAGAGCTCTATAAACAATGCGGTACGATTCGAAGAATGCTGATCGCTTCTATCAATACCGCAAAAGAAAATGAAAAATGAGTTCTGTGAAGGCAGAAAAGGTTTGCTCTCAGGACTTGGTACCTGCCGACCGAAACGATCTTTCACTCACGTAAAGTAAAAAAGCACTTCGTCAGAAGTGCTTTTTTCTATCCAATTCTCCATAGGAGAATTGGCATGGCATCACGCGTCGGCGTGCATCGTTTTCTCCACCCATTTCTCCCAGCGGGGATCGGCCTTGATCTCCTTCTCCACGGCGGAATAGTCCGGGTTGCACCACATGGGCCAGCTTGCGGGGAGACCTTCCGCCAAAGTCTTGGGGGAGAAGATCTCCGTTTTGCAGGCGGCGTGCTTCAAGAGGGGAGAGGTATAGCAGGGCTCCTCCTCTGCGGAAAAGCGGTCGTACCTGCGGGCCTGCTCCAAGGCCAGGTCAAGGGAGACGAAGGCCTCGTCCTTCCGGCCGTATTCCCACTGCAGACGGGAAAGGTACAGGTATAAATACGCCACCTCCCGATGGTAGACCCCGATGCACCCGCCATCGGCCAACAAGTCAAAGAGAGCGATGGCACCCTGCACCTTGGCAATGGGAAGATCCGTTTCGTAGTTTGCCTTGTTGTTCACCAAAGCGTACATCATCTGCTCGGCGAACTGATAGGCCAGCTCCAGCAGAGCGCTGCCCAGATACCCTGCCTGCAACACGCCGTCGGTGCCGTTTGCCAGCATGATCTCACGGCTGTGGCAAAGGCGGGGAAGCTTTTCTCCCAAGCGGACGGCGGCAGTATAGTCTCCCACGTTGCGGTAGAGCATCACCAGATGGTAGATGCAGTCGTTTTTCAAGGCCGGGTCGGCGGAATCCTCCAACAGCTTTTCAAACAGCTTGGTGGCTTCGTTCCAGTATTCGTTTTCCCGGTGGTGGTCAAAGCAGTTTTGGATGTGGCCGTCCTCCCCGTAGTGGAGCCATTGGCGGTGCCTCTTCCACCCGGTATCCGTGAGGATCACCGCCAAGCGGTGGGTCAGCTTCTCGTTTCCCGGGAATTCCGCCAATCCCTTCCGCAGAAGGGCGATACAGCGGTCAAAATTCACGTCCTCGTAGGCGTTTTCGGGGTAAAGGGTGTCCACCTCCGCCAGCAGGGAAGCCACCTTCTGCTCCCTGTCCCCGTGATAGCCGAAAAGATCGTCTATGGTCACGCCGAAATAGTTGGCGATGGCGGGCATCAGCTCCATATCGGGGTAGCTTCCTCCGGATTCCCAGCGGGAAACCGCTTGGGAGGTGACTCCCAACGCTTCCGCCAAAGCCTCCTGAGTGCGCCCTTGCCCGCGGCGAAGGGCTCTGATATGAGTTCCCAAATTCAATTGCATATAAAAAACTCCTTACTGTCATAGTTGTCATCACCGGTGTGATCCTATGATAGCACAGGAGTTCTTTTGTTTCAAGCATCAATTGGTTGTTTCAAATGAAACCATTGGTTGGATCTCACCAAAACCGCAGATCCATCCCCCACAGATCTGCTGTCAGAAGCAAATGGGCGTATCCCACCAGCAAGCAGAAGAGAACTGCTGCCACGTCAAAAATTACGGAATCAAAGCCTTTGTTTTTCCGTTGCGCCAGCAACACAATAGGCCTCCCGTGTTCTTCTATGTTGCCCCAAATTAACGCGAAAGCAATCATAATTCCGGCAGAGAGGCATAAGGGAAGCATCAAGCCGCAAAGCACCACGGACACAGGCTTCCACCATCCTAAAACCAGAGAAAGGCCTAAAGCCAACGTGTAAACCAGGGTGAAGCCCTTGTTCAACGGATACAGCAGTCCCATACCCGTCTCGGCGTGCAGGGCTTGATACCACCAAAAGTTTTTCACACCCTTTTTCAGTTTGCGGATATGGGTCTTGCTGAATCCCTTTTTCAGCCGTAGCCAAGTCTGTACTCCCCCTCGGAACAGGGCGTATACGATTGCAAAAAGCGCCAAGAAAAGCAGGGTCAGGAAATAATAAGCAAGCATGGCTTCACATCCTTTCTTTGTTAAGTATAGCATAGACCGCAAAGGCTGTCAAGGCGGCTATCCCCCGAAAACGGCAGTTTTCGGCATGGCAAGCTTTTTGGGGATTCTTAAGGCGAAACCGTAAAAAACACCCTCGGAAACCACGTTCCCGAGGGTGCAACACATTTTAACTTAATACTGTCTGCCCCAGACCAGCATATGCTTGGCGGGCTTGCCGCAGCAAACGCAGGTGGGCGCAAGGTTCTCTTCATTGAAAGGGATGCAACGGGACTTCACGCCGCCGGTGAGCTCCTTGACCTTCTCCTCGCACTCCGTCTCGCCGCACCACATGGCCTTGATAAAGCCGGGATGGTTTTCTGCGTGATCCGCAAACTCCTCCCAGGTGGTGGCGGTATGGGTCTTGGCCTCCACGTTCTTCTTGACGCGGTCAACCAGCTCGTTGTGTACGGTGGTAAGCATTTCCTTTACGGTAGCTTCCAAGCCGTCCAAGGACACGAAGTTCTTGTTTCTGCTCACGCGGGAGACAAGGACGCAGGAGTTGTTCTCGATGTCGCGGGGACCGATCTCCAAGCGAACGGGAACGCCCTTCATCTCGTACTCGGCGAACTTCCAGCCGGGGGAGTTGTCGGTGCTGTCCAGCTTTACGCGGATGCCTGCGGCACGGAGAGTGTCCGCAACCTGCTGTGCCTTTTCCAGAACCCCTTCCTTGTGCATCTGCACGGGGATGATGACCACCTGAATGGGAGCCACCTTGGGAGGCAGGATCAAGCCGTTGTCGTCGCCGTGGGTCATGATGATGGCGCCGATCATACGGGTGGAAACGCCCCAAGAGGTCTGATGAGGATACTTCACGGTGTTGTCTCTGTCAGTGAAGGTGATATCAAATGCCTTGGCAAAGCCGTCTCCGAAGTAATGGGTGGTGCCGCCCTGCAAAGCCACGCCGTTGTGCATCATGGGCTCAATGGTGTAGGTCTCCATAGCGCCGGCAAACTTTTCCTTCTCCGTCTTTCTGCCGGTGACGGCGGGGATGGCCAGGGTGTCACGGTAGAAGTCCTCGTAGACCTTTAACATCTGCAAGGTCTCCTTGCGTGCCTCCTCCTCGGTGGCGTGCATGGTGTGACCCTCCTGCCACAGGAACTCGGAGGTGCGCAGGAAGGGACGGGTGGTCTTCTCCCAACGAACCACGTTGACCCACTGGTTGTACAGCTTGGGCAGGTCTCTGTAGGACTGGATGATATTCTTGAAATGCTCGCAGAACAGAGTCTCGGAGGTGGGGCGTACGCAAAGACGCTCCGCCAGCTTGTTTTCGCCGCCCACGGTGACCCAGGCGCACTCGGGAGCAAAGCCCTCTACGTGATCCTTTTCCTTCTGCAACAGGCTTTCGGGAATGAACATGGGCATATAGACGTTTTCGTGACCCAGCGCCTTGAACCGTTCGTCAAGATCCTTTTGAATATTTTCCCAAATGGCGTAGCCGTAGGGACGGATGATCATGCATCCCTTCACCCCGGAATAATCCGCAAGCTCTGCTTTACGAACTACGTCGGTGTACCATTGTGCGAAATCCACGTCCATGGAGGTGATGGATTCCACAAGCTTCTTCTCTGCCATACCGTTTTGCATCCTTTCCGGATATCTTTTTTGAAATTTTCGGCGTCAGCTATTGCAAAAACCGAAAAAAGATAGTATAATGTATTTTAGGTTAATTTGTATTATAGCAAATATTTTTTTGCTTGTCAACAGAAGATGGAAAAAAAGGAGAACCGAAAAATGGGAGACGTGAAACAAGAGAGCTTTCTCGACCTTGCGGATATTACCTACCTGACCCCCGAAAACGCGATTTTCTCCCGTACAAAGAACGGTTTCCCCGTTATGCGGGCGTTTTTGCCCCCGGTGACGGACGATCTGACGGAAGAAAAATTGCCGCCGGAATGGCAGGATTTCGGCAGAGTGCAGTTCCACCGCGCCTTTCCCTTTGACGCTCCCGAGGAGTTTATTTCCGTTTTGAACATGGACGGCAAGGAATACGGCATCATCCGCAGTCTTTCCGATTTTGAAGGAGAGGCAAGAGAATTGCTTCAAATTGAGCTGGAACGGAAGTACCTGGCTCCGGTGATCTCCAAGATCCTTTCCCTGAAGGATAAGCTGGGCTTTTCCTATTGGGAGGTGGAGACGGATCACGGTAAAAAATCCTTCACCATGCAGGATACCTATCGCAATATGTTCAAGAATTCCGAAAACGGGGTGGTGCTCACCGACGTGGACGGAAACCGATTTATCATCAAGGACGTTCTGGCGCTGGACGCCAAGAGCTACCGTAAGATCGAGCTGTATTTGTAATTCATGGAACCGAGAAGAACGCCACCACGCGGAAAAAAGAATAAGCAGAAGGAATCTCCCGAGCTGATCGCCGCGCGGAAAAGGGCGGTGGAGGAGCTGGGGCTGAAGTGGCAGGAGCCTCCCAAAAGGAAAAAACCCCGCAAAGGGCATATTCCGCCCCCGGGAGATGAGTTCTCCCACGGGGAAGAGAGCCGCCCCGCCGCAGCCTTCGATTTTAACCTGGATTTTTACGGCAAGTCCGTTTTCGGTGCCTGCGCCTGCGACGGTAAGACTCTGGTCTCCGTCTGCGGGGACACCGTGATCAGGTACGATCTTTCCTCATTGGAGGAGATCAAACTGAACCGCGGCGTGGGAACCGTGTCCGTGGAAGCAAAGCAGGACGGAGAAGATCTGGAGCTTTGCCGCGGCGACATGAGCCTCTGCACCGCTTTTGAGGAGGCTGTCAAGCAATTGGAAGCCTGCCGCAAGGGCAAAAAAGCGGAAAAAGGCAAACGTACCAAATGTCCCAAGTGTGGCAGACCCTTCCCGAGGGGTGCGGAAAGCTGTGTCCATTGCGCCAACAAGAAAAAGCTTTTGGGCAGGTTTTTCGGGTATGCCAAAGGGAGCGTAGGTCTGCTGTTGATCGGCGGCCTGTTCCTGCTGTTGACCTCCGGGGTCAGCGTGATCCTGCCCCAGGTGCAAGGACATATGATCGACGCCTATCTGTCACCTGCCGACGGCGTGACGCCGGGAAGCAAGAGCGGCCTTTTGGGCGTGGTCCTGGTCCTGGCGGCACTGGGTCTGTGCCTTGCGGTGTTCGGCTGCTTGCGCCGTATCTTGGTGGCAAAGGCCTCTGCACGGATCTTGGTAAAGCTTCGTGCCATCCTTTACGAAAAAATCCAATCCCTTTCTCTGGCGGGGCTTTCCAAGCGCTCCGCAGGGGAGTTGATCACCCGTCTTTCGGGGGATACGGAGCAGCTTCGCCGCTTCTTGGTGAACCTTGTTCCCGGACTTTTACAGCAAACGGTGACCTTGGTTGCCGTGGCGATCATCCTGTTTTCCAAGAACTGGGTCTTGACGCTGGCGGTGATCGCACCCGCACCCCTTCTGGTGCTGTTGTTCATGATGGTGAACAAGATCACCCACAGGGCTTACCACCGTCAATGGCAGTTGTCCAGCGATGCCAACAACCTGTTGCACGATATCTTCTCCGGCATCCGCGAGGTGAAGGTGTTCGGTACGGAACAGCGTGAGCACGACCGCTTTGCGAAAACGGCGGAACGTTTGGCGGACACCTCCAAGAAAAACGAGCTGATCTGGAACATGACGGTTCCCTTTTCCGGCTTCCTTTTGGGGATCGGAGAGTTTTTGGTGCTGTTCATGGTGGGCGGCGACGTGATCGCAGGGGAGGCTACGTTGGGTGATCTGACGGAGTTCTTGGCTTACGTGGCTACGCTTTACGAGCCTATCCGTTGGTTTGCCCGTGTGCCCCGTATGTTCTCCAATACCTTCATTTCCATGACCAAGGTGGCGGAGGTGCTGGACGAGAAGGTGGATATGGCAGACGGCACCTTGGCGATCGAGCTGAAGGGCGAGGTGGAGTTCAAGGACGCCTCCTTTGGCTATAACCCGCCCGACTATATTCTGAAGCATTTGGATCTGCAGATCAAGCCCGGGGACTTTATCGGCCTGGTGGGCAGAAGCGGCGTGGGGAAGACCACCGCCATCAACCTGATCATGCGAATGTACGACATCAACGAGGGCGAGCTACTCATCGACGGCAAGGATATCCGTTCCTACGATTCCGCCGCCTTCCGTTCTCAGATCGGCGTGGTGTTGCAGGAGACCTATCTGTTCAACGGAACGGTGTACAGCAACCTTGCCTACGCCAAGCCCGGTGCCACCCGTGACGAGGTGCTTCGCGCCGCCAAGCTGGCAGGGGCGCACACCTTCATTATGAAGCTGCCCGACGGCTACAATACCTACGTGGGGGCAAGGGGTAACACCCTGTCCGGCGGTGAAAAGCAACGGATCGCCATCGCCCGCGCCATTCTCCGCAACCCCAAGCTGTTGATCCTTGACGAGGCCACCGCTTCTCTGGATACGGAGACGGAACGGCAGATCCAGGACGCTTTGCAGGCCCTGTCCAAGGGGCGCACCACCGTTGCCATCGCTCACAGACTTTCCACCCTGCGCAACGCCACAAAGCTTGCGGTGTTCGAAAAGGGCGAGCTGGAGGAGTTGGGTACCCACGAGGAGCTGATGGCCAAGGAAGGCAGATACTACCGCCTTGTAATGGCACAGCGCGAGATGAACCGCATGAATAAATAAGCCCAAGGGGCTCCGCCCCTTCGGGAACCCCGCTTAAGAACCTTTTTCAAAAAAAGGTTCTTAAGGATCTCGAAAAACCAAATGCCGAAAACTGCCGTTTTCGGGAATTGATTGAATCGCATACCCCTTTCCCTTTCCTCACAATATGGGGTGCAGGGGACGGGTCCCCTGACGGGGTGTGGGGTGGCACCCCACGACAAAAATCACAAAAGCAAAACAAAAAACATAGAAAGGCGCACGGCAGCCCGTCGTGCGAACGGAAATGCAAGCATGAGAAACCAAGAAAAAACAATGGAAAAGATCGTTGCCTTCTGCAAGGGCAGAGGCTTCGTCTTCAGCGGCAGCGAGATTTACGGCGGTCTGGCAAACACCTGGGACTACGGCCCCTTGGGTGTGGAGTTCAAGAACAACGTCAAGGCGGCATGGAAGAAGAAATTCGTCCAGGAATGCCCCTATAACGTAGGCCAGGACTCTGCCATTCTGATGAACCCCCAGGTGTGGGTGGCATCCGGCCACGTCACCACCTTCAACGACCCGCTGATCGACTGTAAGGCTTGTAAGATGCGCCACCGCGCAGACAAGCTCATCGAGGATTACAACGCGGCAAACAACATCACCGACGTGGTGGTGGAATCCATGACCAACGAGGACATGGTGGCTTATATCCGCGAGAAGAACGTGACCTGCCCCGGATGCGGCAAGCACGACTTTACCGATATCCGTAAGTTCAACCTGATGTTCAAGACCTTCCAGGGCGTTACCGAGGACAATGCGGCTACCGTATACCTCCGTCCCGAGACCGCACAGGGCATCTTCGTCAACTTCAAGAACATTCAGCGCACCACCCGTAAGAAGGTTCCCTTCGGCGTGGCGCAGATCGGTAAATCCTTCCGTAACGAGATCACTCCCGGTAACTTCACCTTCCGTACCCGTGAGTTTGAGCAGATGGAGCTGGAGTTCTTCTGCAAGCCCGGTACCGAGCTGGAGTGGTTCAACTATTGGAAGTCCTTCTGCCATCAGTGGCTGTTGGATCTGGGCATGAAGGACGAAAACCTCCGTACCCGTGACCACGACCCTGCGGAATTGGCATTCTACTCCAACGCTACAACCGACTTCGAGTTCATGTTCCCCTTCGGCTGGGGCGAGCTGTGGGGCGTTGCTTCCCGTACCTCCTACGACCTGACCCAGCACCAGAACGTGTCCGGCCAGGATATGACCTATTTCGATCCCGAAACCAACGAGCACTACATCCCCTACGTGGTTGAGCCCTCTCTGGGCTGTGACCGTGTGGCTCTGGCCTTCCTCATCGACGCTTACGACGAAGAGGACATCGGCACCCCCGAGAAGCCCGACGTACGTACCGTGCTCCGTCTCCACCCCGCGTTGGCGCCCTTCAAGGCGGCAGTTCTGCCCCTTTCCAAGAAGCTGGCAGGCCCTGCACAGGAGATCTACGCAGACCTGTGCAAGTATTTCATGGTGGATTACGACGAAGCAGGCTCCATCGGCAAGCGTTACCGCCGCGAGGACGAGATCGGTACTCCCATTTGTATCACCTACGACTTCGACAGTGAAAACGACCACTGCGTGACCGTTCGTGACCGTGACACCATGGAGCAGATCCGTGTTCCCATTGCAGATCTGAAGAAGGTCATCGAAGAACGTATCGCATACTAAAAAACACAGGACGGGTGGAAGAATCATGAACGATGCTTTGCAGTTGATCGAAGCCGGGCTTGCCTCCGGCTCAAAGGCGCAAAAGAAGATCGGTAAATACCTTTTGGAAAACTACGCTACCGCCGCAGGCATGACCGCTGCCAAGCTGGCCGTGACCGTGGGCACCTCGGAGTCCACCGTGGTGCGTTATGCGGCAGACCTTGGCTATCGGGGCTACCCCGAGCTGCAAGCGGCATTGAAGGAGTCCATCCGCGGCACGCTTACCTCTTTGCAGCGTATGGAGCTTTCCTGTGTCACCGCAGGGGGGGACGCCTTCTCCCGCAGTATGCGTGCGGATATGGAGAACATCAAGAAGACCTTGGCGGAAACGGACGTGCACATCTTCGACCTGGTTGCCGAAAAGCTCATCGCCGCACGGCGTATTTACATCATCGGTGCCAGAAGTGCCACCGCTTTGGCCATGTTCTTGGAGTTCTACCTCACCCAGCTCTTTGACGACGTTCGTCTGGTACAGACGGTGGCGGGCGGCGAGGTCTTTGACCGTATGCTCTCCGTAAATGCGGAGGACGTGGTCATCGGCATCTCCTTCCCCCGTTATTCCCGCCGTACTCTGGACGCTCTGGACTTTTCCAAGAAGAAGGGTGCCTACGTGGTGGGCGTCACCGACAGCTCCCACAGCCCCCTGGCCTCCCTTGCGGATACCGCCGTGCTGGCTCACAACGAGAACGATTGCTTCGTGGATTCCTTAGTGGCTCCCATGGCAGTCCTCAACGCCATCATCGCCGCCGTTACCGCAAAGCGCCCGGAGGAAAGTGTTGCCCGTCTGACGGAAATGGAACAGATCTGGGACGAATACAACGTCTACAAAACCAATAAGTAAACACAAAAACACCGCCGGGATCACTCTCGGCGGTGTGATTTTGTTGACAAACGTCCTCTCCCGTGGTATACTGTAAAAAAGGATGCAAGGAGGTTTCCGTATGTGGGGCGCAGTTTGCGGTGACGTGATCGGCTCGTATTACGAGGTTCATTGTACCAAGGAATATGACTTTCCCCTTGTGCGGGAAAGCACCTTTACCGACGACAGCGTGCTGGTCGCCGCTGTTTGCCGCGCCATTCTGGAGGATCCCCGTCCCGTGGGGCGGTTTTCTTTGGGGGAGCGGGCACGGCAGTACGCCGCTCAATACCGCAGGTTCTATTCCTTCTTTCCCCACGCGGGGTTTGGGAATATGTTCGCCGACTGGGCGAAAAACGGCGGCGGGAAAACCGTGCGGAGCTACGGCAACGGCGGAGCCATGCGGGTGATCCCCATCGGCTACGCCTACGATACCCTGGAGCAGACCCTCCTGCAGGCAAAGGCAAGCTGTCTGTCCACACACCGTCACAGAGAGGCGGTCAAGGGCGCGCAAGCCGTCGCCGCCTGCGTCTATCTGGCACGGCATAAGGCAAGCAGGGAAGAGATCCGAGACTACGTCCGCAAGCATTTTTACCCCTTAAAGGAATCCCTCGGAGAACTGCGGGAGTCCCACGTGTTTGACAGCCGCACCTCTTATAGCGTGCCGCCCGCCATTCAAGCCTTTTTGGAATCCCACGATTACGAAAGCGCCGTCCGCAACGCCGTTTCTTTGGGCGGAGACGCAGACACCCAGGCTTGTATTGCCGGCGGAATTGCCGAGGCGTTCTACGGAGAAGTGCCGCCCCATATTTTGCGTTTTTGCACCTCCCGCGTGGATCTCACCATCCGCAAAACGCTGGAAGAGTTTCGGGAAAAGTATACGTAACACAAAAATACCGCCGGGATCACTCTCGGCGGTCGATTTTATCTTGCTTGACCCAAAGCTTTTCTTGATGGATCCTGCGGCTTCGCAGAACTGCCAACAGGCAGACCAGTGCGGAAGAATATACAAAAGCAACGACGGCTCTCAAAACGGGAACGTTCAGCGCCATCCAAGGCCCCATGAAAAAGTGGGACACCAACAACACGGAATTGCGGGCATCACCGGGAATTATCCAACGGGAGATCTCCGTGACCGCCGCGGCAATGCCGTAGAGGATGAACATGATCTTTCCCTCGGTACGGACGTAGGCAAGCAGTTCCGGCTTGGGGGCAAATCGATCCGTCTGTTCCGTGTAGGTGACCAAGCGCTTTTTGAAGCGGTACAGGTAGAAAAAGACGGCATACATCACCATCATCACCACGTGGAGGGTCATTTCCCGAAGCCATTCGGGCCCGATCTCATTGAATACGGCGCCGATCACCCAGGCAAACAGCATAAAAACGCCAAGGGAAGCCAGGGACGAATATACGACGCTTTTCAGACAAGCGATCCACGTTTTTCTCGTTTCGGACATATCCGTTTTCCTTCCGGTGCTTTTCTTGCCATCATTGTATCACGGAAGGCTTCTCTTGTCAATCTTTTTCGGTACCGTCCCATTCAATTCCGTGAACCGCTTCCGCAGGGCGGAACACCACCCCGTTCAAAAACACGGAACGATAAGTATATTCCGCGGGCAATGCGTCGTACTTTGGCTGATGGAGCCCGACCTCGGCGGCGTACCGTTCTTCCCCGGTCAGCTCGTACAGCGTTTGATAGATCGAATCCATCAAATACTCAAACTCGCCGAACTCCTCTTTCCCCACCACGATGTGAAGCAGCTCCAAGGATTTCTGTAACAAGTCCTTTCTCTCATCTTCGGAGGTGGAGGGAGATTTTGCCAGATGGTAGGCACAATAGAAAAATTCAAAAAACAGCTCGTAAAGGTATTCCCGACAGTATTGCCCGGGAGCGGCTTCGTCGAAATCACATAATCTGTAAAGCAAGGATCTTTTGGAGTGCATCACGCCGGGGAACTCCGAAACCAGTTTCAAAAGTCCGGTTTTGTCTCCTTTGCATGCACACAGCCCGCTCATCCAAGTAAGAGCCTCAAGCTGAAGATTCCTTTCGGGGCACTTGGAGACGATCAAACAGAGCAGATCCTCGGCGCGGGAAAGATAGCGCCGCATTGCCTGTTCATCCAGCCAATCATCTTCCGCAATTCCCGCCAATAAAACCAAGGACTGCGCCTTGCAAAGCATCAAACGGTAGTTGGTCGGCATGGCTCTCAAAGCCTTTTCCGCAATCTCCAACGCCTCTTCGATCCTGCCGTTTTTGAACGCCAGCTTCCATTGCGCTACGGCTTGCTCTTCCGCTTCTTTTGAGGCGGTAAGATCCACGCAAAGCAAATGATCCGTAGAAACGCCGAAATAGGCCGCCAGTGCGGGAACGAATTCCAGATCGGGGTAGCAAACGCCGTTTTCCCAACGGCTGATGGCCTGCATAGAAACTCCAAGGTGGTTTGCCAGATCCTCTTGCGTAACGCCGGATTGCATTCTCAACTCACGAACGGCCTTCCCCAGTTGAATATTCATATACGTCTCCTTTTTGTCTGTCCGGGCTTATTATACAGCAAGTCCTTTATCCTGTCAATCAATGCTTGGTTACGGAAAAACCAATCGCAGATTAACCCTCATCGGCGTTTGGTGAGCTTTTTCAGCTTTCGTTTATTCCCCGGGCGGTGGACGGCGGCGGTGAGGCTGCCCAGCAGGGTGGAAAGCAGAAGGATCCCCAGGGGGAGCCACCCGCCCCATCCTATTTGTCCATCCGGGTTGGGGAAGAACAGGGACGTCACCGCTCCGAACAGCAACAGCAACCCGCCGCAGAGAAGGCCCCCAAAGTAGGGATTCATCCCCGCCTTCTCGGTCATTTTTCCCGCCAGCAAGGCACCTATATAGCCTCCCGCAAACAACGCCACCGTCGCCGCGGGGACTGCCAGCCCTCCGGGGGAGGTGCTTTTCAGCGCCAAAAACGCTCCGCCCGCCGCCAGGGCGAACAAAAGCCCCACGCCAACCAAAAAGCCTGTCCCGCCCGCCTTCAAAAGGGAAGCGGTGCTTCCTGTGGCAGGGGCTTTCTTTTTACCGATGTTTCTTTTCAAATCTTCATCCCATTCCTTTCACTTCATCTGTATGCAAAGGAGGGGAAGTCTATGCAAAAAAACATTGACATCCAAATCGGATGGGGGTATAATGAAGAAAAAACGGGAGGATGCCTATGTTTCTTTTGGAAAAACACACCGCGATCGATTCCACCAACAACCGCGCCAAGGCGTTGGCGTTGGAGGGCAAACGGAATCTCTGCGTGGTGGCCGACCGCCAGACCGGGGGCAGAGGCCGCATGGGCAGGCAGTTTTTCTCTCCCGAGGGAAGTGGGTTGTATTTCTCTTTGCTGATCTCTCCCACCGTGAAGGGGGAGGACGGCGCCCTGCTCACCACTTTTGCCGCCGTTGCCGTGGCAGAGGCACTGGAGGAGCTGACGGGGAAGGAGACCGCCATCAAATGGGTCAACGACGTCTACATGAACGGCAAGAAGATCTGCGGCATCCTCACGGAGGGCTCCGTGGACTACGAGACAGGGAAGTTCGCCTACGCCGTCATCGGCATCGGCATCAACTTAGGGAAGACCGCCTTCCCGGAGGAGCTTGCTTCCATCGCCTCCGACGTGGAGCGGGAGACCGGGGTAACTCTTTCCCGGGATACGGTTCTGCAAGCCCTTCTGACTAAGTTTGAATCCATGGAAAAAGCCCTTGAGACGGGCGCTTTCATGGAGGCCTACCGCAAAAAATGCTTCGTCCTCGGGAAGGACGTCACCGTTACCCGGGGGAACGAGCGCTTCCCCGCAAAAGCCCTGGACGTCAACGCCCGTGGGGAATTGGTGGTGGAGGCCAACGGGCAAACCATGATTCTCCCCAGCGGAGAAGTCTCGGTAAGAATGTAAAAAAGGAGCCGCTTGGGCTCCTTTCTCGTTTATTATCAGTCAGCTTTCGCAAAGTCTTCCTTGCCTGCGCCGCAGAGGGGGCAGACGAAATCATCGGGGAGATCGTCAAAGCGAGTGCCGGGGTCAATGTCATTTTCGGGGTCGCCTGCAGTTTCGTCGTATTCCCAACCGCAAAGCTCACAAACATACTTTTTCATAAATAACAACCTTTCTTTCATTTGTATTTTTGCTTGCGATAGTATAGCCCACCGAAATGGTATTGTCAAGGGGGAAAACGAGTTTTTTTGACCGATGGCTCAAAAATGTTTTCCCGCAGTGGGGAGGAAAAGTTCTTTTTGCGTTTTTCCTTGACAACGGAGACAAAATGGAGTATAATAAACCGACTATACCCCCATTCCGTTGGGGGAGGCATGGCGTTTCTCCCAAAAGCATAAGCTGACAATGCCTCCAACCGCAGGCAAGAAAGGAACGGCTACCCTATGGGCATTTTGGAATCTATTCTCTACGGCATTCTCCAAGGAATTGCGGAATTCCTACCCATCTCCAGCTCCGGACATCTGGCGTTGGCCCACAATTTTTTCGGCGCGGAAGGGGAGCAGTACCTTGCTTTCGATATTCTGCTGCATTTGGCCACCCTGTTTGCGGTGCTGATCATGTACCGTAAAGAGGTATGGCTCATTGCGAAGGGATTCTTCACCCTGATGGGGAAGCTGTTCACCGGGAAGGTGAAGAAAACGCCCTTGGAGTTTGGGGAAAGACTGTTCCTTATGCTTTGCGTGGCATCCGTCCCCCTGGTTCCTGCGGCGTTGCTTTCCGATTCCGTGGAGGCTGTGGGCGGCATCAGCTGGCTTATCGGCTGTCTGCTGATCTTCAACGGCTGTATGCTTTGGTTCAGCGACCGCTTGGTGGCAGGGAAGATCACCCTGGAGCAGGCAGGCTGGCTTCGCCCCCTCCTGGTGGGTCTGGTGCAGATGGTGGGAGTACTGCCCGGCATCTCCCGCTCCGGCTCAACCATCACCGGGGGCAGACTTTGCGGCTTCACCCGTGAGGATGCGGTGCGCTTCTCCTTCCTCATGTCCATGCCCGCCATCGTGGGGGCGTGCGTGCTGGAACTGCCCGACTTTTTCTCCGCAGGTGTTCCCGCGGAGCTGGTAGCTCCCTGTATCGCCGGGGCGCTTTCCGCCTTCGTGGTGGGGCTTGGCGCTATCAAGCTTTTGCAGTTCTTTGCCCGTAAGAAGGGGTTTACCGTTTTCAGTATTTATACCGTATTGATCGGCCTTGCGGCAATGATTGCCGACCTGTGCCTGTGATCGCAATTTGAATTGATTGTAAGGAAGTGGACGTTATGGCAAAAGAAACCAAAAACACAAAGACCAAAAAGAAGACGTCTCCTGCCAAGGGGACTGCCAAAAAGAAGACCAAGCCTGCTCCGGTGGAGGAAAAGGCGCCCGAAACCAAGGAAGAAAAAGTTCCCGGCAGGTATCAAAACCCCGTGCGTTACATCCTGGGCTTTTTCTCCGTGTTCCTGATCCTCACCTTCATTCCCGGCATCGATTCCGGATTTTTGGGCGGGGTGCGGGATATTCTCAAGGGTGTGTTCGGCTTTGGCTATTACCTTGTGCCCGTGTTTATTCTGATCGGTGTATTTCGTTGGAATCCCCAGCAGAAGCGGGGCACCAACACCGCTCGCACCATTTTGCTTGGGTTGATCTTCCTGTTCTCCCTGTGCCTGATCCATTTGATCTCCGTGAAGCTTGCACCCCATGCGGTGTTCGGCGAGGCCGTTAAGAATATGAGCGGTCTGTACACCTCCGGGAAAGCATTGCAGACGGCAGGTGCCATTGGCGGCGGCTTTTGCGCCGTTGCGGCTACGGTGGTGGGTTGGATCCCCACGGCGATCCTGACCTCCTTAGGTATTTTCGTCTGCACCGCCTTGTTCTGCGGCAGTACGCCCATGGCTACCTTGAAGAAGTTCTTCCGCTTCTTGCGTGAGCTTTCTCTCTCCGACGATGATGAGGAAGAAAAGCCCGTCAAGAAGCCGATTCCCGCAGAGACCCCCAAAAAGAAGCCCCAGGCCATTTCCAAACCGGTGGAAGAGCCGAAAGAAAAAGAAGAGAAAAAACGGCCGGTCCCCACGGTGTTGGTGGACGACCTTCCCATTACGGAGACCCCCACACAGGACGAGCATATCGTGGAAGAGCCGAGCGGACAGCACCGCTTTATCCTTCCCGAGGAGGAGCAGGAGGAGGTCTTTTCCCGCGTGCCCGTAGAGCTGTTCCGCAAGGACGATGACAACAAGACCGTTGCCGCCCCCGAACTGAATCTGCCCGCCGAGGAGAAGAAGCCTGCGGAAACGTCTAAGTTCGTGGAGGAGGAAGAGGAGATCTTCATCCGTCCCGATCCCGTGACGGAAGAAGCTCCTGCCGAAGCTTTGCTCGCCGAGGAAGAGACTACCGTTCCCGAGAAGGTGACCCCCGCCGCAGAGGTGGCGGAGGAAGTCACGGGGATGGAAATGAAAGAGAATCTGCCCCCGCCTTACGTGTTCCCTCCCATCTCTCTGCTGACCCCCGGGGAAGGGGATTCTCCCAAGCCCAACGCCAACGACGTTGCCGCCGTCAGCCGCAAGCTGGAGACGGTTTTGGAAAGCTTCAAGGTGAAGGCTCACGTCATCGGTGCATCCTTCGGCCCCACCGTTACCCAGTACGAGGTTCAGCCGGAGACGGGCGTACGTGTGAAGCAGATCGCCAACCTTTCCGACGATATTGCTTTGCATTTGGCCGCACCCTCCGTGCGTATTGAGAACATTCCCGGCAAGAGTGCCATTGGCATCGAGATCCCCAACCGCAGCTCCTCCGTGGTACGTCTGCGCGGGCTGATCGAAAACAAAGATTTTCGCGATCATAAGAGTAAGCTGGTCACCGCCCTTGGCGAGGACGTTTCCGGCAACCCCGTGTATCTGGATATCGCCAAAATGCCCCACCTGATGATCGCAGGTGCTACGGGTATGGGTAAGTCCGTTTGTATGAACTCTTTGATCGTTTCCTTGCTTTACCACGCCTCCCCCGATGAAGTGAAGTTCATCATGATCGACCCCAAGAAGGTGGAAATGGCGGATTACAACGGCATTCCCCACCTGCTGGTTCCCGTTATCAACGACGCCAAGAAGGCGGCGGGCACCCTGAACTGGGCCTGCGTGGAAATGGAAAAGCGCTACAACCTGATCCAGGAGGTAGCCGCCAAGAATCTGGTGGAATACAACATGATCGTCAAGGATGATCCCGAGCGTGAGCAGCAGCCCTACATCGTGATCTTCATCGACGAGCTTGCCGACCTGATGATGACCGCTCCCGACGACGTAGAGACCTCTATCTGCCGTCTGGCGCAGAAGGCCCGTGCCGCAGGCATCCATTTGGTCATCGGTACCCAGCGTCCCTCCGTGGACGTTATCACCGGCTTGATCAAAGCCAACATCCCCTCCCGTATCGCCTTTACCGTGGCATCCCAGGTGGACTCCCGTACCATTCTGGACCTTACCGGTGCAGAAAAGCTGTTGGGCCGCGGTGATATGCTGTACTACCCCGTAGGCGCTATGAAGCCTATCCGTGTGCAAGGTGCTTTGGTAGACGGTAAATCCGAGGTGGTTGCCGTTACCCAGTTCATCAAGGACGCCGCAACCGCTTCCTACGACGAGGACATCATCGCCCAGATCGAAAAAGAGGCCAAGCTTTGCGGCGCACCCAAGAACCGCCGTGCCGAGGCTGAAGGAGAGGGCGGCGACGAACCCAAGCTGGACGAAAAGTTCCTGGATGCTCTGGAGCTTGCCATCGATACCCAGAACATCTCCACCTCCATGGTGCAGACCCGTCTGGGGTTGGGCTACGCCCGTGCCGCACGTATCGTGGGCGTGATGGAGCAGAAGGGCTACATCGGCTCCTACGACTCCGCCACCAAGGCCCGTAAGATCCTCATCACCCGTGAGGAACTGATGGAAATGCGGATGAACAAGGCGGACGAAGAGAATGAAGGCTAAGAGCGGATTGCTCCTTTTGCTGGCCTTGCTTTGCTGTCTTGCGGGGTGTGAACCCTCTGCGGGGAGCAGGGGCAACCAACTCACCGTACCGCTGGACCGTATTATGGAGGCGTTGCAGACCGGGAACACAGGCCTGTATCAAGCCGCTTTTCCCACGGATTTCACCGCAGGCTACGGGAAGCAATACCCCGACCTGCCCGAAACCTTGGAAAAGCTTCTCGCCGCCGCTACGGAAAAGAACCGCAGGGATTTTGGGGACACGTGGTCCGTCCGCTACAAGCTGACGGGGAGCGAAAAGCTGTCCCTTGATCAGCTGGAGCCCAACTATGGCTATACGGGGCTGGATCCCTTTTGGTACGCCATGCCCATGGAGTCCATCACCGATTTCCGCAAGATCACCGTCACCGTGTATTTTGAAGGCTCTTTTGATTCTCTGGAAACAGAGCTTACCTACCGCGTGCTGTGCATCAGCGGCGTGTGGTACCTCCACCCGGAATCCTTCGGCGCCGTCCTGCGGAGCCAAACGTTATAACACACAACAAACCACCGAGGGCGGCCTCGGTGGTTTGCTTTTTCGTCTTATGCTTTTTTCTGTGGGAGAGATTGATAACCGCCGTGGCGGGAAGCCACCGCCGCATATACAGCGGAGGCGAACTCTGCGGAAGCGCGCAGGTCGCCGCTTTGGAGGTAATCCCCGATGAGGGCGGCGGTATAGGCCTCGGAAGCCCCTGCGGGATCCATCACTTCGCTTTCCGGACCGGAGATGGCGCTGAAATATTTACCGTCGTAGATGAAGGAACCGGTATTCCCCAACTGTAACAGAACGTAACGCACATCAAACCGCTTACGGATGGTGTAGCAAGCCATCTTGCGGTTTTCTTCGTTGTTGGGGTCGATGCCGGAGAATACCCTTGCATCGGCATCGTTTAAGATCAAAAGCTCGGTGGTGCCCAGCTGCTCAAAGGGAAAATCGGCGGGAATGGCCTCTTGACGAACGGAGCCGTCCAGGAAAAAGGGGATGCCCCGCTCCTCCGCAAGGGCGGAAAGACGCAGGATCATGTCCTTGTCTCCCTCTAAAGACGCCACGATGGCATCGGGACGGCAGCTCATGGCACCTTCGGCGTAGGCATGGTCCAGATGGGCGTTGGCACCGGGGAAGAAGATCTCTCTCGTGGTGCCGTCCGGCTCGGTAAGCTCCAAAGAAAGGCCCGTCTGGCACTCTCTCTTCACGGTGACGTTGGCGATGTGAAGCCCCTCATTGCGGAACACCTCCACCAAACGGTCGCCGTAGTAATCGTCCCCCACACGGGCACAAAGTGCCACGTCATACCCCAGCCTTGCGGCGGCGATGGCGCTCAGCGCACTTCTGCCTCCGGGGGCAAAGGTATAGTTACCGTCGGAGATGATGGATTCTCCCGGTGCGGGAATGTAGGGCGTGCCCACCGCAAAACGGATGGCGGCGTTGCCTACGAACAGCATTCTTTTCTTTGCCATAACGTTCCCTTCCTCCTGCTTCGAAAAATGTCGGATCCTTTACCATAGTATACCGCTAAAATAAGTATTTGTCAATATCTATCCTGCTTTGCTGCCAAATATTTCATCCTTGTGGCGTCGCCGCCTCGCTTGTGCCGTTCCTCTTTGTTGGTCCGCAAAACCGTCTGCACCTGCTCGAACAGGGAGCGATTCTGCATTTTCAACCGCACGGTCAGATCCTTGTGCACCGTGGATTTGCTGACGCCGAACCGGGAAGCGGCGGCGCGGACGGTGGCACCGGTCTTCGACACGTATTTTCCGATCTCCTCCGCCCGTGAGGGCGTGTGGCAATAGCCATCGGAATGGTACATGGGAAAACAGACTCCTTTCCTGTAATCTGTATGTGCATTTTTCATAAAATATGTAAGGAAAACGCCAACTTTTGACGGATTCCTCTTGACAAAATCGGCGGTAAATGATATATTTATAATGACTCTATTTTGGAGGAGTGTACCGTTTTGGGCAGAGTCATTTTTGTCACCGCCTTCAAGGGCGGGGTGGGGAAGACCACCGTTTCGGCGGGGATCTCCGCGGCGCTTGCAGCCTTGGGAAAACGCGTTTGCGTTGTGGACGGGGATTTCGGGATGCGGTGTATGGACTTGGTTTTGGGAATGGAAGACTGTGTTCTGTACGATTGCAGTGACGTGCTGTTCGGCCGTTGCGAGCCGGAGGAGGCCATCGTTCCCGTAACGCAGCGGGAGACTATGTTCTTCCTGCCTGCGCCAATCCGTTACGACGGAAGACCTTTTCCTCGCGGGAGCGAAGAGAAGCTCTTTTCCTACCTGCGAAAAGAATATGACTATTGCATCGTGGATTCTTCCGCAGAGCTTTCCGAGTATTACCGTCGGTTCGCCATGCAGGCGGACGAGGCAGTGGTGGTGACGCTTCACCAGACCACCGCCATCCGTGCGGCGGAAAAGACTGCGGCAAATCTGGTGCAATGCGGGCATAACAGGGTGCGCTTGGTGGTGAACGGCTACCGCGAGTCCCTCGCAAAGGAAGGCCGATTGCCCACCGTGCTGGAAATGATCCGCCGTTCCTCCGTGCCCTTGCTGGGCGTGGTTCCCTTCTCGGAAGAGCTTCCTGCCCGTCAGGAACAGGGAACTGTCCTTTACGGCGGCAAGGAACGAAAGAAACTGCTCCCTTATGAGGTCGCGTTCCTCAACGTCGCCTTGCGGCTGTGCGGCAGTGCAGTCCCTTTGCTGCAAGGCGTTCACCGTCCGAAGCGCAAGAAGAAGTGCTTCTCTGCCGCCTTCGGCTGTTTGTACGGGAGAGATCCCGTCAAACCGTAACCCCTCTTAAAAAGAAAGAAAGGTTGTGTAAGAACTATGAATATTGCGATCATCGCTAACGACAAAAAGAAGGAACTCATCACCGAGTTTTGCATGGCGTATTGCGGCGTTCTTTCTCGCCACAATATCTGCGCCACTGCGACGACCGCGAAGTACATCTCCGAGGCTACTGGACTGACCATCGAAAAGCTTCTTTCCGGCTTCCACGGAGGTGCCCATCAGTTGGCTTCCAAGATCTCTTACGGCGAGGTGGATCTTTTGATCCTTCTTTGCGACACCCGGGATGCCCAGGAGTATATGGAGATCGAAGTGCCCTTGATCCGTGAGTGCGACACCCACAACGTTCCCGCGGCCACCAACATCGCTACCGCCGAGGCATTGATCCTGTCTCTGGAGCGCGGCGACCTTGACTGGCGCGCCAACGACCGCAGCACGTCCTTTGCAGGCTGAGAACTGTAAGGGGGGGCATTTGAGTTCAGCGGCAAGGAACCGCCGAAAATCTCGGCGGTGCCTTTTTGCGCATATATTTGCAGAGTAGAAAAATTAAGGATATACTTTTATGAAACTGACATCTACCGAGGGTATGCGGGATTACCTGCCCTCCGAAAACAGCATTCGCGACAGTCTTATGCAGACCATCCGCGGCGTGTACCGTTCCAACGGCTTCCGTGCCATTGAGACCCCCGCTGTGGAATGCCTGGAAAATCTGGAAAACAGCGACGGCGGCGACAACCTGAAGCTGATCTACCGCTTGGAAAAGCGGGGGCAGAAGCTGGAAAAGGCCATCGAAGCAGGGGATTTCGCCCATTTGTGCGACTTAGGTCTCCGCTACGACCTGACCTTGCCCTTGTCCCGTTATTACGCTTGCCATAAAAACGATCTGGAGACCCCCTTCAAGACCATTCAGATCGGCAGAGTTTACCGTGCGGAACGTCCCCAAAAGGGCAGACTCCGTGAGTTCGTTCAGTGCGATATCGACATCCTGGGCTCTGACAGCATGGACTGCGAGGTGGAGCTGATCTCCGTCACTGCGGAAGCGCTGTTGGCGGTGGGCATCGACGAATTTAAGGTGCGGATCAATCACCGCAACCTGCTTCGCAATCTGATCATCTGGTGCGGCTTCCCCGCAGAGGCCTCCGATACCGTCTGCGTCACCGTGGACAAGGCGGACAAGATCGGCTTCGACGGGGTCAAGGCGGAGCTTTGTGAGAAGGGCTTCGGGGAAGAGGCGGCGGACAAGCTGATCTCTATCCTCACCGGGGATCTTCGTCTTGAGACCCTGGCTTCCTACGGCTGTGAGGCGGAGGCAGAGGTGCTGGGCTCTATTCTTAGCCAGACCAACGCCTTGGCAGAGGGCAGATACGAGGTGATCTTCGACGCTACTCTGGTGCGTGGTCAGGGCTATTACACCGGTACGGTATTTGAGATCGAATGTCCTGCCTTCGGCGGTACCGTTGCAGGCGGCGGCAGATACGATAACCTCATTGGCAAGTTCACCGGGGAATCCGTTCCCGCAGTGGGCTTCTCCATCGGCTTCGAACGGATCTTCTCCGTCCTTTGTCAGCGGGGAGAATTTGGGCAGAAGGAACGGCTGGCGCTGTTCTATGACGAAGGGCAGATCGCAGAAGCTATTCGCTATGCCCGTACCCTCCACGGAGAATTTGACGTCACCTTGGTGAAAAAGAAGAAAAAAGTGGGCAAACAGCTTGCTCAGGCGGAAGCCCAGGGCTACCGCTACGCAGAATTTTTGGAAAATCCCGGCCAGCGCAAGCCGCTTGGCGTAAAAGAAGGAGAATAAAGAAGATGGCAGAACTGATGGGCGGCGATCGCCGCACCCACTATTGCGGTGATCTGCGCCGCGACCATGCAGGCGAAAGAGTCTGCGTAATGGGCTGGGTCAAAAAGAAGAGAAACCTTGGCAATTTGTTGTTCCTGGATCTGAGAGATCGCACCGGCTTCGTGCAGCTGGCCTTTGACGATACCACCGACCCCGCATTGTTCGAAAAGGCGGCATCCTGCCGCAACGAGTTTGTCCTTTCCGTGTGCGGTACGGTGAGAGTCCGTTCCAGCATCAACACGGAGATCCCCACCGGTGAGGTGGAAATCTACGCAGACTCCGTGAAGATTCTTGGCGAGAGCGAAGTGCCTCCCTTTGAGATCGTGGACGATTGCAAGACCTCCGAGGACATCCGCCTGAAATACCGCTACCTGGATCTCCGCCGCAGTAAGCTGCAGCAGAATCTGATGTTCCGTCACCGTGTGGCAAAGGTCACCCGTGACTATTTCGATGAGAACGGCTTTATCGAGATCGAAACGCCCTACCTCATCCGTTCCACGCCCGAGGGCGCGAGAGACTACCTGGTTCCCTCCCGCGTACATCCCGGTTCCTTCTACGCTTTGCCCCAGTCTCCTCAGCTGTATAAGCAGCTGTCCATGGTGGCGGGCTTCGACCGCTACGTGCAGATCGCCCGTTGCTTCCGCGACGAGGACCTGCGTGCAGACCGTCAGCCCGAGTTCACCCAGATCGACCTGGAAATGAGCTTTGTGGACATGGAGGACATTCTGGCTATGGCGGAAGGCTATATCCACAGACTGTTCCTTGAGACCATGGATATCGATCTTCCCATGCCCATTCCCAGATACACCTACAAAGAGGTCATGGAGCGTTACGGCTCCGACAAGCCCGATATCCGCTTCGGTATGGAGATCTGCGATCTTTCCGACGTGGTGAAGAACTGCGGCTTCTCGGTGTTCACCGGTGCTTTGGAGGCGGGCGGCTCCGTTCGCGCCATCGTGCTGAAGGATGCGGCAGGCCGTATGACCCGTAAGGACATTGACAAATTGGTGGAATACGCCAAGGGATGCGGCGCCAAGGGCGTTGCATGGGTACGCCGTGCAGAGCAGACCAGCTCCTCCTTCGCTAAGTTTATGACCGAGGAAGAGATGGAGGCCATCTACACCGTTTCCGACTGCAAGGAAGGGGATATCCTTCTGGTAATGGCAGACGGGGACACCAACAAGCTTCTCACCCAGCTGGGTCAGCTCCGTTTGGAGGCGGCCAACCGTCTGGGCGTCGAAAGAAAGGGCTTTGCCTTCCTGTGGGTGGTGGAGTTCCCCTTCTTCGAATACGACAAGGAAAGCGGCGAGTGGCTGGCAATGCACCACCCCTTCACCGCCGTCATGGACGACTGCCTGCCCTATCTGGAAACGGATAAAGGCAACGTCCGCGCAAAGTGCTACGACCTGGTGCTCAACGGCATCGAGCTGTCCTCCGGCTCCATCCGTATCACCGATCCCGTTTTGCAGGCGAAGATCTTCGAGCTGTTGGGTCTTTCCGACGAGGAAGCCCACGCCAAGTTCGGCTATCTGCTGGATGCCTTCCGTTACGGCGCACCTCCTCACGGCGGTATGGCTCTGGGTCTGGACCGTCTGGTGATGCAGATGGTAGGTGCAGACAGCTTGCGTGACGTGGTTGCCTTCCCCAAGGTGCAGAACGCCTCCGAGCTGATGACCGGTTGCCCCGCAGAGGTGCCCGAGCAGGCCCTCCGTGAGCTGGGGCTCTTACACGAAGATAAAACCGAAGGAGAAAATGTATGATTGAGATCAACGGCCTTAGCAAAGTCTTCGGCACGCAACGCGCGGTAGATGACGTGACGTTCCGTGTGGAAGAAGGGGAGATCATGGGGTTCTTGGGGCCGAACGGTGCGGGTAAATCCACCACGATGAACATCCTTACCGGCTATCTGTCCGCCACCAGCGGCACCTGCCGTGTCAACGGGATCGACATTCTGGAAAATCCGTTGGAGGCGAAGCGGAACATCGGCTTTTTGCCGGAGATGCCTCCTCTCTACACGGATATGACCGTTAAGGAATATCTGAGCTTTATTTACGATCTGAAGGGCTGTACCTTCCCCCGTCAACAGCATATCCGTGAGATCTGCGACGTGGTGAAGATCGGGGACGTTTACGACCGTCTCATCGGCAACCTTTCCAAGGGCTACCGTCAGCGTGTGGGCATTGCCCAGGCGCTCATCGGCAACCCCCGCGTGCTGATCTTTGACGAGCCCACGGTAGGTCTTGACCCCAAGCAGATCATCGACATCCGTAACCTGATCCGTATGCTGGGCAAAGAGCATACCATCATCCTTTCCACCCACATCCTGCCCGAGGTGCAGGCGGTGTGTGACCGTATCGTGGTCATCAACAAGGGTAAGATCGTTGCCAACGAGAAGACCGAGGATCTGGTCACCGCTGTGGACGGCTCCCGTAAGATGGTAGCCAAGGTGGTAGGTCCTCAGGACGAGGTTCTGAAGGCCTTGAAGGGCGTTGCGGGCATCCGTTCCGTGGACGTGCTGGGCAAGCGTGATACCGACAGTGTCAGCTACCTCATCGAGTCCGAGGAGCGTGTGGACGCAAGAAAGCCCCTGTTCTATACCCTGGCCTCCAAGGGCTGGCCGTTGGTGGGTCTGGAGGGCATGGAGCTGAGCCTTGAAGACATCTTTATCCGTCTGGTAGGCGACCAGCGCAAGGGAAGAAATGCCAAAGGAGGTAAAAACTGATGTTTGCCATCTATAAAAGAGAGCTTCGCTCCTATTTTGTGACCCCCATCGGTTACATCTTCTGCGGTATGTTTTTGCTGATCTCCGGACTGTTGTTCTACAACACCACTCTGGCAAATCAGAGCACCCAGAGCTTAAGCGAATACTTCCTGTACATGATCTTCATGTTCGCCATTCTGATCCCTTTGCTGACCATGAAGCTGTTTGCAGACGACCGCCGTACCAAAACCGAGCAGCTTCTGCTCACCGCACCCGTTTCTCTGACGGGCATGGTCATGGGTAAGTACCTTGCCGCTTTGACCATCTACGGCTGCACCTTCCTTGCAAATATCTTTAACTTCGTTTTGCTGTATATGTACGGCACTCCCAATACCGCCTCTATCTTTGCAAACATCTTGGGCGTGTTCCTCATCGGTGCGGCATTCATCGCCGTGGGCTTGTTCCTGTCTTCTTTGACACAGAGCCAGCTCATCGCCGCAGTTTCCTCCATCGGCGCCATCGTGGCCATGCTGCTGGTGAGCCTGGTGGTGAACTCCATTCCCTTCCCCTGGCTTCAGAACGTTCTGGTTTGGTTTTCCGTGCTGGATCGCTACGTTCCCTTTATGAACCAGACTCTCAGCATCCCTGCCGTCGTATACTTCTTCTCCCTTGCGGCAGTCTTCGTGTTCCTGACGGTGCGTGTCTACGACAAGCGCCGTTGGTCGTAACGGAAAGGAGGCATACACATGAACAAGAACGTACAAAAAGAGAGCCAGGGCAACCGCCTGAAGAGAGGCTCCATCTCCGTGATCTATACCGTGGTCTTCGTGGCCTTGGTGATCGCAGTGAATCTGGTGATCTCTTCCGTGGCAGGCTCTGTGAACCTGAATATCGACTTGACCGCCGAGGAATTCATTACCATCGGCGACGTTTCCCGCAACGTGCTGGGCGCGTTGGAGGAAAGCGGCGATCTGGAAGCCACCATCTATCTGCTTTCCGACCGCGATGCTTACGATACCTACAATTCCGCAAACCCCAACGACGGCCTGAACGGTCTGAACCCCTTGGCGTTGGTCCGTGACCTTTGCGAGGAGTACGCCTACGAGTACGAGGGCATCAAGGTGGAATACAAAAACCTGACTCGTGACCCCGAATGGGCTACCCGCTACAACGAGATCACCAACACCACTTTGTCCTCCAACAACATCATCGTGGAAGGCAAGTACCACGCCAGAGTGCTGGCTTTGGACGCTTTCATGATGATCGACAGCGAGACCCAGACCTTCGTGGGCTTCAACGGTGAGCTTCGTTTGACCACCGCATTGCTCCAGAGCTGTGTATCCGAGCCCCAGGTGGTGACCTTTACCACCGGCCACGGTGAGCCTACCCAGGTCATGGAGGGTAAAGCCGCTACCGGTCTTGCCAACCTGCTGATGAACGCAGGCTTCGAGGTGCTGCAGGCGGATCTTTCCACCCAGAATATCGACCCCCGCACCAAGATCATGATCGTCAACGATCCCACCAAGGACTTCACTCCCGAAGAGGTGGAAAAGCTGATGGACTATACCGACAGCTTCAACAACCTGATCGTGATGGTGGACGATAAAACTCCCGAGCTTCCCAACCTTTCCGACTTCCTGCTGGAGGAGTGGGGCATTGGCTATAAGGCCTACCATCAGGTAAGCCATCCCACCGAAAACTTCGGTACGGACCCCCTGAACCTTTCCGCTAAGTTCGTCACCGACGTGGCAAACCCGGATAACAGCGCGGCATACCAGATCGTCAAGAATCTGGCAGGCAACGAGATCCGCGTGGCCATGCCCAACTGCGTGGAGCTTTACAGCGCCGCCACGGGCACCAAGGACGACTTCATGGTAGAATCCGTGCTTACCTCCGCTTCCGGCGCTTCTTCCACCTACAATCAGAACGAAGAGCCCGCAACCGGCACCTTCCCCCTGATGCTTTTGTCCGCAAACAGCGACTATAAGGATCTTGATGATGAAAACAGCACCAATCAGGTTCTGAAATATCAGTACGTTATGCTGGTAGGCTCCACCGATTTTGCCGAGGCTGTTGACAGCGCTATGTTCGGCAACGGTGCTTTGCTGCTCTCCACGGCACGTACCATGGGTGTGGAGCGGTATTCTCTGGATATTGACTACAAAACCATCAACGACGTAGCCCTGGCCATCGAGACCAGCGTGGCCACCCGTCTGGGCATCATCATCTGTGCGGTGCTTCCCGTGCTGATCCTGATCGCCGGTCTGGTAGTCTTTATCCGCCGCAGACATCTGTGATCCCCCGAAAGGAAACGCACATGAGCATGGAACAAAACGAAAACCGGGAGGTTCTGGAGCAAACGGAGGTTGAATACCCCCGCAACCCCCACGAGCTGACCGAAGAGGAAAAGAAAGAGATCCTTTCCGTCTTTTCCGAAACCAACGAGAATAAACGCCGCCGCTCCGGCTTCAAGCTGACCATCAAGAACCAGATCATTCTGGTGGGTGTGGTGCTGGTAGCGGCAGCCCTTCTGCTGGGCTCTTACTTCCTGTTCTTGAAGGAAGAAGCCCCCCTGCCCGCTTTCTATGCCCTGGACGGCCAAACGGTTACCGCTTTGGACGCCCTGGACAGCGACGTGGAGATCATTTTCTGCAACCGTGTGGAAGGGGAGCTGACGGAAGAGGGCGATCCCGACGTTTATCGGATCTACACCTACGCCACTCTTTATGAAAAGGAAAGCGGTAACGTGGATGTTTCCTTCAACACCGGGGATACCTTCAACGGTGTGAAGATTGTTTCCGGCGGCAAGACCCTGGAGTACACCTACGCTTCCTTCTATAAGACCCGTCCCATCGACAACGCCGTTTACGGCTTTGAAGGGGAATCTATTTTCACCAATGCTATTCTGGAGCTGACCGGGAAAGAAAAGCTGGAGCTTGCGCTCCGTCCTCTGGACGGCTTTGACAAGGACGGCAACACGGTGCTGACGTCCGGCGGCGTGGTGATGTTCCCCATGGTCAACAGAAGCGACATTTCCTACCTGGAAGTGGAAAACGATCACGGCGAGTACCTGATCTATCAGGAACAGGGCGGAACCTTCTACTTCAGCGGCAGTGAGCTTCTTACCTACAATGCGGAGACCTTTGCTTCCTTGCTGGTTGACTGCCGTTACGTGGTCACCGCAGGCAAGCTGCAGGACCGCTTGGATTATTCCGTTTACGGCTTCGGCAAGGATGCAAAGCTTACCTGCCGTTATACCCTCATGACCCAGCCCGCTTCCGACGGAACCTTCTACGTCCATCAGGTACAGATCGGCAAAAAGGCCGCTTCCGGCACTTACTACTACGCCATGTACTTCGGCATGAAGATGAAGGATGATGAGGTCATTGAGAACTTCCCCAGCAAAGAGATCTTCCTGCTTCCTTATTCCGTTGTGGAGAACAACCTGACCAAGCCCGTGGAAAACTTCTTCGAAGCACAGCTGGTCAACGGCATTCAGGACGTGAACGATATCTACGAGATCGGTAAGGTGGAGATGGATTTCTACCACGGCGGTCCCGAAAAGGATCTCCACGCAGTGGTTCTGAACCTGCCCGTCATCGATTTCTCCGACAACACCTCCTCCAACAACACCTCCATTGCGGAGCTTTTGAAGGATAAAAAGACCTACAATAAGTCCGGTCTGACCTATTCCGATTGGACGGGGACTACCGACGGCGCCTACATGGCAGGTCTTGCCAGCGGCGACGGGGAAAGCTTCTCCGTGCGTGCGGCGGTGACCAACGTTTCCGCCTCCGGCGTTTACGAATGTACCTTTGGCCTGCTTCTGGATACCGACAACAAGAAGTACGCCGCGATCCTGCCCGACGAGGTGAGCATCCGCTATTCCTACGACGGTGAAAACTTCCAAAAGGTTACCGATCACGGCTTGGATTTCTCGGATCATCCCGAGGATACGGTGAAGGAATATACCTTCCGTATCGAAAGCGACAGCCCTGTGGTCATGGTGGAATTGACCTTCGAGATGCCTCAGAAGATCGGCTATCTGGTAATGGATGAGATCCGTATCATGGCAGACGGCAGTGACGCAGTGCCCAACGACGCCTTCACCGGTCTGTGGCGACTGATGTCCCCCTCTTCCTTCATTCCCGAGGGCAAGAACTACGCTTATCTGGACAGCACCAACTTTGCAGACTTCATCAACGGTCTGGCTACCCTCAAGGGCGACAGCGTTGCCAAGGTGGGGATCAGCGAGCACCACAAGGATGAAAGCGATACCATCAAGACCGAAATGCTGGAGGAATTCGGGCTGGATAACCCTGCCATGCATTTCTCCTACACCTTTGAAGGCTTTGTCACCGACCTTTACGTTTCCGCCTACGACGAGGAAAATAAGTGCTATTACGCTTATTCCACCATCACCGGCGACCTGTATGAGGACGGCAGAGAGCTGACCTTCTGCACCGGCTTGGTGGCAAGGATTTCCAAGGAAACCGCACCTTGGCTGGAATGGGAGCTTTTGGAATACGTGGATCATTCCATGATCGGTATGTACGTCTACGAGATGGAAGAAATGGCCATCACCGTTGGCGGCACGGAATACCTGTTCAAGGTAACCGCCGAGGATAAGACCCTGACCTCCGTTCTCTGGGGCGACAAGGAAATGGACGAGGAAAGCTTCCGCTACCTGTATCTCTCCGTGGTTCAGCTGTATATGCGCGACGTATACGAGCCTGCCGAAGGAGACACTGCGGAAGAGTATATGCGTATCCGCATCAAGACCACCACGGACGAAAAGGAATACGTCTTCTACCGCGTATCCTCCAGCCGTGCATACTTCACCGTCAACGGATCCGGCAGTTATTATTGCCGCGTCAGCTCCTTGCGTAACGTTGCAAGCAAATTGGAGCAGTTCATTGCGGGAGAAAAGGTGGGCAGAGAATGAAGAAGGCGTACGTTAAGATCGCCTCCTGTCTGATCGTAGCAATGCTTTTACTGACCGCTTGTCAGCAGAAGCCTGACGAGGGTGTGTATCACACCCTCGTTTCTCTTCACGAGACGTATGCTTCCATCACACGGGGAGAGATCGGCTTCCTCATGGAGGCTTCCTTCTCCGACGATGAAAGCGGCGAGGCAGGGGTACTGTATTTCATTCAGGGCAACGCCTGCTACGACAAAGAGCAGGAGCTGGCATGGCAGAAGTATTCCGCCACGCTGTTGGCTTCCACCTACAGCAGTGAGGAATATTATGCCGACGGGGTCAAAAAGCATATCGAAAGCGGCGAGGTGTACGATCTGGAAACCAAGCCCGAGGAGTTTTTCGACGCATATCCCTATTGCAAGGTTCCCATGCCTGCCTTCGAGGCAGTGAAGGCGTTGACCACCGAGGAGACCGACGGGGGCATGCTTTACACCATGGTAGCCACCCACGGGCAAAAGGCGTTGGTGGAGGAGATCTGGAAAACGGATCTTTACGCCCTGGCGGGCATCCGCGTGCCGGATCGGGAAAAGGAATCCTACGGCGACGTGACCTATACCTTCTCCGTGAAAAACGGGGAAGTGCAGTCCGTAACGGTCAAGCTGACGGTATCCCTCTACGAGACTGCGGCCTATACCCCCGGGTATACCCCCAACGAAGAGGATCTGCGTTTGGATCTGAACCTCACCGCCAAGGTCACCTTGAAGCAAGCGGGTGAGCAGGTCACCGTCCCCGTTTATCAGGAGGAGCAGTCGTGAACACTTGTTACATCGTGGGTGCGGGGGACAACGCTTCCACGGCGTTTTGCCCGGACGAGACCGATTTCGTCATTGCCGCCGACGGCGGTCTGGAGATCTTGAAAAAGCGTGGCATCCCGGCGGATCTGATCCTGGGGGATTTTGATTCTCTGGGATATATTCCAAAAGAACCCAATCTGATCCGACATCCCACCCGCAAGGACGAAACGGATCTCATGCTTGCCTGCAGAGAGGGTCTGGCCAAGGGCTACAAGACTTTCTGCCTCTACGGCGGGCTGGGGGGAGAACGGATCAGCCACACCGTGGCGAACCTTCAGCTTCTGGTCTGGCTTGCAGACCAAGGGGCGAGGGGGACGCTCTACGGGAATCGGTGTGAGATCTCTCTGCTGCGGCAGGAAAGCGTCACCTTAGCGGCGGGATCTCAAGGTTTTCTCTCTCTGCTTGCCATCGGCGGGGAAGCGGAGGTTACCGCAAAGGGGCTTGCTTACGAATTGGAAAATGCCACCTTGACGGATCACTATCCTCTTGGGGTGAGCAATCAGTTCTGCGGCAAGGAGGCCGAGATCACCGTCCATAGGGGAGACGTCTTGATGATTTTGGAAAAAACACTCTTGACAAATCCCGATTTTTGTGATATAACTTGTGTCGAACAAAAGAATACGCGTCGATAAACGTGCCGGGGGTGCTGTGTCAAAACGGCTGAGATGGCGGGCAACCGCTGAACCCTTTAACCTGATTTGGATAATACCAGCGTAGGGAGATTGTAACTGTTTTTTGATATTGTGTTATGGTCCGCGTGGTGTTTTCCCCGCGGATCTTTTGTATTCTTTTACAAGGAGGTTTTTGCAATGACAAAAACCAAACAGCATCTCTATTCTCTTTGCGAGTGCGGCATTCTGGTTGCCGCCGCAGTGGTGATCTCCTTTCTCCAGATCCCTTGGTTCTGGGCAAACGGAGGTTCCATCAGCTTCGTAGCGATCCCGCTGGTACTCATCGGCTACCGCCACGGCCTCGGTTGGGGCTTCGGCGCTTGTATGGCCTACGGTATGGTGGATTGCATCATCGGTGGCGGCATCGGCTGGGGCATCGTCTCGGTGCTTCTGGACTACGTGTTGGCCTACGGCGCCATCGGCATTGCGGGCTTGTTCCGTAAGAAAGGACTTCTCAGCCTGGAACTTGGTGTCCTGGTGGGCAATCTGGCCCGCTTTGCGGTTCATTTCATCGCAGGCATCACCGCCTGGAAGATCGCCGTTGGGTCCACTGAAGAGATCTTCGGCATGACCTTCGGTGCGGATATGTCCGTGGTGTACTCCATCCTGTACAACGGCAGTTATATGCTGCCCAACCTGATCCTTTCTCTGATCGCCATGCCTCTTTTGTACCCCGCCATCAAAAAAATCGAAAAAATGTACCCGATCGGCGGAAAAAATTAAAAAAACCTCTTGCTTTTTCCGAAAATGTGTGATATAATTTGATGTCAATTTATGGGGGCGGTCCTCTGCAGCTCTGCACGAACGTCTCAAAATTACTATATTACTATAGGAGGATGAGCAATCATGACCGCATTGGAAGCATTTGCAAAGCAGCAGCTCAAGTCTGAGGTTCCCCAGTTCAACGTAGGTGATACCGTTAAGGTTCATCAGCGTATCGTTGAGGGCACCAGAGAGAGAATTCAGCTTTTCGAAGGCACCGTTATCGCTAAGAAGAACGGTGGCATTTCCGAGACCTTCACCGTAAGACGCGTTTCTTTCGGCGTAGGCACCGAGAAGACCTTCCCTCTGCATTCCCCCAACGTTGTGAAGGTAGAAGTTACCCGCCAGGGTAAGGTTCGCAGAGCAAAACTTTACTACCTGCGTGACAGAGTGGGCAAGAGCGCAAAGGTAAAAGAAAAAATCTGACTTTGATGCAAGGCGCCTCTGAAAAGAGGCGTCTTTTGCGTATCCCTCGGCGAGGCGCCTTTGGGCGCACTCTGAAAAGAGGTGCTTTTTGCGTACGACTAAAAAATTCTTGTAAAGGAGAAAAACGGCATGGAAGAAAAGGAAACCATGGAAGAGACTGCGGAAGAAACCGTGGAAGAACAGGAAGTCCGGCCCGAAGAGGAAACACTTCCCGAAGAAGAACTTCCCGAAGAAGAGCCTGCCCGTGAAGAGAAGGCGGAAGACCGCGGCTTTTCCGCAATGCGCAGTGTCTTCGAATATATCGAGACCTTCTGTATAGCGCTGGCCGTGATGATCGTGCTGTTTTTGTTCTTCTTCCGCAACGTGACGGTGGACGGAGACTCTATGCTTCCCACCCTCCACGGGGGAGATTCCTCCGACCATGCGGACACACTGATCATTTCCGACTTCCTCTATCAGCCCGAAACGGGAGACATCGTGGTGCTGAACATCATGGACGACGGTCAGCCCCTGATCAAGCGTGTCATCGCCGTGGGTGGGCAAAGAGTGCGCATCGACTTCACCCATTGGACCGTGGAGGTGGACGGTGTAGAGCTGGACGAGACCTATATCCGTCGGGTGGCGGGCGCTACCATGTACATGGCGGATATGGACCGTATGTACGGCGTGGATGAAAACGGGATTTGCGAGTTCACCGTGAAGGAAGGTAAGGTCTTCGTCATGGGTGACAACCGCAACAACTCCAAGGACAGCCGTTATTACGGCGTAGGCGAACAGGACGAGGAGCATATTCTGGGCAAGGTGTTGCTGAGAGTGTTCCCCCTTTCCGAGTTCGGTACGGTAGATTAAAAGAACAAAGGAATCGTTATGGATAAACAGATCGTTTGGTATCCGGGGCACATGACCCGTGCAAAACGAAAAATACAGGAAGATCTGCCCTTGGTGGACATGGTCATCGAGCTGTTGGACGCCCGTGCGCCCATCTCCAGCCGCAACCCCTCCTTTACGGAGCTGTTTAAGGGAAAGCCTACCCTGACCCTGCTGACCAAATGCTCCTTGGCAGACCGCCGCGCCGTGAGCCGCTACGTGAATTTGCTGAAAAGCGAGGAGCATATGGTGATCCCCATCGACTGCAAGACGGGCATGGGAGTGAAGAACGTGGCTCCCGCCATTCGGGAATTGATGGCGGAAAAGCTGGCTCGTTACGCCGCAAAGGGGATGAAGAAGCCTATCCGTGCCATGGTGGTGGGCATCACCAACGTGGGGAAATCCACCTTCATCAACACCTTTGCGGGAAGCAAACGCGCCAAGGCGGAGGATCGCCCCGGCGTGACCCGCCATAACCAGTGGATCCCCGTACCCGCTATGGGGGTGGAGCTGTTGGATACTCCCGGCGTTCTGTGGCATAAGTTTGAGGATCAGACGGTGGCTAAGAAGCTGGCGGCTTTGGGTGCCATCCGGGATGAGATCTTAGATCAGATCGAGCTTTCCTGCGCGTTGCTGGGGATGCTTCGTGTAAGCTATCCCGAGCTGTTGACCGCCAGATACAAGGTGGAATGGACGGAGGAAGACTCCGATTACGACTTATTCCAAAAGATCGCCCGCAAGCGCGGCTTCATCCGTGCGGGGGCGGAGGTGGACGACGACCGTACCGCCGCCGTTCTGCTGGACGAGTTCCGCGGGGGAAAGATCGGCGAGATCACGTTGGATTAAAACGAGAAGAAGGTGCAGATCGTGCTGAATTGGGAGACAGAAAAAGCCTTTTATACCGAAGAGCTTCAGGTGTTCTGCGGTTGCGACGAGGCGGGAAGAGGTCCTCTTGCAGGGCCTGTTTATGCCGCCGCCGTGATCCTGCCGGAGGGGCTGGTGATCGAGGGGCTGGATGATTCCAAAAAGCTTTCTCCAAAAAAGCGGGATCTGCTTTACGACCGCATCAAGGAGCAGGCCTTAGCCTATGCCATCGCCCGTGCCGAGGTGGAGGAGATCGAGGAGTATAACATTTTAGAGTGCGCCCTGCTTGCCATGCGACGTGCTCTGGAGGCTCTGGAGATCACCCCCGACGCCGCCTTGATCGACGGCAATATTGCAAGGGGATTTCCCGTCCCCGCTTTCCCCGTCATCGGGGGAGATGCCAAGTGTCCCTCCATTGCCGCCGCTTCCGTGCTGGCAAAGGTGGAGCGTGACAGAGATTGTGTAGAGCTGGATAAGCTGTACCCGCAGTACGGCTTTGCCATCCACAAGGGCTACGCCACCAAGGCTCACCGTGAGGCAATTTTGCAGTACGGACCTTGCCCTGCCCACCGTATGAGCTTTTTGAAAAAGCTTTTGGGGAGCAAGGCATGAGAGGCAGCCGGGTAGGAAAGATCGGCGAGGACCTTGCTTTCGACTATCTGGAAAAGCAGGGCGTTCGCATTTTGGCCCGCAATTACAGCGTGTACGGCGGAGAGATCGACCTTGTGGGCTTTTGCCGCGGCGTGCTGTTGTTTGTGGAAGTGAAAACCAGAACGGGGACCCAATGGGGAACCGGGGCGGAGGCCATGGACGAGGAGAAGATCCGTCACGTGGAGCGTGCCGCCAAGGCGTTTTCCAGAGCCCACGAGGAAAAGGGGAAGATCCCCGTATTATATTGGCCGGGCATTTGGGTGTCACGGCGCATTCGTCACAGGCGTGTAGACGGGATCGAGATCTATCTGTATCCCGACGGAACGCCAAAGAGCATAAACAGAATCGAGGATATCGGATATGAAATTCGTCAGCACCCGCGCACTGAATAACCCAAAGGAATATACCGCCGCAGAAGTGATCAAGCAAGGGCTTGCCCCCGACGGTGGCTTGTTCGTCCCCACGGAGATCCCCGCCCTCACCGAGGCGGATCTGGACCGTCTGGCAGAGATGACCTACCCCCAGCGTGCCGCAGAGATCATGGGTCTGTATCTGACGGATTACACCCGCGAAGAACTGCTTTCCGCAGCCAACGCGGCCTACGGCGCACCCAAATTCCCCGAGGCGACTCCCACGCCCATTACCAAGGTGGGAGATCTGGAGCTTCTGGAGCTGTGGCACGGCCCTACCTCCGCTTTCAAGGATATGGCCTTGCAGATCATGCCTCACCTCCTTTCCATGGCGCTGACCAAGACGGGAGAGACCCGTGATGCGTTGATCCTGGTGGCTACCTCCGGGGATACCGGTAAGGCGGCTTTGGAGGGCTACGCAGACGTTCCCCGTGTGAAGATCCACGTGTTCTATCCTACCGACGGTGTCAGCCGCATCCAAAAGAAGCAAATGGCCACCCAGCAGGGAAGCAACGTGAACGTCACCGCCATCTACGGCAACTTTGACGATGCCCAAAACGGTGTCAAAGCTATTTTTGCCGATGCGGAAATGGCGTCTCTTCTGGACAAGGAAGGCTTGTTCCTTTCCTCCGCAAACTCCATCAACTGGGGCAGATTGGTGCCTCAGGTGGTGTACTATATCTCCGCCTACTGCGACCTGATGAACGCAGGCCGTTTGCAGAAGGGGGATCTGATGGACGTGGTGGTTCCCACCGGGAACTTCGGCAACATTTTTGCCTGCTGTCTGGCCAAGCGCATGGGTCTGCCCGTGGGAAAGATGATCTGTGCCTCCAACCAGAACAACGTCCTTACCGATTTCATCAACAACGGTGTGTATGACAGACGCCGTACCTTCTACCAGACGGTATCTCCCTCTATGGACATTCTCATTTCCAGCAATCTGGAGCGTCTCCTGTGGCTGGTAGCCGGTCCCGAGAAGTGTGCTTCTTACATGGAAGCCCTTCGTGAAGACGGCGTGTACGCCGTGGACAGCGCCGTGCTGGAGGCCGTGCAGGAAGAATTCGTGGCCTATTTCTGTGACGAAGCGCTCACAGGGAACGTTCTCCGTGAGTTCTACGAGCAGAAGAAATATTTGGCAGACACCCATACCGCCGTGGCTCTTTCCGCCGCTATGCGCCACCGCCGTGCAAACGAGGAGGACAACCGCACCATTCTGGTAGCTTCCACCGCCTCTCCCTATAAGTTCTCTCCTGCCGTGCTGGAGGCTTTGGGAAAGGCCGTTCCCGAGGACGGCTTTGAGGCTCTTCGTAGTCTGCAAAAGATCAGCGGCGTTCCCGCTCCTGAGCGTCTTGCGGCTCTGGAAGCACTGGAGGATCGCTTTACGGAAGTGATCTCCGCAGGGGATATGAAGGAGGCCGTTCTGGCTTTCGCCCGCAGTTAAATGAAAAAACGAGGCTGTCTTCCCCGGACAGCCTCGCTTTCAAAAGGTGTTAATGCTTGTCGCTTCTGCTTTCAAAGGTGGCACAAACGGTGTCCCCACAGCTGCAGGCCGTGCAAGGGCCGACGCTGATCCGTTCTGCGGTGCAGTAGCACTGGCCGTCGTTGTGGACGCAGTTCTGTACACTGCAGGTGATGCCGTTGATATGCTCGGGGACGCGCTTGTCGTGATTTCTGTGTTCCATGCTCTTTGTTCCTTTCCGTTTCTCAAGAATCCTTGCGGACGGTAACAGTATTCCCGAAAGGAGGCGTTTTTATGTCCTTGTTCGTCATTGCGGACCTTCATCTGGCACAAACCATGAATAAGCCCATGGATATTTTCGGCAGACGCTGGGAAAACCATACCCAAAGAATTTTTGAAAATTGGCAGAATACCGTCTCTCCGGAGGATACCGTGGTCATCGCAGGGGACGTTTCCTGGGGAATGCGCATTGAGGAGGCGGAGGCGGACTTTCGCTTTCTGGAATCCCTGCCGGGGCATAAGATCGTTTTGAAGGGCAACCACGATTATTGGTGGCAGACCATGAAAAAGCTGACGGAATTCCGTGACCGTGTGGGAGCGTTTTCCGTGGATTTCCTGTTCAACAATGCCTACGAGACGGAGGAGTTTATCCTTTGCGGTACCCGGGGCTGGACCTTGGAGCATCAGTACAATGCCGAGGACGAGAAGATCGTCAAACGGGAAACGGAGCGGCTGAAGAACACCCTGAAGGCAGGGGAGGCACTGTTGGAAAACTCTCCCGAAAAGGAGCTTTTGGTGTTCTTTCACTATCCTCCCGCCTACGGCAATCTCCGTTGTGAGCCCATTTGTGAGGTTCTGCGGGAAAGCGGTGTGAAGCGGATCTTCTACGGCCATATGCACAACGCAGATCCTTCCCGTTTGGTTTATCAGATCGCAGGCGCCAAAGCGGAGCTGATCGCCGCTGACTTTCTGGACTTCTGCCCCAAGAGGATCGAAAAAGAAATATAAACCGCCCCAAGTGGGTTTGCATACACTTTTACAAAGCAAACCAACGGAAAGGGCGGTTTTTTTGAGCATACATTTCGAGACCCGTGCCTCCCACGGAGGCGGGACGGAGGGCTACCAAGGGGCGGTCAGCTTTCCCATTTTCCAGACCTCAACCTATAGGGCGGGAGGTGAATTTTCCTATTCTCGCTGTCAGAACCCTACGCGGAAGGAGCTGGAGCATACCGTGGCGGCCTTGGAGGAGGGGAGGTTTGGTTTTGCCTTTTCCTCGGGGCTTGCGGCTGTTTGCAGTGTGTTTTCTCTGTTTGCGGCGGGGGATCACGTGCTGATCTCCGACGATCTCTACGGCGGGACTTACCGTTTGGTCAAGGAGATCTGGTCACGGTTCGGCATTGATTTTACCTTTGCGGATCTGCGGGAGATCGATGGCTTGGAGAGGCATATCCGTCCCCAAACCAAGCTGATCTTTGCGGAGACACCCACCAACCCCATGATGAAGGTGCTTCCTCTGGCAAGGCTTGCCGCTTTGGCGAAGGAGCGGGGGATTTTGTTTGCGGTGGATAACACCTTCTTGACTCCCTATTTTCAAAAGCCCCTCACCTTGGGGGCGGATATCGTGGTACATTCGGGAACGAAATTCCTTTCGGGACATCACGACACGGTGTGCGGCTTTGCGGTGACCTCCTCGGAGGAGACGGCAGAGCGCTTGGGCATGATCAGCAGGACTTTGGGCAACGCCGCTTCTCCCTTCGACAGCTGGCTGGCTCTGCGGGGCATTCAGACTTTGCCCATACGGATGGAAAAGCACGCCGCCAACGCCATGGCCGCCGCAGTCTATCTGGAAGCTCACCCACGGGTGGAGCGGGTATTCTATCCGGGTCTGCCCTCCCATCCCTCCTTTGAACTGATGAAAAAGCAGACCACGGGGGCGGGAGGCGTACTGTCCTTCCTGTTGAAGGACGACGGGGCGGAAAAGGTCTTGGACGGCGGGAAGCTGATCCGCTTTGCGGAAAGCCTGGGAGGAACCACCTCCCTCATCACCTACCCCCAAACGCAAACGCACGCCTCTGTTCCCAAAGACGTGCGTGAAAAGATCGGTATTACCCCTCGCCTGCTCCGCCTTTCTTTGGGCTTGGAGCATATTGAGGATCTTCTTGCGGACCTGGAGCAAATGCTTAGCAGAAAATAACGTGGTCAGTCTCCATGGCGCGGGCAACCAAGCCTTCTACGTCCAGCTTGGCTTCCTCCTCCAAAACCGATTCCAGCTTGGGATGGGTGTTGGGATGCCTGGGGGTGAACATGGCACAGCAATCCTCATAGGGCAGGGTGGAGATGTCAAAGGTGCCCATCTGTCTGGCGCGTACCACGATCTCCTCCTTATCCAACCCAATGCAGGGACGGAAAATGGGGATGTCCGCCGCCTGATCGGTGACCACCATGGAAAGCATGGTCTGGGAGGCTACCTGTCCGATGGATTCTCCGGTGATCAAAGCGGAAGCCTCCGCCTTAATGGCCGCCTGCTGGGCGCAACGCACCATGAAACGGCGCAGCAGTAAAGTGAACAAACGCTCCTCACAGTTGGCGGCAATGGCCTCCTGTACCTCGGTGAGGCTGATGCAGTGGAGACGGATCACCCCGGCGTATTCCGCTAATTTTTTGGCAAGGGCGACCACCTTCTCCTTGGCGGCCTCGGAGGTGTAGGGGGGCGTTTCAAAGTACACCGCCTCCAGTCGAACCCCTCGCTTGGCGGTCATGTGGCCTGCCACGGGGGAGTCGATACCGCCGGAAAGCAACAGCATGGCCTTGCCCTCACAGCCCACGGGAATGCCGCCCGCACCCTTCTCCCGCTTGCCGTGAAGGATGGCGGTTTTGTCACGGATCTCGATCATCACCGTGACCTCGGGGTTCTGCACGTCCACCGTCAGGTAGGGCAGGGTCTCCAGCAGAACGGCGCCGCACTCGGTGCAGATCTGGGGGGAGGTGAGGGGGAACTTCTTGTCGCTGCGCTTGGCATCGCACTTGAAGGTCTTGGCGTTGCCCACCAGCTCCTCGCCGTGTTCCCGCAAAACGTTGCAGATCACGTCCATATCCTTCTCACACTCGATGCCGCGGCAGACGGTGACGATGCCGAATACCTTCTTCAGAAGCTCTGCGGCAACGTCCATGTCACAGCCTTCCTTGCCCCGCACGAACATGATGGATTGGGCGTAGACCAGCTCGTACTCACCGGGAGCACGCTTCAAGGCTCTCCGCACGTTCTTTTCCAAAAGCTGGTTGAAGTAGTTGCGGTTCAACCCCTTCAGCACGATCTCGCCGTATTTCAAAAGAATGACTTCGTTGGTATTCATCGTTTCAATTTCGCGCATTCCCGCAAAGCGTCGCAAAGCAGAGCGCATTCCTCTCCGGTATTTCTCATATCAAAGCTCAATCGCATGGAGGTCTCGATCTCCCGGGCGGGCAACCCAAAGGCGGACAGCACGGGGTTGCCTTTTTTCTTTTCCCTGGCGGAACAAGCGCTTCCCGCAGAAACGCAGATCCCTTTTGCCGCAAGAAAATTCAGCGCCCAGGAGCTGAGCACTCCGGGGATGCTGATATGCAGGATATTGGGCAGATGTACGGGGGGGACGTGCAGGATCACACCGCTCCCCTCCAGCCCTTTCACCACCTGCTCACGCAGGGAGGTCATATAAGGGATCCGTTCCTTATCCTTTGCCGCCTTTTCCGCCGCCGCACCGAAGGCGGCAATGGCGGGCACGTTCTCCGTGCCGGAGCGCAAGCCGTTTTCCTGTCCGCCTCCCAACAGATGGGGAGGAAGGTTGCGGATCTTTTCGCCGACGTACAAAGCGCCTGCGCCCTTCAACCCGCCGATCTTATGGGCGGAGAGGGTGACCAGATCGCAAATGCTTGCAAGACGGTCGTTTTCGATCTTCAAAAAGCCCTGCACTCCGTCGCAATGCAAGGGAGCGTCCGTGCCGCAAAGGGTCATTACCTTCCGCACTCCTGCCAGGTCGTAGACCGCACCGGTCTCGTTGTTGGCCCGCATGATGGAAAGAAAGGCCACGGGCTCCCGCAGCTCCTCCTTCAACCGATCAAGATCCAGCACGCCTCCCTTGGTGGAAAGACGTACCACGGTAAAGCCCTCCTTCTCCAAAGCCTTCATGGGCTCTGCCACGGAAGGATGCTCACTGTCGGTGGTAATGATCTTTTTCGCCCGTTTGCCGCGGGTCTTTGCAAGGCCGAAGACGGCTTGGTTGTTGGCCTCCGTGCCGCAGGACACGAAGGTGATCCGCTCCGGCTGACAGCGCAAGGCACTTGCCACCTGTATGCGGGCGGTGTCCACCATGCCTTTGGCGGCAAGTCCCGCCCCGTGGAGGGAAGAGGGGTTGCCGTATTCGATATATGCACGCTCCGCCGCCTCCAGCGCTTCCTTCACGGGAGGTGCTGTGGCCGCGGAATCAAAATATAGATATGCCATGTCGTTACTCCATTTTGCGGTATCGTCCTATTGTAACACGCAAAAACCGTTCCGTCAACCGTTTTTTGTCCCCCTTAGGGGAAAAAGTGGGCCGAATAATCATTAACATTTTGTAAATTTTTGCTTTTTCTTTGCCTGTGACCAAAATTTCCTATTTACAGAAAGGAAAAAAAGGAGTATAATGTTCGTTGATCGAATGCTTTTTCGATTTTATATAGATGTGATATAGATGGAACCCTTACAAAAGCAAACTGCATTCCATATAGAATTCGGGAAAGCATAGATTTGAATATATATCAGGAGGCAAATCTATGGGACCCTTTGAGATCGCTGTTACCGTCGGCGCCGCCGCAGTTGCAGCCGTGGTCTTCTTTGTCGTCGGTTATTTCCTGCGGAAAGCCACTGCCGAGAAGAAGATCCATTCCGCCGAGGCGGAAGCCAAGAGACTGGTAGACGAGGCGAAGAAAGACGCCGATTCTGCCAAAAAAGAGATCCTCGTCGAAGCCAAGGACGAGGCATTCAAGATCAAGAACGAAGCTGAGCGCGAGGCGAAGGAGCGCCGTACCGAGGTACAGCGTCAGGAACGCCGCGTTTCCCAAAAAGAAGAGAACTTAGACCGTAAGCTGGAAAACCTGGAAAAGAAGGAAGAACAGCTGAACAGCAAGATCAAAGCCAACGAAGAACGTAAGGCAGAGATCGAAAAGTGTATTGCAGAGCAAAGCGAGCTTCTCCAGCGCATCGCAGAGATGACCATGGAGGAAGCGAAAGCAGAGCTGATGTCCCGCGCAGAGAGCGAGACCCGCCACGAGCTGGCCATGAAGCTTTCCGAGCTGGAAGAGGAATACAAAGAGGTGGCAGAGGATAAGGCGAAGAACCTCATCGCACTGGCCATCCAGCGTTGCGCCGCAGACAGCGTTTCCGAGCAGACCGTTTCTGTGGTTGCTCTGCCCAACGATGAAATGAAGGGCCGTATCATCGGCCGCGAGGGCAGAAATATCCGTGCTATCGAGACCTTGACCGGGGTTGACCTGATCATCGACGATACCCCCGAGGCCATTGCTATCTCCACCTTCGATCCCGTGCGGAGAGAGGTTGCCCGCCTGGCGCTGGAGAAGCTGGTTTCCGACGGCAGAATCCACCCCTCCCGTGTGGAAGATATGGTGGAAAAGTGCCGCAAGGAAGTGGACGTTGCCATCAAGAAGGCAGGCGAACAAGCCACCTTCGAGACGGGTATCCACGGCCTGAACCCCGAGCTGATCAAGCTCCTGGGCAGACTGCGTTACCGTACCAGCTACGGTCAGAACGTACTGCGCCACTCCATCGAGGTGTCTCTGCTTTCCGGCATGATCGCCTCCGAATTGGGCGTGGACGTGAACATGGCAAGACGTGCAGGTCTGTTGCATGACATCGGTAAGGCTATGACCCATGAGATCGACGGTTCTCACGTACAGATCGGTGTGGACATCGCCCGCAAGTACAAGGAATCCAAGGACGTGATCCACGCCATCGAGGCACATCACGGCGACGTGGAGGCTTCCACTTACATCGCCATGATCGTTCAGGCGGCAGACGCTATCTCTGCGGCTCGCCCCGGCGCACGTCGCGAGAATCTGGAAAATTACATCAAGCGCTTGCAGAAGCTGGAGGAGATCGCAAGCTCCTTCAAGGGAATCGAGAAGGCCTTTGCCATCCAGGCAGGCCGCGAGATCCGCATTATGGTCAAGCCGGACGAGGTGTCGGACGACGAGATGATCTTCCTGGCACGGGACATTGCCCGCAAGGTGGAATCCGAGCTGGAGTATCCCGGTCAGATCAAGATCAACGTTGTGCGTGAGACTCGCCAGAGCGAATACGCAAAGTAAACGTAAAAATTCAGAAGTTCAGGGTAAGGGGGTAAGATGCTTACCCCCTTGCTTCTTAGAAAGAGAGTACCAAAGCCATGAAGATCCTGGCAGTTGGCGACGTATACGGCCTTCCGGGCATTGCCTGTGTGGAGCAGCGTTTGCGTGCCGTGCGGAATGAGGAACAGGCAGATCTGGTGATCGTGAACGGCGAGAACTGTGCCCCCGGCAACGGTATGGACGTGCGGGGTGCAACCGCCATTCAGGAGGCGGGAGCGGATATTCTTACCGGCGGCAATCATAGTCTGCGCCAGCTTTCCTGTCATACCTTTTTGGAGGACGAGCCCTACGTGCTTCGCCCCTTGAATTTTCCGGACGCCGCACCCGGTAAGGGCTACTGCATCTATTCCGGGGTGTACGGCTATCGGGTGTTGGTGATCAACGTGCAGGGGCAGATCTATATGAACGCTCCTGTGGACAATCCCTTCGTGGCAGTGGATCGGCTTTTGAACCGCCTGAAAGGGCAGTACGACTTCGCTCTGTGCGACTTTCACGGGGAAGCCACCAGCGAGAAGGCGGCCTTCGCCGCTTGCTTCGACGGCAGGATCAGCGCCATCTGGGGCACTCATACCCACGTGCAGACCGCAGATGAGCGGGTGCTTCCGGGAGGGAGCGGCTTTATCAGCGACCTTGGCATGTGCGGGGTGGAAAACTCCATCATCGGCACCCGTGCCGAGCAGGTGGTAAAGTACTACAAGACGGGCGTTCATGCCCGTTACGAGACGGCAGAAGGCAAAACGGTGCTTTGTGGGTGCGTATTTGATATCGACCCCCAAAACGGCAAGTGCCTTTCCGTCAAGCGGATCAGAATTTGAAAATAACATATCAATCATAGAAAGGAAACCAAACCATGCAGGCTATTTTGAGACCCTTGGATGCGGCTGCAGCGGCCAACACCGCAGGCTCCTCCATCACCATGATCGTCATGATCGTCGTGATGATCGCCGTGTTCTATTTCTTCCTGTACAGACCTCAGAAGAAGCAGGAGAGAGAGACCCAGGAGATGCGCAACTCCATTGAGATCGGCGACGTGATCTCCACCGTCGGCGGGATCATCGGCGTGGTCGTTCGTATCAAGGACGATATGCTTCTCATCGAAAGCGGCGCAGACCGTACCCGTATCCAGATCCAGAAGTGGGCAGTCCGCGGGGTGGAAGAACGTGCTCATCCCCAGGCTCATGAGGAAAAGGACGGCAAAAAACTGAAGAAATAAGCAAGAGAAGCATACATTGAATGACTCATTGTATGCTTCCTTCTTTTATCGAAAGGACAAAATTATGAATAAAACCATGCAAAGAAAATACGCCCGCCTCTTGGTGCGCATGGGTGTCAACGTACAGAAAGGGCAGACCCTGATCGTCCGTGCTCAGACGGAAGTCTATCCCTTTGTGGAGATCCTTGCCGACGAGGCTTACAAGGCAGGTGCGGGAGACGTGCAGATCGAGTGGGGCAATCAGACCCTCACCAAGCTGGACTACCGTCACCGTACTCTGACCTCCCTTTCCAAGGTGGAGGAATGGGAAGAAGCCAAGATGAAGTTCCAGGCAGACACCCTTCCCGCTATGATCCGCCTTTGCTCCGAGGATCCCGACGGCTTGAAGGGAATGAACCAGGAGAAGGTGCGCAAGGTCAGCCAGCGCCGCTACCCCATCTTCCGTCCCTACCGCGAGCAGATGGAAAACCGTTACCAGTGGCTGGTGGCGGCAGTTCCCGGCAAGGCTTGGGCAAAGAAGGTGTTCCCCGGTGAGCGTCCCGCCGCCGCTGTGGAAAAGCTTTGGAACGCCATTCTGGAATGCTGTCTGGTCACTCCCGACAACGATCCCATCGCCGCATGGCAGGAAAAGAACCGTATCATGGCGGAAAAGTGCGAAAAGCTGAACGCTTATCGCTTTGATTATCTGGAATACAAGAACAGCCTTGGCACGGATTTCCGTTGCACTCTGATGCCCAAGTCCCTTTGGTGCGCAGGCGGGGAAAAGACCCTGGGCGGCACCTTCTTCAACCCCAACATGCCTACCGAGGAGGTGTTCACCACCCCCTGGAAGGGCAAGTGCGACGGTAAGCTGGTGGCATCCATGCCCCTGTCCCGTCAGGGCACTCTCATCGACGGCTTCTGGATCGAATACAAGGACGGCAAGGCCGTGAATTGGGATGCGGCCACCGGCAAGGATGCCTTGGATGCCTTGATGGCCTCCGACGAAGGGGCTTTGATGCTGGGTGAGTTGGCCTTGGTGCCTTACGATTCTCCCATCAGCAACCAGAAGATCCTGTATTACAACACTCTGTTTGACGAAAACGCCAGCTGTCACGTTGCCGTGGGCAGAGGCTACAGCAACTGCGTGGAGGGCTTTGAGAACATGACCAAGGCCGAGCTGGACGAGGTTGGCGTCAACGATTCTCAGGTTCACGTGGACTTTATGATCGGCACTCCCGATATGTCCATCATCGGCTGGAAGGACGGGAAGGCAACTCCCATCTTTGCAGACGGCAACTGGGCTCTGTAATGCGTATGGAAAAGCTGGAGCTGTTGCGTAAAAAGCTGGCAGAGGAGATCGATGCCGCAAGCCTTCTGCTGGATGACCGCCTGTACACCACCGTAAGCTATTACAACTTGGTTGCCGCCATCGGCTACGGTAAGGTGGTTCTGGCCAAGGAGGACGCCGACGAGGAAGCTCTGTTGTCAGCTATCGAAGGCATCCACAAGGCCGCAGACGCTATGGAATTGCAGAAAAAAGGCACGCGGAAGGTGCTTACCCCCGTGCAAGCCAAGAAAAGAACCTCTCTGTTGCTGGCAGGCGCCTTTTTCGGCGGCCTTCTGTTGGGCAAATACGCCTTTAGGAAGGAAAAGAAAAAGGAAAAGAAACAGAAGTAAAAAGGAAAGGAAGATTCCTATCATGAAAGCATTTAAGTTAGGCGTGCAGTTGTACTCCGTGAGAGACGATGCCGCAAAGGATATCGAAGCCACCCTGAAGGCCGTAAAGGCCATGGGCTACGACGGCGTGGAGCTGGCTGGGCTGTACGGCAAGACCCCCGAGGAGCTGAAGGCTCTGGCGGAATCCGTGGGTCTGGAGATCATCTCCGCCCATACCGGCCTTTGGGAGACCCGCGGCATGGGCGCAAAAGCCGTTGCAGAGCAGTACCGCAAGGCGGGATGCCGCTACGTCGCCGTGGCAAGCATGGCGGACGCAGACAGACCGAACGGCGAGAACTTTGAAAACGCCTCCGCAGAGGTCGCAGAGCTGGCAGAGGCCTGCAAGGCAGAGGGCATGACCCTGCTGTACCACAACCACGACTTTGAATTCTTCGTGCTTCCCGACGGCAGATTTTCCCTGGAGGCCATCTACGCCTGTGCCGGCGACGACCTGTTGCAGATGGAGATCGACGTTTGCTGGGCAAAGACTGCAGGGAACGACCCCGCCGCCTTGGTGCGTAAGTACGCAGGCAGAGCGCCCCTGGTACATCTCAAGGACTTCTCCGGCATCCCCGAGCAGAGCCGCTACGACAACTTCGGGCTGAAGTTCACCCGCCCCGCAGATGCTACAGCCTTCTCCCTCCAACCCGTGGGCAGAGGATGCCAGGATATTCCCTCCATTCTCGCCGCCGCAGAGGAAGCAGGCACGGAATGGCTCATCGTGGAGCAGGACGACCCTGCCGCAGGGGACACCCCCATGGAATCCATCGCCTATTCCGCCACCTATATGAACACCCTTTTGGGAAGATAAAACAGCAAGACTCCGCCTAACAAGCGGAGTTTTTGTTTGTGGGGAAGACTGTTTTGTTAACAACTGTAAAGTTTTCATGCCCTCCATTGACATTATTTTGGGTTTATGGTATAGTAAAATCGTAAGGAGGGGAGTCCAATGGCTCATATTTTCGTTTTTTCATCGGTTACCTTGTAAACGACTACTGGGAAAGGAGCTTCGATTTACAGATCGGGTAACGCATCTGTCGGATCGTGAGAATCGTATGAAAAAGAGAAACGTTGTGATCCTGCTTGGCTATTCGGTTCATTTGATCTTTGCTTTGACAATGTGGATTGCCGATATTTATATGGATGGTTGGTATTGGCCGAGAAATGGTCTTGTTTTGATTTTGGCTTATGTTTTGTATTTGCCTCTTGTCACAGGCATCCTGTCT
>JAZPZV010000052.1:0-18295 GCA_045544855.1 Eubacteriales bacterium | reverse complement strand
CAAAAGATTTCTACATTTTCACGCCACGGCTGTGTCTACGAAGGATTGAACGCTTTTGAGCGTCCGCCAAAGGCGGACTTCGCCTTCCCCGCTTGCGGGGAAGGGGGACCGCTACGAGACGGAAAAGGTTGTATCTGTTTGAATGGTTCTCTCTCGTAGTGGGGGATGAGGTTCCGATTGAAACAAGGATGCAACTTTGCCTTTGTAGAGGTAGATCAGACTTCGAGGAGATCCCTTCGGGGTGCTATTCACCCCTTGGTTTCCGCTGTTCGGCTGCGCCTCAACTGCGGAAACTTCGACGGTTTGCTTGCAAACCTGAGCTCAAGGATGACACGCTGACGTTGGAAACGCTTTGGCTTTTTGTCATCCTGAGCACGCGCGGATTGTATCCCCTGTGGCTACGCATTACAGTCATCTCTGCGCACGTCGAAGTTTTTGCAGTCGAAGCGAAGCTGAGCGGCAAAAACCGCCGCAGGCGGGATCTACTGAGAGTCTGATGTTTCCTGCCAAAGGCAAAGAACTGTTTTATTACAAAGGATGCAACTTTACCTATGTAGGGGTAGATCAGACTCGTAGCAGACCCCTTGCGGTTTTGCTTTTTAGAAATTGCTGTGAAAGACAGAACCACATCCAAGATTTCGGGGCAATTTCAAAAAGCAAAACTTCGACGCGCGCGGAGATGTAGTCGTGTTTGGAGCCACTGCAGTTCGATTCCGCGCTTGCTCAGGGTGACGACAAAACCCACGGCTACATGCACCACACTATAAAAAACGACATGAACCATTACTGATCCATGTCGATCGGGCGCATTACCCTGTCGATAAGCACGCCTTCGGTTCCGCCCTACGCAAAAACGCCACCGCGAGGGTGGCGTTTTTATAGCTGTATTTAACCTACTTGGTTCACGCCTGAGCGGCAGCGATAATAGCGGAGAAGTCTGCTGCCTTCAGAGCGGCGCCGCCGATGAGGCCGCCGTCAACGTTGGTCTTGCCCAACAGCTCTGCGGCGTTCTTAGCGTTCATAGAACCGCCGTACTGGATGGTGGTAGCCTCTGCAACAGCCTCGCCGTAGAGGGTAGCCAGGGTAGCACGGATGTGTGCGCAAACCTCTTCTGCCTGGTCAGCGGTAGCGGTCTTGCCGGTGCCGATTGCCCAAACAGGCTCGTAAGCGATGATGATGTTAGCCATCTGCTCTGCGGTGATGTCCAACAGGTCGATCTTGGTCTGCATAGCGATGATCTCGGCGGTAATGCCCTGCTCACGCTGCTCCAGCAGCTCGCCTACGCAGAGGATCACCTTCAGGCCTGCTTCCAGAGCGGCCTTCACACGCTGGTTCACGGTGAGGTCGGTCTCGCCGAAGTACTGACGTCTCTCGGAGTGGCCGATGATCACGTACTCAACGCCGCAAGCCACCAGCATATCTGCGGAGATCTCGCCGGTGTAAGCGCCGCTCTTTGCCCAGTGGCAGTTCTCAGCGCCGATCTTGATGAAGGAGCCTGCAGCCGCCTTCACAGCCGCATCGATGTCAACGTAGGGAACGCAAGCGATGACCTCGCATCCGCTGACGTCCTTGCCTTCGTTGGCCGCAAGGATCTCCCCGATGAGCTGGGTAGCTTCTGCGGGGGTCTTGTTCATTTTCCAGTTGCCGGCAATAATTGCCTTTCTGACTGCTTTATTCATAGTGGTAAATCCTTTCAAATTGTGAAATGTTCGCATTCCGCGGAAGGAGATGCTAAGAAAGCGAAGCTTTTATCGATCTGTCATTGCTGCGATGCCGGGGAGGTCGATGCCTTCCAGGTATTCCAGAGAAGCGCCGCCGCCGGTGGAGATGTGGCTCATCTTGCTGCCGAAGCCCAGGGTGTTCACAGCTGCTGCGGAGTCACCGCCGCCGATGATGGTGGTAGCCTCGGTCTCAGCCATAGCCTTAGCCACAGCGATGGTACCTGCCGCCAGAGTGGGGTTCTCGAACACGCCCATAGGACCGTTCCAAACCACGGTCTTTGCGCCCAGAACCTCTGCGGCGAAGAACTCGCGGGTCTTGGGGCCGATGTCCAGACCCATCATGTTCTCGGGGATCTCGGTGGCGGGTACGGTGATGGTCTCGATGTCGCCGTCGATGGGGTTGGGGAAGGAAGCCGCGCAAACGGTATCCACGGGAAGCAGAAGCTTCACGCCGTTTGCCTTGGCCTTCTCCAGCATCTCACGGCAGTAGTCCAGCTTTTCATCGTCAACCAGAGAGGTACCGATGGTGTAGCCCTGTGCCTTCAGGAAGGTGTAAGCCATACCGCCGCCGATGATCAGGGTGTCTGCCTTGGTCAGCAGGTTTGCGATGACGTTCAGCTTGTCCGCAACCTTAGCGCCGCCCAGGATGCAAACGAAGGGACGAACGGGGTTGTTGACAGCGTCGCCAAGGAACTTCACTTCCTTAGCCATCAGGTAGCCGTTTGCGGATTCCTTCACGAAGGAAGCAACGCCTACGGTAGAGCAGTGAGCACGGTGAGCCGCGCCGAATGCGTCGTTTACGAACAGGTCTGCAAGAGAAGCCAGATCACGGGAGAAAGCCTCCACGTTCTTGGTCTCCTCGGGACGGTAACGGGTGTTCTGGAGAAGAACAACGTCCCCATCCTGCATAGCGGCAACTGCTGCCTTTGCGTTCTCGCCGACAACCTCGTCGTCAGCGGCAAACACAACCTCCTTGCCCAGCTTTTCGGTCAAGCGAGCGGCAACGGGAGCCAGGGAGTATTCGGGCAGAGGATTGCCCTTGGGCTTACCCATGTGGGAACAAAGGATGACCTTTGCGTTCTGCTCCAGCAGGTACTTGATGGTGGGCAGAGCGGCAACGATACGGGTCTCGTCGGTGATGACACCGTTCTTGATCGGCACGTTGAAGTCGCAACGTACCAAAACGCGCTGACCGGTTACTTTCAGATCTTCTACGGTTTTCTTTGCGTTCATGATGAAACTCCTCTGTATAAATGTTATTGTTTTCCAATGGTTATTTTACCACATTCACGGTCGTTCGTCAAGCGGTAGGCGTATGATTTTCGCCCCTCGGGGAAGGGATTTTTTGTGGATTCTTCCTATTTTATGACACCGCTTCCTCCCGGCTTTCCTCGGCGGGGATGTCCACGGGAGGATGGAGGATATCGTTCAGCTTATCCAGGTAGATCGCCAGCGCTTCCCTGCCGTCCTTGATCAGGGTGGGAACACGGTTGCTGTTATCCACCACCACGTGGACCAACAGCTCCGTGGAAAGACTGCTGACAGAGGGGTCGCAAACCTCAAAGAAGGTGGCAAAATCGAAATATTGGGAATCCAGAATGATCTCCAGCATACAGGATTGATCGTTGTCCGCAGAATACAAAGTGACGTAGGTCTCCTTTTCCGCTTCTCTTAAGAGCAAGCCCCCCGCAGTACACAAGGCGGAAAGACCAAGCCCCGTTTTGGCGGGATTCTTCATCAATTTCGGTGCGGAAAGCACTCTTCCCGCCGCCGTGACGGGGCAGGAATAGCCGTCAGCCCCTTCCTTTTTGGGCATGGGCAGGATGCCGTAGGAACGGTTGCTCTTGGCGTAAAGCTCCTTCAGGTAGTCCAGACGCTCCACCAAAAAGCCAAGTCTCCCCGCCATAAAGGAGGCGTGGGCATCCGTGCCGTCCAAGGGATAGCGGCTTTGGCTGTTGTAAAGCTTGATCTGCACCGCCATGGCGTCCCGCAGGGGCTGGGTGTCGTAGGGGAAGTACAGGTCACCCGCTTCGTTGTAGGCGAACAGAGACTCTCCCCCGCTGCTCCACAGCAGGGAGGGCAACAGATTTGTGTTGTCCGGGGAGGAATAGCCGAAGATATCCTTCCCCAGGTCGTGGCTGGCGCTGTTCATCACGTCCTTTGCGATGGTCTCGGCATAGGTCAGAAAGACGTCGTAGGTCCATTTTCCGTTTTGCACCAGCACCTCGGGGCGGGTCAGCCCTGCTTTTTCCACCAGGTCACGGTCGTAGAACGTCACGAACATCTCGTCACTGCTTTGGGCGGAGGGGTCGGGAAGGGCGTACACCTCCCCGCGGTACGCCAGCTCCGTGGCAAAGGCGGGGTCGAGACAAGCGGCGTTCAGATCGAAGTAGGGCAGCTTGGTCACGTCCTGCAACAGTCCTGCGGCAAACAGGGTTGCGGTGGTCCTTGCGGAATAGCACAGCAGATCCCCTGCCGCTACCCCGGATTCCACCGCGGCGGCAAGCAGGTCGAAGATCTCATCCTCGGGAACGGTGTCGATGAGAACCTCCATCCCGTAGGCGGAAAGCAACAGCTCGTTGCGGTTCACCAAGGCGTTCTGAATAGACCCTGCGGCGGATTCGTCCCCCAAAAATACCGTTTCGTCGGGGGTGAGAATGGTTAAAGGCTGCCCGGTGATCTCCTCTGCCTCGCTGTTTTCCACCGAGGGAAGCTGGCTGAGGATCTCTTCAAAGATCTGAGATTCCGTTTTGCTTCCTTCCGCGGATTCCTCCGACACCTCGGGGGTGGGCATTACCACGTTGGTGCAGGACACCAACAGGAGTGCGCACAGGGAGAGAATGAGTAGCTTTGTGAAGAATTTTTTGTGGGTCATAGTGGTTACCTTCAAATATAATTTGGTAAATTGAATATGTCGTTGGTGCGGATGCGTTGATTGCGGGCGATTCGTGAATCGCCCCTACAAATGCGCAAGAATGGTTGTTTAGCTTCGTACCGTTTTTGCACGCATTGAGACGGGTTTAAAACGTTTTTTCTGTCCTCTATGCGGGAGAAAAGGCTGTCTTTAACCTTTTGTTGTTTCGGGTTCGTAGGGGGCAAGACGCCAAACCGCCTGCGGCGGCAGGGCGCCCCGCTTGCGTGGCATTGCGATACGATTATTTATCATCGCTGGTGCGGGTGCGTTGATTGCGGGCGATTCGTGAATCGCCCCTACAAATGCGCAAGAATAGTTGTTTAGCTTCGTACCGTTTTTGCACGCATTGAGACGGGTTTAAAACGTTTTTTCTGTCCTCTATGCGGGAGAAAAGGCTGTCTTTAACCTTTTGTTGTTTCGGGTTCGTAGGTGGCAAGACGCTAAACCGCCTGCGGCGGTATCGGCGCCCTGCTTGCGTTGAAGGACAAAACGCTTTTACGCCATCCGATCTGCGGGAACCCTGCCCTTTCACAGCTCCTTCAAAACGTCTGCAATGATCTGCAGCTTCCGTTCCTCGTTGGCTTCCCGATAAGGGATCCTTTGGAAATCCTGCAACAGAGTGCTTTTGGAAAACTCCGCGCTGTGCTGTTTTCCTGCCTTTACCATGCAGTAAAAGGTGTCCTTGCTGTTATACAGCTCCACCTTCAACCCGTCCTTTTGGTAGGTATACACCTCTTCCCCGTAGCTTTTGGAGAAGCGGTAGGCAAACCCACGGGCGGTGAGGCAGGCCAGGGTGGATTCCACTTCCCTGCGGGACAGGATGCCGTCTCCGTTCAACACCGCTTCAGGCTCTTTTTTCTCCTCCGTCCATTTCAAGGCCTTGTCCATGGGCTCCTCCTCGTGGGGATCGAACAGCAGGGGGTGACTGCCGAACCACCCGCGCAGGGTGCGGCGAACCTCCCACCGTCTCCCGGTGCCGGCGAAAAATTTCCCTAACCACAAAAACAAAACTGCCACACAGCGCAAAGCCAGCTCTTGGCCTGCAGGATCTATTCCTTGGGTGAACAACTTCTGCGGCCAGAAGTGCCATTCCCCCGCTACGTAGACGGGGCAAAGCAAGATCCGGGCAAAGACCAGCCAAAAGATGATTTTTCCGATTTGTTTTAAAGTGAGATGTTTCATAACTACGACCATCCTCTTTGCAGCCCGCATAGCGGGCGGTTGTTAAAGATTTTGTGAGCGAAGCCACAAAATCATGTTTGAAAAAGGATCCCTTTTTCATACCTCTTCTCCTGCCGATCGCAACAATTCCGAAAAGTCCATCAAAAACTGATCGCAGGATGCCTTCATGTCGGGAAGCTCAGCTTCGCAAGCGGGATCGTACACCCCGATGACGCCGAAGCCCTCTGCCTTGGCCGCTTTGCAGTACTTCCCCCGATCCTCCACCACGATGCATTCCTTTGGGGTCAGCCCGAACCGCTCTGCGGCGGCGTGGAAGATCTTCATGGAGGTCTGCTTGTACTCCCCTACCTCGTTACTGCCGATGTAGAAGTCCACACGGCTTTCCAGGTCGAACCGACGGAACATCCCCGCCGCCAGCTCCTTGGAGGTATCGCTGGCAATGCAAACGGGAACGCCATGCTGTTTCAACAGCGCCAACAGCCGGAAGGCGTAGGGCTTAGGCATTACCGTGGTCTCGTAATGCCCTCGGATAAACTCCCGCTTTTCTTCAAATCCCCCGGGAAAGCTCTCCCCGGACATGGACCAGAGATGCATGGAGTCGATAAGGGTGCCGTCCATGTCGAACAGGAAGGCTTTTTTACCCTTCAGGTATTCGTATTTGGAACCGAACAATTGGTACAGCTTCATATTGGTTCGTCCTTTGTATCGTGCAATGCCTTCACCTCTCGGGCGAAAGAACGGATGGAATAGTGATCGTAGGGGGCAACGCCTACACTGAAGGTGTCCTGCAAGGGTGCGGAAAGATCCTCGGGGATGCCTTGCTTGCCCAGGAAGGCTCCCATAAAAGAGCCCACGGTGGCACCGTTGCAATCGGTGTCCAGCCCGCATTCCACGGCGAAGGCTACTGCCCGGCGGAAATCGTGGCTGTAACGGGTGATGGCGGCGATGCAGAAGGCGGCGTTGTTCAGGGTATGCACCCAGTTGTAGGTCTTGCTGAAGGTCAACAGCGTGTCCAGCAGTGCATGACGGGAGAGGTCGCTTTTGGCAAGGTCTCTTGCCCATACGGCTGTTTCGTAGAAGCGGCTCTTCCTCGGCACCACCGCCAAGGCGGTTTCAAAGCAGACGTTGATGTCCTTCTCCGTAAAAGCGGCGGCGATGAAGGCGGCGAAGAACATCTCACCGTAGATGCCGTTCCCCGCATGGGAGAAATAAGCGTCGGCGTGGGCCATGCGGGATGCTGCCAAGGGGTCGCCTGCCGCCAGGTAGGCAAAGGCATCACAGCGGATCTGGGCGCCGATCCATTCTCTGTACGGGTTGAGGTAGGTGTTGACCTTCGCCTCCCGCAAAAGCTCCGCTGCGCCATGGGGCTTGCACCAGGGGGTACATTGATCAATATTCAAAAAGTTCAGGTATGCTTGGTTTTCTGCGGTGCAGACAAAGCGGAAGGGTAATTTTCTCGACCAATGATCCCCCACGTCCCAGGAATCGAAGGCCGTCCCCTTTTCTCTGACCAAAAGATAATACAGCACGGTGAAGCGGGTGTCGTCATCCAAGGGCATACCGCAGATCTTTTCGTCGGTGGCGGGTCCCTCGTTGCGCCGTCCCCCGGAGACGGTGGGCACGTAGGAGCGGATGGGGTACTTTCCTGCCTCCTTGTACCATGTGACGATATCCTCGGATCTCCAGCCCTCCACGGGCTGACCCCAAGCGCAACCGATGCAACGTCCCAGCCATGCACCGTAGAAATCGTCTTCGCGGGCGTCTGCGTGGGACTTTTGCAGAGTGGAAGCATCGCTTTGGGCTTCGATCTCTGCAAGAAGCGAGGGCTCGCAGTAGGGGTAGTCCTCCCGCATGGGCAGTGCTTGCAGCTCATGGTACAGTGCCATGAGCTGTTCTTTGCTCTCGGCGGAAGCGATCCTTGTCCGAAAGGCTTCTTTGTCGATGGCTCTGCCCTCCTCAAAAAGCTGGTCCAGCTCCTCGGTGAGCAGGGTGGAAAGGGTATTGTATCCTGCCATAGTTGTGACCGTTCCTTTCGCAGCCCGCTTCTTGCGGGCGGTCTTAAAAGCTTTTATTTCTCCTTATCCTGCGGCTTCCACGCCCATGACGGCCAGCTCGGAGACGGAAATAAAGCCCGCGTCTCCCCCTGCCGTGCCGAAGAGACGGATGCCGTCGCAGGTGATTTCTTCAAAAGTAAAGGTGTATACCTCGAACTGAGAGCCAAACACACTTTGGCTGTTGCCCACCGGGTAAGCGGGAGACACCGTTGCCTCCACGTCCACCCAAGCACCGTCTTTGAAAACCTGCAGCTTTAAGGTTCCGCCCGAAAACCAGCCGCCGTTGCCGAAGTGCATCCCCTCGGTGAAGGTGACGGTATCCACGGTGCAGGGCGCCTTGAACAGATAGCCCACGTATTCGTCGTGAGCACCGAAATACCCGCAGTAGGTATCGTACTGCATGGTGTTTCCCCCGCCGGTCTTGCCGTCGTTGATAACGTAAATATCCTTGCTTCCCGACCCTGTGGGCAGGGAATCACTGCAGATGGGGAGCATGATGGGTGCCAGATTGCGGTAGGTGCCCACATCGGGATCCTCCACCGCCGAAGCGCCGCTGATCTTTACGGTCTGCTTTTCGGAAACGGTGTTTCCCAGCACGTCGGTGACGGTGCAGGTGATGGTATAGGTGCCGTTTTTGGAATAGCGGTAGCCCGCCACGTTGTCCTTGGCAACAAAGCCGTCGCCGAAGTCGATCAGAGTGGATCTGATCCCCGGCACGGAGTACGCCCACAGGCTGACGGTGACTCTGTCCTTGTCCGCCGCCGCGGAGAAGGTCATCACAGGGGATTCCGGCCATTGCTCCAAGGCCACGGGAGACACCTTTTCGGGCGTGAGGGTGTAAAGCCCCTCCCCGTTTTGGGTCAACCGTGATTTGAACAGCTCTGCGGTGGTATCCACGGCGTTTTGCAGGGTATAGTTGGTGTAAGAGAATTTTGCGGTGAGGGTATCCAGGTTGTTTTTGTATTTTTGGGGGATCTTTTCATAGCCCAGCATAGTTCCCAGCACCCCGCCCACGGTGGAGGGGTTGCAATCGCTGTCCTGGCCGCAACGCATGGCGATGGTCATGGATTTTTCAAAATCCCCTTCCCCGTAGAGAAGGCCCATCAGCACGTAGGCGGAGTTGATCTTGGCGTCGATGTTTGCCCCGTGGGGATAGTAGCTGACGCATCTGTCGTCGTTCCCCCACTTGTCCTGAACGGCCTGCCAGGTTTCTTCCCAGGGAAGGCCTTTTTTGTAGCCGTCAAGAACCTGGCTCATCACGGTTTTGTATTCCGTATCCTGAGGAACGGCCTGCAAAGCCATTTCCACGGCGGTATAGATATCGTCTGTGAGGAAGGCCGCCGCCGTCAACGCGGAAACGAACACGCCGCCGTACACACCGTCGCCGTAACAGATCATATGCCCCATTTCAAAGGAACGGTTTGCCGCCGCCATGGGGTCGCCTCCGTAGATAAGCCCCAGGAAGTCCGCTTCGATCTGCCAGTCGATATCGTCGCAATGAAGGTTGTTGTCGTAATGCCCGCAAAGGGCGGGAGCGATCCCCTTTTGCAGATTTTCCCGTGCTTGCTTGTTGGCGTGGTCTAAGCTGTATTCGCTTTTGGCAAAGGCTTCCCCCAAAAGCTCCAGGCTTGCGTTCAGACCGTTGGTCTCCATGACCTCCAAAAAGGTCATTTCCACGTACAGATCGTCCTGCCAAAAGGCGTCGTTGACGTTCAAGGAGGCAAAGTCGATGATATCCTTTTCGGGCATGATGGTGCCCCAGTATTGGAACTCCGACTTTGCGCCGTACACAACCCCTGCCATTTGGCCCGCCCAGCCGCCAAGGATCTTATCCTGTATCTGCTCCTCGGTGAAGGAGTAGGTCACAGGCTCCTCGGGAAGGGAGCTTTCTGCCGAGACCTCCTCGGAGGGGGTGGATTCTGCGGGTGCGGGGACTTCCCCACAGCCTGCAAGCAAAAGACAGATTACCAGCGAAAGAAGGGTGAGTCTTTTTTTCATAAACAGTCTCCTTTTTATGGTTGAAGTTGGTTTTTCCATTTTAACAAGTCCCGCAGGGCCACAAGTCCGTCCCGCTTGCCGATGGTGTACACACGGCGGACGTTTTTCGGGTTCTTTTCCAGCCTGCCGATGTCCAAAGGCTTTTCGGGGCGAATGACAAACACGTTCCCCGCCTGTTCTTCCTCTTTGATCCGCTCCATGGTGCGGTTGTACCGCTTGTGATGGTCGATCAACGCCTCCGCCAGCTTGGGGTGGTTTCGGTAAAAGGTCTTTGCCAGGGTGGGGTGTTCGGGCTTACGCACGTGGTCCGCAGGGCGGGTAAGGATCAGCACGTTGCGGAGGTAGCCCATTTCCATAAACGCCTCCAGCGGGATGCTGTCGGTACAGCCCCCGTCCAGATATTCCTTGCCGTCTATGGCCACGGGTTTTGAAAGATAGGGCAAGGAGGCCGAGGCACGAAGCTTATCGATCTCCGCTTTCATGTCCGTGATCTGCAGGTATTCCGCCTCTCCGGTGTGAATATTGGTCACCGTGACGTAAAAGGGCGTCTTGTTTGCCAAAAAAGCGGCATGGTCGTAAAGATCCAGCTTGTCGGGCAGCTCGTGGTAGCAAAAATCCACCCCCACCACGTTCCCCGTGGTGACAAAGCTGTAAAAGCTCATAAAGCGGGGGTCTTTGCAGTATTTTTCGTAGTAACGGATGCTTCTCCCCTTCTGCCCCGACAAATAGGAACAGCCGTGGATCGCCCCTGCGGAAACACCGATCACCCCGTCGAAGGTCACCCCGTGCTCCATAAATGCGTCCAATACCCCCGCGGTGTAAATGCCCCGCATTCCACCGCCTTCTAAGATCAAGCCTGTTTTCATACGTTGTCCTTTTTCATCGGGAGGTTAGAATTTAAAGTTGCCATAAATGTTTATATTATGCTGTGATTTCGTCATCGCATCAACTTGAGTGTAAGGATAGAGTTTATTGTAAATGTGCTCAATCTTTGTGCTGCTTAAAGTGTCGCAGGGCAAACGGCTATACATTCCATTTACAGCAGAGGCAGCGTTGCACCGATTGACAACGGAGACATCGTTGCTTAAAACTTGAATGCTTTTCAGGGTGCACCTGTCAGAAAACACAATGATTGATTTCATAGGCATTTCCTCCCCAAGGAAAACCTTAAGATGTCTTATGTGAGAATTGTTTTGCATGATTGGATTGTAAAAGCGTTCTTTGCGGCTTGCGCCTTTGCCTGCCGGTAGAGTTTGGTACCAGTCTCGTTGATGTTCGCTACCGAAAATCCAACCGCTATAGTTTTTGCTTTCGAAAACGAAGATGCCTCTTGGTGAAATCATTAAAAGATCAATTTCGGTCGTTGTGCCGTCTTCTTTGGGAAGATATACGTTAAAAAGAAATTTTGACCCATTTCCTTCTAAATACTTTAAGGCATTGTATGTAAGGAACTCACCGTAGTGACCGGTATCATTCTTTAGAGAACCGTAAGGAATCTTAGTAATTTGATAATATGTGCTTTTTTTATATTCTATATTATCCTTGATTCGAAAAGCAATGTGGATAATCGGGCACAGGATGAGAAGTAACGAAAACAAGTATTGCATTATGCTCTTCCGTCTCTTTCGTTTTTATTCTTTCTCGGTTTTGCAAGCTGTGACAAAATCTTCAAAGATCAAACGGTTCTGTTCATCCTTGGCGGCAAGCCGTTCCGGGTGCCATTGGTAGCCGCGGAGGTAGGGCGTGTCCGTTCCGTACACCGCCTCGATGATGCCGTCCTCTGCCGTGGCCATGATCTCCAGCCCCGGCGCCAACGCCTTGATTGCCTGGTGGTGGAAGCTGTTGGCTTGCATAGATCCTGCCCCCATAAGGGTATGTAAAGGGGTGTTTTCTTTGATAAATACCCGGTGAGAGGGAGAGAACTTCTCTTCCTTCTGCCTGTGGAAGATCTCCGTGGGAAATTCCGTGGGGAGATCCTGGTACAGCGTGCCTCCCAGGGCAACGTTCACCAGCTGGATCCCGCGGCAGATGGCAAGAATGGGCTTCCCTGTTTTCAAAGCCTCCGCAAACACACGGAGCTCCAGATCGTCCCGCAGGTAGTCGATGCCTCCGCAGGTTTCCTTCACTTCCTCGCCGTAGCGCTTGGGGTCCACGTCCGCCCCGCCGGTGAACACGAAGCCGTCGCAAATCGCCGCAAAACGGGCAATGTGCCCCTCCCCCGCCACGTAAGGCAGCAGAATGGGAGTGCCCCCTGCGTTTTCAATAGATTGTAAGTATGCCGTCTGGACGATGGAGCTCTTTTCCGCATCCACCTCGCCAAGCATGCCGATGATAGGTGTCATAAGGGGGTGTCCTTTCGGTGGGATTAGGTGCTATACGTAGTGGTTTTGCAGCACACAAAACCTGCGGGTTGGCGGGCGCAGAGGTGACCAAGTCGGCGCAATGCTTTTGGTTTAAGCCGTAGTTTTGCTATGCCGACGTCAAAAACGGCAAGCCGTTTTTGGAACTGCGGTGGCTACGTGTCATCCTTGAGTTCAGGTTTGCAAGCAAACCGTCGAAGTTTTCGTAGTCGAGGCGTAGCCGAGCGGAGAAAATCAAGGGGTGCTTGCACCCCCGTAAGGGGATTAGCAGGGATATGAGACGAGTCTGATGTACCTTGCCAAAGGGGAAGAACTGTTTATTGGTAACAAAGGGAACGGGAAACAGCCGTATCGAAAGAGATTCCCATACCCTCAAAAAATGCAGGCATTTTTTGCCTTCCGTTCGGGTTTACACCACTCACGGAAGTTCGACGCGCGCGGAGATATACCGTATTGCACAGCCGCAACTACTACGACCCGCGCTTGCTCAGGGTGACCAAGTCGGCACAATGCTTCCAGCTTATGCGTAGTTTTGCTATGCCGACGTCAAAAACAGCTAAAGCTGTTTTTGGAACTGCGGTGGCTACGTGTCATCCTGAGCAAGTGCGGAATGTAGTTGTTATGGCTACAATGGAGACCTTTTTCCGCACGCGTCGAAGTTTTGCGGAGAAAGCAAGGTGCATACAGCGGCATAAAAGTAGTCTGCATTTCGATTTGTATTGGCCGCGATGCACCGTTCGGAGCAAAACCGCCGCAGGCGGGATCTCATAAGAGTCTGATGTACCCTGCTGAAAGCAAAGAACTGTTTTATCATAAAAAATGTAAGTTTACCTTTCAAGGGGTAGATCAGACTTTGAGGAGACCCCTTGCGGTTTTGCTTTTCGAAATTGCTGTGAAAGACAGAACCACATCCAAAATTTCGGGGCAATTCCAAAAAGCAAAACTTCGACTCCGCAGGCTTTTCTTGCGTTAGCTGAAGCTCGTTACCACACCACGCCTGCTTCGCTCAGGGTGACCAAGTCGGCGGACGGCTTTCGTCCGTACATTGCCGTATACCGCCGACGTCAAAAACAGCTAGAGCTGTTTTTGTTGGGCTTTGTTCGATTCCGCGCGGCCAACCCGCAGGGTTGGTATGCTCAGAGGTGACGTGCCGGGGTGACGCTCGTGCTATACGTAGCAGGTGCAGTACATTTACTTATCTCCTCACCATCTCTACCACGCTTCCCATGAGCAGGGAACGAAAAACATATATTTCAATTCAAAATGCCCAAGTGCGTCAAGGTAAAACAGATGATAAACGCTGATCCGAGAAGGACAAAAATCACGCCGGATCCCATAACCTCTCGTTTTTCCGATTTTGTCCATCCTCTTCGGGGATTGACGGTTTGAAACGGCATATGGCTTGCAAGCTGTAACGAAACAAGGAGATGCTTAAACCCAAGCAACGCGCCTATCATTTCGTAAGTGCCAACGCAAAGCATTGTTATGCCGGCAAACAAAAATGTGACATAGATTTGCGTTTTCGGCTCTATATTTAGTAAATTGCAAATTCCAAAAACAAGAGCGGGCAGCAGGATCAACACCGCAAGACTGCCCCAACGCCATAAATATCCCAGAGTGATGGCCCGTCTTTCTCTTTTTGAATATGAAATGCCTGTTTTCATATGCTTTTCTCCTGTGCTATCCGCCCGGCACCGCCGCTTTACGTCGCTTTGTCTGACCGCGTCAGACAAACGACACATTCCACAGTTATCCCTTTATGTAGGGAGTCTACTAAAGTGTTTGATATATTGGAATTTGTACACTTTCTTATATCACCGCAGGGAGCAATTCAGCGACAGCTAACAAAAGAAGATTAAGCAAGAAAATAACGAGCGGCAAAAATTGAATGACAAACGAAAAAACACTCCATCCTTTTCTTCTAAAAACTATGGATAAAAGTATCCCCGCAATGCACAGCAATGGAATCAAAAAAGCTATCACACAAAATATATTTATTAAATTTATATAAAGCGGGTTGGTTGCACCCATTGTGCTCTCAGAAGCCATCTGTAAAAGCCAACTGAAGAGTGAAAGCGGAATATATAGGATCCCTAAGAATAAATTAAAGAATTTTCCGATTCTATCGATTCTTTTCATTTTTTTCTTTCCTCACTGTTTCAATCACACATTTCGCGTGGGTCAAGAGAGCAAAAGCCCCCAAATGGTCAAAAAATGGGGGTTGTAATACCTTAAAGTCTCACTTCACGAATGGATGTTTGCCAAGCATAAGTTCATCTACATCCTTAATGGCTTGTTCTATGGTATACGGGTGCCAATGGGTGTGACATTTTTTCAATCGCTTTCTAAAGCAAGTTCGCTTTTCGTATTCTACAGACAAGACAAACTCTATGCCGTGAGGATTAGGAACATCCTCATCGGCGTACAACCAAAACCGCCCTTGTTGAAATTCGCCATAAATAACAGGGACATCCCATGTAAATCCCTCGTTTAGAGCGAGGGAATTGGTCAAAGTCAAATTGTACTTGTCTTTTACTTTGCCATAAATCAACTCTATATCATTCATATACGCACCTCATATTACTTTCTAGTGAGACAAACGACACTTTCCACGTGCCCCGTTTGGGGGAACATATCCACCGGCTGGACGGTTTTCACCTTGTACCCGCCCTTGGAGAGGGTGAACAGATCCCTTGCTAAGGTTTCCGGGTTGCAGGAGACGTACACCACACGTTTGGGGGCGAGGGCAAGGAGAGACTGCAAAAACTGCTTGCTGCAGCCTGCGCGGGGCGGGTCGGTGACCACCACGTCAACTTTTTCCCTGCGTTTTGCCGCCTCCTCCAGGAACTGCCCTGCGTCGCGGCAGATGAATGTTGCGTTCTCGATATGATTGCGGGCGGCGTTGGCCAAGGCATCCTCCACCGCCTGGGGGTTGGTCTCCACCCCGATGACTTCTTTGGCGTCCTTTGCCAGGGTGAGCCCAATGGTGCCCGTGCCGCAATAGGCGTCGATCACCCGTTCCTTCCCCGTTAAAGCGGCAAATTCCTTTGCCTTGCCGTAAAGCACCTCCGTCTGCACGGGGTTGATCTGGTAGAAGGAAGCGGGGCTGACACGGAACTGCAATCCGCAGAGGGTGTCCGTAATGTAACCGTCGCCGTAGAGAACTTCACTTTTATTCCCCAGGAACACAGGGGTATCCGTGGGATTCACGTTCCACACCAGGGTGGTAACTTCCGGGTGAGCCCTTAAAAAGGCCTCCGCAAGGGCTTGTTTTTGGGAAAATTTGTCGAATTTTGTCACAATCACCGCCATCACTTCCCCGGAAGAGAAGGATTTCCGCACCAGCAGGGTACGCAAGTTCCCCTTCCCCGTTTGCAGGTCGTAGACGGGGATCTTCAAGGTGGCGGCAAGCTTGCGAAGGGTGGCCGCCATGGGGGCAACAACTTCATCCTCCAACAGGCAATCCGTCACGGGGATCACCTTGCGGTGGGAGGCCTGGTACAGCCCGGAGATCACCTTGCCCCGATAGAAAGAGAAGGCGTGGGTGGCTTTGTTGCGGTAGCGGGAGGGGGTCTCCATGCCCATGATCTCCTCCACGTGGCAGAGCTTCCCCACCAAGCGGATCACCTTCACCTGCTTGTGGGAGAGCTGCTGCTCGTAGGTCATATTTTGCAGCTGACAGCCGCCGCATTTCTTGGCGTAGGGACAGTTAAGCATGGATATACCTCAATTTACTTGATAGATGTAGATAAACGATCATAAAACCCGGCGGGAACGTGACACATTCCCATGGCCACGTCGGGCTTGCGGGTGCCGTGGAAATCACTTCCCCCGGAAGGGAGAAGGTTGTATTTTTCGATCAAAGCGGACACAAACGCCTCCTCTTCCCTGCCGTGGGCGGGGTGAAGCACCTCCACCGCGGCAAGGCCTGCCTCCACAGCCTCGGGCAGAAAGCTCGTCAGCCCTTCTCTGCTCAGATCCAGCAAGGGATGTGCCAAAACAGGCAGGGCGCCGATGGACTTCAGAAAGGCGATGGCCTCCAAGGACGGAATTCGTTTCACGGGGACGTAGTAGGGACTTTCCTTGGCAAGCAGGGTGGCAAAGGCCTCCTTCACCGAGGAAACGTAGCCCTTCTCCACCAGTTTTGCACCGACATGGGAGCGGTTGAACCTGCCCTTGGGGGTAAGGCTTGCCACCTCCTCAAAGGTAATTTCGTAGCCGTCCTTCTGCAGGCGGGAAATCAGCTCGCGGTTGCTTTGGGCTTTTTTGTCAAGCAACGCTTCCGTGTAGGCCTGTACCGCGGGAAGTCTTTCCACAGGCAGGAACAGCCCCAGGATATGAAGCTCCGTTTCCCCGTAGTCGGTGGATAACTCCACCCCGGGGACGGCGGCCACAGGACTGCTCTCCCCTGCTTGCAAAAACGATTGTACTCCCTCCACGGTGTTGTGGTCGCAAAGGGCCACGGCGGAAAGTCCAAGCCGTTCGGCCTCGGCGATCAATTCGGCGGGAGAAAAGGTTCCGTCGGAAAAATATGAATGGGTATGTAGATCACAAAAATGTTTCATAGGTGTTTATTGGGCGGGCGATTCGTGAATCGCCCCTACTGTATAGAGGGTAGTGCGGCGGAAAAAGGGGACTTGTCAGCAGAACGGCGAACGGACGTTCTTTCTTCTGCTGCGCTTGTTTTTTGTAGGGGCGATTCACGAATCGCCCGGTTGAAATGCTAAGTATACTTAGAATTTCCGATAATGCTCCACTCCCGATACAAAACAGATATCCGCAAAGCACACGCACGTATTCCCCGCTCCCTTTGCGAGGACTGAGAAGCTCGCTTTCCGGTGGTTTTTTTGGGCCGCCGTGGACGTCGGCCCCTACGGACCCGAAATGGGAACGGCGGAAAACACGGCATTTTCTCCCGCAATCATTACGGCGAGAAAACCGAGATGTACCCATCTGATTGCGTGGGAACACGGTGCGATTTTGTGGACGATCTATGCGTATTCGTAGGGGACGGCGGAAAGCACGGCATTTTCTCTCGCAAGCATTACGGCGAGAAAACCGATTTGTACCCATCTGATTGCGTGGGAACACGGTGCGATTTTGTGGACGCTATATGCGTATTTGTAGGGGACGACGTCCACGGCGTCCCGTTGTGAAAATCTAAGTATACTTAGACTTTTCCAAAAAATGCTCAAAAATTCTCTCCCCCGTGGGTCTCTAAGGCGGCAAGCAATTCTTCCTTTGAAAGGGAGATCTGCTGTTTCTCGCCGTCTTGATCTTCCCCGTGAAGGATCAGGGTTTTCTCCCCGACTTCTTCCCTTTCAAAAGAAAACTGAGGATACAGCTTGGAGAGACGGAGGAACCGCTTGGTTTCGTAATCAAAGACAAAACATTCGTCGGGGTAGGCCCAATAACAGCCGCCGAACACGAGAAGATTCTCGATTTGACGGACGGAACAAACAATGAAAGATTCCTGATCGCGAAGAACGCCCTCGGGAAAATACTCATATTTTGGAAATAACGTTTCGCAATCCAGCAAAGCAAAGCCGTAAAGGCTTCTGCGGAAGAAGATACACCACTTCCCCGCTAAAAGCAGAGGGACGAAGCCGGTGGGGTCGTCACAGCATTGGCAGGTGTAGGATAGCTCCCCTTTTGTGAAGGTGATACAGGACAGCTGACCGTGACCGGAAAGATCCGCACGCATATAATCATGGGATTCCACCTCAATGTTCACGCCGCAAAGGGTCTGTTCCGTATGCTCTACTGTTTCCCCGCAGTCGGAGAGCATGGAATTGAGCCATGCTTTGTATTTTTCAATGTATTGCTCTGTGAGGGACATGGGAAGCTCCTTTCCGGTGGATTTTTTGGGCCGCCGTGGACGTCGGCCCCTACGGACCCGAAATGAGGACGGCGGAAAGCACGGCATTTTCTCCCGCAATCATTACGGCGAGAAAACCGATTTGTGCCCATCTGATTGCGTGGGAACACGGTGCGATTTTGTGGCCGATCCATACGTATTCGTAGGGGACGACGTCCACGGCGTCCCGTTGCGAAAACCTAAGTATA
>JAZPZV010000051.1:0-78353 GCA_045544855.1 Eubacteriales bacterium | reverse complement strand
CTACGTATTGCAGTCATCTCCGCGCACGTCGAAGTTTTGCGGAGAAAGCAAGGTGCATACAGCGGCATAAAAGTAGTTTGCTTTTTGATCTGCATTGGCCGCGATGCACCGTTCGGAGCAAAACCGCCGCAGGCGGGATCTACTGAGAGTCTGATGTACCTTGCTGAAAGCAAAGAACTGTTTTATTAAAAAGGATATAAGTTTACCCGTGTAGGGGTAGATCAAACTCGTAGGAGACCCCTTGCGGTTTTGCTTTTTGGAAATTGCTGTAAAAGGAACTGCATATCCAAAGACAATGGGCAATTTCAAAAAGCAAAACTTCGACGCGCGCGGAAATATACCGTATTGCATAGCCGTAACGGCTCTATTCCGCGCTTGCTCAGGGTGACAAACGGACACAGCGGTTCGATTCCGCGCGGCCAACCCGCAGGGTTGGTATGCTTAGAGGTGACCAAGTCGGCGCACAGCTGTATACCGTACATCACTTCATACCGCCGACGTGAAAAACAGCAAGCTGTTTTTGGAACTGCATCGCGTGACCAAGTCAGCTGTTCCCCCCACACGAAAAAGAAAGGCCCGCCGTGCAGGCGAGCCAATCTTTCTAAACAAGAAAGGAACTTATTCCGCGGGGATAAAGGGCTCAACGTAAACGTCCATCAGATCAAGGAACACCTTGCCGCCGGGAACGTTGTAATCCAGGTTGAAACTTGCCCAAACCTGATCTTCCCAAACGCATCCGTAGATCTCGTTGGTGTAGCCGTAGGGATAGCAGTAAGCGAAATCCACGTTGTGATACTTCAGCAGATTGCTGTGGGTCCGCTCCAGATGCACCACCACGCGGTACTTGCTTCTGTAGGTGCAATCCTCGGGAATATCCGATTCCTCGTACTCGTTGACGGCTTTATCCATAGCGGCTTTCTGAGCAGCAAAGATCTCCGCTACCTTCTCATTGTCGGTGATGGTGAAGCTGTCTACCAGAGTTTGTGTAGCTTCTTCATAGATCTCCACGCGTACCTTGCGGGTGTCTTCTTCCAGCTGCGTGCCGATGAATTCCTCGCGGAACTTTTTGTCAAACCCGATCTCCGTCTTGGTCAGACACACGGGCTTGTAGGAATCTTCTTTGCAAAGGGAGGTGTCGTGGGTAACGGCGATGATGGTTCTTTCTGCCATGTCCACACGCACGTATCCGTAGCTGTCACGGGTCCAATCCGTTTCGTAATGGTCCACATGTCCGTCGGAGATGCAGGCGTGCCCCAGAGTCTCCGCATCTACGGCGGGCATATCCGCAAAAAAGTAGAAATACTGGGGAATCTGTACCCAGTTTTCTACATAGATCTGCCCCTTTCCGCCCTGGGCGTCGTTGTAGGCGGCAAGACGTGCGCAGATCACCTTGCAGATCTCAGCGCCAACGTCGGGAGCTTCGAAGATCTCGTAACGTTCAAAGCTTTCGTCGGTGTAGAACAGATAGCCGTTGTAGGTCTCTACGGTGTAAATACCGTCCACCAGGGAACCAACCTCCAGAACGTGAGAGGTGTAGAACATCCGCACAGTCTCCTCCACGATGGCGGTCATCTCCTCCAGAGAGAGGGTGAGCCATTCGCCGCCGTCACGGCGCTCCTGCAGGAGGGTCAGCTCCTCCGGGGTGAGGAAGGAAGCGGTGATCTTGCCGTCCTTTTCCGTGAGAACGGTGTCTCCCACCGTTTCGCCGGGAAGCTCCACGTTCTCCCCCTCCGTGGGAATGTCGGAAACGTCGGGGAGTGCGGAAGCCTCGGGCAGGGGAGTCTCTCCCTCCGTTGCCCCTGCCAGAAGCGCCAGACTGCCGGTCAACAGCAGAGCAGACGAGACGACCAATGCCAGGGTGATCCAAAGAAGTTTTTTTGCTTTCATGAGTGTTTTTTCTCCTTTCTGAAATAGTAGGTAGGGAAATGACCCATCCCACGTGGGGGTGGGCTTTTCCCATCCTCCGAAAAGAAGTATAAAAAGGAAATGTTCTGGATTTGTTCTGGAATTGTTATGGATTTGTAAGATTTTTCGGCCCCAGCCTCACTTCCGCAACCGTGCCTTCTCCCACGGCGGAGCGGAAGGACAGCACCGCCCCGTGAGCGTCTGCGATCTTGGCGCACAGGGAAAGCCCCAGCCCTGTGCCTCCTTCACTGCGGGAGCGGGATCTGTCCGTGCGGTAGAAGGGCTGGGTAATGCGGGCAAGCTGTTCCTTTGTCATCCCCGCGCCGTTGTCGGTGACGGAAAGAAGAATTCCTCCTTCCTCCTCGCGGCAGGCCAGGGTCACCCTTCCGTCCTGCTTTTGCCTGCAGGCCTTCATGGCGTTTTCCGCCAGGTTGGAAAGCAGCATTTCCATCAGCAGAGGGTCGCAAAAAGCCGTGACCTCCCGGATCTCTGCGGAAAGCTTTACCCCAAGAGCTTCCGCCTTGGGCAACAGCATTTTTTCCACGCCCCGAAGCAAGTCTCCCAATGGCGTTTCCTCTCCGCTGATGCCGTTTTCGCGGATGAAGGCCTCGTCCAACAGCCGTTCCGCGATTTTTTCCAGCCGCTCTGCCTGGGAAATGATGTAATCTGCCGCCTCTAATTTTTCCTCCTCGGGGATGTTTGCGATCTGCAGGAACTCCGCGTATCCTCGGATGGAAGTGAGGGGAGTACGCATTTCGTGGGCAAGATCGTCCAGCATCCGTTGCTTGATGGCGGCGCTTTCCTCCAAACGGCGGGTGTGATCCTCCACGTGCTGTGCCATACGGTTGAAATCCTTCCCCAAAAGGGAGAATTCATCCTTCCCGGTGTCGGGGGCACGGACGGCAAAATTCCCTTTGGTCATCTCCTCGGTCACCGCCCGCAAACGCTCCAGGGGGGAGGCCAGCTTTCGAAGCACCAAGAACAAGCAAAGGGCCAAAAACAGGGAGGCCAGCAGGGAAACGGGAACGAAGACCGCCGCCAAACGGCTGAAATCCTGGTCCAAATACCCAATGTCCTTGGCGTAGACCAGGGCGATCTCCCCCTTCTCCAATACCTGGGAGATGAGGTAGTAACGGCCGTCCTCCGTGCGTTGCTCTTTGGTATGCTCCGCCTTGGGGGACGTCAACCCCGCAGGCAGGGTGGAGACCGCCTCTCCCTCCGGAAAGGTAAAGGAGAGATAGATCCCCTTCTTTTGGTAAAACGTGCCGTAGGATTCCATCACCCGTTTTATGCTTTCTTCTCGGGAAAGGTAGGCGATATCGTTGGAGAAGGCCTCTGCGATCACCTTTTCCTCCGCCGCGGCGATGTCCTTGGCGGCGGACACGTTGTTTTCGTAGGTGTAAAAAGCAAGGGAGAAGATGCCTGCATTCAGGATCACCAAAAACAGCACCAAGGTCACCAAGTACGTTTTCTCTCTGAATTTCATGGCCCGCCTCCCTACGTCAATTCAAACCGATACCCCATTTTGTACAGGGTCTTCAGGCGGTCCTTCAAGTCCAGCTTGGCACGGATCTGGCGGATGTGTACGTCCACGGTGCGGGATTCCCCCTCGTAGTCGTATCCCCACACCAGGGTCAACAGCTTTTCTCGGGAAAGCACGATGTTCCGATTTAAGATCAAGGTTTCCAGAAGACAGTATTCCTTGGGAGTGAGGCAGACCTCCAACCCCTTGCGGAACACCTTCTTGGAGGAAAAGCGCACCTCGATATCGTCAAAAAACAGACTTTCTTCCTCCTTCATGGTCCGCCGCAGAACCGCCTGCACCCGCAACAGCAGCTCTCTCAGCACGAAGGGCTTGGAGATGTAATCGTCCGCCCCCAGGGACAACCCCTTCAAGCGGTCGTCGATGCTTTCCTTGGCGGTCAAAAAGATCACGGGGGTGGCCAGCTTCAGGCGGAGCCTCACCAGCTCCAACAGCTCAAACCCGTCCTTCCCCGGGAGCATCACGTCAAACACCATGAGATCAAAGGGGTTCTCCATGATGATCTCCGCGGCCTCGTCCCCGTCGGATGCCTCCATGCAGATGTGTCCCATCAGCTCCAGATTCCGCTTGATGAGATTGCGGATAGGCTTTTCGTCCTCTACGATGAGTATTTTTGCCATGCATTCGCCTCCTTTGGGGAGATTCTACACCCCAAATGTTTTGGATTTGTTATGAAAACAGGATACCACGAAAGAAATTTTCCTGTCAACCTTTTTTTCTCTTGCCATGGGAAGAAAAATGTGGTAAACTACAAAAAAGTATGTGAAGGAGCGTATTTGATTATGGAACTGAAAGAGCTTCTTTCCCACGTGGATCACACCCTTTTGGCGGTGGATTGCACCTGGGAGCAGATCAAGACTATCTGTGACGACGGCATGACCTACGGCACGGCTTCCGTCTGTATTCCCGCCGCCTTCGTGAAAAGAGCCAAGGCCTACGTGGGGGACCGTCTGGCAATTTGTACCGTCATCGGCTTCCCCAACGGCTATTCCACCCCCGAGGCAAAGGCCTACGAGGCCTTCGATGCCGTACAGAACGGTGCCGACGAGATCGATATGGTGATCCACGTGGGGGCTTTGAAGGAAGGGCTGGACGATCAGGTGGAGGAGGAGATCCGCCTGGTAAAAAAGCATTGCGACGGTAAGATCTTAAAGGTGATCATCGAGACCTGTCTCCTCACCCGGGAAGAAAAGATCCGTATGTGCGGCATCGTCTCCCGTGCAGGGGCGGATTATATCAAGACCTCCACAGGCTTCTCCAAGGGCGGGGCCACCCGTGAGGACGTCGCCTTGATGAAGGCACACGTTGCCCCCCACGTGAAGGTGAAGGCCGCAGGAGGTATTTCCTCCCTGCAGGACGCAGAAGACTTTTTAGCGCTGGGAGCCGACAGACTGGGCACCAGCAGAATCGTAAAGATCGTAAAGGAGAACAAAAATGACCTACCCGACACCTCATATTAAAGCCACCCCCGAGCAGTTCGGCAAGACCGTTCTCATGCCCGGCGACCCCAACCGCTCCCGCTTCATTGCGGAGAATTTCTTAAAGGACGCCGTTTTGGTGAACAACGTCCGCGGCGTGCAGGGCTACACCGGCTTCTATAAGGACGTTCCCGTTTCCGTGATGGCCAGCGGCATGGGGATGCCCTCCATCGGCATCTATTCCCACGAGCTGTTCAACGCCTTTGACGTGGACAACATCATCCGCGTGGGCAGTGCGGGAAGCATTCAGAAGGACGTAAAGGTGATGGACGTGATCATCGGCATGGGCGCTTGCACCGATTCCAACTTCGGTATGCAGTTCCGCCTCCCCGGCACCTTCGCTCCCATTGCGGACTTTGGTCTGCTTTCCAAGTGCGTGGAAAAGGCCAAGGTTCTGAACATGGATAACTACCACGTGGGCAACGTGCTGTCCTCCGATCTGTTCTACGAGGACAACCTGAACCTTCCCGGCTATATGCAGTCCGTGGAGCTTTGGGGCAAGATGGGGGTTCTGGCCTTTGAAATGGAATCCGCCGCCCTGTATATGAACGCCGCCCGCTACGGCAAACACGCTTTGGGGATCTTCACCGTGTCCAACCATATCCTCACAGGGGAGGATCTCACCCCCGAGCAGAGGGAGACCACCTTTACGGATATGATCACTCTTGCTTTGGAAACCGCCGTATGAGCAGACGTGTCTTTTTGATCGTTTTGGACAGCGTTGGCATCGGAGAAGCCAAGGATGCCGCCGCCTTTGGGGACGTAGGGGCCCATACTATGAAGAGCATTTCCGCCTCCCCCTATTTTGCCATCCCCAATCTGCTGTCCTTGGGGCTTGGGAACATTCCCGGGCTTTCCTTCCTGGGAACCAACTCCGCACCCCTTGCCGCCTACGCCAGAGTACAAGAGCAAAGCGCAGGGAAGGATACCACCATCGGACATTGGGAGATCGCGGGGCTGTTGTCCCCCCGTCCCTTGCCCACTTACCCGGAGGGCTTTCCCCAAGAGCTTTTGGCAGAGTTTTCCCGCCGCGTGGGCAGGGAAGTGCTTTGCAACAAGCCCTATTCCGGCACGGAGGTCATTAAGGATTACGGCGACGAGCATATAAACACCGGGGCGCTGATTGTCTACACCAGTGCGGACAGCGTGTTCCAGATCGCCGCCCACGAGGAGATCGTCCCCGTAGAGACCTTGTACGAATACTGCCGCATTGCCAGAGAGCTTCTCACCGGGGAGCACGCCGTGGGCAGAGTCATCGCCCGCCCCTTCCTAGGGGAGCATGGCAATTACAAGCGCACCGCCAACCGACGGGATTTCTCCCTTGAACCCACGGGGGAGACGGTGCTGGACGTTTTGCAAAAAGAGGGCTTGGACGTTCTTTCCATCGGCAAGATCCGTGACATCTTCGCAGGGAGAGGGATCACGGGGAGCCACCCCACCCACGGCAACGAAGAGGGGATGGAGGTGCTGCTGGACCTGCAAAAGAGAGACTTCCACGGGCTTTGCTTTGCAAACTTGGTGGATTTCGATATGCTTTACGGCCACCGCAACGATATCGACGGCTACGCAAAGGCACTTTCCGCCTTTGATGCATGGCTGCCTTCCTTCCTGTGCGGTATGCAGGATGAGGATCTGCTTCTCATCACCGCCGACCACGGCTGTGACCCGGGAGATATCTCCACCGACCACACCCGTGAGAACGTGCCCCTTTTGCTTTACGGCAAGAACGTAAATCCCGTGGATCCGGGGGTGCGGGACACCTTTGCGGACATCGCCGCCACCGTGGCGGACTATCTGGGCGTTCCCTACGTGACCCATGGAACGGCCATCAAGGAGGCATTCTGATATGACCGATCAACAGCTTTTGACTTTAGCGGGGGAGGCGCGGACCCACGCCTACACCCCCTATTCCCGGTTTGCCGTGGGGGCGGCCTTACTGTGTCAGGACAGCACCGTCTACACGGGCTGTAACATCGAAAACGCATCCTTCACCCCCACCGTCTGCGCAGAACGCACCGCCTTCTTCAAGGCCATCTACGACGGCAAGCGGGAGTTTACCGCCATCGCCGTGGTGGGCGGGAAAGAGGGCACTCCCGACGGAACCGCCTTTCCCTGCGGCGTCTGCCGTCAGGTCATGGCGGAGTTCTGCAAGGAGGAGTTCCGTATCATCACCCCCGAGGGCAGTTACACCTTCGGGGAGATCCTGCCCCACGCCTTCGGAGGCTTTTGATTTCTTCGTGTCTCCCCCAAGCGAAAAGGGTGTTAGAAAGGATTTTTGACTATGTATCGTATGTACGACATCATCACCAAAAAGAAGCACGGCGAACCCTTAACGGAAGGGGAGATCCGCTTCTTTGTGGAAGGGTATACCAATGGCACCATTCCCCACGAGCAGGCCTCGGCCTTGTGTATGGCCATCTGCTTCAGGGGGATGACCATGGAGGAGACCGCTATCCTCACCCACGCCATGGCAAGCTCCGGGGATACGGTGGATCTTTCCGCCTTTGGAGACCTTTCCGTGGATAAGCACAGCACGGGCGGGGTGGGGGATAAGACCACCTTGATCCTTGCTCCCTTGGTGGCTTGCCTTGGCGGCAAGGTGGCAAAAATGTCCGGCCGAGGGCTGGGGCACACCGGTGGCACGGTGGATAAATTGGAATCCATTCCCGGCTACCGTACCTCCCTTTCCCCACGGGAGTTTTTTGAGATTTCAGGCCGCGTAGGGGTCTGCGTGGTGGGGCAAAGCGGCGTGCTTGCTCCTGCGGACAAAAAGCTGTACGCCCTGCGGGACGTGACTGCTACCGTGGACTGTATGCCCCTCATCGCTTCCTCCATTATGAGCAAGAAGCTGGCAGGGGGCGCCAAGTCCATCGTTTTGGACGTAAAATGCGGCAGCGGTGCCTTTATGAAGACGCCCGAGGCGGGGGCAGAGCTGGCAGACGCCATGGTGCAGGTGGGGCAGGCTTGCGGCAGAAACGTCCGCGCCCTCATCACCAATATGGACGTTCCTCTGGGGACTCATATCGGTAACGCCCTGGAGGTCAAGGAAGCGGTTGCCGTATTGCGGGGAGAACAGCAGGACGACCTTTACCGCGTGTGCATCGCCCTGGCGTCCAATATGCTCTCCCTTTGTATGGGCTGGAGCTTGGAAGAAGCGGAAAACAAGTGTGTGGAGGCCATCCGTGACGGCAGAGCCTACCGTAAGCTGTTGGAATGGATCGCCGCCCAGGGCGGGGATACCGCCGTTTTGGAGGATCTTTCCCTGTTGCCTGTGTCCCCCGTGTGCTACGCCCTTGTTTCCAAGGAGGAAGGTTACCTTGCACACATGGAGACCGATGGCATCGGCACGGCGGCTTGCCTGCTGGGTGCGGGCAGAGCCAAGAAGGAGGACACCATCGACCCCGGGGCAGGCATCGTTTTGTGTGCCAAGGTGGGGGATCACGTCAAGGCAGGGCAGACCCTGGCCTACCTGCATACAAGGGAGGAAGCCTTGCTTCCCGCCGCAGAAAGGGCGTTCCTTGCAAGCCTGACCTATTCTTCCGCCAAACCTGCAGATCTTCCGCTGATTTTTACACGGTAAATCAAAAGGCGAGAGGAATTCTACTGTAAGTTTATTGACAAACGGAAAAAAATCGTGTATACTGCTTTCCGAACAGAAAGAAATGAGGAATTGCGTATGAATTATAAGAACAATACCCGCTACTTCACCAAGGAGAGCGTGGGTAAGCTTTCCATCGCCTGCTGGGTCTGCGTAGCAGTAGGTCTGCTGGTGTACTTCGCCTTGGGCTGGCCCTGGAAGTATTTCGGTGCCGTGTTCGCTCTGATCTCCGTGGTGGTGGCCATCGTGACCTCTACCATGTCCGTCAGCGATAAGGAATACACCGCCTCCGTGGTGAATGCAGAGAACACCTTCAAAAAGGATTTCCGCGCCTTCACCGAGGAAAAGCTCAACGCCCACAACGGCAGAGGCAAGGCCCCCGTCTCTCTGGATGAGGAGAAGATCAAGTTTGCCCGCGCCTATTTGCTGGAAGGACAGATCATGTTCCGTGTAGGCCACGACGGCAGACGCCGCAGCAACAAGCTGGTGATGACCGCCTTCTACATGGATAAGACCGCCGTTTACCTTGGCTACCGTCTCCTGTCCATGACCGCCGACGAGTGCGAGGAGATCTTCGCCGTTTATCCCTATTCTTCCGTGGAAAGCATTTCCGCTTCCCGTCCCGAGGACCGTCCCTCCTTTGCGGAGTATGACACCGTGACTCTGAAGCTGAAGAATAAGCCCGAACCCGTCGTGTTCCACATGACCAAGGATATCGAGCTGGATCACCTGGTAAACAACGTCACCTCTCACATCACCAAGGACGAAGAGTAAGAATGCATTCAAAAAAGGAGCTGATCTTCAGCTCCTTTTTCATTTTCCTATATCCTCACGTCCAGCCGTTTCAGCTTTTCCAAAAGGGCGGCGTCGCCGTCCTCGCCCTCCTCGCAGTGCTCGATCTCACGGCGAATGGCCAGCATCCGTGCATCCGTCTCCGCCAGCATTTCCGCACAGACCAACAGCTCTTTGGCGATCCGTTCCTCCTCGGGGATGGCCTGCTTGTACCGCAATTGGTGCTCCAGGCTGGCCCAGCAGTCCATGGCGATGGTGCGGATCTGTACCTCCACCTTCACCTTGTGGGTGGCGTTGGCGAAGAACACGGGAATGCGGATGATGAGATGCAAGCTGCGGTATCCGTTGGCCTTGGGGGAAAGAATGTAGTCCTTCTGCTCCAAAAGCTCCACGTCGTTTTGCCGTAAAAGTGCTTCCGCAATGCGGTAGATATCGTCACGGTAGGAGCAGATCACCCGCACCCCCGCCACGTCGTTGAGGCAATTTTCCACGGCGGCAAGGGAAAGGGGTACCCCCAACCGCTCCAATTTCCCCACGATGCTGGAGGGCCGCTTCAGACGGGTGTTGATGCAGTAGATGGGGTTGCGGCGATACCGCACGGAAAACTCGGTGTTTAACACGTCGAACTTGGTCTGCACCTCTTTGATGGCGCAGGTGTACACCATCATCAGCTCCTTAAAGCCCACCAAGTGCTCCGCCGCCAGACGCATCTGACTTTCCAGCTGTTCCGGAACGGGGTGGCTGGGTGCCAAGGAATGTCCGTCGGTGTAGGCGGCTTGTACCCCTTCTGATGTCAATAGGTTTTCCAATTGTTCTTTCATATTCTGCATAGCCACACATCCTTTCGTTACCTACAGGATACAATTTTTAAAGATGAAAAACAAGGAACTTTTTATGAACGTTTTGTCAACAGACAGCCGTCACCCGGTAGCCTGCCTTTTCCACGGCGGTACGGAGGGCGCTATCCGTCACGGCGGGGGAGACCTTCACCAAAGCGATGCCCTTCAGGTTGCTCACCTCCAAAACCTCCACGCCGTCAATTGCCTCCAAGGCAGTTTTCACCCTGCCCTCGCAGTGACCGCACATCATGCCCTCGATAGAGATGGTCTTTTCCACAGGAAGGACTACCTCACAGCAGGCGGTTTTTTTGGCTTTCCCTTTCTTGGGCTTTCGCTTGTGATCGTGCTTGGGGTCGTAAAGAGAGCCGAAGTTCAGCCGCAATGCGTTGGTCACCACGCAAAAGCTGGAAAGACTCATGGCCGCCGCCCCGAACATGGGCTCCAGCTCCCAACCGAACAGGGGGATCCAGACCCCTGCCGCCAAGGGAATGCCCACGGCGTTGTAGAAGAATGCCCAGAACAGGTTCTCGCGGATGTTGGTCAGAACCCGTCTGCCCAAACGCACCGCGGCGGGAAGATCCGCCATGCGGGAGCGTACCAAAACCACGTCCGCCGCCTCAATGGCAACGTCCGTCCCCGCACCGATGGCAATGCCGAGGTCTGCACGGGTAAGGGCGGGGGCATCGTTGATGCCGTCACCCACCATGGCAACTCTGCCCTCCGTGGCAAGAATGCGGAGCTTTTCTTCCTTGCCCTCCGGCAACAACCCTGCAAAAACGGTATCCACTCCGGCCTGTCTGCCGATGGCATCCGCCGTCTTTTGGTGGTCGCCTGTGAGCATCACCACGCGGATGCCCATACCCTTTAACTGTTTCACCGCCTCCACGGCGTCTTCCTTTAAGGTGTCCGCCAGAGCCAGAATGCCCATCAAGTCTCCGTCACAGCCGAAGAACAGGGGCGTCTTGCCCTCCTCTGCCAGCTTGTCCGCCAGAGCGACGGCCTCTTCCGTCATCACGGCGTAATCCGTCATCATGGCGGCGTTGCCTGCGGCACAAACGGAATCCCCCACCATGGCGGAAACACCGTTTCCCGGGTGGACCTTGAATTCCTTGGTATCCTTTACGGGAACGCCGTGTTCTTCGCAATATCCCACGATGGCCTTCGCCAAGGGGTGCTCGCTCTTCTGCTCCAAGGCGTATGCCAAAGAAAGCAGATCCTCACGGGTAAAGCCCTCCATGGGCAGAACGTCCGTCACCGCAGGGGTTCCCTTGGTGAGGGTCCCCGTCTTGTCCAGGGCTACGATCTCCACTCTTCCCGCACCCTCCAAAGCGGCGGCGGTCTTAAAGAGAATGCCGTTCTTCGCCCCCTTACCGTTGCCCACCATAATGGCAACGGGGGTGGCAAGCCCCAAAGCGCAGGGACAGCTGATCACCAGCACGGAAATGCCCCTTGCCAAAGCAAAGCCCACGTCCTTGCCGAAAAGCAACCAGATCCCCACCGTTAACAGGGCGATTGCCAGGACGATCGGCACGAAGATCCCCGAGACCTTGTCCGCAAGCTTTGCAATGGGTGCCTTGGTGGCGGCGGCATCGCTGACCATGCGGATGATCTGGGAAAGGGTAGTGTCCTCTCCCACACGGGTGGCTCTGCAGACGGCGTACCCGCTCTTGCAGACGGTGGCGGCGGAAACGGTATGCCCCGCCTCCTTATCCACCGGCAGACTTTCCCCGGTCAGGGCAGATTCATCCACGGAAAGAGAACCTTCCAAGATCTCCCCATCGGTGGGAATGCTGTCCCCGGAGCGGATCACAAAGCGGTCTCCCGCCTTTACCGCGGCAATCTCCACGGTGTGTTCCTTGCCGTCCTTGTCCAAAAGCACCGCCGTCTTGGGAGCAAGCTGCATGAGCTGCTTGAGGGCATCGGTGGTCTTGCCCTTACTGCGGGCTTCCAACAGCTTACCTAAGGTGATGAGGGTGAGGATCATTCCCGCGGATTCAAAATAGTAATGCCCACCTTCCCCGGTCTGCAAGGTCACGAATAACACCGCCGTGCTGTACACAAAGGCCGCTCCCGCACCTAAAGACACCAAGGTATCCATGTTGGGTGCTCCGCGGAGCAGCCCCGCCGTGCCGCTTACAAAGAATTTTTGGTTGATCACCATCACCGTGCCTGCCAAAAGAAGCTGTGCCAGCCCGCCTGCGGCAGGAGACTCCAAAAATGCAGGCAAGGGGAAGTGCCACATCATGTGCCCCATGGAAAGGTACATCAGGGGAAGCAAAAAGCAAAGGGACACCAAAAGCCGTGTCACCAAGCCCTTGGTCTCGCTTCCCGTCTCTTGGGTCTTTACCTCTTCCTTCCCCGCAGGGGAAGCGGAATACCCCGCCTTCTTCACTGCGTCGCAGATCGCTTTTTCGCTTGCCGTGCCCGTGACCTGCATGGAGTTTGTCAGCAAGCTTACCGCAACGCTTTCCACACCCTTCACCGCCTTCACCGCCTTTTCCACGTGGGCAGAACAAGCGGCACAGGTCATCCCCATCACACGGTATTGGGTTCTTTTCTCTGCCATAAAAAACACTCCTGTTCTCATCTTTCCCCTTTATTGTAAGCCATCGCTAACTGTTTGTCAAGTGACCGAGTCACAACTTTTTTGCCTCTTTACTTTTTTTCTTTCTTGTGATATACTATGCATTGATGGAGGATCCGCCTATGAAACAGTATCTTCAAAAAATGCTGGAAGCGGGGGTAGCCAAGTTCACGGTGAGCAACCCGGTTTCCAAATCGTCCCTCTACAAAAAGATCGTGGCTCTGGAAAAGCAAACAGGCTTCCAGATCGAAAAATATACGGAAAAGCAGGTGTTCCACGAGAACGTCTCACGGGAGGAGCTTGCAGACGCTTTGTGCCTGCTCATGGAAGGGAAGTTCCGCCAGGTCAACGGCTTTGCCCCGGATGGTGAGCACATCCTGCTGATCTCCTCCAAGGGGGCTTGCAAATACTCCGTGAAGAACAAAGCCCCCGCCGTAAAGCTTTCAACCGACCACAACCGCAAGAAGCAATATCTCTTAGAGGAAGGCACCGTGATCCCGCCCTTGGTGGACATGGGGATCTTTACGGGAGAGGGCAAGGTGGTTGCCTCCATGTACCACAAGTTCAAGCAGATCAACCGCTTCTTGGAGATGATCGACGACGAATTGAAGGACAAAAAGGTGGAAAAGCTGAACGTCATCGACTTCGGTTGCGGCAAGTCCTACCTTACTTTCATCCTGTATTATTACCTCACCCGGGTGCGCCACATCCCCGTGGAGATGATCGGGCTGGATCTCAAAGCCGACGTGATCGAAAAATGCAACGCCGCCGCAAGGAAGTACGGCTACCACGGCCTTCGCTTTGAGATGGGGGACATCAACGGCTACAAAGCCCCCTTCCAAGTGGATATGGTGGTGACTCTTCACGCCTGCGACACCGCCACGGACTACGCTCTGTTCAACGCCCTTTCCTGGGGCGCAGGGCTGATCTTCTCCGTGCCTTGCTGTCAGCACGAGTTGAACGGACAGCTTGCCCCCGCGGAACTGACCCTTCTTTCCCGCTACGGGATCGTGGGGGAGCGGTTCTCCGCTTTGGCAACCGACGCCATTCGTGCCAATCTGTTGGAATACTGCGGGTACAAGACACAGCTTCTGGAGTTCATCGAGCTGGATCACACCCCCAAGAACGTGCTGATCCGCGCCGTGAAGCGGCCCATCACCCCGAGGGCGGTGAAGGAAAAAGCACTCTTGGAGGTCAAGCAGGTCATGGCCGCCTTCGGCTTTGAGCCCACGCTGTATAGGTTATTGGGGTTATAATTTTTAAGAACCTTTCTTTCGGAAAAGAAAGGTTCTTATGATCTCCAAAGAAACCTCCTTCAGAACAGGTTTTTCGAGGGAGAGCACGAGAGGGAACCTTTTTTCGAAAAAGGTTCCCTCTCGTCATTTGCTTCGCGTTTTCTCTTTTTTTATTATTTGGAAACTACCTGGTCGATGTTCCACTCGGAAAGGATGTAGATCACGTAATCCGGCTTTTCGCTGTTGACGTAAGCGTTGTTCCAGCCGTAGTTCCACATACCGATGTAGTGGGTGCGGTTCATCCGTTCGGGGATCAGGTCAAAGATGGCCGCGCTGTAAGAATCTCTGAACACCATGCAGGAGGGCAGCTCCTTCCGTTTGGTGTTGAAGTTGAACTCCTCCGTGGTGTCCTCGCTGTAGATCAACTGCATCCCTCTGTAGCGGGGAACTGCGGCGATCTGGGCGGGGAGCTTTTCCTTGAACTCACGGTAATACCCGTATTCCTTCACGTCCTTCTGGGGGATGTCCAAGAACAGCATGGCGTCTGCGCTGGTGTAGTAATCCGCCGTCCAGGTGAACTCGTCAATCCCGCGGGGGGAAGCTTCGGGATACTTTTCGGAGATGTGGTTGAACAGCTCCACGTAGGCAAGATATGCGCCGTAATCCGCCCAATGGCTGTCCAGATGGTAGTACAGCGGCATCTCGTCGTGCTTGTGCTCCATAAAGGTCTCCCGCATATCGATCACCGTGGCACCTGCCTCTGCAAGCTTCGCCATCACCTGGTCTCTGCGGGACTGCCCCGTGCCCTTGGGATACTCCTCGGGAACCAGCTCGGGGTAAATGGTCATGGGGGAGGGGATGATCATATAGATGATCTCCGCATCGGGATTGTAAGCGTGGATCTGGTTCAAACGGTCCTTCACACGGCTTGCCATGCCGTTCAGCTGGGAGTCGCTGTAAAGAGGCACCGTTCCCATGTGGTCGGGGAGCATCTGGGTCAAAAAGAACTGGAACGCCTTGTTGCTGGCCAATCCCTGGGTGTAATTGTTTGCGGGGGTGCGCACGCGGATGGAGAAGGCGCGGGGAATGTCGTATTCTTCACCCTCCACTGTCTGGGTAAAGGTGATCTCCTGGGTATTGCTGTCCCCTTCTGCCTTCATGGTCACGGCGAACCAGCCCATGTAGGAGGGAACGGTGATCTCCTGCTCCCCGATCCGTGCGGTGACCTCCGCCCCTTGGGCACAGGTGCCGATCATCACGAAAGAGGGCTTGGAGGTGTAGCGGGCAAACAAAAGCTCCACCGCATCTTCGGGAATGGGGGCTTCCTCTTCGGAATTCTCCCCGGTACTGCTTTCCACGCGGGAGATCTCCTCGGGAATGGAGGACTCTACTTCCGATACCACCGAAGACTCCCCTTGAGAGGAGGTCTCGGCACTCTCACTGCCGCAGGCGGCAAGGAGACAGACTGCCAACAGAAGGGCAAAAATTGCCGTTAATCTCTTTTTCATATGCATCTTCCTTTTTATTTCTTTCCTGTCTATTGTACCACAAAACAAAAAAATGTCAATCCCGTTTTGAATAGAAAGGCAGTGTAAAGAAAACTTTACAAAATTCAACTTTTCGTGTATTGACAAAAGACATTGAAAAGTGTAAAATATACTTACGTTTTCAAAAAAAGGAGGAAACAATAATGAAGAAAACACTTACCTGCCTGTTGGCACTGATCCTGGTTCTCACCTGCGTCTTCGCCATGACCGCTTGCAAAGAGGACGAGGACCCCAAGAAGGAATCCGAAGCAGAGTCCGAAGCCGAGGATACTTCTTCTATCGAGGATACTTCCGCTGAGGGCAACTCTTCTGTGGAGGATACTTCTTCCGCCGAATCTCAGCCTGAGGGCTATCAGCCTGCAGAGGGTTATAAGCTGTATACCGAGGATGGCTTCTCGTTTGCTTACCCCGAGAATTGGGTTTTTGCTCCCGGCGCAACCGTCAGTATTACGGGTGACGACGGTAACAATATCGCGCTGACCTACGAGGCAGCTTCCGAAGAGACCACGAAGGTTTATGAAAGCCTTTCCAAGGATACCTTCATGGAGCTGCTGGGCAATGTTTTTGAGGCCATGGGCATGCAGATTGGGGAGTATGATGTGAAGCGTGAAACCAATGGCAGTGGTGTCGAGATCATTCGTTGCGAGTACAGCTTGACCTTCGAGGACTTGCAGATGAAGATGTACCAGTTTATTGTTTTGGGCGAGGAAACCCACTACACCGTTACCGTTTGTGAAGTCACCGATATCTCCCACGTGGCAGACGAAGTCTTCAAGTCCATCGCTTTAGACTAAGAATACAAAAAAAGACCCTGCGGGGTCTTTTTTGCGGTAAAATGATATATCGCTTGTGCGATATGATATACGGCACGGCCGTATGATATACTTGCTTCGCAAGCATGATATAATATCCGTTCCTTATATGGCAACGCCATATATCATGCGCGAAGCGTATATCATCGCTCGCAGAGCGATATCATATCGAAGATATATCACCCGTTCCAACAGGAACGGATATCATTGCTCCATGAAAAAAGCACGCAATCTGCGTGCTTTTTTTCATGGAGCTAATGGCGGGACTCGAACCCGCGGCCTGTTGATTACGAATCAACTGCTCTACCGACTGAGCCACATTAGCATATTTTGGTCGCATCCCATGCAACAAGCGGTATTATAGCAGAAAGAGGCCGCTTTGTCAAGTTCTTTTTTTGCATTTTTCCGCTTTAGGCGGCAAAGCCCTCGGTGGGGCTTTTTTCTTTTACAGACGGAAAACAAATGTTTTGCAAGAACTGACGAAATTTTTTCAAAAAACGACGGCAAGCCTCGACGGCAGACGACGGCAAACCTCAAAAAACCCTTGTATTCCCTTGCTTTTTACCCTCTTAACAAAAATAGACAAAAGGGGTTTTCAAACGCCTCCATCCCGCCAAAGTCGCTCTTGACAGAAGCTTTTTCATTCCTTATAATAAGGTCACAGGTGGTATTTTAAGGCAATTAGTGGAAGCAAATTGCATGAATTTCCCATAAAAGTGGAAGAGAACCCCAAAAATCACGCGAGAAAGGAGCAGGGAAGGCAGATATGTTCACAGGAACTTACCGTCACGCAGTGGATGCCAAGGGCAGACTGTTTATTCCCGTGCGCCTTCGCGAGGAATTGGGGGAGACCTTTATGGTCACCAGAGGCCTGCAGAACTGCTTGCGTCTCTACCCCATGAAGGAGTGGGAAGCCTTTGCCGCCAAGATCGCCGCCCTGCCGGAGACCCGTGCCAAGGACGTGCGCCATTACTTCTTTGCCAACGCCTTCGATACTTCTCTGGACGGACAGGGAAGAGTGACCCTCCCCGCAGATTGCCGCCGCTTCGCTTCTTTGGAAAAGAACGTGGTGCTGGTGGGTGACGATACCCGCTTGGAGATCTGGGACGAGGAACGTTGGGACGCATTGGATGCGGAGAACTACGGCAACATCCTGCCTGTTCTTGAGGAGCTTGGCTTCTGATGGAATACAAACATATCACCGTTTTATTGAACGAAACCGTGGAGTCCGTTTTGACGGACGTAAACGGAACCTATATCGACTGTACCCTTGGGGGAGGTGGCCACACGGGCTTGCTCCTTTCCCGCCTTTCCGAAAAGGGGAGAGTCATCGCCATCGACAGAGACGACGTGGCCTTGGAAAACGCCCGCAACAAATTTAACGATCCCCGCTTGACTCTGGTGAAAAGCAACTTCTCCGAGATCGGCCGGATCGCCGCAGAGTACGCCCCGGAGGGGGTGGACGGCATCCTTGCCGACCTGGGCATTTCCAGTCCCCAGGTGGATGATCCCACCCGCGGCTTCTCCTACTCTGCCGATGCGTATTTGGATATGCGCATGGACCGGACCCAGGCCTTCACCGCCCACGACGTGGTGAATACCTATTCCAGGGAAGACCTGATCCGCATCCTCAGAGACTACGGCGAGGAACGCTTTGCGGGACGCATTGCGGACAAGATCCTCCGCGCCAGAGAGCAAAAGCCCATCGACACCACCGCAGAGTTGACGGCCATCGTTGCCGCCGCCATGCCCAGACAGAATAAAAAGGAAGGTCACCCCTGCAAGCGCACCTATCAGGCCATCCGCATTGAGGTGAACTCCGAGCTTTCCAGCATTTCCGCCATGATCGCAGGCGGTATCCCTTGCTTAAAGAGCGGGGGACACATGAGCATCATCAGCTTCCATTCTCTTGAGGATCGCATTGTGAAGAATGCCTTTGCCACGGGAGAGAACCCCTGCACCTGCCCCAAGGATTTTCCCATCTGCGTCTGCGGCAAGAAGCCTACGGTGAAGGTGCTGACACGGAAGCCCATGCTTCCCTCGGAGCAGGAAATTACCGATAACAACCGTGCCCACAGCGCCAAGCTGCGGGTCTGCGAAAAACTTTAAAGAAAAGGAAGGAAACGAGATGGAACAGAAAAGAACCACCCCCAACCAGACAACCGCAAAGCGCACCGGAACCACCGTTTCCGTCCCCCGCCCCGTGGAAACGAAGAAGGCCGCCCCCGCAAAGAAGGCCGCCCCTGTTTCCAAGCGCGAAAGCAAGCGCATGGCACATCGCCGCGCCGTTCGTGAGCCTAAGTTCATTACGGTGCGCAAGGAGCGCAAGGAGCGTAAGCCCTTCCCCTTGGGAATCGTTCTGGTGCTGGCTATGATCACCGCGTTGTTTCTGTTCATGATGATGAACTACGCCGAGATCGACCAGTACAACGGCGAGATCCGCGACCTGCAGAATACCATGGCAAAATTGCAGAACGAGCAGAAGAAGCTGGAGGTTCGTCTGGACAACAAGGACGACCGCGCCGCCTTCGAGCAGTTTGCCGTGGAAGAGCTGGGAATGGTCAAGGCGGACACCTTGGATAAGTATATCGTCACCCTCAGCCCCTCCGACAAGACCGAAATCATGGAATACGAAGACGAGGAAGACAGCGGCTTCGGTTATTTGCTGTTCGGCCTGGCAGAGGTTGTGCAGGGATTCTTCGGGGAATAAACCCAACGTCCTTTCATAATTGTTTGAAGGGATGAATATAGTATCAATAGCAAGGAAAACAAGGGTAAGAAGCGTCTAAATGCCTCTTACCCGTTTGCCGTCTTTTTGTACGGTAATCATTTGGAGGAGATCTGCAAGGATATGGAACGAAAAACCACTCATTCCGCAAACAAAACACAGCAAGACGTTCCCGTATCCCGTAAAGACCCGGGGAAGGAACAGCCCGCTTCCAAGGAAAAAGAACCCAAGGAAAAGAAGCGTAAGGAAAAGCCCCGCAGGGAGCTGACCCATAAGACCATCGTCACCCGCAGCCGTATCGTGCTGGTCTTGATGGTGGTTGCTTTGCTTGCCATGTGCGGCAGACTTGCCTTTTTGCAGATCATCGATCCCTACGATTATGCCGCCAAGGCGGCAGAGCAGTATACCTACGAGGTGAAGCTGGAGGCAAAACGGGGTACCATCTACGCCGCCGACGGCACTACCAAGCTGGCCGCCAGCGTGACCACCCAAACGGTGTTCATCTCTCCTGCGGACATCTACAAAACTGCCACCGAGGGCAGACCCGACGATCCCGAGGACGTGTCCCCCATGGGGGAGGCCGCCTACCTGCGCTGGTTGGCAGAGGGCTTGGCGGAATGCCTTGACGGTGTGGATGCTCAGTTCATTCTGGACAAGTATTACGGCTTGGGAGACGCCAAGCTGAAATACAAATATCTGGTGATCAAAAAGGATATCAACCAATCCGAGGAGGATCTGGTACGCCTGTTTATTTCCGAAAACGATCTGGAACTGGAGATCGCTTTGGAGGAAGGTACCAAGCGTTCCTATGCCGAAGGCACGGTGGCTTCCCATCTGTTGGGCTTCGTGGGCTCGGACAACAACGGCCTTCTCGGTCTGGAGTACACCTACGATGAATTCCTGCGGGGCACCGACGGCAGAGCCGTGCGCGCCCAGGATGCCAACGGCAACGAGCTGGCCTACAACTACGAAAGCTACATTGCCGCCCAGGACGGCCTCAATCTGGTCACCACCATCGACGTCACCATTCAAAGCATTGTGGAAAAGCATTTGAAGGAGACCTACTACGAGCATCAGCCCGAGGGGCGCGTGTCCTGTATCGTCATGGACGTGGATACGGGTGAGATCCTTGCTTTGGCTATCTATCCCAACTTCGACGTCAACTCCTACACCACCCTTTCCGAAGAGTATCAGCTCAAGCTGGATGCCTACGAGGGGGAGGATAAGACTTCCTACCGTTCCGCCTTGCTCAACGAGATGTGGAACAACACCATCGCCACCCAGACCTACGAGCCCGGCTCCTCCTTCAAGGTGATCACCGCGGCCATGGCGCTGGAAAGCGGCGCCGCCACCCGTACCCAGACCTTTAACTGCGGCAAGCAGATCGTGGTGGCGGGGCAGACCATCCACTGCCACTCCGTACGTGACCACGGCTGGCAGGACATCGCCCAATCTTTGGTGAACTCCTGCAACCCCGCATTTGCCTCCATCGGCTTTGAGGTGGGGCATTCCCGCTTCAAGGATTACTTCAAGAGCTTTGGCTACACCGAAAAAACAGGCTCCGACCTGCTGGGCGAGGTATCCTCCATTTACTACGATACCACCGGCGTCAACTTTGGCGACGTGGAGCTGGCGGTCTACTCCTTCGGCCAGACCTTTAAGGTCACCATGCTCCAGCACATCACCGCCCTTTCCGCAGTTGCCAACGGCGGATATCTGGTAACGCCCCACGTAGGGAAGTACCTCACCGACAAAAACGGCAACGTGGTGCAGACCTTCTCCACCGAAAGCAGCCGTCAGGTGGTTTCCGAGGACGTCTGCAAGGACATCATGTCCTATCTGGTCAACTCCACCAAGAACGCCTGCGTCAGCGGCTACGACGTGATCTCCAAGACAGGTACCTCCGAGAAGCGAGACACCCTTCGCGAGGACGACTACGTTTCCTCCTGCGTGACCTTTGCTCCCGCGGCTGATCCCAAGATCGCCATTCTTGTAACGGTGGATACTCCCAATCCCGAGTTCGGGATCTACGGTTCTGCCGTTGCCGCCCCCGCAGTGGGTCGTATTCTGGCAGAGGTCTTGCCCCACATGGGCATTTCCCCCGACGATACCGACGGCGTGGTGGATATGGTAACCATCCGCGATTACAAAGGCTTGAACGCCAAGGACACCAAGGAAATCATCGAGGGCTTGGGGCTGAAGTGCGAGATCAAGGGCAGCGGCAAGACCGTCATCGGCCAAATGCCCGCAGGCGACCAAAAGGTTGCCGTGGGCGGCAAGGTGATCCTGTACACCGACGATTCCACAGAGGAAGCCACCGTCACCGTTCCCGACGTCACCGAAAAGACTCCCGAATCCGCACTGCGCACCCTGCAAAACAGAGGGCTGAACGTGCAGATCAAGGGCGTGTTCGACAACGATACCAAAAACTGCTACGTCCTTTCCCAGTCCATTGAGCCCGGCACGGAGGTTCCCGCAGGCACCATCGTGATCATCCAATGCCGTTACGAGGGCAGCAGCGACTGATCTTACGAAAATATTTCAAAGGAACATAGAAGAACATGGAAATTCTCTACCGCATCCTTCTTCCCATGGCAGGCTCCTTCCTGCTGTCCGCCCTTCTGCTGAAGATCTTCATCCCCGTGCTCCGCAAGGTGAAATTGGGGCAGAAGATCCTTGAGATCGGTCCCTCCTGGCATAAGTGCAAAGAGGGCACTCCCGTGCTGGGCGGTCTGTTCTTCATCCTGTCCACCCTTTGCGCCTTCTCCCTGTGGGCGCTCCTTTCCGGGAAAGGCTTCGACCCCGCCTGGGGCGGCATTGCCATTCTGGCCCTGGGGTCATGTCTCATCGGCTTCATCGACGACTACGTAAAGCTGTTCAAAAAGCGTAACAAGGGTCTTACCGCCAAGCAGAAAATGGTGTTGCAGATCCTCACCGCCGCAGGCTTTTTGGCATACCGTGCTCTGGTGTGCAAGGCGGGCACTGCGCTGAAGCTCTACGGCCTGTTCGGGTTGGAAAGCCTGGAGCTTTCCTGGTTCTACTATCCCATTATGGTGCTGGTGGCGGTGTACGTCATCAACTGCGCCAACCTCACCGACGGCATCGACGGTCTGGCGGGAAGCGTTTCCCTCATCCAGTGCGTGTTCTTCATCTGCACCGGATACCTCCTTTGGGAGAATACGGGGATGACCGCCTTGGCTTCCGCTTTGGCGGGAGGTCTGCTGGGCTTTCTTGTGTTCAATTTCCATCCCGCAAAGATCTTCATGGGGGATACGGGGTCTCTGTTTTTGGGAGGCTTCACCGTGGCCTTGGCCTTCACCATGGATGCGGAGCTGTTACTGCTCCCCCTGTGCCTGATCTGGATCATTGAGGGCGTCTCCGTCCTGTTGCAGGTGCTTTGCTTCAAGCTCACCGGCAAGCGGATCTTCAAAATGGCCCCCATCCACCACCACTTCGAAATGTGTAAGTGGAGCGAGGTAAAGGTGGTCTTTACCTTCTCCTTCGTCACCGCCTTAAGCTGTGGGCTGACCTATTGGCTCTTGGCGTAACCCCGTAACAAATTCTTCGGAAAGGAGGCCCTTACCATGAATACCAGCGTGGGAAACAAGCCCCAAGCGGAACCCCAAAAGCCCGATACGGGCAAGCCCGCCCCCGAGAAAAAACGTCTCAAGCGGGAGCTGACCGTGCGGCAGAAGCCCGGCACGGTGACCCGTTTCCTGGGGGAAATGGACCGCCCCTTTCTGATCATCGTTTTGCTGTTGGTATGTATCGGCTCCATCGCCGTATTCTCCGCCTCCTACGCCCATTCCGCCAACCGCTACGGCGATTCCTATGCTCTGGCACGTCCTCAGCTGATGTACGTGCTGGGCGGTGTTGCCGCCATGGCCACCATCGCCGCCTTCGGGCCTTTGGCCTTGGCCTTCCTGCGGAAAGCGGCCTACCCCATCTTCTTCTTCGCCATCGGCATGAACGCCGTGGTGCGCTTTTTCGGCGAGAACTATAACGGTGCCACCAGATGGCTGACCATTGGCGGCATTCAGTTCCAGCCCTCCGAATTTCTGAAATTTGCTTTGGTTCTCATCTGCGCCGCCCACACGGTGCGGAACAGAGACAGAATGCATACCTTCCTCCACGGGGTACTGCCCTTTGGGATCTTCCTGTTTTTAGCGGCGGGAACCACCCTGTTGCAAAGCCATCTTTCCGCCACCATCATCTGCTGTATCATCGTTTATGCCATGATGTGGCTGGGCGGCACGGGTGCAAAGTTCCTTGGAGTGGTCACAGGTCTTCTGGCGGCAGGGGGTGCCTCCCTTGTGCTGTGGGGAAGAGAGATCATCGGCAAGATCGTCCCCCATGCGCTGATCCGTCTGGACGTTTGGGACGATCCCTTCTCCTTCATGTCCAACGCCTCCGGCGGTAAGGGCTGGCAGCCTGCACAATCCCTGTACGCCATCAGCTCCGGCGGCTTCTGGGGCTTGGGTCTGGGGCAGAGCAACCAAAAGCACGGCTATCTCCCCGAGCCTTATAACGATTACATCTTCGCCATCATCTGCGAGGAAATGGGCTACTTCGGCGCGGTGCTGATCATCGGTCTGTTCGTGGCCTTCGCCTGGAGAGGCTTCTACATCGCAACCCATTCCCAGGATAAATTCTCCTCTCTGTTGGTCATGGGCATCATCGCCCACGTGATCATTCAGGTGGTTTTGAACATCTGCGTGGTGACCAACACCATCCCCAGCACGGGCATCAGCCTTCCCTTCTTCAGCTACGGCGGTACGTCTCTGATCATCCTGCTGTGCGAGATGGGTCTGGTGCTGGCAGTTTCCCGTTATTCCTACACCGAAAAAGCATAGTAAAGGAATGAACCTACCATGAAAGTCGTATTGAGCGGCGGGGGTACAGGCGGCCACGTCAACCCCGCGTTAAATATAGCAAAAGCCATCAAAAAGCAGGATCCCCATGCAGAGATCTCCTTCGTGGGCACCAAGCGGGGCATCGAAAGCACCCTGGTCCCAAAGGCGGGCTACGAGATCGATTTCGTAGATGTGCAGGGCTTCCGCAGAAAAATGAATTTCAAAGGGCTCAAGGAAAACTGCAAGGCCCTCTATAAGGCGGTTGCATCCGTCCGCAAGGCCAAGAAGATCCTAAAGGAGCGTCAGCCCGACGTGGTAGTGGGCACTGGCGGCTACGTAAGCTGGCCTACGGTGAAGGCGGCCTCTAAGCTGGGCATTCCCTGCCTGATCCACGAGCAGAACACCTTCCCGGGTGTCACCACCAAAAAGCTTTCCAAATTGGCAAACGTGGTGTGCGTAAGCTTTGAGGGGAGTGAAAAATACTTCCCGTCGGAAGCGGCGGAAAAGCTTATGCTCACGGGCAATCCCATCCACGTGGATCACGTCACCCGCAGTGAGGCCAGAGCGGCCTTGGGAATCGGGGAGGATGAGCTGTATATCCTGTCCTTTGGCGGTAGTATGGGTGCTAAGCGCGTGAACGAGCTTTGCTTCGACCTGATGGAGCAGTATACCGTCCCCGCAGGGATCCGTCACGACCACGCCGTGGGCAGAGTGGAGTTTGCGCATTTCTCCGCCCTTGCAAAGGAAACGGGCTTGGACAAGAAAGAAAACCTCACCATTGCGGAATACTTCTACGATATGCCCTACCGCCAGGCGGCGGCAGACGTGATCATCTGTCGTGCGGGAGCTATGACTCTGGCAGAGCTTGCCGTCCGCGGCAAGGCCGCCATTCTCATCCCCAGCCCCCACGTGGCGGAGGATCACCAGTACAAGAACGCCAGATTGCTGGCAGACGCAGGTGCGGCAGTGGTTTACAGAGAGTCCGAGCTGGACAGCAGCATTCTGAAATCCGCCGTGAAGGACCTGCTGGAAAACGAAAACAAACGGAAGCGCATCGAAGACGGCATTCGTAATTTTGCCGCCCCCGATTCCGCCGACCGTATCGCCGCCGAGGTCATTCGCCTGACGGAGGAATAAGCCTTACAGGAAAGGAGAGCACCATGGAAGAGCAACGCAAATTCGTGCGAAGCAATGCCAATATGGACGCCCTGCGCAGTCAGCAGGACAAAAAACGCCGCCGCAGAACGGTGTTTTACGTGACTTTGTTCGTGTCCGTGACCTTGGTCTTCCTGGTGGTCTGCTTCTTCGTGTTTTTCCGTGTGAAGGAGATCCGTGTGGAAAACAACGAGATCTACACCGACGGACAGATCATAGAAAACCTTACCTTTGCCATGGACGATAATCTGTTCTCTTTCAAAGCCGCCGAGGCGGAGGCCGCATTGCGGAAGGCCCTGCCCTATATCGGCGAGGTGGAGATCTCCCGCCAATTGCCGGGGGTGGTCACCATCACCGTCAGCGAACGGAAGGCGGAGATGACCTTGGTCCTGGGGGAGGACGCATACCTTCTTTCCGGTGATCTGCAGGTGCTTGGCAGGATCGGCGGGGGAGAGATCACCGCAGGGGTGACCCGTCTTTCCACCAGCTCCGTAGAACGCTGCTTGGTGGGGGAAAGCGTTTCCTTCGTGGATACCCGCACGGCGGATTACCTTAAGGAGCTGTATACCTGCCTGTCCGCCTACGGCGTGATGAGCAAGGTGCGTTCCATCGACATGGTCAGCCGCTTCGACATCACCCTGAACTACGACGATCGCTTCACCGTCTATCTTGCGGATATCGACAACATGGACATCAAGATCCGCTTTTTGGTGGAGATCATCAAAAAGCTGGAGCCTACGGACACGGGGTACATCAACCTTGCCGACCACAGGGAAGCGGCCGTCCGTCTGGATGAAAAAGAAGTGCTTCCCGCAGAATAACCCCTTTTTTACCCATATTGTCGAAAAAAGTCAGCATTTTTAGCAAGAAAAACGCAAAAAGCTCTTGCAAAATTGAATAAAAAAGGTTATTATAGTAAATGTAAAAAAGTATATAAAGTTTTCGGAGGATCAATTTATGTCAAGTCTTAGCACGAATCCCAATGCCGTCGTGATCAAGGTCGTCGGTGTGGGCGGCGGTGGCGGCAACGCAGTGAACCGCATGATCGCTTCCTTTGACTCTTCCGATGTTGAATTCATCAACATCAATACCGACTCCCAGGTGCTCTTCAAATCCAGCGCTCCTACCAAGATCGAGATCGGCGAGAAGATCACCAAAGGCAAGGGCGCAGGCAGCAATCCCGAGGTTGGCGAAAAAGCTGCTGACGAATCTATCGACCTGATCAAGGATGCACTCAAGGGTGCAGACATGGTGTTCATTACCGCAGGTATGGGCGGCGGTACCGGTACCGGCGCAGCTCCCATCGTTGCAAGAGTGGCAAAGGAAATGGATATCCTGACCGTTGCCATCGTTACCAAGCCCTTCGTATTTGAAGGCGGCAAGAGAATGGCTCAGGCCGAGATGGGCATCGAGAAGCTGGCCGAGATCGTAGACAGCTTGATCGTTATCCCCAACGAGCGTCTGAAGCTCCTCACCGATAAGAAGATCACCTTCCTGAACGCATTCGCAGAGGCGGACGACGTTCTGCTGAAGGGTGTTCGCAGCATTTGCGAGCTGATCACCGTGGAAGGTATCATCAACCTTGACTTTGCTGACGTTTGCGCCGTTATGGCAAACGCAGGCCTGGCTCACATGGGCGTTGGCGCCGCTAAGGGTAAGGACAAGGCAGAGATGGCGGCCAAGATGGCTATGTCCTCTCCCTTGCTGGAAACCAACATCAGCGGTGCAAAGGGCATCGTAGTCAACATCACCGCTTCTCCCGACATCGGTCTGGACGAGATCGACTGTGCAGTTGCCATGATCACCGGCGAGGCTCAGCCCGACGCTACCATCATCTTCGGTGCGGCGTTGGATGCTTCCCTGGAGGACGAGATGAAGATCACTCTGGTGGCTACCGGCTTCGAGGCTAACAAGAAGGCCGCAGACAAGAAGCGCACCATGGCAGCAGCCGAGACTGCAAAGACCATCGAGTCTCCCGCAGACGTTACCGAGGATTCCGACATCAAGGATATCATCGAGATGCTCAACCGCGGCAGAAAGTAATTCTTCCATACACAAAAAAGAGCGGTGCTTGTAACCGCTCTTTTCCTTTGAATCTATCGAAACGAAAGAGAAGGAGATCCCTATGAGCTACCACGAAGAAGGTATGCTTCCCACAGGCTTTTATTGCAGCGACAGACGTCCCAATATCTTCCTCATCGGAGATTCTATCCGCATGGGGTACTGCGCATTCGCAAAGGAAGCCTTTGGGGATTTTGCAGAGGTCTTTTGGGTGGAGGACAACTGCCGCAACACCCAGTACGTCATTTCCTGCCTCAACGGCTGGAAGAATATGTTCGACCGTCCCGAGAAGGTGGATCTGGTGCAGTTCAACTGCGGTCATTGGGACATCGCCCATTGGAACCGCTACCCCGTTCCCCTCACAAGCGAGGCGGAATACGAGAAGAATCTGGAGATGATCCTGTTCCTCATTCGTGAGCTGTTCCCCAACGCCAAGGTGGTCATGGCTACCACCACTCCCATGAATCTAGGCGACGACGGCGGGGTGAACCCCAGGAGTAACACCGAGATCGCCCGCTACAACGACGTGGTACGCAAGGTCGCGGAGAAGAACGGTATCCCCGTAAACGATCTGGCCGCCTTCACCCGGGATTGGGGCGTAGAGGCCTTTGCGGATTACTGCCATTTCACCCCGGAATCCAACAAGGCACTGGGCATGGAAGTCGCAGAACAGTTGAAGAAGTATTTATAAGGATCGTTTTTTGTGAGGGAGGCCCTTTTTGAAAAAAGTGCCTCCCTCAAACTCCCTCCACAAAAACTTTCACTTTATAAAAAGAACTCTATATTCTTTGGCTCGATCTTTTGGCTACCAACGATTGAAAGCTTTTGTCCGCCCGCCGCAGGTGGGCTCACCTTCCCCACGAAGCGGGGAAGGGGGACCATCCGTGTACGGATGGTGGATGAGGTTCCGATTTGATGTTGGCGTTATATAGCAATACACTATACGCCGACTTGGAATGAGCCTCCTGCTAAAAACCGCTTCCTTCATCTTGTCAGATGAAAAAAGCGGTTTTCCTTTGTAAATGGGGTCGTGTGCGTTTGGGTTACACGAAATGCCCCGGCACCTTCTTGGTGCAAAGCTTTTCTACTCTCCGATCAACAATACCGAAACATCGTTCACGTTGGTTCCCGTAGGCCCGGTGAACAACAGCCCGCCTGCGGCCAGTAAGCCGTGGAAGGCGTCGTTGTTCTCCAAAACCGCTTTGGGGTCAAGCCCTCGACTTCCCATGAGTTCCGCCGTGTTGCCGTGGACGATCCCCCCCGCCGCATCCGTAGGACCGTCGGTTCCGTCCGAGCCCAGGGAGAAGAAGGTCACGTTGGTAAGCCCTTCCATCCCTATGGCGGCGGCCAGCGCCATTTCCTGATTTCTGCCGCCAAGGCCGTTGCCCGTCAGCTTCACCACCGTCTCGCCCCCTGCGATAAAGGCTTTTTTTCCTTTCCCTGCGTGTTCTCTTGCAAGGAAAGCGAACATTGTCCCCGCCTCCTTTGCTTCACAACTCAGCGTGTCGGTCAGCACCACCGTCTCAAAGCCCAACGTCTTGCATTCTTCCTCTGCCGCCTCACAAAGCACCTTTACTGACCCTGTCACCAAGGTCTCCACCCCGGGCAGCTCCTTTGGCGTTTCTTCCCGCAACAATTCCCACGCTTTTTCGGAAAGGGGCAGGGCATACTTCTTCGCAATGGCAACCGCCTCCGCCGCCGTGGAGCTGTCGGGGTAGGCAGGGCCGGAGGCGATCATGTCGATCGGGTCCCCCAGCACGTCGGAAAGGATCACCGAGAACACCCTTGCAGGTGCGATATGCCTGCCGAACTTCCCGCCCTTCACCGCGGAAAACCGCTTTCTCAGGGTGTTCACCTCTGTGATATCCGCCCCGCAGGCCAGCAGGGCACGGGTGATCTCCTCCATTTCTTTTTCAGGCAGTAACGGCTTTTCAAACAAGGCCGATCCACCCCCGGAGATCAAAAACAGCACCCTGTCCCGGTCCGTCAGGCTCTCCGTCATGGCAAGAGCTTCCGCCGTGGCGGCGTAGGTATGTGCGTCCGGCACGGGGTGACCCGCTTCACGGATGGTCAGCTTGCCGATCTTACCCATGGAATGCCCGTGCTTGGTAATGACCACCCCGCGGGAGAGCTTCTCACCCAACACCTCATAAGCGGCAGAAGCCATCTGCCATGCGGCCTTGCCGATGGCCACCAAGATCAGCTCCCCCTCGGTTTCGGGCATGGATTCCAAAGCCTTCTTCACCGCCGTGTCGGGCATGGCGGCTGTCAATGCGGCAGAGAGGATCTGCCCTGCCTCCTCCCGCAAGGGGAGTGCAGAGTCATTTTCCGCCAACAGCTCCACCTCGATGCCCAACGCCCCCAAAGCAAGCTCTTTTTCCTTGGGGTAATATCCCTCCATGGTAAGCTCGTCCCCCGGGGCGTACCCACACAGATAGGGATCTACGTGGGCAAGCAATTCTTCAAATGTGGGGTAGGGGTGCAACGCCTTGACCTCGCAAAGCAAATATTCCAAAGCCTTCCTGCTTTTGCGGAACACGACGGTATCCCCCACGCGGATCTTCTTCCGCTTTTCATCCTGCAAGCGCAGCTCTATGGTTTTTTCTCTCTTTTGAATCTTTTCAAAGGGGAGAGAATGCAGATTCATAAAATGTGTCATAGCGCACCTCCTATCCTCACAAGTATACCATACCCATAGCGATTTGTCAAACAAAAAGAGCCGTGCTTTAGCGCAGTGCCCTTAAGGACACTGCGCAACGAAATAAATCCCTTGCGGGATTTGTGAAATGCACTTTGTGCGTGAAATTCGCTTTCAGCGAGTGAAATGCCTGCGGGCGTGAGGGGATTTATTTCATTTCACATCGAGCAGAGCGAGATATTTCACAATGTTCGACAGAACATTATTTCACATTTTGCAAAGCAAAATATTTCACTATATGCGTTTGTGACCACAAATGCAGTGCTTGTCTAGAAAAGAGGACAGAGAATGTAAAAACACTCTCTGTCCTTTTTCCTGTCGGTAGGTACTATATTCTATTGAACTTAAAATTGTCCTTAAGAGTACCGCTCGTTCACACGACTCTTGTTTGTATCGGGAACTTAGAACTCCTTGCGAGCCTTCACTGCCAGAGAAACCCCTGCCAGAGAAACCAGAGCAAGTGCAACGAACACGATCACGCCTGCGTCACCGGTTACGGGGGTGTCGGGCTGCTCGGGCTCCTCTTCTGCACCAACGGTAACCTTCAGGTTCTCGCCGTCGCAGGAAACAACGTAGTCACCGCCGTCAACTGCGATGGTCTCGTTGTAGATGGTGAAGACTGCGGGATCTACCTTCTCGCCGGTCAGGGACGCGTAAACGTCATACAGAGCCTGGTTGGCGGTAGCGCTGGAAGCGTTGTAGAAGAAGGAGATGGCGAAGCCGCCTGCGGGAACGGTGATCTCACCCTGGTAATCAGCGTCGTTGGCAACCAGATTGTTACCAACCTCGATGATCTTGCCGTTTTCGTCAACGATCATCAGATAGGTGTAACGGAAATAGTTGTCGGCAGAGGTGAGAACGCGATCCTCGTCACCTGCGGGGTAGTAGATCACGTCGCCGTCAAGATAACCGGACTTGCCGTCGGTAGCGGTGAGAGCGGTCTCGAGACCTTCTGCGTACTCGATTGCGGGGCGATCAACCTCACAGGAAACAGCCAGCTTTTTCACGGTAACCACTGCACCGTTTACGGAGTAGACCTGGATGCCTGCGAACTGCAGAGTGCCGTCAACGATAGCGCCTGCGGGGAATGCAGTACCCTGATACAGAGCGGTGGTCTCCACGAAATCCTTCAGAGAGATGGTGATCACGTAATCGTCAGCCATCAAATCGCCACTGCCCGTATCGTAGTTACGATCTGCAAACATGGAGTTGCACAGGGAGAAGCTGTACTTAGTACCTGCACCATCGGTAAAGATCAGATTGATGTTGGTGTTACCGTTTGCAACGTTGAAATCGATCACCAAAGAGTCGGTCTCAATGTTGGCAACGATGGGCTCTGCATAATAGTGAGTGGCGCTGGGCCAAGTGCCGGAAACGGAGCCGGAGAAGACCACGGTGCCGTCTTCCTTATGCTCTGCATTCACAGAGCAATCGTTGTGAACAGCCTTTTCCCAAGTGGCGTCTGCGGCGGGGATCAGGGAGAATTCTTTGATGGGAGCGGCGCTGACGGCAAAGGTTCCCAGAACCATAGCCATGACCAGCGTCAGTGCAATAACGGAAATGCGCTTCATAGAAATACCTCCATATATGTGTTTTTTGTATTTTAACACGTTTTTTCTTGCTTGTCAATAGGAGCTTTTTGAAATTTACGAATAGGGACGGCTTCTGCGGAACAGGGAAATACCGATAGCGATGGCCACAAGGAAGCCCAGGCAGGACAGGGAAGTCACGAACAAGGTGGTTGCGGTGGTCTCCGCCTCGGTGAAGCTTACGTCCTCTCTGGAAACGAAGATGGCATCCTTGGATTCCTCGGGGGTCAGGCTTCTTTCCTCCTCGGATTCTTCACTTTCCGCCGCACTTTCCGCGCTTTCCTCGGGAACGGGCTCTGCGGAGGATTCCACCTCGGAAACGTCTGCGGGAACGTCCTCGTCCGGCATCACGTCCAAGGCCTTGATCTTCAATTCACAGCCCATGATCTGCACGCGGATCCCAAGGAACACCGCCTGCTTTTCTGCGGTCAGTTCGCCAAGAGGCAGTGCCCCTTTGTAGATACCCTTTTCCATCACAGCGCCCTTGCCGAGCACTTCACCCAAGGGAAGAGTGACCGTCTCGCCGTTTTTGTCGGCCATCAACAATTCCACAACGCAGCTACCCCCGGTCACGGAGACGTTGTAAACCAAGGAACGGCCCGCCGTCTCCACCGTAATGGGAGCATTGTAGACCGTTTTTGCGGAGGGCTTTGCGTCGGGCACAAAGGAATAAAACAGAAACGCTTCACCGGATTCCTCCACCATCACGTACCCGTTTCCCTCCGACGTGCCCTGCCAAAAGGCGTTTTGAGGGAGCAGCTCGTAGCTTTCCGCCGCGTAAACGGAACAAAGTGCCACAGAAAACACCATTGCTAGCAAAGGCAACAGAACGCAGACACGCTTGAACATAGCTTTTCCCTCCCTATTATTATATAGTATTATATAGTTTATCACAGTTTTCCTTTTCCGTCAAGAAAAAACTTTGTTTTTTGTCAAAAAACCCGCCGCCTCCCTTTTGAAGAGGGAGACGGCAGTTTCTTCTTTTCATTTCTCTACGTCGTGGGTCACACCGATGAAGAAGGGGATCCCTCTTTCGCAATCGATGAGCATATACACGAAGGGTCTGTCCAGGTGTACTTCCTTGGGCTTCTCGGGCTCGTAGGGAGCGCATTCGTCCAACATCTCCACCACCGTGGCGGCTCCCGCCTTGGTGCCCTGGGGACCAACCTGAATGAAGGTCTTGTGGAGGATCCGCCCGATAACGATATCTCCCCGGGTGGAGGTGCCCACACCGTTGAAGGTGCCGTATGCGGGATAGCCGGCCTTCCCCAGAATGTCCTTCATCTCCACGTCGTATTCCGCTTGGAATACGGGGATGGAGGTGACTACGGAGGTATTCACCGGGTTTTTCAGCATGGCGTTCAAGGCTTCTCCGTCCAGGGAGGCGATATATTCCTCGGGGGTAATACCTTCCTTCGGAAGCATAGCAGCAAAGGCGTACTTCATACCCTTATAGTACCGCACGAAGCCGGTAGCATGATCGTCCTCCAGGTAAGTGCCCACGGTGTCGTACATAAAGTCCACCTTCTGCTGTGTCCCGTCCGCCATGGTGAAGGTGCCCTTCCGTACCTGGGTCTCGTCGTAGGTGGAAAGCCACTCCGCCTCAAAGGCCAAGGCGTTGATAAGATACATCACCGCATCCTCGGGGATCTTATCCAGAATGTCCTTGATCATCCCGTCGGTCTTCCATTCCACCCATTCGTTGATATCCTTGCAGGTCTCCTCGTCAAAGGGCGCTTGGTAAACGTCCGCATCGTAGTAGTTCTTCACCGTCTGCAAAAAGTTTTCGCTTACCGTAAAGCGGTCATGCTCCGTGAACCACACGGAGTTTGCAAGCTGCAGCTTGTAATCCTCCCCCTGAGGAAGTGCGCCCGCATATTCCAGCATGAACTCGTTGATATGCAGGGGATCGGTATCTCCCCAATAGGCCTTGACCGCCTCTCTATCGTCCGCCCCGTTGGACACCATTGCCATGGCGTACAGGATGGAAAGGGGAGAGATCAGTACGTTTTTGGTCTCCGTCTCCGCCTCCAAGGTCTCCTGCATCAGCTTCACGCCCAGGGACGTCATCAGCCCCTCGTAAGAGCGCTCGATCCCGGTGACTTCGACTTCTTCCTTCTTGATAGGGGAAAGCAGATCCTTCGCCTCGATGTCCTCAGAAGTGACGTTGGTCCCGCCCTGCTCCCCGGCACAGCCCGCCAACAGCAGGCAGACCAGCAATAAGCAACTCAAAATGCGTTTCATCTTTATGACCATTCCTTTCGTAGCCCGCGTTTCGCGGGCGGTCTTAATATTGGAATCAACCTTATTCCTCAAGATCCTTCATCACCCCGATAAACAGGGGCACCTTGTGCTGTTCCTCCACGATCATATACACGAAGGGTCTGTCCAGATCCACCTCCACGAACGTGGGCATTCCTCCGGCTCCCATCTCCACAGAGGTAACGGCGCCCGCCTTGGTGCCCTTGGCATCCACTCGGATAAAGGTCTTGTGAAGCACACGGGTCATGACGATATCCCCCTCGGTGGATCTCCCCACTCCGTTAAAGGTGCCGTCCACAGGGTAGCCGATGGATCTCAGAACGTCCTTCATATCCACGTCGTATTCCGTTTCGAACACGGGCATGGAGGTGATGGCGGCATACCCGCTTTTCCCGTTTAACGTTTCCCGCAGGGATTCCCCGGTCAGAGAGGCCACGTATTCCTCCACGGTGACCCCGTCCTTGGGTACCAACGCCACGAACTCATATCCGTAGCCCTTGAAGTCGTAGGGCTTGGTAAAGCCCACAGCCAGATCGTCCTCCAGATAGGTATCCTCACAGCCGTACAGGAAATCGCAGGTCTGACGGCTGCCGTCCGCCGCGGTGAAGACGCCTTCCCTCTGCTGATCCTTGGTGTAAGGCGTCTCCCACTCCCCCTCAAAGGCCAGGGCGTTTACCAAATACATCACGGAGTCCTCGGGGATCCTGTCCACCACGTCCTTCACCATGCCCTTGGTGGCGATCTCCGACCAACGGTTGATGTCCTTGCGGGTCTGATCGTCAAAGGGCGCTTTGTAGATATCCGCGCCGTAGTAATTCACCATAGTACGCAGGAAGTCCTCGTCTACCGTAAAGCTTTCGTCGTCCTTGAACCAAATGGAGTTGGCCAAGGTCACCTGCACCTTCTCCCCACGGGGAAGGCTGTTTGCGTATTCGTAAAAGAATTCGTTGATATGGAGCTGATCCAAATTCCCCCAGAAGGCCTTCACCGACTCCGTATCGTCTGCTCCATCGGAAACCATTCCCAAAGCGTACAGCACGGAAAGGGGAGAGATCAGCAGGTTTTCCCTGTCCTCCTCCGCCAATAAGCTTTCCTGCAACAGACGGACGGAAAGATCGATCATCTTCCCGTGGTAGGGACGGACGATCGCCGTAACGATGGGGGCTTCCTTCTTTACGTTACCGCTGAGATAGACAGAGCCCAGGGTATCCTTGGTGCGGTGATCCTCCTCTTTTTGGGGAAGCACCTCCTCTGCGCACCCTGCCAATAACAGACACAGCAATAACAAACCGCAAATCAATCGTTTCATTTTCATTCCTCCAATTGATAAGCAACCACGGCGTAGAGCGTATTTTCATCGCTGTTGTCATGGCCGCCGTTGAACAAAACGCTGTATACGCCTCCCCGGGTGAAGGTGGTCTCTGTAACCGGGTCTCCCTCCCAGATATCAAAGCGCAGAACCACTACGCTTCCCACCGGGTAGAACGTACAGCCTTCGTTGCCCACCACAGTGCAGACGACCGTATCCCCGTCATAGCCTTCGATCCGCAGGTTTAAAGCAGGCAACGGCTCGTCCCCGGGCAGACCCTCCGTTCCTCCGCCAAGGTTTTCCTCGTCATCGGATACGCTTCCCGTTTCCCCGCTTTGGCTTTCATCTTCTTCGTCGGCCTCCGGGTTCTTGGATTCATTTCCTGCCGTGGAATCTTCGTTTTCGCTGACGGTGGGCACGTATCCTCCCATGCCGTCCGTTCCCGAATGATGCATTCCCATGTTTTCCGGTGCGAACCCATCACCTGCCAGGTCTTCTTCCGCGTTGAGCCCCAAAAGCGGAGCCAATTTCACCGCGACCAACAGCACCAAGGCAAGGCAGGCCGCCAAAGCGCCGTACCGCCAAAGGACGGGACGCTTCTTTTTCTTCTCCCGCAGTTTGGCAACCTCTTCCGCCAGATCCGTGTCCAGCAGATCCAGCGCGTCCATGATCTTTTCACTGCTTTCACAGCCGTTCATATGGAAAATCCCTCCTTTTCCAGATAGTCTTTTAGCTGATTGCGGGTACGGAACAGCAGGCTCTTGGCCTTGCTTTCACTCATGCCGCAGTACGCCGCCACCTCCCGCAAGGGGTCCATGTAATAATACCGCCCGATAAACAGATTTCTTGCATCCTTGGGCAGAGAACGCAAAAACCTGTTGATGGCCTCCGCCAGCAAGTTGGTTTCCAAGGTCTCCTCGGGCATTTCTCCGCCCGCAAGACAGTCTTCCCATTCCGAAAGTGACATAGCATACTCCGATCCTCCCCGCTTTTCACGGGTCTTTTTCCGAAACAGATCAATGGAGATCCGCCTTACCAGCTTCCCCAGGTATGGAGAAAGCACCTCGGGCTTGTGAGGCGGCATGGAATTCCAGGCGGCAAGATAGGTATCGCTGACGCTTTCTTCGCTGTCTTGATCGTTATTTAATATATTGTAAGCGATCTTCCAAAGAACACGCCCGTATTTGGTCTTGGTCTGCAGAATGGCATCCTCGTCCCGTGCGTGATACAGGGCAACGATCTCCTTGTCCGTCATGGCATTCACTCCGTTTCTGTTTCTTGATAGGTACCTTCATCCATAATACTCGTCAAAAAATTCGGTTGGTTGCAAAAAAATCAAACTTTTTTCGCCGCAAAGGTCAAAACCTTGGCAGAAAGCAGGGAAGTGATCTCCCCTCTGGGGATCTCGTAGCTCTGGGGCACCACCGTTTCCTTCAGAACCTCCCACCCCGCAAAGGTATGGTGTAACAGCTCTGCCAGCTCCTCCGTGGGGAGATTCACCTCAAACCCTGCGGGGATCTCTTCTCCCGTGGCTTTGTTTTTCTCCTTCACACCGCTATTCATAATAAGGCATACCAGCCCCCCGGCTTTGATCCCTTTTTTGATCTCCCAAAGCTTGCTTTTCAGGCTTTCCTCCCCGTCGATATGCTCCAGGGCGGATACCGCGATCACCAGATCGTATTCCTCTTTTATAATAGGAAAGTCTTCAATGGGGGAGACCACCCCGTGGATGCTGTCCTCCACGCCGAAGGTCTTTCCGTTTGCCAAAAGCTTTTCGATTGCAATTTCCAAAAGATCCACGCAGTCCACACGGCACTTCTTGCCCAACGCCATGGCCATGGCAATGGCGTTCCGTCCCACGCCGCAGCCCAGATCCAGGATCTTTACCTGCTCGTACCCGTCAAAATGCCCAAGAAGCCCCATCACCGTGGCAACGGGCTTCTTCAACCAGCTCTCTCCGGTGTAAAGCTCTTCTTTTTCGTATAACTCCGTATGCGAACGGGCCTCTTCCTTGCGGATCGCTTCTGTTTTGTTGTCCATTCCGTTAAAACCTCCGGGTTTTCTTTAGTATATTTTACCATATAAAGGCCTCCTTTGCAAGACGTACGGACCCATATCTCTGCCAAAAAACAGGTTATATTTCCACGATTTGTGCATTGTGTTTGAATATGTTCTATAAATTCAGTAAAAATGCGGATTAAATTGTTTAAAACGACAATTGCAATCTAAAAATTTACATGATATAATACAACATGTAGACTTAGGCTCTGTTATTGCGTCAACTTGTAGCGTAAGCCTTTTAACAACGTAAAAAAAGAAAAAATAAAAAACAAAAAACATTTTTCAAAAGGAGAAACGCGAATGAAAAACTTGCGCAAACTTCATGTACTGGCTGCAGCTCTCGTTGTGGTTCTGTGCATGATGGCAACCACCCTGTTCGTTGCAGCAAGCGGTACCGGTACGCTCTTTGACCCCTATACGTACGGGGCTGACGAGCTGCCCACCACGGTAACTATTCCCGCAGGTGAAGAACCCGTGTTCTATCAGCTTCCCATCGGCGGATGGCAGATGACTGTCACTTCCGAAGGTGCTGCAGTAGACGTGGTGACTCCCTTCTGGATGACCCTGGGTACCACTTCCAACGGTGAAGCAGCCGTGATCGATTTTTCGACCTACGGCGCAGGCGACGCTGTTTTCGGCTTCATGAATAAGAATGCCGAAGCAGTAACCGTTACCATCACCTACACCGAACCCGAACTGGGCTCCCAGGCAAACCCCATCGATGCAAACGAAAAGTACTTCGTTTACACCGAAAGCTATCTTCTGAACCCCTCTCTTAAGGAAGGCGACGAAGATGGTATCTGGTACACCTTCACCACCGAGGAAGCAGGCATCCTGTGCCTGGAGAACTCCCTCAAGGCGGGTGGCGAATACCAGATCAAGGTGATCGACGAGAACTACAATGAGCTTCTGGCAATTGATGATGGTGTTTACTCCAGCCCCGTTGCCACCTATTACCTCGCAAAGGGTGAGACCGTCCTGATCAACATCTATGCTGAGATGGACTACAACACCTGGACCGTTCCCGCTACCTCCGTGTATGCCAACTTCTTCATGGTTGACGGCACCGAGTCCGATCCCGTAAAGATCATGAGCAAGGAAGGCTTCAAAGCTTACGTTGCTTCCGGCGATACCGTTTACTATCTTGACGGTACCAACGGCGGTTACTGGGGCGGCAAGGGTCTGGAAGTGACCGGCTACTCCGAGGCGATCGCAGAGACCACCGTTACCGTTAACGGCGTTGACTACACCGACGAAGACGGCGACGGCGTGATCGAGATCACCATGCCCGGCGAGTACGGCGCTGCTCAGAACCCCGATATCTCCATTACCAACAATTTCGAATGGAACGTTTCTTACACTCTGACCCGTGTTGAAGAGGCTTCCGAGACGGTTGTTCTCTGCTCCTGCGGCAACAAGATCGACTACATCGCAGCAGTTGAACCCTGCCATACTCCCGGTTACCAGGAATACTGGTACTGCGGCAATTGCGACGCGGTTTATGCCGACGCAGAGGGTACTCAGGTTACCAACCGTAAGAACCTTGAGATCGCTCCCATCTACGATCTGATCCACATGGAAGAAGCTCCCGCTTGCCACGCTGACGGCATGGCAGAGCACTGGTACTGCCCCGGCTGCTGGACCTACTTCGCTGACGAAGAAGGCCATTTCAACGTGGCTTACCTGAGCCTCGTGATCCCCGCAGATCGCGAGCTGGTTTACGTGGAAGGCTACGAAGCTTGCCACAAGAACGGCATGCAGGATTACTGGTGGTGCCCCGATTGCGACGCTGTTTATGCTGACGAGTTCGGCATTGAGCTGACCAACCGTATGAACCTTGTGATCCCCGCTGACACCGAGCTGGAATACACTGCCGGCTACGAGGCTTGCCACGTAAACGGTATGCTTGAGCACTGGTACTGCCCCGATTGCGACTGCTTCTTCACCGATGCAGAAGGCAAGTATAACGTGGCTTACCTGAGCCTGGTGATCCCCGCTGACTGCGAACTGGTTCACATGGAAGCAGTTGACGCATGCCACACCAACGGCTGTGCAGAGTACTGGTTCTGCCCCGACTGCGAAGCAGTCTTTGCTGACGCAGAAGGCAAGTACCTGACCAACCGCATGAACCTGACCATTCCCGCAGATACCGAGCTGGTTTATATGCCCGAGGTTCCCGCTTGCCATGCAAACGGTACTCAGGAATACTGGTACTGCCCCGAATGCGAAGCAGTCTTTGCTGACGCAGAAGGTAAGTATCTCACCAACCGTATGAACCTGACCATCCCCGCAGACCGCGAGCTGGTATACGTTCCCGCAGTGGACGCTTGCCATACCAACGGTATGCAGGAATACTGGTACTGCCCCGAGTGCGACACCTTCTTTGCTGACGAAGAAGGCAAGTACAACGTGGCTTACCTGAGCCTGGTGATCCCCGCTGACACCGAGCTGGTATACGTTCCCGAAGCACCTGCTTGCCACGTAAACGGCTGTGCAGAGTACTGGTACTGCCCCGACTGTGAAGCAGTCTTCTCCGACGCAGAAGGCAAGTACCTCACCAACCGCATGAACCTGACCATTCCCGCAGATCAGGAACTGGTCTACATGCCCGAAGTTCCCGCTTGCCATGCAAACGGTACTCAGGAATACTGGTACTGCCCCGAGTGCGACGGTGTTTACTCCGACGCTGAAGGCAAGTATCTCACCAACCGTATGAACCTTGTGATCCCCGCTGATCAGGAACTGGTTTACGTTCCCGCAGTTGAGGCTTGCCATACCAACGGTATGCAGGAATACTGGTACTGCCCCGAATGCGACACCTTCTTTGCTGACGCAGAGGGCAAGTACAACGTGGCTTATCTGAGCCTGGTGATCCCCGCAGATACCGAGCTGGTATACGTTCCCGAAGCACCTGCATGCCACGTAAACGGCTGTGCAGAGTACTGGTACTGCCCCGACTGTGAAGCAGTCTTCTCCGACGCAGAAGGCAAGTACCTCACCAACCGCATGAACCTGACCATTCCCGCAGATCAGGAACTGGTTTACATGCCCGAGGTTCCCGCATGCCACGCAAACGGCTCTTACGAGTACTGGTTCTGCCCCGAATGCGACGCAGTCTTTGCTGACGCAGAAGGCAAGTACCTCACCAACCGTATGAACCTCACCATCCCCGCAGATACCGAACTGGTATACGTTCCCGAAGCACCCGCTTGCCATGCAAACGGTACTCAGGAATACTGGTACTGCCCCGACTGTGATGCAGTCTTTGCTGACGCAGAAGGCAAGTACCTCACCAACCGCATGAACCTTGTGATCCCCGCTGATCAGGAACTGGTTTACATGCCCGAAGTTCCCGCTTGCCATGCAAACGGTACTCAGGAATACTGGTACTGCCCCGAGTGCGACGCAGTCTTTGCTGACGCAGAAGGCAAGTACCTCACCAACCGTATGAACCTGACCATCCCCGCAGACCGCGAGCTGGTTTACGTTCCTGCTGTTGAAGCTTGCCATACCAATGGCATGCAGGAATACTGGTATTGCCCCGAGTGCGAAACCTTCTTCGCTGACGCAGAAGGCAAGTACAACGTAGCATACCTGAGCCTGACCATCCCCGCTGATACCGAGCTGGTATACGTTCCCGAGGTTCCCGCTTGCCACGTAAACGGCACCTCCGCATACTGGTACTGCCCCGACTGTGAGGCGATCTTCGCTGACGCAGAAGGCAAGCAGCTCACCAACCTGAAGAACCTGACCATTGTGGCTGACACCGAGCTGGTATACGTTCCCGCAGTGGAAGCAGGCTGCCACCAGAACGGCTCTTACGAGTACTGGTATTGCCCCGAATGTGACGCAGTTTACTCCGACGCAGAAGGCAGATACCTGACCAACCGTCTGAACCTCACCATTCCCGCAACCTCCGGCCTGGTTTACAACCCCGGTTACGCTGCTTGCCACACCAATGGCTTGCAGGAGCACTGGTACTGCCCCGAATGCGACGCAGTCTTCACCGACGCAGCAGGCAGATACCTGACCAACCTGAAGAACCTCACCATTGAGGCTACCACCGAGCTGGTATACGTTCCCGCAGTAGAAGCAGGATGCCACCAGAACGGCTCTTACGAGTACTGGTACTGCCCCGAATGCGACGCAGTTTACTCCGACGCTGAAGGCAGATATCTCACCAACCGTCTGAACCTCACCATTCCCGCAACCTCCGGCCTGGTTTACAACCCCGGTTACGCTGCTTGCCATACCAATGGCCTGCAGGAGCACTGGTACTGCCCCGACTGTGATGCAGGCTTCACCGACGCAGCAGGCAGATACCTGACCAACCTGAAGAACCTCACTATTGAGGCTACCTACGAACTGGTTTATATGCCCGAAGTTCCCGCTTGCCACGCAAACGGCACTTACGAGTACTGGTTCTGCCCCGGCTGCGACGCAGTTTACTCCGACGCAGAAGGCAGATACCTGACCAACCGCATGAACCTCACCATTCCCGCAGACAGCAAGCTTCTCCACGTTGAGGGCTACGAAGCTACCTGCCACCAGAATGGTATCAAGGATTTCTGGTACTGCATCGAGTGCGACACCTTCTTTGCTGACGCAGAGGGCAAGTACAACGTTGCTTACCTGAGCCTGATCATCCCCGCTGAGGGTGAACTCACCTACGTTCCCGCAGTAGAAGCTACCTGCCACCAGAACGGCTCTTATGAGTACTGGTACTGCACCGATTGCGGCGCAGTTTACTCCGACGCTGAGGGTAGATATCTCACCAACCGCAAGAACCTGACCATCCCTGCTGATTGCGCTCTCGTTTACGTAGAAGGCGTTGAGGCAGGTTGCCACCAGAACGGTATGCAGGAATACTGGTACTGCCCCGAGTGCGACGCAGTCTTTGCTGACGCAGCAGGCAGATATCTGACCAACCGTAAGAACCTGGTGATCCCCGCTGAGTATGCTCTGGTTTACATGCCCGAGATCCCCGCTTGCCATGCAAACGGCTCTTATGAGTATTGGTTCTGCCCCGACTGCAACGCAGTATTTACCGATGCAGAAGGTAAGCACCTGACCAACCGCATGAACCTGACCATCCCCGCAGATACCGAACTGGTATACGTTCCCGAAGCTCCCGCATGCCACGTAAACGGCTGTGCAGAGTACTGGTACTGCCCCGACTGTGAGGCGATCTTCGCTGACGCAGAAGGCAGATACCTGACCAACCTGAAGAACCTGACCATCGAGGCTGATACCGAGCTGGTTTACGTTCCCGAGGTTCCCGCTTGCCACGTAAATGGCTGTGCAGAGTACTGGTACTGCCCCGACTGTGAAGCAGTCTTCTCCGACGCAGAGGGTAGATACCTGACCAACCGCATGAACCTGACCATCCCCGCAGATACCGAACTGGTATACGTTCCCGAAGCACCTGCTTGCCACGTAAACGGCTGTGCAGAGTACTGGTATTGCCCCGACTGCGGCGCAGTCTTCTCCGACGCAGAAGGCAGATACCTGACCAACCGCATGAACCTGACCATCCCCGCAGATACCGAGCTGGTATACGTTCCCGAGGCTCCCGCATGCCACGTAAACGGCTGTGCAGAGTACTGGTACTGCCCCGACTGTGAGGCGATCTTCGCTGACGCAGAAGGCAGATACCTGACCAACCTGAAGAACCTGACCATCGAGGCTGACTGTGAGCTGGTTTACATGCCCGAGGTTCCCGCTTGCCACGCAAACGGCTCTTATGAGTACTGGTTCTGCCCCGAATGCGACGCAGTCTTTGCTGACGCAGAAGGCAGATACCTGACCAACCGTATGAACCTCACCATCCCCGCAGATACCGAGCTGGTATACGTTCCCGAAGCACCTGCATGCCACGTAAACGGCTGTGCAGAGTACTGGTACTGCCCCGATTGCGGCGCGATCTTCGCTGACGCAGAAGGCAGATACCTCACCAACCTGAAGAACCTGACCATCGAGGCTGACACCGAGCTGGTTTACGTTCCCGAAGTTCCCGCATGCCACACCAACGGCTGTGCAGAGTACTGGTACTGCCCCGACTGTGAAGCAGTCTTTGCTGACGCAGAAGGCAGATACCTGACCAACCGCATGAACCTGACCATTCCCGCAGATCAGGAACTGGTTTACATGCCCGAAGTTCCCGCTTGCCATGCAAACGGTACTCAGGAATACTGGTTCTGCCCCGAATGCGACGCAGTCTTTGCTGACGCAGAAGGCAGATACCTGACCAACCGTATGAACCTGACCATCCCCGCTGACCGCGAGCTGGTTTACGTTCCCGCAGTTGACGCTTGCCACACCAACGGTATGCAGGAATACTGGTATTGCCCCGAGTGCGAAACCTTCTTCACCGACGCTGAAGGCAAGTACAACATCGCATACCTGAGCCTGACCATCCCCGCAGATACCGAGCTGGTCTACGTACCCGCAGTTCCCGCTTGCCATGCAAACGGCTGTGCTGAGTACTGGTACTGCCCCGATTGCGGCGCAGTCTTCTCCGACGCAGAAGGCAGATACCTGACCAACCGCATGAACCTTGTGATCCCCGCTGATCAGGAACTGGTTTACATGCCCGAGGTTCCCGCTTGCCACGCAAACGGCACCTACGAGTACTGGTTCTGCCCCGAATGTGACGCAGTTTACTCCGACGCAGAGGGTAAGTACCTGACCAACCGTATGAACCTGACCATCCCCGCAGACAGAGAGCTGTCTTACAACGCAGGCTATGCTGCCGGCTGCCACCAGACCGGTCTGCAGGAATACTGGTACTGCGAAGAGTGCGACACCTTCTTCACCGACGCTGAAGGCAAGTACAACATTGCATACCTGAGCCTGATCATCCCCGCCGAGAACGAACTGATCTACGTTCCCGAAGTTCCCGCTACCGCTACTGAAGACGGTATGCAGGAATACTGGTACTGCCCCGTTTGCGACGCAGTCTTCTCCGACGCAGCAGGCAGATACCTGACCAACCGCAAGAACCTTGTGATCCCCGCTACCGGTATCGTCGTTGGCGATATCAATGGTGACGGCAGAATCAACGCAGCCGACTACCTGATGCTGAAGAAGCACGTTACCGGTGCAGTGAAGCTCACCGCTGACCAGCTCCTCCGCGCAGACTACAACGGCGACGGCAAGGTGAACGCTCTTGACTACATGCTCCTGAAGGCATTCATCCTCAAGAGATAAGTCAAAGCAGATCTTGTAAGCTAACCAAAAAGACCGCCATCACTCAAAAGGTGATGGCGGTTTTTCTATCCAAAGAGCTTATTCAAAATGCATGACGCCCAACTCCCCGTCGGGAGGGAGACAAACAGTGGGGAAGCGGTTATTGATCCTCTCATAGCAAGGGCAGTTCTTTCCGTGGTCGTTGATCATCCCGCAGGCCTGGAGATGGGAATACACCGTAATGCTGCCCAGATACTTGAATCCTCGCTTTTTCAAGTCCTTTGCGATCTCGTCGGAAAGGCGGTTGCTCACAGGAATATACCCGTCCTCGTGACCTTGGTACAGCACCGTTTTCCCGTCGGTATAGCGCCACAGATACTTGCAAAAGCTGCCGTATTCCTCCACGATCTGTTCAAAGCACCTTGCGTTTTGGATCACGGCCTTGATCTTGGGCACCGACCGTAACATCCCCGGGGTGGTTAAGATCCTCTCCACGTCCTCCTCGGTGTACCTTGCCACCTTGCGGTAGTCAAAGCCGTCGAAGCATTCCCGAAAGATCTCCCGCTTCTTTAACATCAACATCCAGGAAAGGCCGCACTGCAAGGCCTCCAGCATCAAGAATTCAAACTGCTTGCCGTCCTCCCACAGAGGCACGCCCCACTCCTTGTCGTGGTATTCCTCCATAAGTCCGTTTCCCTTCGCCCAGTTACAGTATGACATACAAGCCCTCCGAAATGCGTTTTCAATTCATTTTATCACAGCGTTTCCCAAAATGCAAGAGGGGAGAAAAAGGCGATAGGGGAACGATAGGGGGACGATAGGGGGACGATAGGGGAACGTTAAGGGATGCTTTTTGAAAAAGCACCCCTTAAAACCCCGAAAAGCAGTGCCGAAAACTGTCGTTTTCGGGAGAATGAAAAAGTTGTATCTTCGTGTTGTATTTAGCAAAATATAGCCTCCCTCCGGGAGGGAGGGGGACCACCGCAGGTGGTGGTGGGAGCCTGCGAGCATCCAAAGCAACGTCCTTTTCAAATTCGTCTGCCCGATCCTCTCGCAGCCTATCGCTACAGGATATATTCCTCAATTCAATCTACGCTCTAAAGGCTGCCCCTGGAAGGGGGAGCTGTCGGCGTCAGCCGACTGAGGGGGTTGATCCAAAGCCAAAACTAACAATTCACTTCTTGCTACAAAAAACCGCTCTGCAAAAAAACAGAGCGGTTTCGATCATTTACGAGTGGGTTTTACGTTGGCGGAAGGGGTGATATCCCCGTCAATCGGACCATTAGCATCTTCGAATGCTTTGATGCTTTGTCTGATCAAAACAAGCACTTGGCTGTTGACGCTTCTGCCTTCATAGTCCGCGATATAAGACAACTTGTTCAGCATTTCCTCTTCAATTCTGATAGAAACACTCTTAATAGCCATAAAATCACCTCAAAATAAACATATTATATATTTATTTTAGAGTTATTATGTGCTATAATGTTGTGAATGGATATATGGTATATCTAAAATATTTTTGAGGTGTTTTCTATTATGGATGAAAAGAGATCAACCACCGCCTGCTTCTTCGGACACAGAACCATCGACGAAACCCAGGACTTAAAAAGAAGCCTCACCGCCGCCATAGAGCACCTGATCACCGCAGAAGGAGTGGATACCTTTCTGTTCGGCAGTAAAAGCCGCTTCGACAGCCTTTGCTTGGAGATTGTCACCTCCTTCAAAGAAAAATACCCCCACCTGAAGCGGGTCTACGTCCGTGCGGAATACCCCGAGATCACCGAGGCATACAAAGCCTACCTCCTGCGCTCCTACGAGGACACCTACTATCCCGAAAAGCTGCGGAACGCAGGGAGAGCCGCTTACGTGGAACGGAATAGGGAGCTGATCGACGGAAGCCGTTTCTGTATCGTTTATTACAGCGAAACCCACTCACCCGCAACCCGCAAAAGCGGCACCAAGCTTGCCCTTGATTACGCTGTGAAAAAGGGAAGTCGGATCCTTCTGTTTCCGAAATAAGTTTTGAGGATTTTCAAGGGACTTTTTCAAAAGTCCCTTGAATGGGGTCAAGGGGCAACGCCCCTTGTAGCTTTCCTCACAAGCGAAAACCGATGAAAGGCGTTTTTCCCTTCATCGGTTTCCTTTTATTTGCTTTTCTTCACGGGGCGGATATACTTCCAGTAACGCTCTGTGTCGTGGAAGAAGTAAAACAGCCTGCCCTCCGTCAGATCCAATTCGTACCCGCTGGCGGGGTAATCAAATTCCGCCATGGCTTTTTCGATCTTTGCCTCTACCGCACCGTTTTGGGTCTCGTAATCAAAGGGCCCGTGTTCAAAGACTAAGTATTCTCCTTCGGGCACGTCTGTCAACAGCATTCCCTTGGGCACTTCTCCGCGGTAGTCGTGGGGCAACCGCACCCCGTAGCACTCCGCCAAGGGGATCCCCCAGGAGCAGATCCTTCCCGCAGGGGTGTTGAGAAAGGCCATGATCTGCCCGCTTCCGCTGTCCGACCCTGCGCCGCCCAGATCGTCCAGCTTGTTTCCGATGCTGTCCAACAGACCGCACACCGTCTCGCAGTCCTGCCCGGGGATCAACGCCTGCTTCTGCCAGAAATCCCAATAGCCGATGCTTTCGTAGTTGCGGATATGCAAAAACTTATGGGCGGGAATGGTGACGAAGTAGGTCTTCACCTCGTCCGCCTCTCCGTTCCCCCAGCCGCCGTTTTCCAAAAGATAGCAGTCCAAGGGGCTGATCACCGTGCGAAGGACCACGGGGGCGGGATGCTCCCGATACTCACTGGGAGTCACGCCGTAGGAGCTCTTGAAAGCCCGTGTAAACGCCTCGTGGGAAGAGAAACCGTAGTCCAACGCGATCTCCAAAATGCCTCTCTCAGAGTCTCTCAGCTCCTTAAGAGCAAAGGCAAGCCGCCTGCCCTGCAGATATGCCCGTAAGGTCATCCCCGAGACCTGCCGAAACTTTCTTGAAACGTAGGCAGGGGAATACCCCAGCTTGTCCGCCAAGGTCACCAGGGTGACCCTTTCGTCCTTCTTTTCCCGAATGCAATGATCTACCTCACGGGAGATGGTCTGAATATGTCTGTGCCACTGGTTCATGGAACGCACCGTCCTTTCTGCTCTTTATCATAGCAGAAATTTTCCTTTTTCGCTTGATGTTTTTTGTTTTCCTCTTGCATTTCCACGGGAAATATGCTATACTCCCATCAATAAGTACAACTGCCACCGGGTAGGAAATGCCAAGCATTCGTTTGCGTATCGTTAGGTCTTAGAAGATACGCAGTACGGGTGTTTCTTTTTTGGAGGCTCACAATGAAAAAATTGCTTGCGTACTTCACCAAAGGGGAGTTGCTCCTTTGGGGCTTGTCCACGGGACTGATCCTGTTGTTCTTTCTGCTGTTTGACAGGGAAAACTACCTCACCTTGGCCGCCTCTCTGCTGGGCGCTGCCGCACTGATCTTCACCGCAAAAGGGAATCCGTTGGGACAGTTTTTGATGATCCTGTTCGGCATCCTCTACGGCGTCATTTCCTGGGGCTTTGCTTATTACGGGGAAATGATCACCTACTTGGGCATGACCGCCCCCATGGCCCTCTTCGCCCTGATCGCATGGATGAAGAACCCCTACAAGGGCAACCGCGCACAGGTGAAGGTGAATCGTCTCACAGGCAGGGAAGTGGTGTGGATGCTCCTTCTCACTGCGGTCGTGACCTTTGGGTTCTACCTGATCCTTGCCTATTTCAACACCGCAAACCTTGCCCCCAGCACCCTGTCCGTTTCCACCAGCTTTGTCGCCGTGTACCTCACCTTCCGCCGTTCTCCCTACTACGCCTTGGCCTACGCCGCAAACGATCTGGTGCTGATCCTTCTGTGGGTGCTGGCAAGCTTTGAGGACGTCTCCTATCTTTCCGTCACCGTATGCTTCGTCATGTTTTTGGTCAACGACCTCTACGGGTTTTACAATTGGCGCAAAATGGAAAAACAACAAGCCGCAGGGAAGTGACCCCCGCGGCTTTCCTCATTTCTTGGCCAAGCGGTAGCTTTCCGCAATACGCAAAAACAGCTCCTCCGTGGGAACAGAGCCGTTCAATATCACGGTGTACCAATGCCGCTTGTTCATGTGGTATCCGGGGAAGAACCGCTTTCCGTCCACGGTGGCATCCACGTCCTTCGGGTCGATCCGCAGATCCATCACCTCGATCATCCCGTCCCCATCCGGTAGAAGTTTACTCGCCTTCAAGGTCATCACCGTAGCGTACCACTTGCGGTTGTCCTTCCGCCGCCAGACGGCCGCCATGGGAAGCTTTTCCCAAAGGAATTCCAGCTTATCTCCATAGGTCTCCTCCACGTGGCGGATCAAAGCACGGGACTGCTCTGCCCGAAAAATATGCAGATCAAAGCACTTCTTGGCAATATCGTCCAGAACGTCACTATATTCCGTCCGTACCTGCCCCACGAAGGCACCCTCCGCATGGGGCACCAAATGCAACACGTATTCCTCTCCGAAGGCGGTGTCTTCCACCTTGGTAGCAACCTCTCCGTCGGGGGAGACCTCCACCGTCAGCTCCATCTGTCCCCCAACCAAAGGCACCTTGTAAACGTATACCCCCGCATCAAGCACAAACCCGTACTCCAACAGCTTCCCCGTATTCACTTTTCGGCTTTTGAACGCTTCAGTTTTCATGGACGTTCTTCCCGTTCGTATAACCCTCCGGCAATGCGATCTTCTCCCTTACTTTTCCTCAGTATACCACACCCGGTGCAAAATTTCAACCGCTTTCCACGACCTTCAAAAAACATCTTGCAAAAGGATTCGCCGGGTGGTATAATCAAAGCAAGAAGATCAAAAAAGGAATTTGACCATGAAGACCATCAAGCTTGGCGACCCGGTGATGGTTGCCCAAGATACCAAAGAGCCCATCCTGTTCGGCGGCTACCAGGATCCCACCATCCGATGTGGGGAGGACGGCAGACTGTTGGTCCGCTTCAACGCCCGCAGAGATAACTGGCTCACCTTCGGGGAGGAAGAAAAGAACCCGGTTTATTGCTCTGCCGATGGCGGGGCACATTGGGAACTGTGCGACAAACCTCAGGACACCTGGCTCCGCGCAGGGACCCGCCTGCCCAACGGCGATATTTTCTGCTTCCGTGAGCATTCCGTACTGCGAAAAGAGACCCTGCCTCAGCTACCCCCTCTGCCCGAGGGGCGGAAGCTGCTCACCGCAGGGATGTCCGTCTACACCGTAAACGAATTGAAGCCTTGCTTAGGTGACCGCGTGGCCAAGGAATTCAAGGCCTACCGCATCAAGGCGGGTACGGAGGAGGTCATCGAGGAGACCTGCCCCGTGCTCTGGGAGAATATGCCCGTGGTGCTTCACTACGAGGGCTTTCTCATTCGGGTGTTCCCGCACCCAAGCCTTTCCATGAAGGTGGATCCGCAAGGCAACCTTTGGATGCCCGTGGACGCTCCCGCCGTGGACGACAAGGGAAACCTGCTGTCCTTCCGCCGCTGTACCGCTTTGCTTTGCTCCCAGGACATGGGGCACACCTGGGAATACGTCAGCCACATCCTCTACGAGGAATCCTTCAACCCGCCCACCGCTGTGGACGTGGAGGGCTTTATGGAGTGCTCCTTGGAGTTTCTGAAGGACGGCTCCTGCCTTGCCATCCTCCGCTCGGGATCTTTGTCGCCCTTCGTCATCGGCGACGATGCACACCCCGCGCCCATTATGATGCAGACCCGCTCCTACGACGGGTGCAAGACCTGGGAAAAGCCCACCTATTTCTACGACTACGGCGTCATGCCCGTCACCCGTATGCTGGCAGACGGCACCGTCCTGATGGCTGCAGGTCGCCCCGGGGTGTACCTCCGTGTGTCGCAGGATCTTTCCGCAAAGGAATGGTCTGATGCCGTCCCCGTGGTGGAGGTGCCCAAGGAGGATTTCTACGCCAAATACTACGAATACACCTGCTGTAACACCGGCATTGCCGTCACAGGCCCCAACACCGCCATGATCGCCTACAGCGATTTCACCAAAAACGCCCCCGACGGCAAGCGGGCGAAATCCATCATGGTGCGGAAGATCACCGTGGAAGGAGAATGAAAGTCATGAAAAGAATCAAGATCACCGTCCTGCGGAAGGCACGCTACGACGATCTCATCGCCAAATACGAAAACCCCATAGACCACGCCTGCGACCTGGAGGAAGGGCAAGTCTTTTATTGCGTGGGTTGGCAAAAGCCTATGGGCTTCTGCGACAGCGCCTGGGAGACCCTGTCCCCCTTCGTCATGACCCTTGCCCACGGCGGGGAGAACTTCTACGACGGCTGGATGAAGAACTCAAAGTCTGCCATGCTCTCCTGCAACGACGGCTTCCGCCCCGTAAGCTTTTACGTCGAAGTGTGTGATTGAAAGGAGATAACCATGATCTTTCTCTGCTACCCCAAATGCTCCACCTGCGTGAAGGCGCAGAAGTGGCTGGATGAGCATGAAATCCCGTACACCTTACGGGACATCAAAGAAGACAAGCCCACCTTGCAGGAGCTTACAGCCTGGCACAGCCAAAGCGGCCTGCCTCTGAAGAAGTTCTTCAACACCAGCGGCCTTCTGTACCGCTCTTTGGATCTGAAAAACAAGCTTCCCTCCATGGAGGATACGGAAATGCTCTCCCTCCTTGCCACCGACGGTATGTTGGTGAAACGTCCCATCCTCATCGGAGAAGATGATGTTCTGGTAGGTTTCTCGGAAGAGGTGTGGAGCTCCAAATTGCTCCCGTAAAATGTGTTAAGAAAGGAATGGCCCTATATGAAGACCAAACGTATCAGAACTCTCGTATCCCTGCTTTTGACAGTGCTTTTACTGCTCCCCACGCTGGCTTCCTGCGGCGGGGAAGAGCAAACTACCTCCTCGGGAAATGAGATCACCTCCACAGAGGAAAGCAGTGCCGCCGTTTCCCAAGAATCCTCTGCCGAAAGCGAAGAGACCTCGGAGGAGGTATCCGAAGACACAGGAGAAGAACCCATGGAAAGCATTCGCGACAACCCCGACTACAAGAATATTCTTTTGGGTAAGAGCTACACCCGCTCTGCTCTGTTCCCCGATGACAGCTCCGCCTCCTACCCCGATGAAGGCAACGCCTCGCTGACCGACGGTCAGCTTCCCGCCTCGGACGGTAAGTATTCCGACCCCGCCTTTGCAGGCTTCAACGTAGGTAACGATTATTTGGATCGCGGCTACGCCTCCATCGTGGTGGATCTGAACGGATTGTACTGCATGGACAAGTTTGAAATATACGTTGGCTCCAAGGCGTTCTTAAGCGTTGGTATTTCCGCACCCGCCTTTGCCTTGGTATACGCTTCCCACGACGGAGAGTCCTGGCACGAGGTAGGCATCACCGCCCATGAGGATACCGAGGAGGTCAACTGCCTTCCCTCCGTTTTGGAGCTGAACACGCCCGTCACCGCGCGCTATTTGGAGTTCCGCATCGTGGCCGACGTCAGCCGTTGGATGTTCGTTGCGGAGGTAATGGCCTACGGCATCGCCACCGACAAGGAGCTTCCCTTTGAAGAAGCTCCCGCTCCCGAGCCGGGCGCCACCTTCCTGCCCGCCAAGTCCTCCTATAAGTTCCTGTTCATCGGGAACAGCGCCACCTACGTCAACGATATTCCCGCCACCCTGGCCTCCCTGTGCGCAAAGAAGGGGATCATCATCACCCAGAAGCAGATCGTTCCCGGGGGACGTACCCTGGAGGAGCACGCCGCAGATCCCGCCGTGCTTGCCGAGATCGCCAAGGGCTACGACGCCGTATTCATTCAGGAAAACGGCAACTCCATGACCTCCACCTCCGCTGCCGAAAAGAGCCTGGCGGCCATCAAAAAGCTGGGAGATGCGGTCCATGCCTCCGGTGCGGTGTTCTGCTTCTACGTCCGCCCGCCCTACGGCAAGGATCTGGCAGGGTACAAAAATTTCGATCAGTGCAAGCTTTTCGACGATCATTTCACCCCCGCCGCAGAGGCCGAAGACGCTCATTGCGTCTACGTCAACCGTGCCTTTGCCTACGCCATCAAGCATTTGAATTATAACCTGTGGGGAGACGACAACGCCCACACCAATACCCACGGCGCCTATCTGGCAGTGTGTACCTTCTACGCCACCCTGTTCGGCAAAACCGCAACGGAGCTGGGCATCGCCTACGGTCTTCCCGCCGCAGACGCCAAGGCTCTGCAGGAAGCCGCCGACCAAATCGCCCTGCAGGGCGTGATCCCTTGGGAAGAATGAGGAATGGTATAATGCAATCAATTCGATAAACTTGAATTTGACGAGGTGTTCCATATGAAGCTAAGGTTAGTAAAAGCATCAAACCAGTATTGTGACCAAATCAAAGATATGCTGGCTGAATGGAATGCTACTGGCGAAAAAATCATTCCATATGCAATCCGTCGCATTGACTACCACGACTTTGCGTATTATTGTGACAACCTGGAAGTGAAAGATGCCAGTTGTGGCTTGGTGCCTGATTCAACATTTTTCTGTTTGGATGAAGAACGCAATATTATAGTCGGAGCAGTAAATATTAGACACTATTTGAATGAATCTCTGTTGCTGAATGGCGGGCATATAGGCGATGGAGTGCGTCCGTCGGAACGAAGAAAAGGAATCGCAACAAAAATGATTGCTTTGGCTTTGGAGGAATGCAAAAAGTTAGGCATAGAGAGAGTCTTAATGGTTTGTGATAAAGAAAATGTGGGCTCTGCAAAAAGCATTCAAAACAATGGTGGTATTCTGGAGAACGAGATAGAAGTTGATGGTGTTGTAGAACAAAGATACTGGATTGAACTGCTTTGACCAATTCCAATTTGTCGGTCAGTTTAATAAAAATATGCAAAAACACCCTATGACTTTTGATGGTCATAGGGTGTCTTCATTTTTTCATTTGTCGTAAATGTGTCGTAAATCGGTTTTTGTAGGGTTTTGGAAACCCTGTAATACCGCTATTTTACGGCATTTCCTCAATCAATGGGCTTCATTGTGGGGAACAACAGCACGTCGCGGATGGAGGCACTGTCGGTCAAGAGCATGACCAGTCTGTCGATGCCAAAGCCCAAACCGCCGGTGGGGGCGAGACCGTACTCCAGAGCGGTGACGTAGTCGTAGTCCACCTGAGCGGTGGTGTTGGGATCTTCTGCACGCTTAGCGGCAACCTGCTTCTCAAAACGCTCCTTCTGGTCGATGGGATCGTTCAGCTCGGAGAAGGCGTTACCGAACTCGGTGGCGTTGATGAAGTACTCAAACCGCTCGGTAAAGGCAGGCATATCGGGTTTGCGCTTTGCCAGGGGGCTGTTCTCCACGGGGTAATCGTAGATGATGGTGGGCTGGATCAGATTCTCCTCCACGTAAGCGTCGAAGAACTCAATGAGCACCAGACCCTTGGTGGCGTTATCGGGCACCTCCACGTGGTGTGCCTTTGCACAAGCACGGGCATCCTCATCGGTAGCCCAATCGTTGTAGCTGACGCCGGCGTACTTCTCCACAGCTTCCACCATGGTAAGCTTTTCCCAGTGCCCCATGTCTATCTCTTTACCCTGGTAATTGATCACGGTGCTGCCGCAGATCTTCTCTGCCAGCATGGTGTTCATCTCAACCACCAGATCCATCATGCCCTTATAATCGGTGTATGCCTGATACAGCTCAATGGAAGTAAACTCGGGGTTGTGCTTGGTATCCATACCCTCGTTACGGAAGATACGGCCAACCTCGTAGACCTTGTCAAAGCCGCCTACGATCAGTCTCTTCAGATAAAGCTCCGTCTCAATACGCAGGAACATATCCATATCCAGGGTGTTGTGGTGGGTCTTGAAGGGCCTCGCAGAGGCACCGATCTCAAAGGGAGTCAGCACGGGGGTATCCACTTCCAGGAAGCCCTTGCCGTCCAGATATGCACGGATCTCCCGCAGGATCAGACTTCTCTTTACAAATGTATCCTTCACCTCGGGATTCACGATCAGATCCACGTAACGCTGACGGTAGCGCATATCCTGATCCTTCAACCCGTGGAACTTCTCGGGCAGGGGAGTCAGGGACTTCGCCAACAGGGTGATGCCCTGGGCGTGGATGCTGGTCTCTCCGGTACGGGTCTTGAACACGAAGCCGGTCAGACCGATCACGTCGCCGATATCAAATTTCTTGAATTCCTTGTAGCAATCCTCGCCCACGTCGTTGATACGCACGTAGGACTGGATGGTGCCGGTGGAATCCATAATGTGTACGAAGGAGGCCTTACCCATATCCCGGCGGCTCATGATTCTGCCCGCCACGGAAACGGTTTGGTTCTCCATAGTCTCGTAGTTTGCCTTAATGTCAGCCGCAAAGGCGGTCACGTCAAACTTGGTGATCTCAAAAGGGTCCTTGCCTGCTTCCTTCAGCTCGGCAAGCTTCTGTCTGCGGATCCGAAGCTGATCGGAAAGAGTTTCCTCCGCAGTGGGGAGGGTGGTTTCTTCTGCCATGGTATATGCCTTTCTTTACTTGGAAATGTTGGTAATGGTGAACTTACGGATGCCGCCGGGAGTCTCTACGCTGATGGAGTCACCCTTCTTAGTGCCCAGCAGGGTCTTACCCAGGGGACAGTCATCGCTGATCTTGCCCTTCAGAGGATCTGCCTCGGTAGCGGCTACGATCTTATAAGTATACTCCTGATCGTTGTCGATGCAATGGATCTCCACGGTATTACCTACGCCCACCTTATCGGTGCTCAGCTCAGAGTCGTCCATAACGACGGCGTTTTCCAGAGTATCCTCCAGAGCGGCGATCTTGCTTTCGATCTCCGCCTGTTCATTTTTTGCTTCATCGTATTCGCTGTTCTCGGAAAGGTCACCGTATTCGCGAGCCTTCTGGATCGCCTGAGCAACCTCTTTACGTTTAACGGTCTTCAGATACTCCAGCTCGTTCTGGAGCTTCAAAAAGCCTTCTTTGGAAACAATGATCTGCTTTGCCATAATCGTGTTACTCCCTTGTAAATATTTAAAAATCAATGGTATCGGTTTATTTGCCAAGAAGAATGTCCAGCGCTTTCTGCAACTGTCTGTCCTCTGCATGGGTCATTTTGTAGAAGTTGTCCAGCTCTTCCTCCGTCAGGATCACTTCGCAACCCTCGTGGGGCTTGATCCCAATGCCGTCATAGCTGACGTTGGAGGCGGGATTGTAATATCGGTGAGTGATCTTCACCGCAGAGCCGTCGGAGAGAGGGGAAATGGACTGCATAGTTCCCTTGCCAAAGGTGGTCTCGCCAACGATGGTGGCAAGCCCGTAGTCCCGCAGGTCGGCGGTGAACAGCTCTGCCGCGGAAGCGGTGTTGCCGTTGCAAAGCACCGCCATGGGTGCATCCGGGAAACGCTCCTTGTCGCTTTTCCTGCTTTCGGACTTGCCGTCCGCAGAGACGATGTGAACGATGTCTCCCTCGGGCAACAGCAGATCCAGACACTTACAGATCACGTCCAGGCTGCCCCCGGGATTGTTTCGCAGGTCAAAGACGTAGGAGGTACAGCCCTCTGCGGCCGCCTGCTTCAAGGCCGATTCAAATTGGGAAGTGGTTACGTCCTCGGAGAAGGAAAGGATCTGGATATAAGCAACGGATCCTTCCAGCTTTTCGTAGAACACGTTTTCCGTCTTCATTTTACCGCGGATCGCTTGGATCTGCAAGCTTTCTCCATCCCGCAGGACGGTCAGCTTCACGGAGGTGCCCTCTTCGCCCTTCACCAGATCCAAGGCTTCGGTATAGGTCTCCGAGGTCAGCTTGGTATCTTCAATGGCGGTGACGATATCTCCCGGCAGAAGCCCGGCCTTTGCGGCGGGGGAGTCGGTGGTCACTCTGTGGACATACGCACCTCCCGTGGCCTTGTCGAACACCACGGAAATACCGATGCCCACGTAATTCCCACTGCGGTCAGCCACGTAAGCGGCATATTCCTCGGCGGTCATATAAGTGCTGTAGGGATCTCCGATGGAATCGAACATAGCGGAATAAACGTTATCCCAGAGAAGCCGGTCGTCATATTCGCGGATATAATTGTCATCGATGAAGCCAAGCAGTGCTTCCATCTTGGCGTACTTGGCGTACACCTCGTCCATCTCTCGCAGCTTGGCGGCTGTCTGAGCGGTCATGGTGACGTAAGCGCATAAGAAGGTGCCTACCGATAACAGCAAGGCGAAGAAGACCGCCCCTGCAAGGGAGACCTTCCTCGGCTCTTTCTTTTTGCCGAACAGCTTCAGATCGCAAACGTCCTCTTCCTGCTGTTCGGGTGTGAGATTTTCATTTTGTGTAGGTTGATTCGTCATAGGTTATTTCTTGTTGGGTAGTTTTGTGTAATAGCCGTCGGGCAGATAATCGTCGGGGTCCACGTATTCGCCGCCCAAAAGCACGGAGAAATGGAGATGATTTCCGGTGGAACGCCCCGTAGTGCCTACCAGCGCCACGATGTCGCCCTGTTTTACCGTCTGGCCTTCCTCGCAGATCAGCTTGCTGGCATGACCGTACAGGGTGGTAACGCCCACGCCTTGGTTGTTCTGCCCGTGGTAGATGATCACACAGTTGCCGTAACCGCCGTACCAGGCAGACTTGGTCACAACGCCCCCTGCCGCCGCCAGAATGGGAGAACCCTTGGCGCAAGCCACGTCAAGGCCGGAATGGAATTCGGTACCCACGCCGGTGATGGGGTTGGTACGGGTGCTGTAATGGCTGGTAATGCGGTAAGAAACGTATTCATCCAAGGGCCAGATAAAACCGCCTTCCACAGGCTTGAAGGTGGCGTTGTTATCGTCGATCTGCTGTTGATACAGCTCCAGACGCTCCTTCTTCAGCTGCTCCAGCTTTGCCGCAGCCTCTGCGGCGGTGGTGCCCAGCTCGGTATAACGGGTGCTCAGCTCCTCCAGCGTGATGTCAAGCTCCTCGGACAACACGTCGAACTCCAGCATGACCTTTTCCAATTCTTTTTGGTCCTGCTCCAAGGTTTCCAGATACTGCTCGTACTTTTCGCAAGCGATATCGTACTCTCTGTTCAGGTCCTCAAGCTTCAGAAGGGATTGCTCCGCGGAGGTACGCAGATCGTTGACGCAATCCATAATGGAGTTGAAGTTATCTCTCCGCTCCAGATAGTCGGAAAGGCTGTCGGAGGAGAACAGCAATTCAAAATCGTTCACCGCACCGTTTTCGTAAACGAAGCGCATAAGCTCCGCAAACAGGTCGGTGTAGTATTCGTATTCGTTTTGAACCAGGATCAATTCTGCCTGAGCGGTACTGCGCTTCATATCACAGGATTGCAGCAGAGATTTGTTCAGCTGGATCTGAGAACCCAGCAGAACGATCTGCCCGGCCACCAATTCCGCTTTTTCCGCATTGCTTGCGGAATCTCCCTGGAGATCCTCCAATTGAGTGCCAAGCTCCTTGATCTCTCCCTGCAAGCGGGAAAGAAGGGCTTCGCAATCCTTGATGTCCTTATCAATGTCCGCAATGGTACGCTTGGCGGCGACCTCCACGGCGGGGACCGTTCTCAGCGCACCCAAAAAGATTGCGCAGGACAGGCAAAGACAAAGCAAAAGACAAAGAATTCTTTTAGGCTTCAAAAACGACATGTGACAACTCTTTTCTGTAAAATAGGGGAGGGATTAAACTTTCAGATACTTTTTCAGGGAAATGCTGCCGGAGATCAATCCCGCAAACAGACCGATGGCGCAGAACACCACCGCCAGCAGGGGGAGATGATCCATATACGGAGAAAGAACGATGCCCCCACCGGAAACGGCGGTGGTCACGGAGGAGACTACACCGGACAAAACGTAACGGTACAGCAGAAACTCCACGCCCAAAGCCAATGCGGCGGAGAAGAGGCCGATGATCACACCCTCCACCAGGAAGGGAGTGCGGATGAATGCTTTGGTAGCGCCGCAGAAGCGCATGAACATCACCTCGTTGCGGCGGGCAAAGACCCCCAGCTTGATGGTGTTCATGATCACGAACAGAGAAATGATCAGCAAAATGCCCATGAGCCAAAGCCCCACGGCCAGCAGGGTGCTCTTGATCCCGGAGACGTTCTCGTAAAGCTTGATGCTGGAGGAAATATCCGTGGAAGCGACCGCAACGTTCCCGTCGGAAAGCTTGATGGCTTCGATGCGGGGAATGATCTTGGTGGCTTCGGAAATATCCGCATCACTGCGGAAGGTCAATTCGTAGCTGGGACGGAGAGGGTTCAGCGTCTCATCGAAGAACGTACTCCATTCCTGATCCTTGTAAAGCTCCTTAAAGCGGCGGAGATGCTCCTCCTTGGAGACGAATACGGGCTCCCCCTCCAGAATGGGAAGATCTTCGTAAATCCCTTTCAGCGCCGTGCCGATCTCCTCGATCTGGGCATCGGAATAGGTGGCGGGAATACGGACCTCAATGACGTTGAGGTTATCCATTCTGTTGAAGTTTTCTTCGATATTGGCGATCACCAGATAGAAGGTTCCTACGATGATCATGCAGGAAAGCAGTACCAGCACGGAGGCTGTGGACATGATGCTGTTGCGGAAAATGCCCTTGCAACCCTGCTTGACGTTATAGAGAAGGGAACGGAACCACCTCATGCAAGATCACCTCCATCCTCGGGAGATACCCAACCAATGCGGTCGGAAATGATCTCGCCCGCACGGATCTCCACCGTACGCTTGCGGTAGCGGCGGAGCAGATTTTCGTCGTGGGTCACCACGATCACCGTTTTGCCCAGCTTGTTGATGCGGAGCAAAAGATCCATGATGTCATCTCGCAGATTGTTATCGATGTTGCCGGTGGGCTCGTCCGCCACGATCAGGGAGGGATTGTTCACCAATGCACGGGCAAAGGCCACACGTTGCTTTTCGCCGCCGGAAAGATGATCCGGAAAGCTGTCCGCCTTGTCCGTCAGCCCAACCACGTTCAAGAAGAAGGGAACGCGCTTGCGGATGGTGGCGTTCTTCTCGCCGATGACCCGCATGGCAAAGGCCACGTTTTCATAGACTGTCATTTTGTCAAACAGCTTGAAATCCTGAAACACGATGCCCATGGTTCGGCGGAGGTAAGGGATCTTACGGGAACGGATCTTGTCCAGACGGTAGCCGTTCACCTCCAGAGAGCCTGCGGAAACACGCTCTTCACAAAGCAAAAGCTTGGTGAGGGAGGTCTTGCCGGCACCGGAATGTCCCACCAGGAACACAAACTCGCCGTCGTCGATATGTAGATTGATCTCTTTCAGCGCAACCGTTCCGTCCGGATACGCCATGGAAACGTTTTTAAAATGGATCATACTTTAAAACATATTGGGCTTGGAGGTAAGATATTTCTTAACCATCAACGCCACCTTGAAGGTAATGGCGGAATCGAATTCACGGAGATCCAGACCGGTGAGCTTCTTGATCTTCTCCAGACGGTACACCAAGGTGTTACGGTGTACGAACAGCTTACGGGAGGTCTCGGAAACGTTCAGGTTGTTGTCAAAGAAGGCGTGGATGGTCAACAGGGTTTCTCTGTCAAGGCTTTCCAAAGAGCCCTTCTTGAACACCTCGGAAAGGAACATGGAGCAAAGGGTGGTGGGAAGCTGATAGATCAGACGTCCGATACCCAGATTCTCGTAGTTGATACAGGTCTGATCGGTGTCAAACACACGGCCCACTTCCAAAGCGACCTGAGCGTCCTTGTAAGAGCGTGCCAGCTCCTTCACGGAGGAGACCACGGTACCGATGCCCACCACGCACTTCAGATAGAACTCGCTCTGCACGTTGTCCACAATGGAACGGGCAATGGCATCGATGGCCTTGCTGTCGGTATTGTTTCTCAGCTCCTTGACCAGAACGATGTCCGTCTCGCCAACGCTGATGATGTAATCTCTGGTCTTGTCGGGGAACATATTCTGAATGATGTCGTAGGGCACCACGTCAGACTTGGATTGGAAGCGCACCAGGAAGACCACGCGATTGGTCTCGTTGTCAAAGCGCAGCTCCTTGGACTTGATATAAATATCCCCGGGAAGGATGTTGTCCAGAATGATATTCTTAATGAAGTTGGTCTTATCGTACTTCTCGTCGTAAAGGGTCTTGATGTTGGAGAAGGCGATGGAGAGAAGGGTGGTAATGCTCTTGGCATTTTCGTCCTCGCCCTGTACGAATACGATGTACTCGATCCGTGCGTGAGAGCCGATGGGACGGTACGTATAGCCTTCTGCCGTGATGGTATCAAAGTTGTAAGAGATCTCCTCGATGATATCCCGATGGCTTTCGCCGATGCGTGCCAACTGGCTGCAGGCGATGATGGTGCCCTTTTCGTCGATGATACCGATGTCGCGGTCAACCGCCTCCCGCATTTGATAGACCAGGTTCTGGAACAACTTATTGCTCATGTTTCCTACTCCTTACTGTAAATTTCTCGTAATATATTGGTAGGAGGGGCAGGGGAATTCCCGCCGCAACCTATATTTTATCCGAATACGTTATCTATTCTACAATATTTTTGTTCAAATTGCAATACCTTATGAAAAATTTTTACAAAAAAAGCGCATCTTTTTTGGTCAATATGCAGAGTCTATGTATCTGCACGGCAAAAAGAGAATGCGCTTTTTGTGGAAATAGACTACCCTGTGTCAAAAATGCCCAAAATTGCATCAAAGCGGTGCATTAATCGACCCGAGGCGAGAAAACTCCGTACCGTCTTTGCAGTCTGCCAAAGATCCTGACGGCGGGCTTTTTCATCAAAAGCAAAAACAGTATATTGGTCAATGCGTACAACGCCGTAAAGGGCAGGGAGGTCAGGAGCACACCGCCGAAGCGGGCAAGGGAAAAGCTTCCCTCCTGGGTGACCGTCGTCCAAAGATCCATGATCAGGGAAAACAAAATTCCCGTGCACACGCCGTAGAGCAGAAGAAGGGGCGTTTTTTTCAAAAGAGGGGAGAGCACTCCCGCAAGCACCCCGCAAAGTCCCCAGGCCAGCATTTGAAAGGGGGTAAACCCGCCGATGCCGAAGGCAAACCCGGATACCAATGCGGACAATGCGCCCACGGCAAAGCCTGCGTTCTTGCCCAAAAGCATACCCGCAAGGATCGCCACTGCCGTCACGGGCTTGACCCCGGGCAGAGCGAACAACGCCATGCGGCTGACGGCGGCAAATGCCACCAGGGCCGCCAACAGGGTAAGCTCCGCAGCGGTGTGGGCTTCTTTTTCAAACCGCAGGAGAAAAGGTGCCAGGGAAAGAAGCACCAGTGCCACGGTGGCAAAGGCAATTCCCCGTTCCCCCGCCAATAAGATCCCCACCCCCACGGTAACGGGGGCGAGCACGAACCATAAAAGATAAGGAACAACTCGTTTCATACTTCAAAACCTCTATGGATATTATACCGCCAAACACCGCCTTTTGTCAAGTAGGGGATCAAATGGTAAAAAATCTGTGAACCCTCTTGACAAATCTTTCCTTTTTTACTAAAATAGTTAACCGTGTTAACTGTTAAAGGATTTAACCGATCGGAGGTATTTATGAACGAAGAATTGGACAAAGAGCGGGCAAGGCACGCCGCCATGCTGTTCGTTGCCAACACCCGCCGCCACAAAAGGCTGTTCCGCAAGTTCGTTTCGGAATTGGGCATTGGGAACTCTCAGCACCGACTGCTGATGCACCTGCATCACACCCAATGCGCCCCTTCCCAAACGGAGCTTGCCCGTACCTTTGAGGTGAGCACGGCAGCCATCGCTGTTTCTTTGAAGAATCTGGAAAAAAACGGCTACATCCGCCGTTGCGCCGCCGTGGAGGACAGTCGCTATAACGAGATCGCCATCACCGAAAAGGGAGAAGAGCTGATCAGTCAGACGGAAAGCATCTTCACCTCCGCCGACGTGGCCATGTTTGCCGAACTGACTCCCTTGGAGTTGGAAAACTTTATCACATGTATGGAAAAAATGAAGTACGCGCTGAAGCAGTTTGAAGAGGGCGGCAGAGAGGTTCCCCGTTTGAAAGGCATCTACGTCCGCGAGATCCTGGCGGGTGCAGGGAACGAATCCGAGTGAGAAAGGAGCTTTTTATGAGCAAGAATCCCAAAAAGGCCAAGGGGAAGTGGTCGAAATACGCCAAGCCCTACCTTCCCTATTTTATCATCGGTCCTCTGTGCATGATCGTAGAGGTCATCGGTGAGATCTTAATGCCGCTTTGCCTTGCAAAGGTGATCAACGGCGCCGCGGAGCACGGCTGGGGCTACGCTTTGGGCTATGCGGGTGCCATGGTTGGCATCGCCCTTTTGATGATGGCAGGGGGCGTGGGCGGCGCTTACTTCGGAGCGAAGGCCTCCGTGAACTTTGCCGCAGATCTCCGCAGTGACGTCTACGCCAGAGTGCAGAAGTTCTCCTTTGCCAACATAGACCGCTTTTCCACCGGCTCTTTGGTCACCCGTCTCACCAACGACGTGACCCAGATCCAGAATATGATCAATATGCTGTTACGTATGGCCCTCCGTTCTCCCGGTATGCTCATCGGCGCCTTGATCATGGCCATCAGCCTCCGTCCTTCTCTGGCGGTGGTGCTGGCCGTCACCGTGCCCTTGATGGTGGCCGTCATCGTATTTTTGATCTTCAAGAGCTATCCCATGTTCGCCAAGGTGCAAAGCAAGATCGATAAGCTGAACTCCACCGTCCAGGAAAACGTCACCAACGTCCGTGTGGTGAAGTCCTTCGTGCGGGAGGATTTCGAGGAGAATAAGTTCCGGGAGGCCAACCGCGACCTGAAGGATACGGGCATCCGTACCTCCAAGATCATGATCTTCATGTCCCCCGTGATGACCTTATTCATGAACGCCACTACCATCGCCGTTTTGTGGTTCGGCAGCCGCATGGTCTACGGCCACGCCATGCCCGTGGGCGACCTTTCCGCCTTTCTGACCTACGTCACCCAGATCCTTTCCTCCCTGATGATGGTCACCATGCTTCTCATGATGCTGGCCCGCGCCATGGCATCCGCCAAGCGTATCTCCGAGGTGCTGGACGAGGAGATCACCCTCACCGATACGGAAGCGGCACACCCCGAAAAGACCGTACAGGAGGGGGAGATCCGCTTCGAAAACGTTTCCTTCCGCTACTATAAAGACAGCGAGGGCAAGGTGCTGGATAACATCGACCTCACCATCCCGCCCCGCAGTGTGGTGGGCGTCATCGGCTCCACCGGATGCGGCAAGACCACCCTGGTCTCCATGATCCCCCGTCTTTACGACGTGGACGAGGGCAGGGTCCTCATCGACGGCGTGGACGTTCGGGATTACAGCCTGTACAACCTCCGGGAAGGGGTTGGCATGGTGCTCCAGAAGAACGTGCTGTTCTCCGGCTCCATCGGGGATAACCTGCGCTGGGGCAACGAGGAGGCCACCGATGAAGAGGTGGTTGCCGCCGCAGAATCCGCCCAGGCCCATTCCTTCGTCTCTGCCTTCAAGGGCGGCTACGATTACGACCTGGGGCAGGGCGGCAAGAACGTCTCCGGCGGTCAGAAGCAGCGTCTCTGTATCGCCCGCGCTTTGCTGAAAAAGCCCAAGATCCTCATCCTGGACGACTCCACCTCCGCCGTGGATACCGCCACGGAGGCCCGCATCCGTGAGGCCTTCCGTAACGAGCTGGCGGATTCCACCAAGATCGTTATCGCACAGCGGATCACCTCCGTTATGGATGCGGATATGATCATCGTTATGAACGACGGCGCCGTCACGGGGGTAGGCACCCACGACGAGCTGCTGTCCACCAATACGGAGTATCGTGAGATCTATTACTCCCAGATGGACGGAAAGGAGGCAGACAATGGCTAAACGCACCTTGGAGTCTCTCCAAAAGCAATACGCCCGTGCGGTGAGCGACAAGCGTCGCGGCCCCGGAGGTCCCGGCCCCCGCAGAGGCGGCCCTCACGCCTCGGGAAAGCCCAAAAACACCTCCGCCACCGTCCGTCGCTTGCTTTCCTACGTGGGCAAATATAAGGGCAGACTGATCATCGTACTTTGTTGTATGCTGGTAAGCACCCTGACCTCTCTCCTGGGCTCCTTTATGCTGGCGCCCATCATCAACCGCATTCAGATCCAACTGGGAGGCGAGGTGGAATGGACTCCCATCGGCAGACTTGTGGATGGGCTGATCACCAGGATCACGGAGATCCCCTTCGTTTCCGATATGCTCTCCGCAGGGCAGTTCCAGGCCATCGCCACCTACGTGATGGCGGCGGTGTTCGTATTGGCTTGCGTGTTCCTGGTGGGGGTTTGCAGTAACTATCTTCAGGCACGACTGATGCTCATGGTGTCCCACGGGGCATCCGAGGCCATCCGCAACGACCTGTTCACCAAGCTGCAAAAGCTCCCCGTGCGGTATTTCGATACCAACACCACGGGCGAGATCATGTCCCGCTTTACCAACGACGTGGACAACGTGGAGATGATGATCAACAACTCCCTCACCAGCCTTGTTTCCGGTGTGATCTCCCTCATCGGTACCTTCATCTTCATGGTCACCACCAACATCTGGCTGTCCCTGATCACCGTGGCCTTCCTGCCCATCTTTGCCAAGGGCGGACAGGCGCTGGCGAAACGCTCCGGTAAGTATTACACGGGTCAGCAGGCGGCCTTGGGTGCGGTGAACGGTTACATCGAAGAGACCGTCACAGGCTCCAAGGTGGTGAAGGTGTTCAACCACGAAGAGACCTGTGCGGAAGAGTTCGATCTGCTGAACAACGACCTGCGTGAAAAACAATTGAAGGCGCAGTTCTACGGCGGCATCATGGGTCCCGTCATGGGTAACACCAGCCAGATCGCTTACGCCATCACCGTGGGCGTGGGCGGCGTGTTGATCTTCACCAGCGGCTTCGGCGCAGGCGACCTTACCGTGTTTGCAAACTATTCCCGCCAGTTCTCCATGCCCATCAACATGATCTCTTCGCAGATGAGCACCATCTTCGCCGCTTTGGCAGGGGCAGAGCGTGTGTTCGGCGTTATGGATATGCAGCCCGAGCCTCCCGACGTTCCCGGAGCGGACTCCATGCCCTTCCTTCGCGGTCACGTGGAGCTGAAGAACGTCACCTTCGGCTACGTGCCGGAAAAGACCATCCTCAAAAACATCTCCCTCTACGCCAAGCCGGGGCAGAAGATCGCCTTCGTTGGTTCAACGGGTGCGGGAAAGACCACCGTCACCAACCTGCTCAACCGCTTCTACGACGTCGAGGAAGGGGAGATCACCATCGACGGCGTACCTCTGAAAAACATCAAGCGTGACGTGCTCCGCAAGAACATCGCCATGGTGCTCCAGGATACCCACCTGTTCACAGGTACCATCATGGAAAACATCCGTTACGGCAGGCTGGACGCCACCGACGAGGAGGTCATATTAGCCGCCAAGACGGCCTACGCCCACAGCTTCATCACCCGTCTTTCCGAGGGGTACAACACCATGATCGAGGGGGACGGGGCCAACCTGTCCCAGGGTCAGAGACAGCTTTTGAACATCGCCCGCGCGGCCTTGTCCAAAGCCCCCATCCTGGTTCTGGACGAAGCCACCAGCTCTGTGGATACCCGTACGGAACGACACATCGAAAAGGGTATGGACGCCCTGATGGCAGACCGCACCACCTTTGTCATCGCCCACCGACTCTCCACCGTCCGCAACTCCAACGCCATTATGGTGCTGGAGCAGGGTGAGATCATCGAGCGTGGCAGCCACGAGGAGCTTCTTGCCATGGGCGGCAGATACTACGAGCTCTACACCGGCAAAAAAGAGCTGGATTAAGAGAACAACAGAGAACGATTAAGGACCTTTCTTTCGAAAAAGAAAGGTCCTTAATAATCCCCAAAGAAACCGCATTGCCGAAAACTATCGTTTTCAGAAGTGGATTTTTTAGAACAACTTGTATCCGTTTGGTAGGGAGCGGCTGTTTATTCACACAATACGTTCATAGCCGAAAGCACGAACAGCGCCGCCGTCTCGGTGCGCAGGATCCGTCCGCCCAGTCCCGCTGGTGCAAGGCCGTTTTCCCTTGCGATCTCCACCTCTTTGGGAGAGATGCCGCCCTCGGGGCCGATCACAAAGGCGTAGCTGTCCTGCTTGCCCTTGGCTTCCAGAATGCTTCGCAGGGGCAAGGTGCCTTCTCCCTCGTAGCACAGAAAAGCACAACCTGCCTTGGCGGCCTCTTTACAGGCCTCTTTGTAGGAAAGCAGTCCCCGCACCTCGGGGAGCACGCAACGACCGCTCTGGGCCGCCGCAGAATCTGCGATCCTCTGCAGCCTCACCAGCTTTTTCTCCATGGACTTATCGTCGGGACGGGCAACGCAACGCTCGCTCATCACGAAGACGATCTCCGTAGCCCCCAGCTCCACCGCCTTCTGTACAACGGTCTCGGCCTTTTCCCCCTTGGGATAGCATTGATACACCGTCACCCCAAAAGGAAGCTCGCTGTGATCGGAAACCCCTTCCCCCAAGTCCAGCACCATACAACCTTCCCCAAAGGAAGCGATCACCCCGGGATAGATCCTCCCTGCGCCGTCGCAAAGGGTCACCTTCCCGCCTACGGGAATGCGAAGCACGTTCTTCACGTGGTTGATATCCATTTCGTTGGTCACCACCGCGCGGGGGTGTTCGATTTCTGCGGGAGAGAGAAAAAGACGGGGGATGAAAGCCATGGCGGAATGCTCCTTGTGTATGTTCTTCAACAGGAAGTATAACAGACGAAAGCCAAAAAGTCAACCGTTTCCCCCTCCATGACGAGATATGTCGAACGAAAAAGATAGAAAACACTTGACAGAACAGTAGATTTGGCGTATAATACAGGCAGAAAAATGCTTTTATATCACGAAGGAGGATTTCGTAATGGCAAATATGGAAAACGAAGAACTGTTCACTCTCACGGATGAGGATGGCAACGAAAGCCAATTCGCCCTGATCGGTGAGCTGGAGATCGACGAGCAGATCTACCTCGCCCTGGTTCCCGCTGACAACGAGGATGCGGATGAGTACGTGGTTTTGAAGGTAGAAGTGGACGAAAACGGTGAGGAGATCCTGGTGACCATCGACGACGATGATGAGTTTGACCGCGTTGCCGATGCCTTTGAGGATCAGTTCCTTGGCGAGTTCGACCTGGACGTTGAAGAAGGCTCCGAAGGCGTATAATCCCGTACATTCACTTTCATCGCGAAGCGATTACAATCAATTGCGTCGCTTGCCCGCATTCATTGCGGGCAAAAAGACACCGATGAAGGTTTTTCTCCCCGCGGTTAGCGGAAGGAGAAAAATTTCGCACTTTGTGCGAAACCCCGTAAGGGGCTCGCCCTGCGCGGAAGCAGGGCGGAAACCAATGAAAAGCACTCGTGCTTTTCATTGAAAACGCATAGCGTTTTCTCCTGCCCGGTGCGTGCGGTTGAATGACCCGATCGCCCTATGTAAAAACCCACAAGAGAGAAAGGGAGCTCATATTCCAAAGTGGTGTGCAGGCCTCCCGCCTTGCCTTTCTGCGAGGCGGACGTTGGAAGTACTGAAGCGTTGGAGAGGGCACCCACCTGCACAGAGCAGGGTTTCTTCTCATGGGGGCACGGCCGTGGCGGGGCATTTTTTCAAAAAGATAAAAGACTCTTCAATGCAGTTTGAAGAGCCTTTTTTGTTACGGATCGTTTTTTACAGGGAAACTGTAGTTTTTGACAGCCAAACCGTAGTATATGGTTGAAAGGAGGCAGAGCAAATGAACGACGAAAAAATAATCGCACTGTTCTTTGAACGATCGGAACAAGCCATTGCGGAGCTGGATCGCAAATACGGGGCGGCTTGCCGTTCGGTATCCTTCCATATCTTAGGCAACCGTGAAGATGCCGAGGAATGTGTCAACGACGCCTATCTGGGTGTGTGGAATGCCATTCCGCCCGCAAAGCCTCATCCTTTACTTTCCTTCGTCTGCAGGATCGTCAGAAACGTTTCTCTCAAGCGATACGAGTACAACACCGCCGTCAAACGGAACAGCCATTACGATCTTGCCATGGAGGAGCTGGAGGATTGCCTTGCTTCCTCGTCCACCGTGGAAGCAGAGCTTGCCAAGCAGGAGCTGACTGCGCTGATTGAAGCGTTTCTGGATACCCTTTCGGGGGAGGACAGGGTGATCTTTCTGCGGCGCTATTGGTTTGCCGAGCCGTATAACGAAATTGCCAAAAAGGTAGGCCTTTCGGAAAAGAACGTATCCGTTCGCCTTGTAAGAATCCGTAAGAGATTACGGAGCTATCTGTCGGAAAGGGAGGTTTTCGTATGACGTCGAAATTGTTTTCCCACGCCTTGGGAGATGTTGGGGATCGCTACTTGGAGGAAGTGCTTTCCTATACCCCCAAAAAGAAAAAAATTGCTTGGGTGAGATGGGGGATCCTGGCCGCCTGCTTTTGTGTTGTGGTAACGGGAGCAACGGCGGGCTACCGAATGATTTCTCCCGGCGGAGACGGCAGCATCGGCGGCGATATCAGCTCCGTGTATGATCCAAGCGGAGAAAACTCCGGGGATTACAAACTGATTGCCGATGAAAACGGCTTTCGCCTGCTTTTTGACGATCCGAATTGCTATCAGATAGGCGGAGAAATGCAGGTAATCGTTGCCACACTCTCTTTCGAAACCATGAAGGAGTTCAAGGACGCCGTTACCAAGGGCTTGCTGGAGGATTGGGAAAAAGCCGTTATCGTGAGATTATTCCCCAAGGATGCAACCGGGGCTGTGAAGATCTGTGATTTTGACCATTTATACGTCCCGAAGCTTCCCGCAGGCGGCGAAACCACCGACGTTTGTTGGGGAGGGGAGACCTATTCCTTTGGGTTGGCTTGGGAAAACGGGATCACGGGGACGTTTCACTATCAGACGAAAGAGAGTTTCGACCGCAGATATCAAGAGGAGTATTTGGATTTTTTCCAAAAGGATACCGTCACCGTTACCAAGACTGAGACCCTCGCGGACGGGAAGACGGTAACCTACTACACCACCCGCGCCGGCGAGCTTATGAACGTCCGCTATACGCTGACCTCCGAGGGGCAGATCATTACCGTGGATAAGACCTTCAGGCTTCGGATGGAGAATCCCGAACTTACCGAATCCTCTGAGGTTCCCTCCGGGATCAGACTGTACGGCACTTCCTCCGATGGCGTTTGGTACGCTTCTCTGTACCACTTTTCCGCAGATCCCACGGACGAATGGCTCATGTCCTTTGCCCTTGAAGAATATACCGAAGAATGAAAAATGACAGCATAGCCTTTGCGCTATGCTGTCGTCTTTTGCTTAAATTTCTTTCTTATTACGCTTTTTCAGGATTTTGTACCCAAACAATATTGCCAAATACAGAACACACCCCACGGGGATCACGTCCCCGATGATCCCGTACAGCGTGCGACCCTCGTACAGGGGCATTTCTCCGTAGAGGATCTCTTTCTTCATGGGGGAGGAATGGGCAAGCAGACTGCCGTCCTTATCCACAATGGCGGAGATCCCGGTGTTGGCGGCTCGCAATAAGGACTTTCCGCTTTCAATGGCACGGAGCTTGGCGTGACGGAGATGCTGTCCCAGGGCGGCGCTGTCTTCGAACCAGCCGTCGTTGGTGACCATCACCGTAAAGTCCACCTCTGCGGATGCTCCCTCGTGACCGCCGAAAACGGAGTCAAAGCAGATATAACTGCCTATACGGTAATCGTCGTTTTCAATGTAGCAAACCGTTTCACCGGGGGTCAAAGCCCCTTCCGGATTCAGCCCGGCCAGGGCAGGGAAGATCTGCTCCAAAAAATCTCCCATAGGCATATATTCCCCAAAAGGCACGGGATGCCGCTTGTCGTAGAGGGTGGAAAGTTTTCCCTCCCTGTCGATGGCGACCATAGAATTGAAGGCGTCTTCCCCTGCCCGTCGGAAGATCCCCATCACTACCGTGCAATGATACTTTGCTGTAATCCGGGAAAAGGTCTCGTGGATCACTCCGCCCTCGCGGAAGTTCACGGGGATGGCCGTCTCCGGCAGAACGATCACCTTCGCCCCCTTTTCCGCCGCCTCCTCGGTCATGGCCACGTAGGTCTCAAAGATCTCTTGGGACACGTTTTCTCCCCATTTTTCGTCGGTGGAGATATTCCCTTGGAGAATGGCCGTTTCCACCTTGGCAGGCGGAACGTTGCCGGGGAACATGGCCATCAGATATCCCGCCATCAAAGGCAGGATGAAGAAGCCCGAGGTCACCAAGGCCATCCGTTGCTCCTTGCTCTTCACCGCCTCCACCGCCAAAGCGCAGAAGGTCACTGCAAAAAAGGCGATCCATTCCGACCCAAGCAGAGAGACCGTTTGGATCAGCGGGGCAAATCCCGTTTGTGAAAGTGCCACCGTCCCCCAGGGGAAGGCTAAGATCCCAAGATGAAGGGAAAGCTCTGCCCCCACCCAAAGACAGCCGTAGCCTATGGCACGGAGATAGGGATTTTGGGGCAAAAATCTTCCGGTCCACAGGAAGAACCCGTGCTGGAGTGCCATTTTCAAGGGCACGAAGAGACAGCAAAAGCCGATCACAAGCCCCGCCTGCACAGGGGTAAACCCAAAGGCGGAAAGGGGATACATGGCCAGAAACCAGGAACAAAGGCACAGATAAAACCCAAGAAAGAAGCAGAAGAGCCCGCGGAATTTTTTCTTCTCCAAAACCTCAAGCTTTAACAGCCAAAAGAGGCAAAACAGCCCTACAAAGGTAAAGGGAAACAGCTTTTCGTAGAAATAAGGCAAAGAAAAGACCGCACCGGAAAGAAAGCAACAAAGCAAACTTCCGCCTGCGGTCTCCCACGCCTTATTCAGCCGCGCAAGCACGATCCACCATCCCGCAAACGGCCTCGTAAGCCACGCGGAATGCCTCAAAGGGAGAGTCGAAGGTGTACTTGTGACGGATATCGTCCAATTTGGAAAGAGAAGAAAGCCCGGTGAACATCATCAAATGGGGCTCCATGGTCAGGATCACGTCCTGTCCTTCACGGTCTGCCGCGATCCTTGCAATGGTCTCCTCCAGCAGTGCTACGCCCTTGCCGGGAGGTACAATGATACCTTCCTCATCCGCATCCTTGATGTGGAAATACTCGACGTATTCCTTCAGCAAGGGATATGCGGGAGCGGGATCCATCTTACAGAAGGCAAAGTTACCGGGGTCCAGCACCGCCTTCAGCCTGCCGCCAAAGTGCGCCATCAACCTGTGCTCGTTGGCGGGAGAATCACCGTAGATGTCCTTTTCGTTTTCGTGGCAGAGGGTAAAGCCTCTGGCTTCCGCCTTGGAGAGCAAGATCTCCATCCATTCAAAAACTCTCTTTTCAAAGGCGTCTCTGTCCAGAGAGCCGGGATAGAAGCTGAACATACGGATCCGCTTACAGCCCAGCCTGTCGCCGATGTCCATAATGCGGTCAAACAGCTGCAGATGGGCTTCAAAATCCCCGTCTGCATCCATTTTGCCGATGGGAGAGCCCAAAGAGGAAAGACCGATCCCGGCCTCCTCCAGCTTTGCCTTCACGGCGTCTGCTTCCTCGTCCGTCAGCTGAACGAAGCTCTTGCCGTCCACACCCCGAAGCTCCAGCAGGGGGATCCCCAGCTTCTTCAGGGCGGCAAGTTGTCCGTCAAAATCGGGAGTGATCTCATCCGCAAAGGCAGAGAAGATAAAATTCGCTTTTGCCATATCGGTTACTCCTCCATATCCTCATACACGGCAACGATCTTGCCGGCTTCAAAATATCCGCGGTAGGTCTTATGCTCTTCGGGGGAAAGAATGGTGGTGTAATACCCCACGTTTCCGTGAACGTAAGCACCGTCCTCACCCAGGATAAAGTTCCCGTTTTCGTCCAATACACGGGTATCCATCAGATTGTTGCGGAAGGTGCCGCTGTAATAAGTGCCGTCCTTCCAGGTATAGTGTCCGTTGCCGTGGCGCAGATCGTTTTTGAACTGCCCCTCGTAAACGTCACCGTTGGCAAAGGTCATTTTGCCCTGCCCCTCTTTGATATCGTTTTCAAAATAGCCCTGATAGGAAGCGCCGGAGCTCCAGGTGAATACACCGTAGCCCGTCATGGCATCCTCCACGTAATACCCCACGTAGGAATTACCGTTGGAGAAATAGAACTTCCCCTCACCGTGCTTTTTGGAATCCAGCATACCGCCTTCATACACGTCGCCGTTGGCGTAGGTCATTTTCCCCACACCGGTCATTTTATCGTCGATGAAGGTGCCTTCGTAAACGTCCCCCGTGGCGGCAAAGGTCATTTTGCCGTTGCCGTTGCGGTTCAGCCCGCTGATCTGTCCCACGTAAACGTCGCCGTTGTCGTAGCGGATGGTATTATTGGCAAGATCCAGCACGGCAGAGCTGCCGTCGGGATAGTTGATGGTACCGCTGGTAGGCTGTCCGCTTTCGGTCTGACCCACGAACTTGGTGCCGTCCTCGGAGGTATAACGGTATCCCATCAGTAAGATTACCGCCACGGTGATCAGCACCAGAATGATGGCGATCACCACCGAAACGTACAGCGGATTTCTTTTTTTCATAAATACGAGCTTTCCTTTCACGGCCCGCTATGCGGGCGATCTGAGCCTTTTCCTTGTCACGCAGGGAAGAATCCGCCGAGAAAATCAGAAAGAACAGGGTAGAGCACGGTGAACAGCACGCCCACCACCACCAGAATACAAATTCCCAAAACCACGGCGAAAAAGCCCACGTTTTCGTTTTTGTATTTGGCTTCCAGCATTTTCTTCTTTGCGGGGGCGACGTAATAACGGGGCTCTTCCTCCTCGGTCTTCAAGACCGCATCCTGCAGAGTACCCTCTTCTCTCAACGCCAGCTGCAAGGGAGGCGACATTTTACAGTTCAGATCCTTCATGGAGACTGCGGTTTCGGGAGAATCTGCGTCGATGGTCAACAGCTTCCGCACGAACTCTCCCACAAACCGTCTCTGATACCAAAGGTATACGATGGCAACGGCGATGCCTGCCAGCACCGTCCAGACCACAAAGGTGATATCCATCAGCGGATCTCCGCTTTGCCGCCCATGTAAGGACGGAGAGGCTCGGGAATACGGATGGAGCCGTCGGGCCGGAGGTTGTTTTCAAGGAAGGCGATGAGCATACGGGGAGGCGCCACCACGGTGTTGTTCAGGGTGTGGGGGAGATATTTGCCGTTTTCGCCGTTGACACGCATCTTCAGACGTCTTGCCTGTGCGTCGCCCAAGTTGGAGCAGGAACCCACCTCGAAGTACTTCTTCTGTCTGGGAGACCATGCCTCCACGTCCACGGACTTCACCTTCAGATCCGCCAGGTCACCGGAGCAGCATTCCAGCGTTCTCACGGGAATGTCCAGAGAACGGAACAGATCCACGGTGTTCTGCCACAGCTTATCGAACCAAACGGGGGATTCCTCGGGGCTGCACACCACGATCATCTCCTGCTTTTCAAACTGGTGAATACGGTACACGCCTCTTTCCTCAATGCCGTGAGCACCCTTTTCCTTGCGGAAGCAGGGAGAATAGCTAGTGAGGGTGATGGGCAGCTGCTTTTCGTCGATGATCTGGTCGATGAACTTACCGATCATGGAATGCTCGGAGGTACCGATGAGGTAGAGATCCTCTCCCTCGATCTTGTACATCATGGCATCCATCTCCGCAAAGCTCATAACACCGTTGACCACGGCGGAGCGGATCATAAAGGGAGGCACGCAGTAGGTAAAGCCTCTGTCGATCATAAAGTCTCTTGCGTAGGAGATCACTGCGGAGTGGAGACGGGCAATGTCCCCCATCAGATAGTAGAAGCCGTTGCCTGCTACTCTGCCTGCGGAATCCAGATCGATGCCGCCAAACTTCTCCATGATCTCGGTGTGGTAGGGGATGTCGTAGGGAGGTACTACGGGTTCGCCGTACTTCTGCACCTCTACGTTCTCGCTGTCGTCCTTACCGATGGGTACGGAGGGATCGATGATATTGGGGATGAGCATCATCTTGGAAAGCAAGGCTTCCTCCACCTGCTTTTCCTCTGCGGAAAGCTCATCGATCTTGCCGCCCATTGCGGCGATCTGCTTCTTCAGCGCTTCTGCCTCGTCACGCTTGCCCTGACCCATGAGCATACCGATGGACTTGGAGCCCTTGTTACGCTCGGAACGCAAAGCCTCTACCTCGCCCTTGATGGCGCGGTTACGCTTGTCCAGCTCCAGCACCTCGTCCACCAAGGGGAGCTTGGCATCCTGGAACTTCTTCTTAATGTTTTCACGGACAACGTCCGGATTTTCTCTCAAAAATTTAATGTCGATCATGATTTTCTATTCTCCTTAAAGCGTTTCGCTCAGTTCTTCCAAAAAATGTTTTCCGCAGATGGTCTGCAAAAGGGTCTCCAGATCCTCCGTGGAGGCAAAGGACAAAACCAGCTTTCCGCTGCCGTCCTTCTCCGCCTTGATGGTGACCTTCCGTCCCGCAGATTCGCTGACGGAACGCTCCAAAACCTTCAGATACTGACTCTTCACGGGGTCTTCACGAACGGGGGCCGTGCCGGGATCCTCGGAAAGCATCCGCTTTACCAAGGCCTCCGTCTGACGGACGGAGAGATCCTCCTCCGCCACTTTCTCGGCGACGGCAAGCAGCTCCTTCTCTCCCACACGCTCCGCCAAGGGCAAAAGTGCTCTTGCGTGACCGTAGGAAAGAGTACCGTTTTCCACCATGGAAAGCACACTTGCAGGGTGCTTCAGAAGGCGCATCAGGTTGGCCACGTTGGCACGGGACTTGCCCACCTTCTTGGCGGCCTCCTCCTGGGTGAGGTTGTAGCGCTCAATGAGGTCTCTGTAGCCTGCGGCTTCTTCCACGGGGTTCAGATCCTCTCTTTGCAGGTTTTCGATCAATGCCAGCAGAGCGGCCTCTTCGTCCCCGATCTCCCTGACGATGGCGGGAATGGTGTTCAGCCCTGCCATGCGGGAGGCACGCCAGCGGCGTTCCCCTGCGATGATCTCGTAATATCCGTTTTCCTTCTTCCGTACCGCAATGGGCTCCAGAAGACCGTGCATCCCAATGGATTCCGCCAGCTCCATCAACGCATTTTCGTCGAAATGCTTACGGGGCTGCTTGCGGTTGGGCTCTATATCGGAAATATGCAGTTGTACCAGACGACCGTCTTCCTTCGCTTCCGTTTCGGGAAGATCGGGCAGGTTGTCGGAAAGCAGCGCGCCAAGTCCGCGCCCCAAGCCTTTTTTAGCCATATCTGTATCCTTCTTCTGTTTTATTCGCAACGGGTCATCAATTCCCGGGTAACGGCGGCGTAAGCGGCCGCACCCTTGCCGTGGGGCTCGTAATCCACGATGGAAAGCCCGTGGCTGGGAGCCTCGCTCATACGTACGGAGCGGGGGATGGGGGTACGGAACACCTTCCCGGGGAAGAACTTCTTGATCTCCTCCAGCACGCTCACCGTCAGATTCAACCGTCCGTCGTACATATTCAAAAGCACGCCCAAAAGCTCCAGATGCGCGTTGTAGCGCTTGCGGATCTGACCGATGGTGGCGTTCAACTGCGTCAACCCCTCCAAGGAGTAGTATTCGCACAGCAAGGGGATGATCACGCCGTCGGCGGCTACCAGGGTGTTGATGGTCACCAATCCCAATGCGGGAGGACAGTCGATGATGATGTAATCGTATTGCTCTCTGACCTGCTCCAGGGCGTCCTTCAAGCGGTATTCTCTCCGTGCCTCGTCCGCCAGCTCCAGCTCCGCACCCACCAGGTCAATGCCGGAGGGCAGGAGGAACAGATTCTTGGCGCTTGTTTCCACCACCGTTTCTGCCACGGTCTTTTCTCCGATGAGCACGTCGTAGACGGTGCTCTCCAATTCACGCTTGGAAACACCGATGCCACTGGTAGCGTTCCCCTGAGGATCTGCGTCCACCAGAAGCACCTTTTTACCCGTCCGTGCCAGACAGGCGGCAACGTTGACGGCCGACGTGGTTTTGCCCACTCCGCCCTTTTGGTTGGCGAAGCAAAGAATGCGGTACTTACCCATAACTATAAAATCTCCAGTTTATCAATCAGCAACAGTATACCTCTTCTTTCGCGGATTGTCAAGAAGAAGCGGCTAAAATTTATGGTTTCGTCACAAAAAATCACGCCTCCCTCTTGACAACCTCCGAAAAGGGGATTAAAATGTAGTGGAAAACAATATTTGGAGGTATTTATGGAAAATTTTCTGAACTCCCTGGTTGACCTGTGCGTCTCCGTGGGCAGTAAGCTGATCCTGGCCGCTCTGATCCTGTTGATCGGGTTTGCCTGCACCAAGGCCGTTGTGAAGCGCTTGCGCAAGAGCAAGATGGCTTCCAAAATGGATCGTACCGTGGCAACCTTCTTCTTCAACTGCGTGAGCATTGGTCTTAAGACCATTATCGTGGTCTCCGCCATCGGCGTGATGGGCGTACCCATGGCGTCCGTGGTCGCCGTGTTGGCTACCGCAGGTGCCGCTATCGGTTTGGCAATGCAGGGCTCCCTGTCCAACCTGGCAGGCGGTCTCATGCTGTTGATCTTCAAGCCCTTCCGCGTGGATGATTTCGTGGAATCTCAGGGCGTTTCCGGCACGGTGGAGGAGATCTCCATCATGTATACCGTGCTGTGCACTCCCGACAACAAGACCGTCACCCTTCCCAACGGCACTCTGATGAACAGCACCATCACCAACTATTCCAAGAAGGATCTCCGCCGTGTGGACGTTGCGGTTACCGTTGCCGCAGACAGCGATATCGATCGCGTTCGTGACGTGCTCACTTCTATCGCTTCCGCGCATCCCATGGTGCTCAAAGAGCCCGCACTGGCTGTGGTCTATACGGGCAGAACCGAGGACGGGCTGGCCTTTGTCGTTCGCGCTTGGGCAAAGAAGGACGATTACTGGACGGTGAACTTTGAACTGAACGAGGCTGTGAAGAAGGCCTTCGACAAGACCGGTATCCAGGTTCCCTACAAGCAGATGGACGTCCACGTACACAACGACTGATAGCAAAAACAACAAGAAGAGCCGTACCCTCGGGTGCGGCTTTTCGTAAAAGGAAACGCTTTATGGAAATGAGACCCATTGCCCATATCCGCACGCCTTTTCCAACCAAATTCGGCATTCCTCGCCAAAGCGGCATTCTGGATATGCTGGAATCCCGCATTGTTTTCGAAAAGGCGTATCGCAATCAAGACTCCCTGCGGGGACTGTCGGATTTTTCCCATATCTGGCTTCTGTGGGTGTTTTCCGAATCCGTGCGGGAGGATTGGTCTCCCACTGTACGACCGCCCCGTTTGGGAGGGAATACCCGCATGGGGGTGTTTGCCACCCGTTCCCCCTTCCGTCCCAACCCCATCGGTCTTTCCTGCGTAAAGCTTGTGCGGATCGAAGGGAACGAGCTGGTGGTGGCGGGAGCCGATCTGATGGACGGCACGCCCATTCTGGATATCAAGCCCTACTTGCCCTTTGCGGATTCCCGTCCCGAGGCAACCGGAGGATTTGCAGAACCCTTGCGGGAGTACGCCTTGGAGGTGTGTTTCCCGGAGGAATTGCTTGCAAAAGTTCCCCCGCAGTACCAAGCACCCCTGAAAGAGATCTTGGCACAGGACCCCCGTCCCGCTTACCAGCAGGACCCCCACCGTATTTACGGCTTCCCCTTTGCGGAATTGGAAATCCGCTTCACCGTGCGGGAGGGCGTTCTTACCGTTGTATCGGTGGAGCTTCCCTGAGTTCTCTCTCCAAATGCGACAGCATTTGGCATGAAAAGCTTTTTGGAGATTCTATACCTCGCCTAAGCGAGGTGTGAACCTATTTTCACGAAAAAGGTTCTTAAGTCCTCGTCCGCGCAATCAAAAAGCGGCCGCTCTTTAGCGTAGTGCCCTTAAGGACACTACGCAACTAAGTTTGCCCTGGGGGCAAGTGAAGTTTACTTCGTAAGTGAAGTTATCCTGTGGATAGTGAAGTTTTGCCTTCGGCAAAGTGGGCAAACTTAACTTCACTCGTGCGTAAAAGTTGCGGAGCAGCTTTGCACGAACTTCACTGCAAAGCAACTTCACTTTCGCGTAAGCGAAAATTTCACTAAATTTTGCATTTGTGTCTACAAATG
>JAZPZV010000050.1:0-35990 GCA_045544855.1 Eubacteriales bacterium | reverse complement strand
ACATCGGGCGCACTGCTCTATCGACATGCTTGGTATCGGTTCCGCCCTATACAAAACGCCGCCGAAGCGTCGTTTTGGAACCTTGGGTGTTAAGCAAGCAGACTCTCAGTAGACCCCGCCTGCGGCTACGTGTCATCCTTGAGCTCAGGTTTGCAAGCAAACCGTCGAAGTTTTGCGTAGATGAGCGTAGCGAATGGAGCAAAACCAAGGGGTGCTTGCACCCCGAAGGGATCTCCTAAAAGTTTGATCTACCTTTACGTGGGTAAAGTTACGTCCTTTTTCGATAAAAAGTTCTTTGCCTTTGACAGGGTATATCAGACTCTCAGTAGACCCCGCCTGCGGCGCTTTTTGCTGTTCATCGCTGACGCTCTTCAACTGCAAAAAGTTCGACGTGCGCGGAGATTGCTATAATACGTAGCCGCAGGGGCTACGACCGCGCGTGCTCAGGGTGACATACGGACACAGCCCGACCCAATGCCTTCCCGTTAATCTCTTGAATGAAAAGTTTTTGGGTGAGAGCACGAGAGAGGGGCTTTTTTCAAAAAGCCCCTCTCTCGTATTACTTTAAATTGTAAACTTAGTCGTTGATGGGTGCCCAGGTAGCGGTGCAAACGTAAGCATCGTCATACCACATGGTGTCAGCAGTCTCGGTGGGAACGGTGAGGTTCTCCAGATCCAGACCGGCAAACTGCATCTTGTCGCCAACTCTCCAAAGCTGAGCGGAAGCGATCATGCCGTTGCAGTTGGGGCTGGTGTAGTCAATGCCGCTGCCATCGGGATTGATGGTGGGATAGTTGTTACCGGTGTTGATCGCCCAAACGAAGCCGCCTTCGGGAACTGCTACGGTGGTAGCGGAGCCGTCGCTCAAACCGTTGGTGAGCTCAACGATCTCGTAAACGTTTTCCAGATCCTCAACCTGTGCGGGAGCGAATGCTACGTGGATCCACCAGCCGCCTGCGGTATCGGTCTCGGTGAAGATAGCGCCTGCACCCTCAGAGGAGCCGTCGTTGAAGTGGGTGACCCAGAACATTTCAGCCTCGCCTACCAGGGGAAGCTCTTCTTCGGAGGACTCAGCAGGTTCCTCGGAGGAAGCCTCGGGTTCTTCGGAAGAGGTAGCGGGAGCCTCGGAAGAGGTAGCGGGAGCGGTGGAGGAAGCTTCGGGAGCGGAAGAGGTAGCCTCTTCTTCGCCGCAGGAAGCCAGTGCGAAGCAGCAGAAGATCATCAACGCTGCCAAAAGCAGAGAAAGCTTTTTCATGGTGTTTTTTCCTTTCGAAAATATATTGTTTTTTATTTTTATCTTAAGATCATTGCCAGAACGGGGATCAGGGAGGACAACAGCAACGCGCCTACCAGGATCAGCGTCAAAAGTTTTCTTTTATCCATGTTATTTCTTCTTTCTTACCAATACTACCACAGCGGCGATCACCACCACAGCGGCTACCGCAATGATCACGTATACGTAAACGGGAACGCCGCTTTTATCCTCAGCGGGTGCGGAGGATTCTGCGGGAGCGGAAGCTTCTGCGGATGCCTCGGCGGATTCTTCTTGGGAGGATTCCTCCACGGGAGGCTCTTCCTTGATGTGCAGAGTCTCCATCCAAGCCTCGATGCGGGGCGTCAGGATCTCGTAACCGGAGGTTCTGCAATGGATGTAGTCGTACAGATTCTCGTCGGTGTGGGTCTTCATAACGTTCTTGTTGAAATCATCATCAAAGTAGAAATCCAGATAGGGGATCTCCCACTTGTCGCAAATTTCCTTGGCAACGGTGAAGTAAGCGCTCATGTCGGCAAGGCTTGTCTGTCTGCTGTTGGGAATGGAGAAATTGATGATGTATCCGTAGTATGCGTTGGGATAGGTCTCCTTCAGATACTTGAAGGTGGTCTCCAATCCGCCTGCAAAGGTGGTCATATCAAAGGGACCTTCGAAGCCTTCGACCATAGCGCCCACTGCGCAGCTGTCCCAAGCGTCGTTGACACCGCCGTGAACGATGACGTAATCGTACTTATCGCCGTTGGGGGACTGCTGTTCCAGCTGGGCCAGAATGGTGTTTGCCCCGCGGCAGTTGGAAACGGAAGCGCCGGATTTACCCAGGTTCACGCCTCTCATGTCGTTGTTGTAAAGAATTCTGCCGCCCCAGCCGAAGCGGTAACTGTAGTCGGCATCCCGCTGCTCGTAAATCGCCTCGCAGATGGAGTCGCCCACAAACAGCGCCATCTTCTGATACAGGGGAGATTCGGGATCGATATCGGGTTCTGCTTTTTCGGCGGAAACGGCAAAGCCTGCCAAGCAGGTGAAGGCCGCTACCAGCGCCAGCAGGATACACAGAAGCTTCTTCATAGTAAAACCTTCCTTGTGGATGTTCTTTGCGGATATTATAGCACGAAATTTTCGGTTTGTAAAGAGGGAAAACGGCAACCGAATGCCTCGGTTGCCGTTTTTTGCGTGAATTTTATGCGTTCTGCTTGGCTTCCGCAACGATCTTCTCTGCGATGTTGCCGGGAACTTCGGAGTAACCGGTGATGTAGAAGGTGTAAGAACCTCTGCCCTGGGAGATGGCACGGAGCACGTGAACGTAGTCGCTCATTTCGGCATCCGGAACCTCAGCCTCGACGATGCTGTATCCGCGCTTGCCCTCGGCCTGATCCATGCCCATGATCTTACCGCGGCGCTTGTTCAGGTCACCGATCACGTCGCCCACCTGGTTGTCGGGGATGAGAACGCGAAGCTGACCAACGGGCTCCAGAAGCACGGGGTTACACAGGGGCAGACCGTCACGGAAGGCGATGCCTGCCGCCAGCTTAAAGGCCATTTCGGAGGAGTCCACGTCGTGGTAAGAGCCGTCGAACAGGTTGGCCGCCAGATTTACCACGGGATAGCCCGCCAGAACGCCCTTGGCCATACATTCCTGCAGACCCTTTTCCACTGCGGGATGGAAGTTCTTGGGAACGGAGCCGCCGAAGATGGTCTCGGTAAAGGTCAGACCCTCTGCCTCGCCGGGAGAGAACTCGATCTTAACGTGACCGTACTGACCGTGACCGCCGGACTGTTTCTTGTGCTTACCTTCGATCTTGCAGGACTTGCGGATGGTCTCGCGGTATGCGATCTTCTTGTCGTCCAAAGCGATCTCCACGCCGTAGCGGGACTTCATCTTTGCCAGTGCGATATCCAGATGGGTGCCGCCCAGACCGGAAAGAAGCATCTGCTTGGTCTCCTTGTGGACCTCGTAACGGAGGGTGGGATCCTCTTCCAACAGTTTGGCAACGCCGGAGGAGATCTTGTCCTCGTCGCCCTTGGACAGGGGACGGATGGCCTTCACGTAGAAGGGCAGGGGATATTCCGTGGGAGCGTAGGTGATCTCGCCGTTCCAGGAGAGGGTGTCGCCGGTAGCGGCGTTGGTCAGCTTGGATACCATACCGATATCGCCGCAAGCCAGGGCCTCTACCTCGGACTGGGTCTTACCCTTGATGGTGAACAGCTTTGCAAGACGCTCGTTGGAGCCGTCGCGGGAGTTCTTCAGGGTGTTGTCGGCCTTGACGGTACCGTTCATGACCTTGAAGAAGTTCATCTTGCCCACGAAGGGGTCGGCAACGGTCTTGAAGATAAACAGAGCGGGTGCGCCGTCGGGCTGGATGGCGATCTCCTCCAGATCTGCGGAGATCTCGTTGCCCTTGGCGGAATGACGGGGGAAGGATTCTGCGATGGCATCCATCAAAGTCCATGCGCCCCACAGCCTGGTAGCACAGCCGCAGAAGCAGGGAACGATGTCGCCGTGGATGATGCCCTCGTGAATGGCGTTGCAGATCTCCATGTGGGAGATATCCTCGCCGGAGAAGTACTTGTCCATCAGCTCCTCGTCGGTGCCTGCGATGGCTTCCAGCAGCATTTCGTGGAAGTGGTCGAAGGATTCCTTGGATTCCTCGGGAATGGGCAGAACGTGATGCTGGCCCTTATCGTCAAAAGCGTGAGCTTCGGTATCCACCAGGTCCAGAGCGCCGCAAACCTCGCCATCCTTGATCATGGGGATGGTAATGGGGCAGATCTTTCTGCCGAACTTCTCGTGGAGTGCATCCAGGATCTTTGCAAAACGAGCCTGGTTGTCGTCAAACTTATTGATAAAGATAGCCTTGGGCAGACCTGCGGCGGTAGCGCGGTCCCAAGCCAGCTCGGTACCTACCTCGATGCCGGATTTTGCGTCAATGACGATGACAGCGGAGTCAGCCACGCGGAGTGCCTGGGAAACTTCCCCTGCAAAGCCGGGATGACCGGGAGTGTCGATGACGTTGATCTTAACGTCCTTCCACATAACGGGAGCAAAGCCCGCGGAAATAGAGATCTTTCTCTTCACGGACTCGGGATCGTAGTCAAAGTTGGAGTTGCCTTCCGCAGTTTTGCCCAGACGGTCGCTGCCGCCGGAAACGTACAGCATTGCCTCTGCCAGGGAGGTCTTACCGGAGCCGCTGTGGCCCAGCAAGGCAATGTTACGGATGCGTTTCATATCGATAATAGCCATAGTAAAGGGTTCCTCTCCCGCCGAGTTTCCTCGGCGATGTTATTTTCTCAATAGCACTATTATATATGATTTCTCGCGCAATTGCAATATTTTTGCAAAAAATCAAAACAAACGAAAATTTAAGGATGGTTTTGTGCAATTTGCACACTTTTGAAGCCGTTGACAAGATGGGAGACTTGGTGTATAATGGGTGCGGAAGAAAAAGGGGGGGGAGACTATGTTTTATCCTGCCAAAAGGCGTTGCTATTTCTTTTCAAAGCAATTTTGGTTCTTCGCTGCGGCCGCTTTGATGCTTCAGCTGGTTGCTGCGGCTACGGCGCTTTACCGAGGAGCATCCGTTTCAAAGGCGTTTGGCTTGGTGCCGTTTTTGATAATCGCTCTGGTCTTGCTTGTTCTCCGCCTTCCCAAGGGCTTCCGCTTGCGGAACGGGGAGATCGTTTTTCCAAAACGCTTCCATGGCAACGGGGCAGTTTATGCAAGGATCGGCGGCTTTCGCTTTTCATTTCGCAAACGTCTTGCGGTGATCTACGACATGGAAGAAATTCGCATTTCCCGCACCGCCGCAGATCTTCGCCGCGATACCGCGAAGATCAGCTTCGTAGGAAAAATCCGTGCGGAAAAGAAAAACGGCGAGCCTGCGGATGACGTGCGTTTGCCTGTGGATATGGTCGTCAACGGCGGAGAGATCTACGGCGTGGAAAACGCAGAAGCCGTGATCGAAGAACTCAAACGGCAATTCCCCCGTGCGGTTTTTATAGAAGAATAAAAGCAGGTTGTTATATCGAAAGGAGAAACGGCTATGCCCGAAGTAAAAAGATTGAAATGCTCCGAGAAGACCAAGACGCTGGCGGAGCTGGCCGAAGATCTGAAAGCGGAGCTGGGCGCCGAGATCGTGTGCGACGAAAAGCTGTTGAACGATCACGCGGTTTTGCTGTGCCTGGAGCAATACTATTTCCGTTGCAATAATTACGTGGCGCTGTCTGTGATGCTGGTGGAAAACGACGATTGTCGGGAGGCCGTTTTGGCAGGCTTTGCCGGCGGCGACGGCTTGAATATCAGCTTCGGAGCCAACAAGTCCTTTGTGCGCAAGGCGCTGAAGGTGCTTGAAAAGGCGGGCTTTTCCGAAGTCTGACGAAGAAAACCTAAAAATCCCGTAAAAGCGGTTTGCTTTTACGGGATTTTTCGTGCTTTTAATCGTTTTCTAATTCCTTGCGAATGCGTTCCAGTTCGTCTGCGGCACGTTTTGCTTGGTCAATACGTTCTCTTTCGCGCTCGGCTTGAGCTTGCTCTCTTTCCCATTGTGCGCGTTGTTCCTCCCATCTACGCTTCTCGTCTTCTTGTCGATACATATTTTGTATTTCCAGGTTGGCACGGAAATTGGCCATGTCGGATTCTCGTTTTTGATCCTCTGCGCGTTTGATCTGCAAAGCTTCTTTCACGCTGTCGGCTACACCGGTTTCCATTAAGCGGATGATGTAGTCAATGTCGCTGTGGAAAGATTGGTGAAGGATTGTACTTGAATAAACAGCAGCTTCGCAGGCTTGCAGCTGCTGCAGTAATGCTTGCTTTTTTTGCGCCCATTCCGAGGCCGGAGAGGTGATTTCTTGCGTAAATTTTCGTTTTAGGCGTTCTCTTTGCCGGGAGTATTCTGCTAAGGCATTTTCGGTTTTTTCGTAGACTTCGCTTTGATGTTTTCTGTGTGCCTGCTTTTTACGCTCTATATAGTTCTTGTTTACGTAATACATGAGTATAAATGCTATAGCCAAAACAAGATCTACGACCGTGAAGGTTTTCACTTTTTGCCCAAGAATTCCGGCCGAAGCTAAAAAGCATAGCGTGTGGAACACTATGGCGGTTGTCCTTATCTTAGATGTCACGCTTTCTTCAATTTTTGCATATAAAAATCCGAAAAGACAAACCAGCATGATTCCCGTTGTAATACATGAAAAGATGAATTCGGCGCCGCCGGTGCCGAAGAAAAATATCCCTAAGTAGCTCCTAATGATTGCAAACAAAAATAATGAGATCGGAAATACGACAATTCGAAAAATGTTTTTTTGGGGGGATTCTTGAACTTCTTCATGTCGAGGCTTTGTGGGCATTGAGTTTTGAACTTGACGCATTACTTCGTTTTCCGCTTCTCGTTCATGCTGCTTGAGGTTTGCTTTAATACTTTTCAAACGGTGCAAGTCGTTTTTCAATTCATACAAACCGGCCAATTCTTCTTGCTTTGTCATATTGCTCTCCTTGTTTTTTTCTTACATTGTACTCAATCTTTGAGTAAAAGTCAATACTCAAAATAAGAGTAATGTAAAATGAAAACAAAAATGTCAAGGAGTTTCCATGGATTACAGAGCAAGGTTGAGAGCGCTTAGAGAGGACAGGGATCTTACGCAAACGGAGATCGGCAAACTGTTGAACAAATCTCAACAGGGATATAGTCATATCGAGGAAGGACGAGCGGAGCTGAAGATCGACGACCTTGCCAAGCTTTGCCGTTTTTATCAGGTCTCGGCAGACTATATCATCGGCTTGAAGGACGAACCTTAAACCTAAAAATCCCGTAAAAGCGGTTTGCCTTTACGGGATTTTTCGTTGCGGGGGATGTACTCTATTACTCCAAAATGTTAGAGGTGATCTGGTCAACGCCCATTTCGATGAGGCGTTCTGCGTCCTCCAGACGGTCCACGGTCCAGCAGTTGACCACGATGCCGTTCTTGTGGAGCTCGTCCACGCTTTCCTTGGTGAGGGCGGTGAACAGGATGTCGATATCCATCTTATGCTCCACCAGCAGAGCGATGGTCTCGGGCTTGGCGTCGCAGGTGAGCCACTGTGCGTTGACGGTGGGATCGGCCTGACGGAGATTGATCAGGTTCTGGAGAGAGAAGGAGATGTAGATCATGTTGTCTGCATACTCCATATCGCGGATAATGCCCAAAACGGTCTCCATATCCTCGACGGAATAAGCGCCCTTGAACTCCAGAATGCACTTCTTGCCGTAGCGCTTGCAGATCTTGATATATTCCTGCAGAGTGGGCATCATCAGGTCGTAGCGGTCGAAACTGCCGTCAATGTCCTTGTAACGGAGCGCCTGCAGGGCGTGGAGGGTGGAAGCTTCGGGATACAGCTTGTCGATGCAGTTACGCTCGGTGTGATCGTCGTGGCAGAGAACGAACTTGCCGTCGATGGTCTTGCGCACGTCGGTCTCAACGCCGAAGTAGCTTCTGTTACCTGCGGCAACGAAGGCGGCGCAGGTGTTCTCCCGCTCCAGGCCGGAAAGGCCTCTGTGGGCAACGATGACCGCTTGCTTGTGATCGGGGATCTTGATCGTATTCATCATAGGAAACAGCCTCCAAAAAGTATTTTTATTTGTCGTTTACAGTATACCACACCCACGAAAAAAGTCAAGTGCAAATACGGGGTTTATTGTGGAATAACGCTGTCATCAATGGTTCCTAAGTGGGTCTCCCAGTACAAAACCGTATCCACGTCACAGCTTGTAAAGCACTCCCTCAGAATGTAGCAGTACAGCCTTGCCTTGGTCTGCAGATTGTCAAACCGTAAGATCTCCGCAATACCGTCGGATGCGGGATTGAACAGGTTTTCCATGATCCGTGCCCGATCCTCCGTGGGGAAGGTGCGGGCGTAGCCGTCCACGAACCAGACGTTCTTGTCCTTGCTTTCGTTCCATGCGGTGTAGCGGTAGTTGTCGCTATAGTCGTCGTAGGTGTAAAGATAGGCGTTCTTCACCGGGGTGGCCTGCTCCCAGGTGGCCATCCAGTCCGTTCCCGTTTGGTTGGAAATATAGTTGATCCGCCTGTCGAACACGTGGGAAAGCTCGTGGGGGATATCGTAGGCCAGATTGTTGTGCACGTCCACCGCCACCAGAATATAGCCGTCCTTCTCCGTGGTCAAGCCCCCTGCCTGGGAAAGGGAGCTTCCCGTTTTGCCGTAAATGGTGCCGCAAAGATAGATCAGCAACCCTTTGTGGGTGTCCTCGTAGGCTTCTCTCAGCATCCCTTCCGGATAAAGGGCCAAGATCTCGCAGACCTTCTTCACGGAGTAGTATACGTCCAGCAGATCCGTCTCCGCCTCGCCGATGTAATCGTAGATCACAAAATCGTTGCCCTCGGAGCCGTAAAGCAGATCCACGCCCGTGGCCTCTTCCGTTTCGGCGGACATGCGGTGGATCTCCTCCTTCAGTTCCTCGTCGGTGAGAAGCAGGGTCTCAACGGGCGTTCCCGCATTTGCCGCGGCGGGGAGGTCGAAGAGGTGGATGTCCGAGCCCTTTTCGCCGAATTCCAGGATCAACACGCAACCGTTTGGCAGGAAGAGGGCGTGAATGCCGTAGTAAGCGGGGTCGGAAGCGTATTCCGCCAGCAGAACGCCTGCCCGCAGATCGTAAAATTTCAGCGTGTTTCCCACGTCGTAGAAGTTGGTGACGGCACAGCCGTGCATCACGTCCCAAACAGCCTCCTCCCGGGGCAGGAAGGCGTAGAACCGCTTCTCTGCGGGGTCGGTCTCTCCCAAAACGAAAGCGCCGTCACGGAACAAATGCCACAGACTGCCGTAAAGGCTGCCGTAGCTGTCCGAGGAGTCGTAGATCACCGTGCTTCCGTCGGTGGGATCCAAAGACAGCACCCCGTAGGTGGCGGGGAGGTAGAACGTCCCGTCCGCATACTCTATGCTCCAATAAGGGCCGCCCTTGGGGGTGATCTCCCGACAGGTGCCGCTTTCCAGATCCCAAAGGGACAAGGTGGCTTCCACGGACAAGGCCAAAAAATACCGTTCGTCGGGGGAAAGGAAAGCGTTCTGATAGGTGGTGTCCTTCAGCTCTGCGGGGACTTGCAGGAGAGTCTCGGTGCCGTCTGCGGCGTAAACGCAGACCTCAAAGCTTTCCAGATCCACGCACCAAAGCCTGCCGTCCTCCAAGTATCCCGTAACGTTCCAGGCGGGCAGGGTCAGTTGGCAAAGCAGCTCTCCCGTCTCCAGAGAATAGGTACGGTGCATATTTTCTTCCGTCCAATAGGCAAGGTGCAACAGGTCCCCTGCCACCGTGGCGGAGAAGCCCTCCGTTTCCGGCAGATCGATGGGGAAGGTGTACAGGAAGGGCTTGTCCGTAGGCTGGCAGAAGGCGGGCAATTCTGCCGTGTCGGGCAACGTACCCTGTCCGTGAGCGGTGAAGTAGTCCGGTTCTTCCGAGGATTCCTCCGAGGACTCTTCAAAGGATTCCTCCGGCGGTTCCTCAAGGGAGCTGTCCTCCGTGCTTGAAACGGCAGACTCCTCCCGGGAAGAAACAGATCCTTCCTCGGAGGAGATTTCAGTGCTTTCCGCCGCGGATGGCAGATCCCGGCTTGTAGCCTCCGATTCCTCCGCCCCACAGCCTGCAAACAGACAGAGCGCCAGCAAAAGCGGTATAACGAACAGTAAAATGCGTTTTTTCATACGATTATCCTTTTGTTAAAAGCGCAAAGAGCCGACTTCCATCGGCTCTTTCGGAAACAGGTTATTTCTTAGGTCTCTGAGATGCGGCGTAGAACTCCTCGAATGCGTAGCCGTCGAAGCCGGGGTCGTCGTCACGCAAGTCACAAAGAGCCACTTCACATCCGCCGTTTTCCTTGGACTTCTTACCTGCCAGCATGATTTTGACGGCCATGGTCATTTCGGGAACGGAGACCATGTCGTTGGGCTCGCCCTTCAGCCATGCGCAAACGTGCTTCAGCATAGCCTCGTAGAGCTTGTTCACGTCCAGCTTGTAAACGAAGCCTGTCTTCTGGGTCATCACCACGGCGGTGGAGGGCTGCCAGCCCTTCATGCAGATATGGTAGCAGGCGGTGGCACCGCTTTCGAACTTTACGAAATAGCTGTCCTGGGGAACGTCTTCCACCATGGAAGAGCCCAGATGACGGCAGGAAACGGCGGTATCCCCCTTCAAGAAGCCCAGAATGGACTCTACGGAGTGGATAGCGTAGTTGAATTCGTCCACGCCCACGGTGGTGGAAACGTGTAAGATCTTACCTCTCTGCTCCTCGGGAACGGCAAAGAAGCTGTCCCGCTCGTAGGTGTAGCGCATAGCGGAGGTGCCCAGGATCACCTTGCCCTCTGCGGCAAGCTGTTCCAGAACCTTGCAGTCCTTCAGATTGCCCACCAAGGGCTTATCGATGAACACGGGAACGCCCGCTTCGATAAAGGGGGTGGAAAGCTCGATATGGCGATCCCAGTTACAGCTCTGGATAAAAGCGATGTCCACGTTCTTTGCCATCTCGGCAAGATCGGTGTAACGCTCCTTCACCCCGAACTTCGTCATAAAGGCGTTTACTTCCTCGTCGGTGCGGAATCCGTCGTTGTAAATGGCGGTGTATCTTGCGGTGTCTCCCTGCAACAGGATCTCCGCAAAAGAGGGTGCGTGGGAGGTATCAATATTGACAGTACCGATTCTGAACATAGCAGCGTGCTCCTTTGTGATCTTTTATTGTCTCATCATATCACAAAACTTTCCGCATTGCAAGATTCAAACGCTATTTTTCCCTAAAAAATCTCCGTCAGTAGATCCGCACGGCGCACACGGACATATCGTCTGCGCAGTCCGTCCGCTCCCTTGCCGCACCCAGCACGGCGGAGGCTACGGCATGGGCGTTGCCACCCGATACCACGGGGAGTGCGCCGTCCTCGTCCTCCACCTGCAGCACCCCGTCGGAAAGGAGTAACAGCACGTCGCCCTTTTTGACCTTAAAGGTGCGTTTTTCCGCGATCACGTCCTTCATGATCCCCGCAGGAGGCGTTTTGGATTCAAAACGGCGGCAGCTCCCCTCGCGGAACAGCAGCGTGGGGGCGGCGCCCGCCTTGATCAGGGTGGCCATGGCGGAATAGCGGTCGATCTGCAACAGATCCACGGTGGCGAAGACCTCCTTATCCTTTTCCTGCAGGGCCTTGTTCAGCATCCGCAGGGCGTCCCCGGGGGAAGCTCCGATGGTGAGGAGCTTTTCCATCATAATGGCCGCGAGGCGTGAGCTTAACGCCGCATCCCGCCCCGAACCCATGCCGTCGGACAGCAGGCAGTAGAAGCAACCGTCCTCCGTTTCAAAGAAGGAAACGGTGTCCCCGCACACCTTCTCCCCTTGCTTGGAGGACATACATTTGGCGTACTCTATGCGGAAGCAGGGGACGGAGGTCAGCTTCATCACGGCGTAGTCGTCGTTGAGTAAAAACTCCGGCGGGGAAAGGCGGCAACCCAACCGTTCCGACAGGGTGAGGGTCAAGCGGGAGGCGGAAACGGGAATACGGGGGAGATCCACCCCGTACACCTCCACGGTGCGAAGCCGATCCCCCGTGACCTGCACCTCGTCAAAGCGGATCTTCAATTCCCGCAGGGCGGCGCGGACCTCCTTTGCGGCAGATTTGTCCTTGGTGCTTGCCGCTTCCTCCCGCTTGGCGGCGTGATCCAACAGGGAGGAAAGCCCCGCGTATTCCGTGGCCATACGGCGGATGCCCTCTTCCCGCTCCCGCTCTGCCAGAGTGGGCAGATTGTTCACCGTTTTTGCCATAGGACGGATGTTGGGGCAACGCTTGTACACGTGGAGCGGCAGGGAAGGAACGTGGATCACTCCTTGGCTTCCCAGCTGATCCGCAAAGCAGTTGCAAAGCTCTCCCTCCTCCAGATCACACCCCTCGCAGTTGCGGCAAAAGGCGCGGATCACCGTGCGGATGCCGTCCAGCTTTTCGTCGGCGGTGCGTGGGGCGGCGTTTTCCGAGACGGTGTAAAACACCCCCGACAGGGAGGAAAAGGCCGCGGCGTATTTTTGCAGGTGGCGGTGGCGGAGCTTGGGATCGCTCAGAGCTTCGGTGGGAGAGGGGGCGCTTGGTAGCTTTTTGGGGATCTTCTCGGCCATCATTCCGAACCCTACGCAGGCGATGGCCAACAGCGTTCCCGCAGGGAGCACGGAGTCCGCCACTCCCAGATACCAATATCCGGAGACGGAAAGCATATAAGCCAGCAGGAGACCCAGCCTGTCCGCCCCCTGCATGAGCAGACCGTAGGTCATGCCCAGAACCCCCAACGCCCCCATGGCCTCTCCCCCGCAGGTGAGCCCGCAAAGCAATCCTGCGGCACATCCGCAGGCAAATCCCTTGTTGCGGGCGATGGCGAGGGTCACGAAGGCACCCACCCCTAAAGCGGGGGAGATCCCCGCCACGGAAAAAGGGATCAGGATCTGGGTGACGGCAAAGGCACCGCCCAGCAAGGGGAGCTCCCCTGCGGGACCCTTTTTCAGCAGAACGGAAAACAGCCCGCAGAACAGGGGGGATACCACGCTCAGCGCCAAAGACACCAAGGCGGCACCGGGGGAAAAGCCCTTCCACAGCAGTTCCCCGAAGGCGGTCAGCAGAGAGGAAACGGCGCACAGTACGATGCGAAACCCCCGCGTGGCCGGGCGGGAGGCGGGGGAAAGGGAGATCAGCGCTTGTAATCTGTCCTTCGGGGTGGGGGCGAATCGTTGCCGTTCCGCCACCGCCAACAGGAAATAGCACCCCAAAAGCAACAAAAGCTGTAACAGCTTCCCCGTCCTCTGAAAGGGCAGGGCGCAGAGTGCCCCTAACAGCACCAGGGGACGGCACACGTCCGTGGCGCACAGCAGAGCGATCCCAAAGGGGTGGCAATGCTCTCCCAAGGGCGCGGCGGACAGAAGGAAGCCTCCCGAAAAGGCAAGAATGGCCTCCCGATGGCGGGGGAGGCGTTTGACGACGGCGGTAACGTTCATAAGATTTCCATTCCTTTGCTTTTTTGATGGTAAATCCGATTATACTCACATCTTCCCGCAGGGGTTGTCGAAGGCGAGGCAAGGAAAGAGACTTGTTTTGTTCTCTTCCCTCGGGAAAGGGGGCGGAATGGGAGAGAATGGAAAAGGAGGCGATTTGCCGTCAAACTTTACCAGAGATTGAAGGATGTGGGGTATAAAAGCTGATTCAACAATGCCAGGTTCTGGGGGTTGGGACGGTCGAAGTTCCAATACAGCGCACCCCGCAAGCCGTATTCCGGCAGTAAGCGCAGTCTTGCGGAAAGACTGCGGGCGTCCTCAAACCACACCCGATGCTCCTCCCCGTTTTCGGTGTAGACAAAGAAGGGGGCTTCCACCGTGCCATCGTATCGGATCTCCGCTCCCTTTTCCCCCGCAAGACGGATGGACTCCTCCACGGAGAGGGATTCCGCTTCGGAAAGACCTTGCACGTAGGGCAGGGTAAAGTTGTAGCCGTAGTTGGAGATGCCAAGGAAGATCTTTTCCGCGGGGATACGGGTAAGGGCGTATTCCACCACCCTGCGCACGGGCTGAATGGGAGACACTGCCATGGGCGGACCGTAGGTATAGCCCCATTCATAGGTCATCAGCAGAACGGAGTTCACCGCCTCTCCGATGGCGGCGTAGTCGTGGCCCTCGTACAGCGTTCCCGGCTGGGTGTCGCTGGTTTTGGGGGCTAAGGCGGCAAGCACGGGGAAGCCTGCGGCGTTCAGCTTCTCCCGCAGACGGGCGAGAAACCCTGCGTAGCTTTCTGCGTTTTTCGCTCCCAAAAATTCAAAATCCACGTCCAGGGCGTAGTAGTTCTTTCGCCGCAGTTCTGCCAGAAGATTTTCCGTCAGCGCCTGCTGTACGGAAACGTCTGCCAACAAAGCTTCCGCCAAGGCGGTGGAGAAATTGCCCTGCTCCGTCAGGGTGGAAAGGTGCATCACGGGGGACACGCTGTAGCGGAAGGCGGTATCGATGATGGTGTTGTCGTTGAGGGGAAGCAGACTCCCGTCGGGGCGGAAACCGTAGGTAAAAGGCATGATCCCGGAGATCAGGGACATGGTCTGCTCCAGAACGGGCTGCTTGACGTAAGGATACACGTAACCGCCCACGGAGTAAGCCCCCAAGGGCTCTTTCTTCACGTCCAGATAGAGAACGTCCCCCGGGGTCAGCTCCGTTCCGCCCTTTAAAAACAGGTTGTTCCGCCACAGGGTACGGAGAGAAATGCCGTAGCGGCGGGCGATGGCGTATAAGGTTTCTCCCCCTGCCACGGTGTGGGTGTTCAAGGGTTCTGTCACCAGGATCACCGTCCCCACGGGGAGACGCTCGGGGTTGAGAATGCCGTTGTCGGCAATGAGGTTTTTGGCGGGGACGCCGTAGATCCTTGCGATGGAGAACATGGTCTCTCCCGCCGTCACGGTGTGTAAAAGCATACGGAATGCCTCCTTTTGATTCTTCGGGACGTAAAAAGTGGGAAAACAAGGGGAAAATTCCCCGTTTTTCCCCTCCATTGTCTTGACTTTTTCCGATTTGCTGTGGTATAATAGCTTTCTGAATAAAAACATCCTTTCAATAAATAAGTATAAGGGAATTTTTGAGATGCGTGATAACAAAACTGTTTTGATGGAAAAAACAGCGGAGATCCTGGCGGCAAAGGGGTTGACCCTTTCCGAGAGTGAGATCGCCGCATTGTTTGAAAAGCCGTCCGATCCCAAGCTGGGGGATCTGGCGTTGCCCTGCTTTAAGCTGGCAAAGAGCCTGCGTCAAGCACCCCCCAAGATCGCAGCGGAGCTTGCTCCCTGCTTTGAGGGCGTGGAGGGCCTTGCCCGTGCCGAGGCTGTGGGCGGATATCTGAATTTCTTCTACGATAGCGCCTCCAGCGTGAAGGTGGTGGAGGAGATCCTTGCTAATCCCCGCTACGGCTCTTCCGAGGAGGGTAAGGGCAAGACGGTCTGTCTGGACTTTTCTTCCCCCAACATCGCCAAGCGGTTCCATCTGGGTCACCTGGGCACCACCGTCATCGGTAACGCCTTGCGGAATTTGTTGAACTTCTGCGGCTATGAGACCGTGGCCATCAACCATTTGGGAGACTGGGGCACTCAGTTCGGTAAGTTGATCTACGCTTACAAGCACTGGTCCTCCAAGGCACAGGTGGAAGAGGGCGGCATCGACGAGCTGGTCCGTCTGTACGTGAAGTTCTGCAATCTGGAAGCGGAGGATGCCGATCTGAAGCAGGCGGCAAGAGATGCCTTCCATTTGCTGGAGGAAGGGGACGCCGAGTCTCTGGAGATCTGGCAGTACTTTAAGGAGATCTCCCTGCGGGAGTACGAAAAGACCTACAAGCTGTTGGGTATCACCTTCGATTCCTACAACGGCGAGGCCTTCTTCTCCGACAAAATGCCCGCGGTGGTGGAGGAGATCCGATCCAAGGGGTTGTTGGAATTGGACAACGGTGCTTCCGTGGTACGTCTGGACGAGGAGAATATGCCTCCTTGTCTGATCTTAAAGAGCGACGGCTCCACCCTGTATCCCTCCCGCGATATCGCCGCCGCCATCTGGAGAAAGAAAGAATACGATTTCCATAAATGCATTTACGTCACCAGCGCAGGTCAGAGCTTGCACTTCGCCCAGTGGTTCTCCGTGGTGAGAAGAATGGGCTATGAGTGGGCAGAGGGTCTGGTTCACGTGCCCTACGGCACCATGAGCGTTGGGGGCGAAAAGCTGGCCTCCCGTACCGGTAACGTGGTGCTTTTGGACGATCTGTTGGCAGAAGCCGTCCGCAAGTGCGGTGCGGTCATCGAAGAAAAACACCCCGAGCTTGAGAACAAGCAGGACATTGCCGAGGCAGTAGGTGTGGGTGCGGTGGTCTTCAACGCCCTGTCCAACAGCCGTATCAAGGACAGCGACTTCAATTGGGAGGACGCTCTGTCCTTCGAGGGCAACGCAGGTCCTTACGTGCAGTACACCTACGCCCGTTCCGCCTCCATCCTGCGTAAGGGCGGCGCTCCCGAAGGGGATACCCAAGGCTACGAGCCCTGCGGAGAAGAGACCAACCTCATCGGCAAGCTGGCAGAGTTCCCCGACGTGGTCAAGCGTGCTCTGGCGGAATACGAGCCCAGCATGATCTCCCGCTATCTGCTGGCGGTGTGCGCACTGTTCAACCAGTTCTACCACAATTGCCGTATCCTGAACGAGGAGGGCATGACCCGTACCTTCCGTATCAAGCTTGCCGCAGCAACCCATACCGTTATCGGCAACGGCCTCGACTTGTTAGGCATTCGCAGAACCGAAGAGATTTAATCGCTTCGCTCTCGTCGGAACATCCCGACGGGAAAACCGTATATTATCTAAATTTAACGTAACAGATTGGAGAAATCACCTATGTCCGGACATTCCAAATGGAAGAACATCATGCATAAAAAAGAGAAGACCGACGCCGCAAGAGCAAAGGTCTTCACCAAGATCGGTAAGGAGATCGCCATGGCGGTGAAGGAAGGGGGCGCAGACCCCGTTTCCAACACCAAGCTCCGCGATCTGATCACCAAGGCCAAGAGCTTGAACGTTCCCAACGATAACATCAAGCGTATCATCGACAAGGCCTCCGACGATAACAGCGCCGCTTACGAAATGGTCACCTACGAGGGCTACGGCCCCGGCGGCGTTGCCGTGATCGTAGAGACCGCTACCGACAACCGCAACCGTACCGCTCCCGAGGTGCGCCACGCCCTTTCCAAGTTCGGCGGCAACCTGGGCACCACCGGCTGTGTGTCCTTCATGTTCTCCGAAAAAGGCGTGATCGTGGTAGACAACGAGGACGGCGACGTGGATGAGGACGTGCTGATGGACGATGCATTGGAAGCAGGCGCAGGGGATATCATCACCGAGGAGGGTGCCTTCGAGGTGTATACCGAGCCTGCGGACTTCTCCGCCGTTTGTGAGGCACTTTCCGCCAAGGGCTACAAGTTCCTTTCCGCCGACCTGGAGAAGGTTCCCGCTTCCTACGTAGAGCTGGACGAGGAGCAGGCCGTGCAGATGCAGAAGATGCTGGATCTGCTGGAGGACAACGACGACGTTCAGAACGTATTCCACAACTGGGATGAATAAGATCGGGATCTTCGGCGGGACCTTTGATCCCGTTCACAAGGGGCATATCCATGCGGCCAAGTGCTTCCGCGAGGAGTGCGGCTTGGATCTGGTCTACGTGATCCCCAACTATATCTCCAACCTGAAGGAGCATCGAAGCGTTTCCTCCCAAGACCGTCTTGCCATGCTGCATTTGGCCTTCGACGGCATGGAAGGCTTCGTGGTCTCCGATATGGAGATCGCCCGGGGCGGGGTCAGCTACACCGCAGATACCGTTCGTGCTCTGAAGGAATTGTACCCGGACGGTCAACTGTACCTGTTTTTCGGGGACGATTGGCTGGAGGGGTTCCACCGCTGGCATGATTTCGAATATTTGCGGGACAATCTGATCGTGGCGCTGGCAAACAGAAGCGGCAGGGACATTTCCGCTTTGACGGAGACTCTGCGAGTCACTCACGGGGTAAAGATCTTCCCCTTGCAGTTTGCCGCCATTCCCGCCTCCTCCACCGCCTACCGCGGGGGAGATACCTCTCTTTGCACCGATGAGGTCAACCGCTATATTGCAGAAAAGGGGCTGTACAGATGACGGAGATCCAAAGAGTCAGAAACGATCTGAAGCTTTCCGAAAAAAGAATGCGTCATACCGAGGGTGTGGTGCGTGCCGCCGTTTTGCTGGCTTCCCGCCATTTCCCGGAGATCACTCCCGAGACGGCGGAGCTTGCCGCCCTGTTCCACGATTACACCAAGGAATACAAGGTGGAAGAACAGCTGCAGGTGCTGGCCACCTACGGGGAAGCCCCCACCGAGGAGGAATTGCGAGCCCCCAAGCTGCTCCATTCCCGCACCGCCGCGCTGATTGCGGAAAAGGAATACGGGCTTGACCACGAGGTGGTGTCCGCCATCCGCTGGCATACCACGGGTCGGGCGGGGATGACTCCCTTGGAGTGCGTGATCTATTTTGCGGATTATATCGACGACACCCGTACCTTTCCCGCCTGTATCCGCTTGCGGGAATACTACGAAAAGCAATACGCAACCCTGAAGGACAAAGACCGCGCCTTGCATAAGGCGTTGGTGCGTTCCTTTGATATCACCATCCGGGACCTGCTGGCGGGGCACAAGACCGTGGACCCCAACACCGTGCAGGCACGGAATCACTATTTGAATCTCCTTAAGAAAGGCATTTGACTATGGATAACGAAAAGCTGCAGGTCGAGCAGGCGAGATTGCTTGCGGAAACGGCGGTCAAAGCATTGGAAGACAAGAAGGGGATGGACGTGCGTCTGATGCACGTGGGGGAACAGACCGCCCTGGCGGATTATTTCGTCATCGCCACCGCCACCTCCAACACCCACGTCCACGCCTTGGCGGACGAGGTGGAATACCGCATCAAGCAGGAGCTTGGCATCGACCCCTCTCACATCGAAGGCTACCGCAACAACATCTGGGAGCTGATGGATTACGGCTCCGTGGTGGTTCACGTCTTTACCCGCGAGGGCAGAGAGTTCTACAACCTGGAACGCATCTGGAACGTTTGATTATTATTTAAGGAAGGACGATCCTTATGAAACACGATTTTCGCAACATTGAAACCAAGTGGCAGGAGAAATGGGAAAACGCCAAGCTGTTCGAAGCGGTGGATTTCTCCGAAAAGCCCAAGTATTATACTCTGGTAGAGTTCCCCTACCCCAGCGGACACGGTATGCACGTTGGCCACATCAAGGCGTATTCCGGCCTGGAGGTGGTCTCCCGTAAGCGCAGAATGCAGGGCTACAACGTGATGTTCCCCATCGGGTTCGACGCCTTCGGTCTGCCCACCGAGAACTCCGCTGTAAAGTTCGGGGTGCACCCCCGCGTCCTCACCGACGAGAACATCGAAAAGTTCACAAGCCAGCTGAAGCGTGTGGGCTTCTCCTTCGATTGGTCCCGTGTGGTGGACACCACCGAGGAGGATTACTACCGCTGGACCCAGTGGATCTTCCGCAAAATGTTCGACAACGGTCTGGTATTCCGTGATAAGACCCTGGTGAACTACTGCCCCCATTGTAAGGTGGTCCTTTCCAACGAGGACTCTCAGGGCGGCAAGTGCGACATCTGCCACAACGACGTGGTGCAGAAGTCCAAGGACGTTTGGTATCTGCGGATCACCCAGTATGCGGACAAGCTGCTGCAGGGTCTGGACAAGGTGGATTATCTGCCCATGGTGCGCCAGCAGCAGGAAAACTGGATCGGTAAGTCCACAGGTGCCTTCGTCAACTTCAAGCTGAAGGAAGTGGAGGAAACTCTCCGCATCTATACCACCCGTCCCGATACCCTCTTCGGCGTCACCTTCATGGTCATGGCTCCCGAGCATCCTTTGTTGGACACCTACGCCGACAAGGTGGAGAACATGGCAGAGGTGCTGGCATACCGTGAGGAATGCGCCAAGAAGACGGAATTCGAGCGTACCCAGCTGGTGAAGGACAAGACCGGTCTTAAGATCAAGGGTCTGTCCGCTGTTCATCCCATCACCGGTAAGGAGATCCCCATCTTCATCTCCGACTACGTGATGATGGGCTACGGCACCGGCGCCATTATGGCCGTGCCCGCCCACGACGGCAGAGACTATGATTTCGCCAAGAAGTTCGGCATCGATATCATCCCCGTCATTGAAGGCGGCGATATTGAAAAAGAAGCTTACACCGGCGACGGCAACATGATCAACTCCGACTTCTTAAACGGACTTACCGACAAGAAGTCCTCCATTGCCAGAATGCTGGTAGAGCTGGAGAAGCTGGGTGTGGGTGAAGGCGGCGTACAGTTCAAAATGAAGGACTGGGCCTTCAACCGTCAGCGTTATTGGGGCGAGCCTATCCCCATCGTTCACTGTCCCACCTGCGGCATGGTGGGCGTTCCCTACGAGGAACTGCCTCTGCGCCTGCCTCCCGTGGAAAACTTCCAGCCCGGCGAAGGCGGCGAGTCCCCCTTGGCCAAGATCGATTCCTTCGTAAACTGCAAGTGCCCCAAGTGCGGCGGAGACGCCAAGCGTGAGACGGACACCATGCCCCAGTGGGCAGGTTCCTCCTGGTACTTCCTGCGTTATATCGATCCCAAGAACACCGAGGCGCTGGCTTCTCCCGAGAAGCTGAACTATTGGTTGCCCGTTGACTGGTATAACGGCGGTATGGAGCACGTGACCCGTCACATGATCTATTCCCGCTTCTGGCATAAGTTCCTGTACGACTTAGGGATCGTTCCCTGCGACGAGCCCTATTCCAAGCGTACCGCACAGGGTCTGATCCTTGGCGCCAACGGCGTGAAGATGTCCAAATCCCTGGGCAACGTGGTGGATCCCAACGACGTGGTGGATTCCTACGGCGCAGACGTTCTGCGTACCTACGTGCTGTTCATGGGCGACTACGAGCAGGCCGCACCCTGGTCCGACAGCTCCGTAAAGGGCTGTAAGCGTTTCATCGAGCGCTTTGCCGCTTTGACGGATATGCTCTCCGACACCGTTTCTCCCGAACTGGAGGCATCTCTCCACCGTACCATCAAGAAGGTCACCGACGATATCGAGGCAATGAAGTTCAACACCGCCATCGCCGCTATGATGGCTTTGCTGAACGAGATCCACGCCGCCGGCAGTATTGACAAAGAAAGCCTGAAGACGCTGACCAAGCTGCTGTGTCCCTTCGCTCCCCATATCTGTGAGGAGGTCTGGGCAGAGCTGGGCGGAGAGGGCTTCTGCTCCGCCGCCGAATGGCCCGTTTACGACGAGGCAAAGACCAAGGTCTCCTCCGTGGAGATCGCCGTGCAGATCTGCGGCAAGCTGAGAGGGAAGATCACCATCCCCGCCGAGGCTACCGAGGAGGAAGCATTTGCCGCCGTCATGGCAGACGAAGCCTTGGCTGCTCTGCTGAACGGCAAGCAGATCATTAAGAAGATCTACGTCAAGGGCAGACTGTTCAACGTAGTTGCAAAGTAAACAAAGCTCAAAAAAGGACTCCGCGAGGAGTCCTTTTTGCAGTTATTCTTTCTTCTTGGATTTCTTTTTGGGAGCAGGCTCTTCCGCAGGAGGCTCTGCGGGAGGCACTTCGGGAGGAGGCTCGGGAGAGGGAGAGGGTGCCGCGGCTTCTTCCGCCTGCTTCACCGCATGCTTGCGCATATCGTGACGAATCATGCGGTACAGAGCCGCCGCCAGAGGAACGCCCAACAGCATACCCAACACGCCTGCCACACCGCCGCCCACGACGACGGCCGCCAATACCCAAATGCCGGGCAGACCCATGGAGGAGCCAACCACACGGGGGTAGATCAGGTTACCCTCCAACTGCTGGAGGATCACTAAGAACAGCACGAACAGGAACGCCTTTGCGGGAGATTCCGTCAGGATCATTACGAAGCCCACTGCGCCGCCGATGTATGCACCCGCCACGGGGATCAAAGCGGTGAAGGCAATGCAGGCGCTGATCATGGTGGCGTAGGGGAAGCCGAAGATCAGCATAAAGATACAGCACAGAACGCCGAGGATCACCGCTTCCACCGACTGCCCCACGATGTAACGGCGGAAGCACTCGTTCAACACCCGCAGAACGTAGCGGATCTTGTGAGACCATTTCTCGCTGACAAAGCGGCTCATGATGCGGTTGGATTGGGAGAGAAGCTTCTCCTTGTTCAAAAGGATATACACGGCGAAGATCAACGCCACAAAAACGTTTACGATCCAGGTAAACAGGGAAGACACGGTGGAGATGATAAAGTTCACCGCATCGCCGCCGTAGTTCTTGATCATATCGATCACACCGTCGAAAAGGCTGTCCCAATTGACGTTTTCCAAATACGCCAGCACTTCCTCGGGCAACAGATGGCGAGCGTCGAACCAATCGATGGCCGTACCGATGGCATCGGGGAGCTTTTCAAACAGCAGGATCACCGCATCGGTAAACTCGGGGATCACCAGCCAGCCCACCAGAGAAACGATGGCCAGCAACGCCAGCACTGCCAAAAATACGCACACGGGACGGCGGGTCTTCAATACCGCCTTCTTCGTGCTCTTGGGGAAGTAGATGGATTCAAACTTCTCCATGAGAATGTTCAGCAAGAACGCCACCGCACCGCCCAACAGCAGGGGTAGCGCGGCCCCCAGCAAGGAGAACACAAACCCCGCAATGGGCTGCCAATACAGAATACAGATATACAGCAAGAAAATGCTGACGCAGAGCTTAAAACAGCTTTTCCACTCGATTTTCATTCCGTAGCTTTTCCCTTCTACGTTTTCTTTGTCTCAGTATACTACAGTTTTTTTGATTTCGCAAGAGTTTTTGGCGTTATTTTCTTGACGGTATCGGAAATTTGTGCTAAGATGAAGAAAAAAGCAAGAGAGGGTTTTGATTTATGAGACGTTATATGGAAGTCCTTCACCAGCATTGCCATATGCAGGGCTTTTCTGTGGACAAAGAGAAGGGGTACGCTTACTGGTCCTTTACCGACAGCGTGGTGAAGACCAATATGGATAGCATGATGATCCTCCAGACCCACGTTTCCGGCGGGCATTTGGGAGATATCGCATATTACGACGGCAAGGTTTATTCCAGCTTTATGGGCAACTGCCTTCCCGGCCACGCCTGGGACGATTGGACGGCCTTCCGTATTCACGTGTACGACGCAGAGGATCTCCGCCTTTTGAAGGCCATCGAGGTGCCTCTCTGCTACGAAATGCACGCAATGCAGGGCAAGCCCGACGATCCCTACGGATTCTCCGGCATTGACGGCATCACCTTCGGCAAGGACGAAAACGGGGAGATCAAGATGTTCATCGCCTGCGCTTTGATCACCGGGGAGCAGTACGACCACCAGATGATCCTGCAGATGTCTCTGGAGGGTGAATACGAAAAGACCCACCGCTTCCTCACCGGCAACACGGTGTACGGCATCCAGACTCTGGACTACGATTGGGATACCGATTCCTTCTGGTTCACCACCTACGGCGCTCCCGCACCCTACCAGGCAAGAGAGACTCTCTACAACGTATCCCTGAAGGACGGCGTGATCGCTCGCTATCCCTATTCCAGCCCCTACGGCTTCTTCTGCCTGGGCGGCGGTAAGTTCCTTGCTTCTCTCCACGTGGGCAAAACGGGGAACTGCGCAGGCTACGCCTACGAATGCGAAGAGCCTCTGTTCCAAAACAGAAAAGGGGAGCACGATATCAAGGACTTTATTTTTGGAGAAGAACTGAAATGACCTTTACAGTAAACGAAAAAGACTATCTGCTGGACGGAAAGCCCTTCAAATTGCTTTCCGGTTCTATGCATTATTTCCGTATTCCCAAAGAGTATTGGTACGACCGTCTGTTGAAGCTGAAGGAATGCGGTCTCAACACCGTAGAGACCTACGTGGCCTGGAACTTCCATGAAAAGAAGGAAGGGGAGTTCTGCTTCACCGGCATGGCGGATCTGGGGGCTTTTCTGGACACTGCGGCGGAGCTTGGTCTTTACGCCATCGTCCGTCCCGGCCCTTTTATCTGTGCGGAATGGGAGGCCGGCGGCCTGCCCGCATGGCTTTTGAACGTTCCGGGGCTTCGCATCCGTCGGGATAACGCCCCTTTCCTTGAAAAGGTGGAAAACTTCTTTACCAAGCTGTTTGAGATCCTCGTCCCCCGTCTTTGCACCAAGGGGGGCAATATCCTCATGCTCCAGGTGGAGAATGAGTACGGCAGCTTCGGCAACGATAAGGTATATCTGAAAAAGATGGAAGAGCTGTTCCGCCGTCTGGGTGCGGATTGTCTGCTGTTCCGCGCAGACGGACCCAACCCCGACATGATGGCCTACGCCGACACGGGGATCTTCACCACCAACACCTTCGGCTCTCAGCCCGCAAAATGGCAGGACAACTACTACGAATTGGGATACAAGGGTCCCTTCACCTGCATGGAGTATTGGTGCGGCTGGTTTGACCATTGGTACGAGGATCACCACGCAAGAGATCCCAAGAACGTGGCAGAGGAGATCCGTATCTTCCTGGATCGGAATGCTCATTTCAATTTTTATATGTTCCACGGCGGCACCAACTTCGGCTTTATGAGCGGAGCCAACGAGGTTCCGGGCCCCTACGCTCCCACCACCACCGCCTACGATTACGACGGTCTGGTTTCCGAGGCGGGAGACCGCACGGAGAAGTATTACCTGGTGCGTGACGCCATTGCGGAAAAGTACGGCGCTCCCGCCCTTACCGCAAAAGAAACGGAAAAGAAGGCCTACGGCGAGATCAAGCTGACCTCCACCGCAGAGCTGTTCGATTGTATCGATGCTCTCTGCCCCAAGAAGTTCCAAGGTCCCAACCCCCTCACCATGGAGGAAACGGAGACCTACTACGGCTACTCCCTCTACGAGACCACCCTGATCTCTCCCCACGGCACAGTTTTGACCCCCGAGCCCTTGGCGGACCGCGTGCAGGTGTTCTTGGACGGCGTGCCCGTTGGCGTGATGGAACGGGAACAGAAGGAAACGCCCATCGAGCTTCCCGCCGCTCCCGACGGCACCGCCCGCAAGCTGACCCTGCTTTGCGAGAACATGGGGCGGATCAACTACGGCCCTCACATTCTGGATCGCAAGGGACTTTCCGCCGTTCGGCTGGGCAACGCCTACCACTTCGGCTGGGAGACCTGCCCTCTGCCCATGGAGTCCTTTGAGGGAATTCCCTTCGGAAAGTTCCATACCACCTCCCGTCCCGCTTTCCACAAGGGAATTTTGCAGATCCAAGGCACCCCCTGCGACACTTTCCTTTCCACCCGCGGACTTCACAAGGGCTTCGTGGTGGTGAACGGTGTCAATATCGGCAGATATTACACCGACGCAGGCCCTCAGTACGCTCTGTATATCCCCGCTCCCTTCTTGAAAGAGGGGGATAACGAGATCCTGGTTTTCGAAAGCGAAGGGATGGAGATCGATGCCCTCACCTTCCGCGACACCCCCGATTACACGAAATAACCAAAAAACCCCTGTCTTTTTTGTGAAAAACAGGGGTTTTCTGTTTGCCCTATTGACAAGTGCTGTCTACTATGTTAGAATTATGTTGTCGAACGAGATAGACGCTATTGAAAGGACTGATTCCCATGAAGAAGATACCAAAGGTTTTTGAAAGTGAATACCGTTTTTGCCTGATCCTGTGGGAGCATGAGCCCGTGACCTGCTCTCAGTTGGCGGTCTTGTGCAAGGAAAAGTTAGAGTGGTCCCGCACCACCACCTATACGGTGATCAAGCGCCTGGAGGAGCGGGGCGTTCTGAAGAACGAGCATCCCGTGGTCACCTCCTTGGTGAGCAAGGACGAGGTACAGCTTGCCGAGCTGGAGGAAATGATGGAAAAGCGGTTTGAGGGCTCCTTGCCCGCTTTCGTAGCCGCCTTTGCCAAACAGCAGAACCTTTCCCAAGAAGACGTGGAGGAGATCCGTAGGATCATAGACAAGGGGGCCCGTTAAAATGACGCAGTTTTTCATTCAATTACTGAACGTTAGCATAGCCGCGTCCTGGCTGATCGGGGCGGTGTTGCTGGTGCGTTTGGTCATCAAGGGGCGTTCGCCCCGTTGGATCGCCTGCCTGCTTTGGGGTCTGGTGGCGCTCCGCTTGGTGGTCCCCTTCTCGGTGGAAAGCCCTTTCAGCTTAGTGCCCGAGACCCCGGAGATCACCCTGGATTTCTCCGAGGAAGCTCCCTCCGAGACGGAAAGCATTCCCGCTCCTCCCGTGAGCGAGATGGGGAATACCTCCCGTCCCGAGGAAGAAAGCTTTGAAACCGAGGAAAGTGAACCTTCCGTTCCCTCCGAGGATTCCTTTGAAGAGCCTTCGGAAGAGCCATCTTCTGAGCCCTCGGAAGAACCTTCTTTTGAGCCTTCCTATTCCGAAGAACCCTCCGAAGAGCCTTCTTCTGAGCCTTCTGAAGAACCTTCCGAAGAACCTTCCGAAGAGCCATCTTCCGAGCCCTCGGAAGAACCCGATGTATCCGAGGAGTCTTACGAGGAAACCTCCGAGGAAGAATCCCAAGAGATCTCCCAAGAATCTTCCCAAGAATCTTCCCAAGAATCTTCCGAAGAGTCCGAGGAATCCGAAGAGGAATCCACCCATGAATCCTCCGAGGAATCTATTCCCGCAGGGATGATGGGGTCTACCTCCACCCCCGGCAACCCCTCCCACGGAAGCGGGATCTCCTTTGCCACGACGGCAAGCGGGATCTGGCTGGCAGGGGTGCTGGCACTGGCAGGGTACGCCCTGGTGAATTATCTGATCCTGAAAAAGCGGGTGCTGGTGTTCGTGCCCGATGAGCGTGGCTTCCGCCGTTGCGAGGGGATCGACACGCCCTTCGTCCTGGGCTTCTTCCGTCCCCGGATCTATCTGCCCTACGGCCTGTCTGACGCAAGTGAGCCCTACATCATTGCCCATGAAAAAGCCCATATCAAGCGGATGGATCACCTGGTAAAGCCTATTGCCTACTGCATCCTGGCCCTCCATTGGTTCAATCCCCTGGTGTGGCTTGCATTCGTCCTTTTCTGCAAGGACATTGAGTACGCCTGCGACGAAAAAGTGCTGAAAAACGCTGCCGCAGACATCCGCAAGGAATACGCCACCGCATTGCTGGAATGTGCCTCCAAGCGGAGCTTTCTCGCCGCATGCCCCATCGCATTTGGAGAAGTGAGTGTGAAAGAGCGCGTGAAAAAGACAATGAATTACAAGCGACCCCTTCTTTGGGTCATCATCGTAAGCGTGCTCCTCTGCGCCCTGGTGGCGGTGCTGTTCTTCACTGCGCCCATGGACGAGGAAAGCGCGCCGAATACCTCTTCGGAGGAATCGACCTCTCCCGAAGAAACCGAACGAAAAACCACCTTAGAGCTGATCAGCGATATTCCGGTAGGCTCAGATCTTTCTGTTATTGCGTTAGGATACGATAAAGATCCTTCGGATGCACGGATCATCGCCCCCGATGCAGTGGCAATGGCTACGGAAGGACAGTTGTACTTTATTCTTGACGGAGAGTGGTACAAATTTGGTTCGGACAAAGCCCAATCCGTCATCGAAAAACCTCTTATAGAATTAAAAAAAGGCAGAAAATATTCCACAATATCCCTGGCGATGTACAGCAATCAAGCTTACGTGGCGTTTTCTTATGCGGATAATCGCGCAGCCGGAAAACCCTGGCTCTATGCCGAAAGCCGTGTCGGCTACACCAACGGACACGTAGCGCGCCAGATGGGGTACACGATAGAGAGCACGAATGTTCCGATCAGTGTTTTCCGCACGGATGACGGAGAACCCTTGATCCAAGTCGGCGATTATGTATATACGCCGGACCGAAGGATCGTAGAATCGGTTCTCACACCTTCCGGTGAAGGCGCAGAGCCCTACGGCATTACCATTGGCGGTGTTACCCATACCATGGCCAATCCCCCTACGATCGTATGCCAAAGAGGCGGCTTGCTGACAGTGAAGGAGAATATTCGTAAGTCGGTCGTTTCCAAGGACGGCATCAAACACGTCATGGTACAGGAGATCTACCATCAGTATGACGAGTCCGGAACCCTGATCGCGGAATTTAAGGTGACCGACTTGGGCTGTGGCTTGGAACTTCCTTGCCGCGTGGAAATCGATGGCGTCACCTGCAAGGCGGCGGCATTGAAAACGGTTGCTATTGGTGAGCAGGTATTCGAGGACGTTTACAGCTATTACATTTTTGCCGGCGGTGAAGGAGAGCTGTATGCGCTGCTGGTCTATACCGACGGAGCAAAGCTTTACAAAATCACTCCCGGGATGTCGGAGGTCGAGTTTACCGATTGGGCAATCTCTTGCGACACCTGCGGCTATCGGTCGCCCTCTCGTCCCGATGAATCCGAGCCGGACGAATCGGAACCCGAGGAATCCGAACCCGAAGTGTCGGAACCCGAGATTTCCGAACCCGATGAATCCGAACCTGAAGTATCCGAACCCGAGGATTCCGAGCCTCCCGTAGAGATTGTGAAACCCGAGGAAAAAGAGACAACCTTGGAAAAGGTGCTGTCCTTTGACATCGGTATTGGCGGTATCATGGAGTACAATTTCATGTTCTACGATGACCCGTCCAGCGCGGATGTCATCGTATACGGATCTGCATATACCGATGGGAACGGCGTGTTTTATCAGGTGGCCGACAACGAACTTATCCGCGTAAACGATGGCGCGAAATTCCCGTTTATTTCCGGATCTCAATTCTATGATATAGAGATCATGGAAAATGATTTCTATGTTTTGAAAGCGGGAAACACCGGCTTGTACAGTATTTTGTATCATTACGATGTTTCCACCGGATTTGAAACGCCCACTTTGATAGCGAAGTACGACAATCTTCCCAGCGGCTCTCTTGGCTTGATAGATGGTACACCCATTGTTTTTGAGCAAGGGAAGGCATATGACGTGGACGGAAGATTGCTCGACGAGTCCGAAATGCCCTACGTGATCAAGCAATCGGAAAACGATTCCGTGACCGTTCGAATGGAAAATAACCTATTGACGATTTATCAAGGGGAGTCTTTCTATTGCTATGTTCCTGCCGCTTCGGGCTTCAGAACTGCCGTTGCGGAGAGCAAACGAAAAGGAAGCGATAATACCATCTATTCTTCCTACGATCGCATCGGGAATATCAAAAACAGATTTTCCCACACTGTGAGGTATCCCGGCGTTACCGTTTCCTGCAAGCTTGATTACACCTGGGGCAATAAGGTTTATACGGTAAACGCATACACGCCGGTTCGCACTATGATCGGAGGTCAGACCTTTGAGAATCTGTTGCAGGGAAGAGTATTCTTCGACGTATACGGTAACGCTTACTACGCAGCATATTACTTGGATCATTGCGATCTTTACCGGATCAACATGGGGTATTCCGATATCCAATTGACGGATCAGCCCGAGCCTTCCGATGAGCTTCCGCCCGAAGAGGAGCTTTCCATGGAATTGGCACTTCGATTTGGTTGTGGCCCCGACTATCCCATCAGCCTGTGGGCGTATACCAACGGCTATCCGGAATTCGGCGAGCTGATCATGGAGGAGTCCATTTTCACCGACGGTAAAGGAAATTTCTACAAGGACGTATATAACGGGATCCTTCGCATCAACGACGGTGTGAAATTGTCCAAGGATTCGGTGGTCAGAGGCACTGCCAACGGTTCCAAATACGTTTTGAGCGGCGGCGATTCTCTTTGGTATGAAGATCGTTATTTGAACGAGGATATCTATATCCTGCAAAACGAAAACAAGGAAGTGGTCTCCCGCATCAAGGTGAGCATTGAACAGCCGTATCAGTATCAGCCCTGTGAGATCCGCTACTGGACCAACGAGTATAGCGGAAACTATGCAACTGTTCGTTATTATCGGCCTTACACCATAAAGGTCAACGAAGTAATCTTTGAAAACGTGGTGGAGTACCAGATCTTCCACGGCAAGGAGGGCACCCTCTACTTGGTGATGTTCTTTGCCGAGCACGGCGAGATCTACGCCATCACCGGCGGCGTTACCCACGAGGCGGCGACTCCCGCCACCGAGGAAACCGACGACAGAAATCTCCCCATTCTTTTCGAGATATATTACGAAGAGCAGGATGATCTGAGACAACTGCTGAACGATCCGTTGGGGGATCATTTGGGCCGCGGATATGAAATACCGATCAATCACAAGCTCCTGTATTACATGGAAGCAATTCCCGTCCTGTTGTCTGAGGAGTTTGTGGAGCTTGCAACCGATTTCGCCGCCATGGAGGCTTACCTGAAAGGGCAGGGCTTCTCCTGCAAGGTGACAGATATCGTTGTATTCTCCGCAGAAACCGCTCCCGTCACGTTGATGGCACTTACAGAAACGGGGGACGCTTACTTCGTGACCGCAAAGATCGATTACCCCACTAAGGAACAGGTCTACGCGGCGTATACTCTGGAGGACTACCGCAATACCTTCTTGTCCAGAGAGGTGAAGGTGGTGGTAAACGGCACGGAGATGACTCCCAAGTACCCCGTTACCGCCTACGGCGAAAACACCATGCTTCCCATCGTCCAAGTCTTGCAGGCTTTGGGCGGAACCGTAGAGCAAGTGGATGGCGGCGTGTCCATCACTTTGGACGGAAAACAGTGCTTCGTGTACTTTGGAGATCATTGCATTATGTACGGAGACGAGGAGTGGGCTTACGGCTGGGAGGTGGAGTACCATCGTGACGAGCTGTTGATCCCCAGAGGCGAGCTGCAATCCATCTTTGACGTCTTCTGCCCCGGTGTGGAGATCCGTGTTGATATCGCAAATAATGCGGTGTATATAGAGCGGAAGGCACGTTCGGAAAAAGAGACGACCATGGAATTGGTGGACGAGATCCCGGTGAACGATCCCCGTTCTCCCATTTTCTTGCAATATAACATCGGGGAATCCTTTTACGGACAAATAATAACCCCCACGCGCTTTCTTGTGGATCTTAATGAGGACATTTACTGCGTAGTCGGTGAGGGACTCTTTCGCTTGCGGGATTCAGAGAGCTTCCGCTTGATCGATCCCAACGACACAGGGGATCGCAGTGTGAGCTCTGTGGCTGTTTACAACGGTACTATTTACGTCGCATACAAAAGCTTTTCCGGGCAAAAGGGCGAGCTTGTTGCCTATGATATTACCGGGAAAGTCCTTTCTTCTGCGGCGCTCCCTGCGGCAAAATACGGTGAATACTATTATCTGTTTATATCCGAGGACGGAAAGCCCAAGGTGCTGTTCGGGAACGATATCTATTCCCACACCGGACAGAAGGTAGGCGTTCTGAATGCGGAGGCAGACGTGACGTATGGGGTGACCATAGGCGGCGTTACGCATTCAATGACGAACGAGCCATTGATTCTGAGCCGGTTGGGCGGTGTATCAACGATTCGCGAAATACAAGAGAAATGGTACGGAACCGATCCCGCAAAGCGACATTGCATCAGAGAAGAGATCTTCCACCAATACGACAAAGCGGGAAACCTTGTTTCTGAATTCAAGTTGACGGAGTTTTCTTGCGGCAAGGATATCCCCTGCCATGTGGCTATTGGTGAGGCGGTCTGCACCAGCGTCTCGCTGGAAACCGTTACGATCGGTGAAAACGTTTTCGAAGGAGTCTACAGCTGCAGAGTTGTTCCGGGAGCGGACGGCAAATTATACGCTATTCTGATCTACACCGACGGCACAAGAATCTACCGCATTGATCCGGGGTATTCCGATGTGGAATTCAGAGATCTGGATGCCATCGAGAATCCCAAAGCGGAGTGCTTGATCTGCAAGGCTCCTGCGCCCGCAGAGAAAGAGACGACGTTGGAAAAAGTCTTTACCTTTGACATCGGTCCCAACGGCGTTATGGAGTATAATTTCTTCTTCGAAGATGATCCTTCCAAAGGCAATATCGGGCTTCCCGGGGATTTCTTTGCCGATGGCGACGGCAACTATTATTTCGCGGTAGGCGATAGACTAATTCGCTTGAATGACGGAGCGGTTCTGCCGCAACGCGCCATTAACAATGTCCTTGATGTGAAAATTTGCGGAAATACGCTGTATATGTTAGCAGGCAAAGGAGTCGTTTATCAATTGGATATTTCCGAGGGCTTTGCCTCTGCAACCTTGGAAGCAGAATATCCCGTGTTCAGATACGGTTATGACAGCGCCGGAAGCCTGATTCGGTACGGAGATACCGTCTTATACCAGTCTCGAGAAGGGCTCTTGTATACCTTGGACAAAACTCTGCTTACGGGTAATTCCGCACCGTATCAGTTCGTAACCGGCAACGAAGTCTTTGTTACATTGGACAGAGATACCGCTACGTTATTGATCAACAAAAACGCAAACGAGAATATTTCCGTGCGTGCAATCACCTCCGCAGGTATTTCCATTACCGACTACACCGGAACGAATACGGGAAGAGATGTGGATCAGGCGATCTTCTCCACTTATGATCGTTCCGGCAAGGCAACCTCTCGTTTTATGATGACTACGGTGTATCAGAGCGAATCGGCGTGGGGCCGGGTGGAATTCCATTACGGAGACGGATTGAAAACCACGATCGTCTATAGAACCCAGGACATTATGGTCGGCAAAAAGATATTTGAAGACGTCTTAATGGGTAGAATGTATTGCGGCATGGATGGCAACTTCTATTTTGTTGCTTACCATGTAAATCGCGCAGACGTGTATCTGGTGAACGCCGGATAATCCGACCCGGAGCTTTTGAAATAACGCCATCAAACACCAAAAACAGCGGCGCCGTTATGGTGCCGCTGTTGTTTTTGCGATTTATTCAGCGTCCAGCAGAGCTTGCAGGGCGCTCATTTTTTCTTTGGCGGGGGAATCGTATTTTGCGAAGGGGAAGGGGATGCCCATATTTTCGTATTTGCTCTCGCAGATCTTGCGGAAGGGGAGGAGCTCGATCTTGTTTACGCAAGGATGCGTTTTCCCGATCTCCTTCAACCGCAGGATATTTTCTTTACCGTCGTTCAGCGGGGGGATGATCACCTGCCGCAGAGTGGTGGGGATCTTTCTCTTGTTCAGCTCTGCCAGGAAGTGCAGGGGCTGTTCCATGGAGCAGCCTGCGTACTGCTTATAGTCTGCGTCGTTGGTGTATTTGATATCCAACAGCACCAGATCCGTGACGGTCAGCAATTCCTCCACGTCCTCATTCCACAGACACCCGGAGGTATCCAGACAGGTGTGGATGCCTTCTGCCTTACAAAGGGCAAACAGCTCTTTGGCGAAGGCGGCCTGCATCAGAGGCTCCCCGCCGGAGAGGGTGACCCCACCGTCCTTACCGAAGTAGGAACGGCAACGAAGCACCTTTTCCAGCACTTCTTTGGGGGTGAAGGGCTTGCCTGCCGCCATCTCCCGTGTGTCGGGATTGTGACAGCAACCGCAACGCAAGGGGCAGCCCTGAAAGAACACCACGAACCGCACCCCGGGTCCGTCTACCGTGCCCAGGCTTTGAAAGGAATGGAGAGATCCCGTCATACGCTTTCGTGGAAGGTACGGCTGATGACCTCTCTCTGCTGCTCACGGGAGAGCTTGTTGAAGTTCACCGCATAGCCGGAAACGCGGATGGTCAGGTTGGGGTACGCCTCGGGATCCTCGTAGGCCTTCATCAAGGTCTCGCGGTTGAGAACGTTTACGTTGATATGATGGGCCATCTTGTCGAAGTAGCCGTCCAGAATGGCAACCAGGTTGCCCACCCGTTCCTCTTCGCCCTTGCCCAAAGCCTCGGGGGTGATGGAGAAGGTGTTGGAAATACCGTCGCGGCAATCGTCGTAGCTCAGCTTGGCCACGGAGTTCAAGGAAGCCAACGCACCGTTTTCCTCGCGGTTGTGCATGGGATTTGCACCGGGGGCGAAGGGCTCGCCCGCCTTTCTTCCGTCGGGAGTGGAGCCTGTGTGTTTGCCGTACATCACGTTGGAGGTGATGGTCAGCACGGAAAGGGTATGGATGGCACCGCGGTATGCGGGGGTCTTTCGCAGCTCGGTGATGACGCGGTGGGTGAGGTCCTTTGCCAGCAGATCCACGCGGTCGTCGTCGTTTCCGTATTTGGGGAAGTCACCCTCCACCTTAAAGTCCACGATGTATCCCTTTTCGTCCTTGATGGGGTGTACCTTGGCGTACTTCAAGGCGCTGAGAGAGTCGGTCACCACGGAAAGCCCTGCGATGCCGAAGGCCATCAAACGCTCCACGGTGGTGTCGTGCAAGGCCATCTGGATCTTCTCGTAGGCGTATTTGTCGTGCATATAGTGGATGACGTTCATGGTGTTCACGTACAGGTGGGACAGCCACTGGTTGTAGGTGTCAAAACGCTCCATGACCTCATCGAAATTCAGAACGTCCCCTTCCATCACGGGCATTTGCGGGCCCAGATGGATATCGCTGGTGGTGTCGTAGCCGCCGTTGATGGCCAACAGCAACAGCTTTGCCAGATTGCACCTTGCTCCGAAGAACTGCATCTGCTTGCCCACCCGCATGGCGGAAACACAGCAGGCAATGGCGTAATCGTCTCCGTAAAGGGGGCGCATCAAATCGTCGTTTTCATACTGGATGGAATCCGTATCGCAGGAGACCTTGGCGCAGAACTGCTTGAAGCTCTCCGGCAATGCGGTGGACCAAAGCACCGTCAGGTTGGGTTCGGGTGCAGGGCCAAGGGTGTACAGGGTGTTCAGGATACGGAAGCTACTCTTGGTGACCAGAGTTCTGCCGTCCTCGCCCATGCCGCCCACCGCCTCGGTGATCCACATGGGATCGCCGCCGAACAGCTCGTTATACTCGGGGGTGCGGAGATGGCGAGCCATACGGAGCTTCATGACGAAATCGTCCACCAGCTCCTGTGCCGCCTCCTCGGTGAGGATCCCCGCTTCCAGATCGCGGTTGATGTAAATGTCAAAGAAGGTGCTGACTCTGCCCAAGGACATGGCGGCGCCGTTCTGCTCCTTGATAGCGGCCAGGTAAGCGAAGTAGGTCCACTGAATGGCCTCCTTGGCGTTTCCTGCGGGCCGACTGATGTCGTAGCCGTACATCTGAGCCATCTCTTTCAGATAGCCCAAGAAAGCGATCTGCTGGTAAAGCTCCTCGGTGCGGCGGATCTGCTCGGCATCCAGGTTTTCCAGCGCCAGATTCCGCTTGTCCTTCTGCTTTTCTTCGATCAGCTTGTCCACGCCGTACAGGGCCACACGGCGGTAGTCCCCGATGATGCGGCCTCTGCCGTAGGCGTCGGGAAGCCCGGTGATGAGGTGGCTTCTTCTTGCCAGACGCATCTCCTGGGTATAGGCGCGGTAAACGCCCTCGTTGTGGGTGGTGCGGAAACGGAATTCCTCCTGGACTTTACGGGAAAGCTTATAGCCGTAGGCTTCGCAGGCCTGACGGACCATGCGCATGCCGCCGAAGGGGTTGAGACCGCGCTTTAAGGGACGGTTGGTCTGCATGCCGACGATGATCTCGTTTTCTTTGTCGATATATCCGGGAGAATATGCGGTCAGGGAAGAAACCGTTGCGGTATCGATATCCAGAACGCCGCCAAACTGGCGCTCGATGGCGAAAAGCCCCTGGATGCGCTGCATCAGTTTGCTGGTGCGCTCGGTGGGACCTGCAAGGAAGCTTGCATCACCGTCATATGCGGTGTAGTTCGTTTGGATAAAGTCGCGTACGTTGATTTCATCCTGCCATACGCCGGGCTTGAAATCTGTCCAGTGAATGTGTTTCATACTGCCTCCTGTTTTACTTTGAATTTACTGAAAAAAGAAAAGGACAAACTGATTTTATAAAATCAATTTGCCCAGACGGTCGGCTTTTTTGTGATTCAAAAGAATCAGTTTCGTCTGCAATCCCCCGCGGTGATCCGCGATTTTTCCGTCAGTTTTGCAGGTGAAAGTATTCTTTTTTCCAAATCAATTATAGCATAGAACCTTCATTTCCCGCAAGTTAAAACAGCATATTTTACCTTGGTAAAACATGCTGCTGCATTTATTTTTTTGTTTCAGATTTCGGGGGCGATGTAGCCCTGTTCGTTTAGCGCATCTTCGATCTTCTCCAAAATCTCCGCGGAGTCCGCGCGGACGGTGTGATAGTGGTAGCCGCCTGTGATGTTCAAAGTCGGATCGTAGCCATGT
>JAZPZV010000049.1:0-1796 GCA_045544855.1 Eubacteriales bacterium | reverse complement strand
CTTTTTGCCCTGTTCCAACCGTTCACGGATGGAGGACTTTTTCTCGGTATCCCTGGCAGAGTGTTCCGCAGACTTTTCATGCTGCCATTCGTCGCCGGAAAGAGAGATATACCCGTGTGCCGTAAAATATCCCTGTTCCTCTTTGGCGGCATACTGCCCAAAGGGGACGGGATCAATGGAACTTAAAAGCTCGGGCGTGAGAAGGATATCCGTGTGCTGGGCGATAAAGCGCAAGCCCAGGTCGTTCAGATCGCGGACGTTTGGCTCAAATACGAAATAGTCTGTATTTGCCGCAAATTCTTTGAACTGCTCCGGTGTTGTCAGCTTGAAGGGTGATGCCTGCACCGCCGCAAGCAATTCCTTATCTTCAGGAGAAAGGGCGGCGACTGCCACCCTGACTTCGGGTAAACTTTGAAGGTCTTTATTTTCTGCCATTAGCACCATCCTTTCTTTTTGGGAACTCCAGCTTGAATTTCACAAACTTTTCTCCCGTATCTTCCATAACTACAGTCGCGTCGTAGGTGTCGCCCTTCTTTTCGGACCACATACCTTTTACGGCCGTCTTGCCCTTTTTGAGAAGATCCGCCGCCATCTTCTTTGTGAGATCCTTCTTGCGGGAGGCCCAGAAGCGGTCATTTTTCCAAAGGACGAAGGAACAGGAACGGTCGGAACAGGCAAAATTGCTTTTGCCCTCATATACCGGCTTGCCGCAGCGGGGACAGGTGCCGATCACCTCTTTATCGGGAGCGAACAGCTTTTGTCCTTCCTCGGAGATATGGGAATAGGTGGATACGGTATCCTTCACCATAGCGCAGATACCGTTAAGGAACTCGCCCGGATCGGCTTCACCTCTTGCAATAGAGGTTAGATGCTGCTCCCATTCTGCCGTGAGCATAGGAGAGGTCAGCGGCTCGGGGAGAACGGTTACAAGGTTCATCCCCGCTTTTGTGGGAATGAGATTTTTACCCTTGCGCTCCACAAATCCGGCTGATACCAGCTTTTCGATAATGGCCGCCCTGGTCGCAGGGGTTCCCAGACCTTTACGCTCGGCCTCGTCCGGCATATCTGCCTTGCCCGCGTTCTCCATAGCGGAAAGTAAGGTATCTTCGGTAAAGGGTTTCGGGGGCTGGGTGTAATGCTCGGTGATCTCTGCGGATACGTTATCGTAGGTCTCACCCTCCGTAAGCTCGGGCAGCTCGGCGCCGCCGTCCTCGTCCTCCGGCTTATCCTTCAGGGAAGAACGGAAGATACGCTCGATCTCGCGCCATCCTTCGGAGAGGATATGCTTGCCTTTTGCGGTGAAGGTATGGCCCTCACATTCAAAGGTCGCCGTTACGGTCTCATAATAGAAAGGCTCCGCCGACGCACAAAGCAGACGACAGCAGACGAGAAGGAACAAATTGCGCTCGCCCACAGGCAAAGCGGAGATATCCGCTTTTTTGGTCTCCATCGTGGGAATGATAGCGTGGTGGTCGGTCACGTCCTTGTCGGATACCATAAGCTCCACCAGGGGATAGAAGCTGCTGCACTTATCAAAGGGCGGCACCTTCGCCGCAAGGTGGATCACACAGGAGGCGGTTTCCGCCATGTCGGAGGTGAGATAGCGACTGTCGGTACGGGGATAGGTCAACAGTTTCTTTTCATAAAGGCTTTGCGCATAATCAAGGGTCTGTTTTGCCGTGTACCCGAAAATGCGGTTGGCCTCTCTCTGTAAGGTTGTGAGGTCGTACAGCTTGGGAGGCTGTTCTTTCTTCTGTTCACGCTTGACAGAAACGCACACGGCGGATCTGTCGGCA
>JAZPZV010000048.1:0-62883 GCA_045544855.1 Eubacteriales bacterium | reverse complement strand
TTTGCTCTTTGCTGAAGCCCAGCTTTGCTCCTATTTCTGCTCTCGTTTTTCCTTCTGCTTTTAACCGCAGTATCTCTTCTGCATATTGTTCTATGTGACGGTATTCTCTGGGCATAAAAATTTCTCCTATGGTAGATGTTTTTATTCTACCATAGGAGGATGTTTTTTTCAATTGTCCGTTTTTAACGGACTTGTGCAGGCGGGCTTGGTGTTTATAAAATCAAATCTTCTCTTTTAACGTTTTGCAGCTTGAAATCAGCATTCGTCTGATACGTCCGCAAAGGTTTCTGTGCCTCTTGAAGGTTGTCTCGTCAAGAACGGAGGTGTTGAACAGCAACTGCAACCATCCTTCCGTTTCCCGACATTCCTTCAGAGCAATTCCAAATTTGGAAAGCATATCCGCATTGCTTTGTCCGTAATTTGCTTCTGAAATGTTTGCGTAAACGCTGCTTGAACTTTTGCGGATCTGAAATGCGGTGTTAGCAGGCATTTTTGTGTTGCGGCACAGCATTTCGATATCGGTGGCAAGCTGTTCGGAATAGGTTAACAGATAGTTTTGAGCCATGATTTTGGTCATCCTTGTTTCGGGGGAGATTCTTCTTATCAACGCGAAGCGTTGTATATCATCCGCAACTTGTTGCGGTATATCATCAATGCGAAGCATTGTATATTATCAAGCCGAAGGAGAATGCACGCCGAGGGCGTGATGAGATACAAGGTCGGCTTGCCGACCTTGATGATATGCACCGCACTTCGCGCGGTGATGATATGCCAAACCTTCGGTTTGAATAAAAAATCCTCGTTCCAAGAACGAGGATTTTTGGTGGGAGAAGGTGGATTCGAACCACCGAAGGCGATGCCAGCAGATTTACAGTCTGTCCCCTTTGGCCACTCGGGAATTCTCCCATATTCTGGAGCTGGTGAAGGGAGTCGAACCCCCAACCTGCTGATTACAAATCAGCTGCTCTGCCATTGAGCCACACCAGCAAGTTTCGCTTCATCAGCGGCAAGAGCAAGTATAGCATAAAAGATCCTTGTTGTCAAGGGTTTTTTCGATTTTTTTGAACTTTTTTTCGTCTCCCGCAAAACCGTCTTGCAAAAGGCGGAAAAATGTGATACACTGAGAAAAAGAGACCCAAAAAAGGAGTTTTTGTTTATGAAAAAAGTATTTGCCCTGCTTTTGGCGGCCGTGATGCTTTCCCTCTGCGTGCTTTCCGTTTCCGCAGGGGTGGACGTAAAGGCCACGGAAAAGCGTGTGTTTGAAAACAAGAATACGGTTTTGCCCTACCGTTTGGTCTTGCCCGAGACTTACGACGAAACCAAGTCCTACCCCATGATCGTGTTCCTCCACGGCGCAGGGGAGAGAGGCAACGACAACGAGCTTCAGCTCTTCCACTGCGTGCAGTATCTGGCGGACACTCTGCCGGAGTGCATCATCGTGGCGCCCCAGTGCCCTGTGAACAATCAATGGGTGGATACCCCCTGGGCAAACGGCGCTTACTCTATTGATAAGGTGCCCGAATCCAACGAGCTGAAGGCTGTTATCGAGCTGTTGGACGCTTTGCAGGAGGAATTCAACGTGGATGCCGACCGTATCTACGCCTCCGGTCTTTCCATGGGCGGCTTCGGTGCATGGGATCTGATGATGCGCCACAACGATTACTTTGCCGCAGGCGTTCTGGTTTGCGGCGGCGGGGACCCCTCTCAGGCAGAGGCCTTGAAGGACACTCCCCTCTTTGTATTCCACGGGGATGTGGACGACGCCGTTCCCGTTTCCGGCTCTCGGGACACCGTTCAGGCCATTCGTGACGCAGGCGGCGAGCTGGTGCAGTACGTGGAATATCCCGGTAAGGGCCACGGCATTTGGAACGACGCCTTTGCCCACCCCGGTATGCTCCAAGAGCTTTTGACCTACAAGCTTTCCACCCGTTATCCCGTAGAGGAATCCGAGGAGGAATCCTTGGAGGAATCCGTAGCGGAATCCGCGGTTGAATCTGTGGTTTCCGTACCTCAGACCTCGGAAGCACCTGTGGATGAGGCTTCCTCCGTGGGCTGGATCGCCGCTGTGGCCGCTTTGGTGGTCGTGGTGGTTGCCGTAGTGATCGCGCTGGCTTGGAAAAAGAAAAACTAAATTCCCCAAACGATAACAGACGCAGGTTTTGCCTGCGTCTGTTTTGCTTTTATACGGCTTTGATCACAAATTCCAGCTTCAAGGGTTCCGATGCGGGAATACGGTACTCCTTGTGGACGGGTGCGCCCCAGGAGTCGTCTCCGCCCACGCCCATCTGCTTGGCGGCTACCCGCACCCAAGTGTAGCGGGAATCGGGCAGCTCGTGGATGTGGCGGGCGTTTTCCAATTCGTAGGCGTTGTAGGGCAGAACGCTGACTTCCAAGGGGGAATCCGTCTTTTCAAAGCGGAGCTTACTTCCCAACGCCAGCCATCTCACCCCCGTGCGGTTGCCGCATTCCTGGGGGTTCATGTAGCCGGAAAGGTTTGCCTTGGCGTTGGAGGTAAATACCCCCAGCCGCGCCCCTTCACAGCGGTCGCTGTAATTTTCCCCGGGACCCATGCCGTAGTAGGTGAAGTCGCCCATATCCTCCTTCAGCTTGAAATCCATAGCGAACACAGGGAGATCCGGCAGATCGGACACCCCGGGATACTCCGCCGTCACCTTTATGCTGCCGTCAAAATACACGGTGTACTTTACGGTATAGTTGAACTTTTCCGTCTCGAAGGTAAAGCCGAAGCGGAAGAGATCTTCTCCCTCCTCCACCGTAAAGAGATGGGGCAGATGGCGGGGATAACGGCTTGCGGTGCTCCAGAGGGCGCAGTTGATGGGGGTTGCCGCACCGTTGTCATTGTCCGTGGGGGCACGCCAGAAGCTGACACGGGGCGCACGGGTGATATACTCCTTCCCGTCGTACACCAAAGAGGAAAGCCCTCCCTCCCGCTTATCGAACTGCATGGAGAAGCCTTCCCCCTGCACGCCGCAGATGGCGTTGCCGTAGATCAGCTTGGGGCGGGGGAGGGTCACGGGTGTTTTTTCTTCTGCCACGGCGAAGATCTCCTGGCAGAAGGCGATCTCAAAGCCTTTTTCCGCCCAGAGGGTGCTTTCCTTCAAAAGTGCCTTGGCAGTAAGAACGTATTCTCCCCCTTCTTTGGGCAGGGGCAGGTCGGTCTGCAGACTGCCGTCTTCCCCGGGGAGGACGGTGAGGCCGTAGCTTTGGGTGGCAAGGAGCTTTCCTTCCTTTTCCAAGGAGACCTCGAAGGTGAGATAAGAGGTATCGGTGAACAGGTTGCGGTTCTTCACGGTGAGAACGCCGTCCCACAGGGTCATCTTCACGTTGGAATACAGGGCCTTCACCTCCTGCACCTTGGGGGAGGGGGTGCGGTCTGCGTAGACGATGCCGTTGGTGCAGAAGCCGTAATCGCTTCCTCGGTCGTCAAAATCGCCTCCGTAGGCAAGCTCGCCCCGTTCGTTGTACAGAGCCTGATCCAGATAATCCCAGATAAAGCCGCCCTGATAGGCGGGGAATTCCTCTTCCAAGTCGGTGTAAAGCTTCATGCCTCCCAGGGAGTTGCCCATGGAGTGCATATATTCACAGCTGATATAGGGCTTGCCGGTGTTTTTCTCCAAATACGCCCGCACCTCGTGGGGCTTGGCGTACATACGGCTTTCCATGTCGGTGATGTAATCGTAAGCACGGCTGACGAACACCCCCTCGTAATGGACGGGACGGGTGGGATCCACTTTGTGGAAGAACTCCGCCATGGCAGCGATGTTGTCCCCGCAATGGGATTCGTTACCGCAGGACCAGATCAGCACGGAGGGGTGATTTTTATCCCGCTGATACATGGAGTTTGCCCTGTCCAGCACGGCGTTTCTCCAATAGGGGTGGGAATCGGGGACGATGTGGTTGTTCCCCCCCGGGTCACTCCAGGAGCCGTGGGTCTCCAAGTTGGTCTCGTCAATGAGGTAAATGCCGTATTCGTCGCACAGCTCGTACCAGCGGGTGCTGTTGGGGTAGTGGCTGGTGCGCACGGCGTTGATGTTGTGCCGCTTCATAAAGAGAATGTCCCAAAGCATCTCCTTTTCGGGAACGCATCTGCCGCCCTCTACGCAGAATTCGTGGCGGTTCACACCCTTGAAAACGATTCGCTTGCCGTTGAGGCACATGAGCCCGTTTTTCAGTTCAAAGCGGCGGAAGCCCACCTTGATGTTACAGGTCTCCTCCTTCGTTTTCACCGTAAGGGTGTACAGAGTGGGGGATTCCGCGCTCCAGGGGGAGATGCCTTCCAAAGCCTCGCCGTTCGGGGGCGTTTGGCTTTGGTACAGAACGTTCCCTTCCTTGCAAGAGAGGGTATAGGTAACGTCTTCGGGCTCGCCGCACCAATCCGGGGACACGGTGAGGATGCCTTTTCCCCCTTCGTAATCGTAATCCGCAACCACCTTCACGTCCCGCAAAAAGGTCATGGGCAGAGCGGTCAGCTCCACACTGCGGAAAATACCGGAGAACCGCCAGAAATCCTGATCCTCCAGCCAGCTTGCGGTGGTGTAGCGGTAGACCTCCACGGCAAGCTTGTTGTTCTTCTCCCGCAAATAGGGGGTGACGTCAAAGGAGGAGGGGGTAAAGCTGTCCTCGGCGTAGCCTACAAGCGCCCCGTTCACCCAAAGATGGAAGGCGGTCTCCACCCCGTGGAAGGTAAGCCGCAGGGTCTTGCCCATAAAGTCTGCGGGCAGATCGAAATAGGTGACGTAAGAGCCCACGGGATTGAACTCCTTGGGGATCTCCGGGGGCAAAAGCTGCTCTATACCCTCCCAGGGGTAGGGGATGTTGATGTATTGGGGCTTGCCGTAGCCCTGCAATTGGATATGCCCGGGGACGTTGATCTCTTCCCACTCCTCGGTGGAATAGTCCTCACGGTAGAAGTCTGCGGGACGATCCTCCAATCTTTCGGCGTAGGAAAATTTCCACACCCCGTCCAGACAAAGCTTCCGGGCATCGGAATGATGGTCGGAAAAAGGGTCCAGCCGCCCCGCCTTTACCACGGTGGGGTCGGGAAGTCGATTCAGATAGGATTCCATAACAAGTCCTCCGAAATTACAGGTCCAGCCCCGTGAGCTGCTTGATAGCCTCCAGCTCGTAAACGGGGAAGTAAATGCCGTAGTCCTCGCCGTCGGCAGTGAACTCCAAAACATAATGCACGTCGGTGGGGACGGTTCCTCTGGCGGTCTGCTCCAAGCCGTATTGGCGGGGATCATAGGGCTTGTTCCAGCGTGCCAGGGTGATGGGTTCGTGAACGGCGGTGATGGTGCGCAACCCCTGCAGAGGGATGGCGTACACCCGCTCCATGTCCGCAAGGAACAGATGGGTATCGTTTTTGTAGCAGTACACCTCTACGTTTACGTATTTGACGCCCCCTGCGGCCAGAACGACCTCCCGCTTGCCTTCCTTTTCCTTGTAACGGAAGCAGATCACGTCTGCGGTGATGGCATCGGCGGGGATCTCCAGCTCCTCCATCACTCTATGGGTCACCTTCTCCATGGCGTCCATCATAGGCTCTGCCCCCAGCTTCTTCACCAGTGCTTCCTTGCGCTTTCCGGTGTAAATCGCCAGCCCGATATAAACGGCGATCCCCGCAAGGCAAAGTAACAGCCGCATGGGCTGAAAGCCTCCGTCAAACATGGTGATGCCCATGACCATGGCAAGACAAAGCCCTGCGTAACGCAGAAGTCTCAGCGGAAGGGGAAGCTCTGCCTGCTTCAAGGGCTTGGCGGCCTCTTCCATGGTAATATTGATCTCTCGGCGGGTATCGTCGGAGAGGGAGGCGAAGATAAATTCCTCGCCGTGGATGGCTGCGCTGTGCTTGTTATCGGTAACGTCGGTGCAAAAAACGGGTTTCATAGGGTTCCTCCGTGGGGATATGTTCTTTCGGTTCTATTGTAACACATTCAAAGAGAAAATTCAATAGCTTATCTGTGACTACGTGGGGAGGAAACGTCGCGGCTACCCGTCATCCTTGAGCTCGGGTTTGCAAGCAAACCGTCGAAGTTTTCGTAGTGAGGTATAGCCGAACAGCGGAAACCAAGGGGTGAATAGCACCCCCGTAAGGGGATTAGCAGGGATCTCCTACGAGTCTGATCTACCCCTACATGGGTAAACTTACAGCCTTTGTGATGAAACAGTTCTTCAGATTCAGCAAGGTACATCAGACTCTTATGAGATCCCGCCTGCGGCGGTTTTGCTCCATCCCTCGTCGCGTTGCGACGACTACTTCCGCAAAACTTCGACGCGTGCGGAGATGACTGTAATGCGTAGCCGCAATAGTCACCGTCCGCGCGGCCAACCCGCAGGGTTGGTATGCTCAGAGATGACACGTAGCCACCGCAGTTCCAAAAACAGCTTTAGCTGTTTTTGATGTCGGCGTAACGATACTACGCATAAACCGAAGGCTGAACGCCGACTTGGTCATCACTTCACCTCGCCGATGTCAAAGACGGTAAAGCCGTTTCCACAGGCTTGCGTATCCCCCGCAGTCAAAAACAAAAGGCCGAGAGATCTCGGCCCTTTGGCAGATTCAATTAAAGCACGCAGGGCGGATTGCTATCGGCGCAGCTTGTCACAGCCCCGCTTTTCCACGTAAGAATGCTGCGATCTTCTTGCGGTGCCATACGGCGTAGGGGTATACGTTGCCCTCATCGTCCTCCACGGTGAGTCCGTTGGGGATGATGCCGCAGGTGAGAGAGGTCTTGACGGAAGCGATGTCACGGTAGTAGATCACCTGCTTATCGGGGAGTTGATCGCCAAAAAAGGCCTCGAACTCCATGCGGTCGTCAAAAAAAGACAGAATGCCTCCAAAGCCCTCCTTCCCTCGAAGGAAGTTGGCGGTGAGTTTTTGTCCTGCAAAGTTTTTCATGGCGGATATTCCGTCCTTTCCCTGTGTTCAAAAGAAGTATATCACAAAAAGTTCCGCCTGTCAAATATCTTTTTTTTTTACATTTCCCTCGGGGCGTGGTATACTGTGAAAAACAACCTTTGGAGGCAACTTGTATGCTGTTGGATCTTACCCTGCCCGTCACTCCCGCCATGCTGAAGGAAGCAAAGGAACTGAACGACCCCGCCCTGGAGGGGCATTTGGGCACCCATTTCGACGTGATGGACAAGGAATTTCCCTTGGAATACACCGAAAGACGGGGAATCCTCTTTGACGTCTCCCGGGTGGAAGGGGAGGAGATCGGCGTGGGGGACGTGGAGCTTTCCAAGGTGGAGCCGGGGACGTTCGTTGCCTTTTATTCCGGCTACGGGGAGAAGGTTGCCTATGGGGCAACCGGATATTTCTCCAAAGGACCTATGCTGTCCTATGAGCTGATCCAAACCCTTTTAGAAAAGCAGGTCTCTGTGATCGGGCTGGATTTCGGCGGCATCCGCAGAGGGAAAGAGCACATCCCCGCAGATCAGGTCTGCGCCGACAGGGGCGTGTTCGTGGTGGAAAACCTGGTGAACCTCCATCAATTGCCGGAGGAAGGCTTTACCGTCCATACCTACCCCATGGCCTTTTTAGGCATTACGGGGCTGCCCTGCCGCGTGGTGGCGGAGATTTGAATAAAAAGAAAGCCGAGGGTTGCCTCGGCTTTTTAGCGTCATTTTTAGTGCTTGGCTTTACTTCTTGCGAGATTTGATTCGAACCGCAATTCCAAAAACGATCTGCAGTACGCTGATCCCCAAAGGGATAAAAATATACGGCCAAAGGTCCGTCACGGTTGCCTCGGTAAATGCGGCGACCAGAACACCGAACAGGAATACCAAAAGCAAGGCGATGGAGAAAACTCCCACAAGGATCTTCAACCCCCAACGGGAGAAAAATCCCAGACGTTCTTCGGGAACGATCCATTGCATCAAGGCAAACCAACCTTCTAAAATGGCATCGAAGATCAATTTGAAGGGAAACAGGATCAGCCTGAATAAGCAACCCACGGAAGCACCTCCTTGTTACTGCCTATGATAAAAGCTTGCGATTTTTCACAGCAGACCGTATCTTCTCTTGCGGGCGGAGAACCAGGAAAAGGCCTCTTGCAGATCCTCGGGAGAAAAATCCGGGAAGTATTTGTCCGAAAAGTACAATTCCGCATAGGAAGCCTGGTACAGGAAAAAGTTGGAAAGCCGCCTTTCCCCGCCGGTGCGGATCACCAGATCCAGATCCAACGGGAGGGAGAGGGAGGACAAAAAGCTTTCCTCCGTTACGGGAGTGCCTGCGGCCACAGCCTTGTTCACTGCGCTGATGATCTCGGCACGGCTGCCGTATGCGATGGCGATGTAAATGGTGCGCCCTTCCTGCGCAAACTCGGAAAGCAACTCTTCGGTACGGGCAAGGGAGGCTTGGATCTCGGGGGGCAACAGCTCCAGACTTCCCGCAAACCTTGCGGCGATCCTGTATTTACGGCAGGTTGCCACAAATTCGTCAAAATACTTCAGCACCAAGCTGAGAATATGATCCAGCTCGTCCTTCTCTCTTTTCAGATTTTCGGTGGACAGGCTGTAGCAAACGAAGGTCTTCGCCCCCATGGCAAAGGCGTGGGAGGCAAGGGAGATCATGTTGACAATGCCCCGCGTGTGTCCTTCCTTGCGGGGAAGGGAGCGTTCCTCGGCCCATCTGCCGTTTCCATCCATGATGATCCCGACGTGCTTGGGGCAGGAAATGGATTGGGTCATAGGGAAACCTCCGAAGTTTTTAGATCAGGATCAGAACCGCGCCCATTGCGCAGGTCACGAACCCTGCGATGTAGTTCACCGCCACGTTGTCGATCATCCCGAAGCCCTTGATCAGCTTTGCGGGAACACCGCAATGGACGGTGCTTTCCACCTTGCTGCCGCAATTGCCGCATTGGTACAGAGATTGGAACAATGCGCCCGCCACGGAATCCACCAGAGTGCCCACAAAGGCGATGACGGCGATGAGCAGGAATGCCTTCACGGAAACCGCGCCAAGGAGGAAGGGAATGCTCATGAGAGCAAAGCTGCTCACCAGCGCAGAGCAGGTGCCCAGCACGGAAACGCCTCCGGAAAGGCCCTTTTCCATGGGACGGAAGGTGATGATGTTCAAGTTCCTCTTCTTGGTCAGCCTGCCGATGTCGGAGGCCATGGAGTCTGCGATCTGCTCCGTCAACGCCAAAAAGAAGATGTAGTAGAACACGTTTTTGTCGGTCAAGCTGTGAAGCACCAAGGCGATGATGGCAAACAGCCCCACGGCGATGATCTGCTTGGCTCTTCTTGCTTTGTGTCCCTCCCCGGAGTTGCCCCGCTTTCTTTCCACCTTCTTGCCGATGGTGGAAACGGCAGTGCTGAGTAAGAACAAAAGCCCGATGAACAGAATGGGCACGAAGCCTTCCCCAAAGAAGCCCACGAAGGCAAAAAGGAAGAAGGCGGCGATCCCCGCATCGGCGGCCATGGCGCCCGACCCCACCGCCAGCATGGCAAGGATGGGGGAGAGGATCAGAACGATCTCCAAGGGCAAGGTCACCATTCCGAAATGGTTGAGAACCAAATACCCGAAAACGAAAAACTCAATAAAGATGTTGTCCGTGCCCTTAAAGCCGTAGAACTCCGTTACGGTGGTGAGAGCCGCTACGGACAGGATGAACACAATGTCCAAGCCCATGTCAAAGATCAGAGAGAACACCCAAGTGGACAGGAAGGACACGATCAACACGGTGGCCGTGCCCACGATGGTCTTGCAGGGGCGGATCTCCTTGTTGTGCTTGCCAAACAGCTTGGCGGTCAGGGGTGCAAAGCCGTCCCCCAATGCCAGGCAGTAATAGGTAATACCCGTGTAAAGATACAGTTCTTCCCCCACCAGATAGCACACCAAGGCCACGACGGCGGTGGAAAGCCCGAAGTAGAACATCCCGGGGCTGTTGTCCGCATCCTCTCGACCGAAGGCGGTGAACCTCTTGTTCAGCGTCACCAGCCCCAAAGCGGCGGCGCCTGCAAAGTTCAAGATCACCCAGTGGATGGAACAGCCGAAGAAGATATAACAGATCACCCACACGAATGCGGAGACGATGTGGGTCAGCTTTCTGCAAACGGTCTCGTCAATATGGGTCTTTTTTTCGATCAGTACCCCGAGAAACATGATCCCGCAGGTGTAGAGGGTGAAAACAATATAGCCGATCACCGTCAGCCAGAATTTATCCATAAAATACGTCTCTTTTTTGTAATGTGGATGGTTACACCGAAAAATGTGTAATTATAAGGCATTTTACCATTTGACTGTCGAATTGTCAAGGTATTTGTCGCTTTTGCGTTCATTTTTTCTCCCTTATTTGGCGGATCTTTGCAAAAAAGAACCCGCATTCCATGGAGATACGGAATGCGGGGAAATTTTTGAGGGCTATTTGCCGGCTTGATTTGCCTTTGTTGTGTTGAGGGAGGAAATCAACATTCTGCGAATTTGTCCGCATTGATTTTGCAGAGGCTTATAAACATTTTCGGGAATATAACCCGTTTCAAAAAGCAATTCCAGCCAATACTCCGTTTCGTAGCACTCTTTTTGTGCGATCTCCAATTTGGATATGAAATCCTTTGTTCCTTGCGCATATTGTGCCTCATGAATATTTGCGCCGATAGATGTTCCCGAACGCAAGAGCTGATTTGTTAAAACTGACTCTTTCATAGTTGCCTTTATATCTCGGCAAAGAAAAACGATCTGCTTCGCAAACTCTTTGGATTTATCTCTCAAAATACTTTCTGCCATTGTCATCACCTCGAATATAGTATATCAAAAAAGTTATGAGTTGTAAAGAGCTTTAGTGATATGCTGACTTCGTCAGCGTGATATTTTTGCTTGCGCAAAAGTGATATTGCTCCACTTCGTTCCGCAGTGATATTATATTCGCCTTGTAACTTCCAACGCGCGAAGCGCATACCACTGCCGAAGGCAATATCACGCACGAAGTGCATAGAACTCGCCGCAGGCGAATATAACTGAAAAGCTCCAACTTGCATGCAAGTTGGAGCTTTTCTGGCTGCGGAAGAAGGATTTGAACCCTCACAAACAGAGTCAGAGTCTGCCGTGCTGCCGTTACACAATTCCGCAATGTCACCGCCGGGTATTCCCGACAGCAGGAGTTATTGTATCACGAAGTTTCGGGAATGTCAAGCCTTTTTTGCAAAAAAGATAGAAAAATTCCCGCTTTTTTCTTTAAATACAGCCGCATTCCTTTGCCAAAAGGGTCAAGGCTTCCTTTGCGGCCTGTTCCCGCACGGCGTTTCTGTCCCCGGGGAAGTGATATTCCGCGGCGGTTGCTATCGTTCCCGCGGAGGTTCTTTTGGCAACGGCGATATACACCGTGCCGATGGGCTTGCCGGAATCGTCCCCGGAAGGGCCTGCCACACCCGTGGTGGCCACGGCGACCTCAGCCCCCGTTTTTTTCAACGCACCCAGCGCCATTTCCTCGGCGGTTTGGGCGGAGACGGCAAAGTAAGTCTCCAGCGTTTCCTTCTTCACACCAAGAAGGGCTTCCTTCATTTCGTTGCAATAAGTCACCAAGCCCCCGCGGAAGATGCGGCTGGATCCGGGCAGATCGGTCAACAGCTTGGCGACCAAGCCTCCCGTGCAGGACTCGGCACAGGCGACGGTATAGGGACTGTTCAAAAGCGCTTCCTGCAGTTTCTTCACGGAGGACTCCTTACAATAATGTAACCGTTTCTTACAATAACGATTATACCCGATTTTTTGCGGAATGCAAGGTGTAAACAAAATTTTACATAATGCACAAAATTGTTAGCGGACTTTGTACAAAACTGACACTTGAAACCCGCAGGCAAATCGTGTATAATGTGGGTAACCAAAAGTGCCCTTATGAGGCACAATAAAACAGGAGGCTGTGTTTTATGAAGAAAACATTAGCGATTTTGCTTGCCATGATGATGGCATTCTCTGCAGTTGCTTTGGCAGTTTCTGCAGATTTCGACATTTCTCTGGATGGTACTCAGTTCACTGTAATCCAGCCCGAGAGCATTGAGTTCGTTCCCTTTGTGAAGGCTGACGGCAACGGCGTTTCCACCGCTCCTCAGGGCGGCTGCACGCTGGACGCTCTGATCGATGGCGACGTGGTACGCGGTGCTACCGCATTCGGTACCAAGGGTATCGTGCTGATCAAGAACGAGTACATCGGCGCAAACGCTGTTACCGGTTCCGTTGCTGCTGAGCAGGATCCCGAGCTGGTTCCCGATTTCGCGTTCTCTATGGATCTGGGTTCCGAGAAGGAGTTCGACACCGCATATTTTATGGTTTACCACCAGATCGCAGCTTGTATCGCTATCCCCGCTGACAAGAAGGTGATCGTTGAAGTTTCCGAAGACGGCAACGCTTGGGTTCCCGTTGGTACCGACGGCGAGTTCTACATGAACATTGACGTTGACGACTACGATCAGAACGCTCCCGAAGATGCAGAGACCGTTGAATGCGCAGTTTACCTGGGCGAAGAGGTTTCCGCTCGTTACGTGCGTTACACCTTCACCTTCATGCCCGTTCCCGAGGAAGGCTACTGGCAGTACTACACCAACATCCACGAGTGGATCGGCTTTACCGAAGTCGGCGTAGCTCTCTGGACCGATGGCGAAGAGCCCGTAATGGTTACCCCCGAAGAAGCTCAGAAGGAGCCCACTAAGGTGGAAGGCTCTTGGATCGGCGACGACGGCGTTGAGACCAAGATCATGAACTTCGTAAACGAAGCAGGCGTTAAGACTGTTTCCGTTACCGTTTACGAGACCGAAGCTTATCTGGCAAACGGCATCGATGCCGAGATCTCCGATGAGTACACCGCTACCTACTCCGTTCTGGGTGACAAGGTTACCATTACCTATGAGGACGGTTCTATCGACAGAATGTCCGCAGTGATCGACGAGGAAGGCGACCTGATTCTGGGCACCGGCCTTGATGCTGTTACTTACGAGCCCTACGAAGCTCCCGCTCCCGTTGAGATGAGCGGCGTTTGGTTCATCGACGAAGAAGGCGTCGTTACTGTGTACGACTTCTCTACTGCCGGCACTGTGAAGGTTTCTACCTATGAGTCTGCAGATTTTGAAGAGAACGGCGTTGACGGTACCGTAGTATCCTCTGAGGATCTGGAATACACCGCAGGTCATTCCTACATCACCATCGGCGAGGATCGCCTGAACGTTGCCTACGAAGGCGAAACCCTGCTCTTGGGTGACAAGACCTTCGCTCCCTACGTTCCCAAGGCTCCCGAAGTTTCCGAGCCCGAGGATTCCTCCGAGCCCGAGGATGAATCTTCCGAAGAGCCCGAGACCTCCACTCCCGCTACCTCTGCTCCCTCCACCTCTGCTCCCGCAGCTTCCTCCGAGGCTCCCGCAGAAGATGGCGACAGCACCATGATCATCGTGATCGTTGCTGTTGTGGCAGTTGTTGTGATCGCAGCAGTTGTTGTGATCCTCATCAAGAGAAAGAAGTAATCTTGTAACCTGATAAGGGGGAGGGGAAACCCTCTCCCTTTGCATTTTGCTTTTTTGAAAGGTAGGTTTTTATGAAGAAACTGTTTGCTTTGTTGCTGGCCGCAATGATGCTGGCGACCCTTTCTGTTACCGCATTGGCAGACTTCACCTACGAGGGTCTGTTCACCGATTACGACGTGCTGACTCCCGATGGGGTCTCCTTCTCTTACGCGGGCGAGACCTCTGCCACCGCATTCCCCCGCGGCGGCGGTACTCTGGAATGCTTGATCGATGGGGAGCACCTTGCTTCTCCCACCACCCATACCGACAAGGGCATCGTGCTGGTGTGCAACGACTTTATCAAGCCCGATTACGAGGTGGACATGGCCATGGCTTACCAGAATCCCGAAGCCATCCCCACCTTCTCCTTCACCTTGACTTACGAGGAAGAGGTGACCTTCGATTCCGTGTACCTCTCCCTGTTCTACATGGCCTTCGACTGCGTTTGTGCTCCCGGTGAGCATAAGGTGGTGGTAGAGACCTCCGAGGACGGCAGCCTGTGGATTCCCGTAGGCGAGGACGGCTCCTTCTACTTCCGTGACAATCAGCCCATTTACAGCGGCGAAAAAGACCCCGTCTCCGAAGAGATCGTAGTACCTCTGGGCGAGGAAGTGACCTCTCAGTACGTCCGCCTTTCCTTCAAGTTCAAGGAGCTGGACGAGGCTGATCCTTATTGGGATTACTACACCAACGTTTACGAGTGGTGCGGCTTTACCGAGCTGGGTGTTGCTCAGTATGCAGGCGGTGACGAGGTTCCTCCCATGACCAAAGAGGAAGCGGCCGCTCCCGACGTGGTGCTGGAAGGCCTGTGGACCCTGGAAGTCGAGGAGGGCGTGATCACTCTGGTAGACTTCTCCACCCCCGGCACTCTGAAGATGATGACCTTCGATGCAGAGGATTTTGAGGCCAACGGCATTCAGGGTACTGCCCTGACCACCGTGGAGTATCCCTACGAAGCGGATGTTGAGTACATCGTTCTGGATCAGGACGGCGAGAAGCAAGTTGTGTTCGTGACCCTGGGCGAGGGCACTCTTGAGCTGGACGACGGCGAGGAGCCTCTGGTCTTTGAGGCATACGTGCCCGAAGAACCCGAGGTATCCGAAGAGGAATCCTCCCAGCCCGAAGAATCTTCCGAGGACGAGTCCTCTGAGCCCGAGGAATCCTCCGAAGAGATTGAAGAATCCAAGGAAGAATCCGCAGAAGCTCCCGCAACCTCCACCCCTGCAACCTCTTCCGAAGCACCTGCAGAGGATGGCGGCGATTCCACCATGCTCATCGTGATCATCGCCGTTGCGGCTGTGGTGATCATCGGCGTTGTGGTCGTGATCCTTATTAAGAGAAAGAAATAATCGGCCATCATAAAAGGCTGAGTAGGTTGCGTGCCTGCTCAGCCTTTTTTGCGTTGATGTGGGGAAGCAACGAGACGAGGACGGTGCGAACAAAGAGACATAGGATCAGCGACGGTGCTTGGATCGCGGGCCGCCGTGGGCGTCGTCCCCTACGAACCCGAAACGAGGTGGGTGAAAAATACGGCAATTTCTCCCGCGGTAAATACAGTGGGAAATCCGTTTTGCGCCTTTCTCGTTGCGTGTGGCTTTGTTTTATCTGTCCTCGACGCGGTTTTGTAGGGGCGATTCACGAATCGCCCGCTTGCTCTATCTTCAACACGTTCCGAAAGCTGCCCCGTTTTATGGCAAAGGCAAGCTCCTTTGCCACGGCGGGGAGGCAGGCGGCGAGGTAACTTCCCTCGGGCAACCGCAGTTCTGCCTGCAAAAAGGCACAAAGCCCGCCCTCGGTTTGATCCTTGTGTAAGAGCAAAATAGTCTCTGCATCCTCCTCCGTCAAGGACAGACCGCCCGGGGAAAGCCCTGCCAGCACCCTGCCGCAGGCTTGCCCCAGCACAATGGAAAAGATATTCTCCGTCCGCCCTGCGGGGGAATCCAGCAGGGAAGCCACCTCCTCCTTGGGGAACAGACCGCAAAAACGGTTTTCCCACAGGAGAGATTTTGCATATCGGCGAATATATTCCACCCCCGCCAGATCTCTGCAGGGCAACGCGGTGGCGTAGTACACAAACTCCCCGTATTCGTGGGCTTGGGAGCGGGGGCGGTAGGTGCGGAGAAAGGCGGGCAGTTCCTTTCCCACGGCGGTGTTATAAAAGCCGTTTTGGCAGGGGATACGGGTGGCGAACACCTCTCCCGCCAATACCCGCACGTCACGGGTGAGGATCTGCAGCATTCGCAAGCCCTTTTGGTAAAGGAAGGCGGGGTCTGTTTCTCGAAACATTGCCAAAGCGGCGTCCCCATCCGGGGCGGTCTTCAGGAACGCCCCCAAGGTGTAAAGCAGGGATTCAAACACCTCCCCTGCCACTTCGTCGGGGACGGAGCTTGTTTCCTTGCCGTACAGTGCCTCCAAACGGGAGGCCAACAGCTCCAAAAGGCTGTACTGAAGCTTGGCGTGTTCCGTTTCCGAAAGTAACCCCGTCTCCAATCCCGCCTCTAAAAGGCTTTCCACAAATGCTTTGCCGTCTAACATCTCCGGGGTGATGAGACTTCTTTTTTGTAATTCCATGGGGTTCCTCACTTTCTCCGCAAGGCACGGGCAAGGCTGTCCAGCTCACGGGATTCCAACAGCTCCAAAGAGCCCTCGCAGGAGCCGTTGAAAAAGGTTTTCATGTAGTCGATCAATTCGTCGTCGGAAAGTTGCCCGTCGGTCTCGTTTTTGTAGTAGTAGAAGATCTCCACCAGCCGCTCTAAGTTTTGGCTGTAGTTCTGCCTGTTCATGTAGGGGGAGTCGCAGAAGGCTGTGATGAGCTTGCCGATGACGCCTTCCCCGAATTCCAGCCTGCCGTTGTAGCGAAGCTCCTCGTCCTTGGTCTCCAGCAGGCGGACGGCTTGCTCCTTGGTAAGCACCAGCCCGTGCTTGATGGATTCGTCGTTGTAGAGCAGAAGCTTGTCCGCGTCCTTGCTTCGCGTCAGGGAGGCGGCGTTCTTTTGGAATGCTTGCAGTTTGTTTGACATAGAAGAACCTTTCGTGCATCGTCTGGAAACCATTATAGCAGGAAAGTTCTCAATTACAAGTCTTGACTTTTTTGCCGTTTTGTGGTATATTATATACAGAAAACAAGAGAAAAAACCGCCTTTTCGGGCGGTTTTTTGGATGCTTATGGGTTTATCCCTTTTCCTTCGACGCAGAACACGCCGCTTGTCAAAGGCTTTTCGGGATCGGGCTTGCACAAAACGCCTCGGCGGATCAATTCTTCGATGACGTAACCGGTGATTTGCTGTAAATAACAGCTTACCCACTGATTGATCTGGTCGTTCAGATGCTTAGGCACAAACTCCTCAAAGCTCTTGCGTACGTTTTTGATCCATTCGGCGAGCAGATCCTCGGTTACTTCGTCGGTCATGTCGAACAGGGAGGCGAATTCCGCAAACTGTTCTTCTTTGAAGCACGGAAACTCAAGAGCGTAGCCTTTATCGGACTTTGACAGTAGATTGGAAGCGATCAAATGAGCGGCATCCTCCCGGGAAAGGGCGTCCTTGGAGAATTCCCCGTTTTTGCTGTTGCGGAGAATTCTGCTTTCGCACATCCAACGGGTTCCTTTGTTATGATATACGTTGCTGTCGAAATACTTGCTGATCCAATAGTAATAAATTCGGGAGGGCGGTTGATCTTCGCCACTGTCCTTCTCCTCCGCCACGTTGCACCCGCAATTGTACTCTGCGACAGTTTCCGTTTCGTCTGCGGTTTCCTCCACGATGAACCAGCCGTAGCCGCCATCCTTTCGCGGGGGATACGGGCCGCTTTCAAGCTTTAAGCGGTTGCTTTTTACGTTGCGGAGCGTTTTCCTCAGCAGGTAGGGAACTGCGATATACCCCAGCCGTTCCATGCCGAACGAATGACCGTAGAAATCCATCTGTTCGACTTCCTTTGCCGCGCCTTTTAACAGAACCTCCATCTTGTCTGCGATCAGATCGACTACCGCGGAGGAGACCTCCTCGGTCTTCTTTCTGTCTTTCAAGCGGAAAATGATAAAGTTGGCGACGTATTTGTTGCCCACCTTGTAAACCGCGTCTCCGTATTCAAGATGGGGAAGCTCGTCCTCGATATACATGGCGGGAATCCCCGTGCTGATGCTGATCTCCTCCACGGTCGCCGGCTTTTCATAAGCCGCAAGGCAGATAGCCCGTGCAATTTGCGAGGACAAATATTGTTGCGTGTTTGCATGACCGTTGCTGGTCATGGTGTTCCAGTTGATTCTTCGGTAAACTTTGTCCATTTTGTTTTCTCCTATCCGATCTCTGATTTTTTGGCGTCCTACGTTCAAACGCCATTTGACGGTGGTTTCGGGGAGGGAATACTTCTTCGCAAGCGCTCGGATAGACAGATCGTCTATATAGTAGTCCACGAAGAGGTTTCTGTACTCGGAAGATAACGTATGGAGATACCGAAAGACCGTTTCGTATTGCTCACGGGTGTCGTCCTCGTCGCCCCAAGCGTAATCGGCGTTTTCAAAAAGTTCGTCCTCATAGGACAACAGGGCTTGCTGCTTGTTCCGATCGTCGAGAAAACGAGCGTATCGGTTATGGGCGATCCGCCAAACCCAAGGTTCAAGGGATTCGATGCGGTACTTTTTCATGCCGTCGAGTACGTGGCATATAATCTCGCTTGCAAGATCCTCGGCATCGTACCGATTGGACAACCGCTTACAGCAAAAGCGAAAGATCGGTTCGACGTACGGTAAGATTTTGTTTTCGTCCAAGCTTTTCTCCTCCTTCCTTTTGGGGTGCAATCATGATTACACCCTTATAGTGCGGGAAAACGGATTTGGATAGGTGGTTTTACGAAATAATTGAAAAACAACCGAAACGCAAAAAGGACAAGATGCGTTCCTTGTCCTTTTCTGGCGGTTTTTATGCTTGTAATGGGTTTATCCTTCGATCAGGTATGCCAGCAGGAGCTTTACGGTGTTTTCAATGCCGTCCATGTGGGTGCGCTCCATGCCGTGACTGCAATGCACGGCCATGCCGAACACGGCGGCGCGGATATTGTTGCCGGATTTCACCGCCACCCCGGCATCGGTGCCGTAGTGCTTGAACAGATCCACGGCGTAGTCACAACCGTGCTTTTCCGCCAGGTGGATGAGGTGGGAGGTGAGGTCGTAGTCGTACACCACGGAGGCGTCCTTGGGGCAGATGCTCACGGAATACTCGTTCCCCTCCAGCCCCGGGCCGATGAGACCGATATCCAAAGCGATGACCTCCGAGACCTCCGAAGGAATATAGTTCCCGCCCAACCCGATCTCTTCCCCGTAAGGGAAGGAGAAGATGGTGTTGTACTTGGGCTTTTTGCCCTGCTCCTTCAGATACTGCAAGGCGGTGAAGCAGCAGGCCACGGCGGCCTTGTCGTCGATGAAGCGGGACTTGATAAATCCGCTTTCCGTAATCGTACAACGGGGATGCACCGCTACGAAATCGCCGTTGCGAATGCCCAGCTCCCGCACTTCTTTTGCGGAAGAAACCTTCTCGTCCAGCAGGACGATCATGGTGTTCTCGTCTCTGGGGGAGGAGCGTGCGTCGTCAAACACGTGGACGGAATGGGATTGACAGGCGATGAGTCCCGTATACTGTCTGCCGTCACGGGTGATCACCGTGGCGGTTTCCCCCTCCGTGGATTGATAGTTCACCCCGCCAACGTTCCGCACCCGCAGGGTGCCGTCCCCGTCGATGGAACGGACCATAAAGCCGATGGTGTCTGCGTGGGCGATGATCTGCACGGTCTTTGTGGGGTCCTCCCCGGGAATCCGGATGTAGGCGGTGGACTTGTTGTCGTAGGTGACCGCAAGTCCCAGCTCTGCGGCGTACTGCTCCAAGGCGGGATTCAGCTTTTTGTAATACCCCGTGGGGCTGGGGATCTTCACGATGTGGGAGAAGAAATTCCCAAAATATTCTTTGTCAATGACGTAGCTCATGCTTCTGTCTCCAAGGTCACGGATTGATAGGGCTTCAGGGTGAGGATATTGCCTTCTACCTTGCAGGTATCCAAGGAAGACAGCACCAGATTCTTCACACCGAAGGGCAATTTGATCTTCCTGGTCTTGTCGGACAAGGAGCAGATCACCGCCAGCTTCTTTTCGCCCTCTCGGGTGTAGGCGATCAGCTTATCGTACTGCTTGAGAATGGGAGCAAACTTGCCTTCCAGAATGGTGGAAGCATACTCCGAATCGGTACGCAAACGGATCATTTCCTTGTAGAAGGCGTAGACACCGGTGGGGTTTGCCATCTCCGATTTGGCGTTCACCGTTTTGTAATCGGGGTGAACGGGAAGCCAGGGCTTCACGCCTGCAGGGGCAAAGCCGCCGTTTTCGCTGTCGTCCCAGGGGAAGGGAATACGGGCGTTGTCACGGGAGTACCGCGCCACCAGAGGCATGGCCTCCTCGGGGGTGAGGCCGTCCGCCAAAGCCACGCGGTAGTGGTTCTTGGTGGAGATATCGTCGATGACGTCAATGGAGGTAAAGCCGGGGTTGGTCATGCCCAGCTCTTGCCCCTGATAAATAAAGGGAATGCCCCGCAGGAAGAAGAACAGGTTGCCCAGCATTTTCTGTGCGGCGGGGGAGTGATCCTTCTCCGGCACAAACTTCTGGCAGGCACGGGGATAGTCGTGGTTTTCCAGGAACACGGCGCCGTAGCCGATCTTCTGGGTGAACAGCTGAGAGGCGTACAAAGCGTTTCTCCAGGTGCGGAAATCCCATTCTCCCGGGCCCTTGCAGGTGTGCCAGCCGTGGCCGTAGCTGTACGGCTCGGAATAGGAGAAATCGAACATGGTGGAGAAGTAGCCCTTGGGCCCGATGTAATCCACCAGCTGCCGGTTGGGAACCCCTGCCGCCTCGGCAACGGTCATACATTCGTACTGATCGAAGGTGGCCTCTCTCAGCTCGGTCAAAAAGTCGCCGATGCCTTCCACACAGCGGGTGTAAGCAAAGCAGCCCACCATGCCGTCGGGGCCGTCCGCAGGGCCGGAGGGGAGACCCTCCATCTTCTTGATGTGGGTGATGGCGTCGATACGGAAGCCGCCCAAGCCCTTATCCAGCCAGAAACGGATGGTCTCCACCAGCTTCCGGCGAAGCTTGGGATTTTCCCAGTTGAGATCCGGCTGCTTCTTGGAGAACAAATGCATATAGTAACGGTCTCCGCCCACGTTTTCCCAGGCAGAGCCGCCGAACATGGAGCGCCAGTTGTTGGGAGGTCCCCCTGCAGACTCACGGAACCAGAAATAGCCCGCTTCCTCGCTGTCCGGCTCACGGAGGGCCTTTTGGAACCAGGGATGCTCGTCGGAGCAATGGTTGATCACCAGATCCATTAAGATCCGGATGTCTCTCTTCTTCGCCTCCACAAGCAGCTCGTCCATGTCCGCCATGTTGCCGAACAGAGGGTCAATATCACAGTAATCGGAAATATCGTACCCGCCGTCATCCATGGGAGAACGGTACACGGGGGAAAGCCAAACCACTCCAACCCCAAGCTCCTTCAGATAATCCAGCTTGGAGGTGATGCCCTTCAGGTCACCGGTGCCGTCGCCGTTGCCGTCGCAGAAGGAGCGGGGATACACTTGGTACGCAATGCGGTTTTTCCACCAATCGCGGTTGATCGCCATAGAGAAAGCCTCCTTAGAGTAAATGTCTTTTCGGGGGTATTATACCATACTTTTTACCGTAAATCAAGGAAAACATCGTCAAAAAACAGGGGAGCTAACAGCCATTCCCGTAAGATATTCCTCAAAAGACGGGAGGGTGTTTCAAAAAGGCGAAAAAGTTTTGAAAAAGTGGTTGATTTTTTAATGGAGCGGGTGTATACTTAAATCAACTATACGTTAAAAGAAAGGATACTGTTATGAAAAGACTTTTCACCCTTCTTCTTGCAGTTTTGATGCTGGCGACCTGTTTCGTCATGGCTTCCTGTAAGGAACAGCCCGCAGGCGGCGAAAGCTCCACCGCAGGCGTTGTAGAGGAAGACAAGAACCTGGTTCCCACCTTGGAAGACACCAAGGATCACGCAGGTAAGGTGTTGCGCATTCTGGCGCAGGAAAAGGAAGGCGTTGCCTTTGCACAGGAGCCCTTCGGCGCATCCGAGGTAAACTCCGAGCCCGTTAACGACGCTTGTATCGACCGTTTTGCTATTTTGGAGCAGACCTACGGCTTCACCGTAGAGGCTGAGTTCGTGGAGACCTGGGGCGAGTTCCCCGAAAGAGTCAAGCAGGACTTTATGACCGGTACTGCTACCTACGACGTGATCTCCGGCGGCATCACCAACATGGCTCCCTTTGCCGCAGAGGGTATGCTGATGGACCTCAACTCCATTGAAAATTCCAACCTGAGCCTGAACGAGTCCTGGTGGGACAAGGCCACCCAGGATGACATGACCATTGCAGGCAAGCTGTTCTTCGCCACCGGCGATATCATCCTGCTGGACGATGAGTTCACTATGTGTATGTTCTACAACAAGGGTCTTGTTGACGACTACGGTCTGGAAAACCCCTCCGAGCTGGTAAAGAGCGGCGAGTGGACTCTTGACAAGATGTACGAAATGGCTACCGAGGTAGCTCACGACACCGACAACGGTACCATGGAGGTAACCGGTCAGGACGTTTGGGGCTTGGTATGCGTGATGTTCGATACCTACAAGTTGGTCATGGGCGCAGACGCTCCCCAGGTCGTGAAGAACGACAAGGGTCTCCCCGAGCTGGCGATCGACAGAGAGTATAACCTGAAGGCCTTCGAGGTAGTACACGAGATCATGTCCGACAAGCAGGTCACCGCAGTCCGTGAGGACTACTATGCCTGGAACGATCCCAACGCAAACATCGTTGTAGACCAGTTCTACGATGGCAGAGCTCTGTTCATGATGAACACCATCTCCGCCGTTAATACCGTTACCATGCGTGAGGCGAATATCCGTTACGGTATCCTGCCCATGCCCAAGTACAGCGTTGAGCAGGAACACTACGCAACCACCGTTGATCCCTACTCCTTCACCTGCATTTCCATCAGAGAAGGCTGTGAGGACACCGATTTCGTTACCTTCGGTCTGGAGGCAATGGCTTACCTGGGCGAGACCATGGTGACCCCCGAGTACTACGAGCGTACCCTGGAGAACAAGAGATTCCCCGATGACGACGATTCTCCCGAAATTCTGGAGATCATCTTCTCCAACCGTCTGGTGGATATCTCCGTTGCCTTCAACTGGGACGACTGCATCCAGTACTACAACAACATCATGTGGGCGAACGGTGACGTCGTCAGCTACGTGGAAAAGGTTCGTAACCGCTTCGAGATCGCCATGAACGAGACCGTGGCCTTCTTTGAGGCCGGTGCGCTTCCCGATTCCGGCGACGCAGAATAAGCTTATACATCCCGAGAGAGCTGAGAAATTCAGCTCTCTTTTTTTGCAAAAAGTTCCCGAAAACCCTTGATTTTCAAGGCGGAAGCCTGTATAATGGAGTAAAGTAAGAAAAGTATGCTTTGCAAGATTAATTTACAAAAATAGGAGAGACAAATGAAAGCGATCGTTAATGGGAAATTGATTCTCAAGGACCGTATCGTTGAGGGCAAGGCTCTGCTGTATACCGACGTCATTGAAGGCATCGTAGAAGCAGACAAGGTTCCCGCCGATGCGGAGATCATCGATGCCGCAGGCAAGTACGTTGCTCCCGGCCTCATCGACCTGCACATCCACGGCTACCTGGGCAAGGACGTTTGCGACGGCAGTGTGGAGAGCATGAAGACCATCTGCGAAGGTATTGTGAAGAACGGTGTTACCGGCTTCCTGCCCACCACCATGACGGTAAGCATGGATGTCATCATCAAGGCTTTGGAGACCTGCCGCTCTTTGATGGAAGAAAGCAAGACCTGGAACGGCACCACCATCCTGGGTGTACACGCAGAAGGTCCTTTTATCAACACCAAGAAGAAGGGCGCACAGAACCCCGAGTACATCCTGGTTCCCAGCGCTGAGTTCGTAAAGGAATACGCAGACGTGATCCGTATCATCTCCCTGGCGCCCGAAATGGACGTGGATTTCAAGGAGATCTCCAAGATGCGCAAGGAGACCGACGTGGTTGTTTCCATGGGTCATACCGACGCAGATTACGAGACTGCAATGGCAGCCACCAACGTGGGCGTTCGCCATGCAACCCACCTGTTCAACGCTATGAGCCCCTTGGCTCACCGTAACCCCGGCGTGGTTGGTGCGGCTCTGAATTCCGACGTTACCGTTGAGCTGATCGTGGACACCTTCCACGTAAATCCCGCTCTGTATAACATGGTGTACAAGCTGAAGGGCGATAAGCTCTGCTTCATCACCGACTGTCTCCCCGCAGGCGGTCTGCCCGAGGGCGAATACACTCTGGGCGGCCAGAAGTTCGTTTCCAAGGGCATCGAGTGCCGTCTCCCCGACGGAACCATCGCAGGCTCTATCCTGGCGCTGAACAAGGGCGTTTGGAACGTTTACACCAACAGCGATATCCCCCTGTACGAGTGCGTGAACTGCGCTTCTCTGAACCCCGCCAACGCTATCGGCATCGGCAACAAGAAGGGTTCTCTTGAGGTTGGCAAGGATGCCGACATCATCATCACCGACTGTGAATTTAACGTAGAAAAAACCATCATCGGAGGTACCGTTCGTTATGGAGCTTAAGATCAAAGCAGTTTTGGATCCCCAGTTTGCCCCCATGTCCCTGAAGGTTCGCGAGATGCGCGAGCTGACCAAGGACAACGGTCAGGACATTGTGATCGGCGTTGAGCGTAACAAAGGCGCCGTTACCACCTACCGTACCCGTATTTTCCCCGATGGCACCGGCCACGACGAGGAAAACTACCGCTTCGTTGAGCGTATCGTGAAGTCCATGCTGTGGGTAGCAGGCGGCTTCAAGATCATCATCGCAGGCTCTGAGGTGGTTGCTCAGCGTATCAAGGAAGCTTACGTTGACGGCGGCTACCGTGATTTCGACCTCCACTTTATGGAGAACGTTTACGAGAGCAAGTTTGAGGTGATCTCCGTTTCTCTGGAGGATGCACCCAAGGACGTTTCCACCGCAGCTCCCATCGGCAGACATCTGGACGGCTGCCGCATCGGCTTCGATGCAGGCGGATCCGACCGTAAGGTTTCCGCAGTTGTCAACGGTGAATCCGTTTACTCCGAGGAAGTCGTTTGGCTGCCCAAGGTCAACTCCGATCCTATGTATCACTTCGACGGCATCTACACCGCAATGAAGACTGCCGCTTCCCATATGCCTCGCGTGGATGCCATCGGCGTTTCCTCCGCAGGCGTTTACATCGACAACAAGATCATGGTGGCTTCTCTGTTCCTGAAGGTCTCTCCCGATGACTTCCAGAAGTACGTGAAGACCATGTACCTGGATGCCGCCAAGAAGCTGGGCGAAGAGCTGGGCAAGGAAATTCCCATCGAGGTCGCTAACGACGGCGACGTTACCGCTCTGGCAGGCGCAATGGATCTGAACGACGATTCCGTTCTCGGCGTTGCAATGGGCACCTCCGAGGCAGGCGGCTACGTGGATCCCGACGGCAACATCACTGGCTGGCTCAATGAGCTTGCCTTCGTTCCCGTTGACTTCTGCGAGAACGCAATGGTTGACGAGTGGTCCGGCGACTACGGCTGCGGCGTGAAGTACTTCTCTCAGGACGGCGTTATCAAGCTGGCTCCCGCCGCAGGCATCGAGCTGGATCCCAACATGACTCCCGCTGAGAAGCTGAAGGTGGTTCAGGGCCTCATGGCAGAAGGCGACGAGCGTGCCGCTAAGATCTACGACACCATCGGCTGCTACTTCGGCTACGCCATCGGCTACTACGCTGAGTTCTACGAAATGAAGCACGTCCTCATCATGGGCCGTGTTACCTCCGGTAAGGGCGGTGAGATCCTCCTGGCGCGTGCACAGGAAGTTCTGGACACCGAGTTCCCCGAGCTGGCCGCAAAGTGCAAGCTGCACATTCCCGACGAGTCCTCTCGCCGCGTTGGTCAGTCCGTTGCCGCCGCTTCTCTCCCCAAGCTGGGCTAATCATGTAACAAAAAGACCTCTCCTGCCGGAGAGGTCTTTTTACGTCGTGGGGATGGGTGAAGACGGTTTTCGCCGTCCTGATTGCGGGAAATGCGGTTGTTTTTTGTTTTTCTACATTCGTGTTCGTAGGGGCGATTCATGAATCGCCCGCCTAAATTCCACGCAAAAAGGCCGTGCAGAGCCACCGCGTATTCCAACGCAAATGGGTCGCCATACCGCCTTTGGCGGCGGGACGTCGACCCCTACGGACCCGCGGGGAATGCGGGTGGATGTTCTTGCCGTGATCTACGCAGGGGGTGAGAAACGACGTGCTTATCCTTTTGGCAATGCGCCTGTTTTATCTCGGCTTTCGGCGCGTTCTTTTTTACGCTTGGCTTTCCGCAACGCCGTTTTGACGCACGGAAGTTGTTTCAATCGGAAATACGTTGTCACCGCAATGACGCTCTGACCTCCCAAATAGAGGATGAGCAATACCACGAAGGCGACGTTACTGCCCGAACGGTTTTCTTTTACCGCCGCTTCAAACTGCACGAATTGCTTGCCGCCCGGGAGCTGTACGTCTGCCACCATGGGGGTTCCGCTTACGGCAATTACGTACCGCAGGGTCACGGAATCCGATCCCAGGACGGCCTTTTCGAACCGGGTATCGTCTTCCGAGGCTTCTTCGGAGAGAATACGTTTGTTCAGACGGTATTGCTTCCCGTCGATGGTGAGAAGGTAGTGCGCCGTTCCGCTTCGCCCGGTTTTTCTCTTGCTTTCCAGATCGGTGCATTTCCCGGATACGGTATACAAGGTGTTCACCGTATCGTTATGGTAGCTTTGTCGGAGGATCCTGTAAAAAAGGAATGACAGCACAGAGAACAAAACGATGGAAATGAAAACTGCGGTGGCGATGACACGGACTTTGCCGGCAATGGCGGAAGATACTTTTTTGGCTTTTTTGTCTTTCATGATGCAAATAAAAACGCCGTACTCACCCGATAGGCAAGTACGGCGCGATTTGGTTGTTACGGTGCGGAGCAAGGAACTGCGTACCTGCTTGGTACAAACAGTATACCATATCTCCTTGAATTTGTCAAGGAGCGCTTACTCCACGGTGATGGTTGCGGTGCAGACGTCGGATTCACCCAGACCCTCGTTGTAGGTGAAGGTGAGGGTAACGGTGCCGGTGAAGCCTGCTTCGGGATAGTAGGTGATGGTGCCGTCGTTGCCCAGGGTCACGGATCCGTGAACGGGGGAGGACACCAGCTCCAGAGTGAGGTTAGCGGCGGGATTCTCAAGAGCCTTCAAGGAAACGGGGGTATCCTGCGTGGTGGTGGCGGAAACCTCCACAGCCTCGGGGTAAGCGTTGAGAGTACCCTTGATGAACTGGTAGGTGTAATCGTAGATGGCACGGACCTTGGGGTCGGGGGACTTGGAGGTATCGTAATACACCAGGATCTCCTGGTAGTACATATGCATACAATCCTTCATGTAGCCGTACTTCACGCCGCCGGAGAGGTATTCCAGATAACGGTTGCGCAGCGTGGGGTTCTGCATAGCGTTGTAACCGATCTCGATCTCCACGCCGGTGCCGTAGAACTCGATCAAGCGAGCCGCCTGATCCAAACGGCCTTCGGGAACGGCGGTATCGAATACGTAGTTGGGCTGCATGCAGACCATGTCAAAGCCGTAATCTCTCCAGTTGCTTGCGCCGGGAGCGCAGTACCACGGGATCCAGGACAGAGAATAGCCTCTTGCACGGGCAAGATCACCGGTGCGGCGGATCAGCTCGGGCTGATCGTGTTCGGGGTAGACCCCTTCGCGGTACCAGTAATAGCCTACGAACTCGATGTTTTGGAAGTTGTATTCCGCAAACTTGGCCTCGAAGGTCTCCATGTACCATTCAAAGACCTTCAGACGCTTCTCCAGGGTGTTGGTGGCGTCCACCTTGCCGTCTCCGTCAATATCGCCGAAGGCGAGGCCCTCGGGATCAATGTCGTAGATGGTGACTACCACGCCGTACTTAAAGTCGTCGCCCAGGTTCAGCTCACTCTTTACCTTGCCGGCGGCCTCTTCCAGGGCCAACATATTGTAGCCTTCCTTGAACATGTTGTCGATGGTCCACTGCATATCCTTCATGTTCATTTCGCCCAAGGGATTGTGCCCGGAGGCCATATTGCCGCTCATGAGGAACAGGAAGCTGTCGAACATCACGTCCTTGATCTTGCCCTCGGTATCCACGTAAGCCAGATAGGGGAGCAGGGTATCCACGGTGTAGCTGTCTCTGTCGGTGCGCTGATACAGCAGGCACAGATCGGAAGCACCGTTCAGGACGGTCTCGCTGGGAGGCAGGTAGCCCTTCTTCATGTCTTCTTTACGGGTCAGCTTTGCTTCTTCGATGGTGAGTGCGCCTTCCACAGAGGTGGTGCCGAAGGCCTCAAATTCGCTGATGCCGCACCAGCCCACGGTGTTGAAGGCGAAGCAGATGTATCTTGCTTTGACAGCCTTTTCCAAGGCAATGGTTACGTCTACGGGATTGTTCTCGTCTGCGGGCTCGATCTTCAAAACGCCTGCACCGTACCAGTTCTCGGCATCGGTGGAAACGTATACGGTCATGGAGGAGGGAGCCTGTACGCCCCAGGGGATGCGATGGTTGAACTGAGCGGCGAAGGAGGTCAAGGCCGCCTCTGCGCCCAGATCGAAGTAGAATTCCATGGGAGCCGCAGTGCTTTGGAACTTGAAGTAATGCCCGTTGTGGATATTGTTATCGTCGGAGATGGAAAGCCTTGCCTTCCAACCGTCGGTGAGGACGTTCAGATCCCAAGGAGAGCAGCTGGTGAGGGTCACGTTTTCCGCGTCGGCGGGAACGTAGACCTGCTGGAGCAGACCTGCAAGCAGGTTCTTGCTTTCGGTGGAGGGGTTTTCCCAAGGCGTCTCGGGATCGTCGAATACCACTGCGGGATAAATGGAGCCAACCCCTGCTTCACCGTCACGGACGTAAACGGAGGCTTCCTCCATGAGATACATCTCGGTCTCGGTGGCTTCCAGGGTGAATCTTACGTATCTGCCGGTGGCACAGCCCTCCAGTGCCAAGGGATAATCGTACACGGACTGCAGGGAGGTGGGAGCGTAAACTCTGCCGATGTCGGTGAAGTTTTCCCCATCCTCGCTGACGGCGTAGGTCACTGCCACGGGCAGGCAACTGCCGCCGGAGAAGTTGGCGTAGCAGGTCAGAGCGAAGCGGTAAATGTCGCTTCTCACGCTGCCCAGGTCCACCACTACGGAGAAGGCCTCGCCGCCTTCCGCACCCATCCATTTGCCTTCGGAGTAAAGATGGGTGTCCTTGCCGTCGGTAAGGGGAGAGCCTGTGTCGGGGAAACGTCTGAGAGCTTCCCCGGAGAGGGTGTACTTCTTGCCTTGGCTGATCAGCTTCAGAGCCTTGGTCATATCGGGAGCCTCGCCGCCGGTGTAGGTAACGGTGCCCAACTGTGCGTAAGCGTCCTGCACCATGCCGGAGAACACCTCGCCGATGTTTACCTTTGCTTCCTCGTCGGCAATGATCGCCAGCTCGTCAAGGAAGAGCCAGCCGGACTTGGAGATGGCAAAGCGCACGTATCTTGCAGTGAAGTAGACTTCGCTCTTCAGCGCCGCTTCCATACGGCGGCCTTCCTCAAAGCCGGGGATCTCCATATCACCCACGGTGGTGTATTTGTCGCCGTCCTCGGAAACGGAAACACGCACCTTCTGGGGAATGACCAGACCTGCGTTGTGGGTGGAAAGGTAGCTGAGACGGAACTCGTACAGGGAGTCAAACACCTCACCCAGGTCCACGGTGATGAACACGGAGCTGTTGCCGTGGAAGCCCGCATAGGACTCGTCGTTGTAATCGGCGGAGCCATCGGGGGCGTAGCGGCCGTCGGTCAACTCACTGCCGTAGGAGTCGGGATATTGCTCGCCGGCCCGTTCGGAGTTGGTATAGGTCTTACCCAAGCTCACCACGGTGGCGTGGGGATTCTCTCTTACAGGAGTCCGAACGATCTCTTCCTCGGAGGAGGTGTCCTCGGAGATACTTTCGTCAACGCTTTCTTCCGTGGAAGGAGCGGAGGAGGAGACCTCTGTTTCGCCGCCGCAAGCGGCCAACAGAAGGGTAGTGGTCAAAATGGTTGTCAAAAGCAACAAAGCGAGAAGTTTTTTCATGCTGTGATCTCCTTTTCTGCGATCTCGCGGGCGACGTAAACGCCGCTGGCAGAGGCGTGGGACAGGGAGTGGGTGATGCCGCTTCCGTCTCCGATGATGTAAAGTCCTTTGTGCTTGCTTTCCAGATGCTCGTCCAGCTCTACCTCCATGTTGTAGAACTTGACCTCCACGCCGTAAAGCAAAGTGTCGTCGTTGGCTGTACCGGGCGCAATGCGATCCAGGGCGTAGATCATCTCGATGATGCCGTCCAGAACACGCTTGGGCAGTACCAGGCTCAGATCGCCGGGAGTAGCCGCCAGAGTGGGGCGTACCAGCCCTTCCTCAATGCGCTTTTCCGTGCTTCGTCTGCCGCGGACCAGGTCGCCGAATCTCTGCACGATGACACCGCCGCCCAGCATATTGGAAAGCCGTGCGATGCTTTCGCCGTAGCCGTTGCTGTCCTTGAAGGGCTCGGAGAAGTGCTTGGCCACCAGAAGGGCGAAGTTGGTGTTCTCCGTCTTCATGGCGGGATCCTCGTAGCTGTGGCCGTTGACGGTGACGATGCCGTTGGTATTTTCGTTGACCACGATGCCGTTGGGGTTCATGCAGAAGGTACGCACGTTGTCCTCAAACTTTTCGGTGCGGTAAACGATCTTGCTCTCGTAAAGCTCGTCGGTAAGGTGGGAGAAGACCACGGCGGGGATCTCTACGCGAACGCCCAGATCCACACGGTTGGACTTGGTGGGAATGCCCATCTCCTTGCAAACCGTTTCCATCCATTTGCTGCCGCTTCTGCCCACGGAGACGATACACTCCTTGCAGGAATAAGCTTGGTCGTCGGTGGAGATCTCAAAGCCCTCTTCGGTCTTCTTTACGTGGCGGACGGGGGTATCGAAATAGAAATCCACCTTGTCCTTCAGATGGTTATAAAGGTTTTCAAGTACCACGTAGTTGATATCCGTGCCCAGGTGGCGTACAGAGGCATCCAACAGGTTCAGCTTATTTTGAATACAGATGGTCTTGAACTTGGTGCCTGCGGTGGAATACAGCTTGGTGCCCTCCCCGCCGTAGGCCATGTTGATCTCGTCCACGTAGTGCATAAGCTCCAGAGCCTTCTTTTTGCCGATATGCTCGTAGAGGGTGCCGCCAAAATCGTTGGTGATGTTGTATTTGCCGTCGGAGAATGCTCCCGCACCGCCGAAACCGCTCATGATGGAGCAGCTCTTGCAGCCGATACAGGATTTGATCTTGTCTCCGTCGATGGGACATTTTCTTTTTTCCAGAGCATGCCCCATGTCAAACAAGGCGATCCGTTTGTCGGGGGCAAGCTTTTGCAACTCAAAGGCGGAGAAGATACCCCCCGGTCCTGCGCCTATGATGATGACGTCATACTGCATAAAATACCTCCTTTGTTTGCAGCACAGATAACATCATTATAACCGAAAAAAACGGAATTGTCAACACGTGGGAAAATCTATTTTTTTCTTGATTTTTTCTTGCAATAAAAGGAAAGATATGGTATAACTAAATCAAGGAAGAAAAACCGTAACATCGTCTTTATGGGAGGAACCGATATGGAACTCACATCCAAAAACAACTACTACACCCCTTACGAATACAAGAAGGTGGCGGAAAAGCTGTTCGTCCGCAACGAGCCGGATTACCGCACGGTGAAGAACCTTCTTTCCGGGAAGAAGTACGCCATCATTGCCTACGGAAGCATGGAGGAGACCTATTGCTGTCCCCAGTACAACACCCCCGACACGGAAAGCCGTCTCACCGACGGTGTGCTGGCGGAGCGTGCCACCTTTGAGGATCCCGCTTGGGTGCGCTTCTCCAGAGGCGTGGCGAGAAGCGTGATCTTCGACATCGGCGGCATCGCTTCCGTTTCCGAGTTCTGCATCCGTCTTTTGAAGGAGAAGGCCACCGCCGTCCGTCTGCCCAACAACGTGGATTTTGCCGTTTCGGAAAACGGCGTGGATTTCGAGACCGTGGCCATGCTGGACGACCTTCATTCCGACAGGGAATCCGAGGTAGTGATCGCCCGTGCAAAGTTAGAGCCTGCGGTGCGTGCCAGATTCGTCCGCGTTACCTTCTGCTGTCCCGTTCACGTGTATATCGACCAGATCGAGGCCATCGGCAAGAAGGACATCACCGGTGCCCGCGCCGTGGTGCCTGATCTGCTGAACGAGACCACCTACCCCGGGAAGTATTGCGGCGCAGAGCAGCTGGGCGGTGCAAAGGACGTTTTGCTGGCCTATTTCTGCCATGAAGAGCGTGCGCCCTTGGAGGTGGAGCATTTCCTGCCCTACGTGGGCTATCTGAACAAGGAGGGCAAGGCCACCGACACCCTGTTCGACGGCTACCTGTTCCTGCCCTTCGTGGCCTTCCTGTACGACAAATCCAAAAAACGCCCTCTTGATAAGAGCAAGTGGCAGTACTATATGGATCAGCAGTTCCTGGAGGGCAAGAACCTGGACGCCTTGGAGCTGGCCGCAGAGCAGGTGCAGAAGGATCTGGGGCTTCCCGAACTGAAGCTGAAGGTGTTCTTCTCCATCCTGTACCCCGTGGTGGAACAGCGTTCCTTTGGGGAGATCGGCGGGAAGAATCTGGATTTCACCGTTCTTGAGGACCGCATTGCCGCCTTGAAGTGGCTGGTGGACGAGCAGGAACAGCGCTTTCACGAAAAGCAGTACAAGCATTTGGAGCTGGCGGGCTACTATTGGTTCACCGAAGAGATCGATTACAACGACAGACAGCTTTTGGAGATGATCCGCGTCACCACCGATCACGTTCGCGCCAAGGGGATGATCACCACCTGGATCCCTTACTACCTGGCTTCCGGCTACAACGATTGGAGACGTTTGGGCTTCGACATGGCTTGCTATCAGCCCAACTACGCCTTCCGCAAGGATATCCCCGAGCAGAGACTGTTCGACGCGGCGGAGACCGCAAAGCTTCTGGGTATGTGCATCGAGCTGGAGGTTGGGGGCACTCAGCGCTGGAACGTGGGTCACACCCGCAACTACTACGCCGCAGGGGCTGTTACCGGCTATATGAAGGAAGCCGCCCATATGTATTATCAGGAAGGGATGCCCGGATCCTTCTATCACGCATACCATTCCGAAGATCCCGTGCTGAACTCCATGTACCACGATACCTACCGCTTTATCAAGGGCACTTACCCTGCGGATGGGTTTGACGAAGAAGAGGAAACCAAGGAATGAGCTATTCTGTCATCGCCCCGCTGTACGACCGCATCAACGGGGATCAATACGAGCCCTACGCCGCCTTCCTGCGGCAGGTATTCTCCCGCTTTGGGTCTATTCCCGTAAAGGAAGTGCTGGACCTGGGGTGCGGTACGGGAAGCATTGCCGCTTTGCTGGCGGACGACTTTGATATGGTGGGGCTGGATGCCTCCACGGAAATGCTTTCCATCGCCATGGAAAAGAATGCGGGGAAGAACACCCTGCTTCTTTGCCAGGATATGCGGAATTTCGAGCTGTACGGCACGGTGCAGGGGGTGTATTCCTCCTTCGATTGCCTGAACTATTTAAAGCCCGAGGATCTGGAGAAGGTGTTTGCCTTGGTGCACAACTACCTTGAGCCCGGCGGCGTGTTCGTGTTCGACGTGAACACCCGTTACCGCTTGGAGCAGATCTACGGGGAAAACGCTTTCACCTACGAATACGACGACGGTCTGCTTCTGTGGCGGAACGAGCAGGGAGAAAACTGCTGTCATTTCGTGCTGGATTGGTTTGAACTGCAGGAGGACGGCTCCTACGAGCGTCTTTCCGAGACCCAGACGGAGTACGTTCACGACGGGGAGGATCTGCGCCGCTTGGCGGAGGCCACCGGCTTTGACGTGGAAGAGGTGCTTTCCTCTGCGGACCTGCAAAAGCAGGGCGAGGGAGAGAAGGAATTCTACATTCTGGTACGCAGATGAAAAAGCAGGAATTTGTTTGCGGCTTCCCCGTGATCCGCAGTGATCGCAAAACCGTAAGCCTGCAGGTAAAGCCCGGCGGGGTGGTGGAGATCCGCGCCCCCAAACGGCTGTCTGCTTCTTACATTCGGCAGTTCGTGCTGGAACGGGAGGAATGGCTGAGAAAAGCGCTGGAAAACAGCCCTCCCGCCAAAAAGGAGCTCACCGAGGAACAGCAAAAAAGGTTTCGCAAGCTGGCAAAGGAGCTTCTGCCTCCGCTGGTGGAGTATTGGGCCTCCCGCATGGGGGTATCTCCCAAGGGGATCCGCATCACCTCCGCAAAGACCCGTTACGGCTCCTGCAGCGGGAAGGGGAATCTGAATTTTTCCCTGTACCTCATGGGGTCTCCCATGGAGGCTATCGAATACGTGGTGGTCCACGAGCTGTGCCACCTGCGGCACATGGATCACAGCAAAGCCTTTTGGGCGGAGGTGGCAACCTACCTGCCCGACTATAAAGAGAGAAAGAAGAAACTGATATGAAAAAGCCTTATGAGCGTTTGATGGAATATTGCAGGGTGAACACCATGTCCGATGAGGCAGTGGAGACCTCTCCCACCACCAAGGTGCAGTTCGATCTGGCGAACCTTCTGTTGAAGGAGCTGGAGGAAATGGGCGTTTCCAACCTGCAATTGGACGAGACCTGCGTGCTGTACGGGGAGATCCCCGCCACCCTCGGGCAGGAGAACGCCCCTGCCATCGGGTTCATCGCCCATCTGGACACCGTCCCCGATTTTCCCGGGGAAGAGGTCAAGCCCTTGGTGCACGAAAATTACGACGGGGAGGATATCAAACTGCCTCTGTGTGACAGAGTGATCTCCGTTTCCGACTTCCCTCACTTGAAGGACATGAAGGGGAAGACTGTCATCACCGCCTCGGGAGACACCGTTCTGGGCTCCGACGACAAGGCGGGCGTGGCGGAGATCGTCTGCCTGTGCGAGCGCTTGCTGAACAGCGATATCCCCCACGGCAAGGTGTGCATCGCCTTCACTCCCGACGAGGAGGTGGGGCTTGGCACCTCCAACTTTGACATCCCCCGCTTCGGTGCGGATTTTGCCTATACCCTGGACGGCGGACGTGCAGGGGAAGTGGTGTATGAGAATTTCAACGCCGCCTCTGCTGTGTTCACCGTGGAAGGCGTCAACGTTCACCCCGGCTCTGCCAAGAACATTATGATCAACGCCTCCCTGGTGGCTATGGAGATCAATTCTATGCTTCCCGCTTGTGAGACCCCCGCCAATACGGAGGGCTACGAGGGCTTCTACCACCTGATCTCCATGGAAGGCTCTGTGGATAAAGCTACGTTGGCTTACATCGTCCGTGACCACGACGGCAGTAAGCTGGATCACCGTGTGGACACTTTGCGGCATATCGAAAAGATCATGCAGGAAAAATACGGGGACAAGGTCAATTTGAAGATCCGCATGGGATATCGCAACATGGCGGAGAAGGTAAAGACCCGCATGGAGATCGTGGAAGCGGCTCTCCGTGCCACGGAAAAGGCGGGACTGATCCCCTCCACCGACCCCATCCGCGGCGGCACCGACGGTGCAAACCTCACCGCCGACGGTCTGCCCTGTCCCAATCTGGGCACGGGCTCTTACGGCTTCCACGGTCCTTACGAGCATTCCGTGGCAGAGGACATGGAGCTTTGCGTGGACATGATGGAAGGCATTCTCAAAGAATTCTGCGTATAAAAACAGAAAGGAAGCTGATCTATGGAACTGCATTTGCTTCGCGCCGGGGCTTTGGAGATCGCCCTGCGGAAAACCGAAGAGGGTGTTTCTCTTTCCGGCATTTTTGATAAGAAGATCTCCCGCAGTATGCTGTCTCAAAGCGGGGCTTTGATGACCCTCACGGCAGAGCGTCTTTCCGACGGGGAAATTGTGACGGTCTGTTCCGACGGCGGCTTTGCCGATTCCTCCGTTTCCATTCAGGGAACGCACGGCGTCATTACCTTGACGGGGAACGAAAAGCTGCCCGGGGTCACCGTGACCATTCTCCTGCAGGCAGATCCCGCAAACAGCCGCGTTACCTTCCGTACCGCGGTCTATTCCGAGAACAAGGAATACGCCTTGGTGGAGTGCGACCACCCCATGCTTTGGTTTGACGTGAAGGACAGTGTGAAGTTCCTTTCCCCCTACGGGTGCGGCGAGGCGTTGGATTCCGACAGCGAGCTGTTCGGTCACGGCTACCGTTCTTCCCAGGATTACCCCTCCTACGGGGCGTCCTTCCAGTACATGGCGGCTTGGGACGAGGCAAAGAACCGTTGCCTGTACTACGGCGTTCACGATCCCGTTCCTGCGGCGAAGAAGTTCCATTTCGTCCGCGAGGTCAACGCACCCACCATGTATATCAAATCCTCCCAGCCTCTTACCGAGATCCATAAGGGCTGTAACAGCCAGACCCTCTACGGGGAATGCGTCTGGCAGCTTACCGACGGGGATTGGTACGACGCCACTTTGCTTTATCGGGATTGGATGGAGCAGAACGCTCTGTGGCTGCCCGAAATGCAGGATGGAGAACGCACCGATCTGAAGTGGCTGCGGGACATCGACGTTTGGCTGTTGGTGCATATAGGCGGAGAAGAATTTGCCGACGAGATCATCCGGGCGGCAAAGGACATGGGGGACGTGAAGGTGGCCGTCCATCTCTACCTGTGGCATAACGCACCCTTTGACAACGATTATCCTCACTACTTCCCGGAAAAGCCCACCGTCCGCAGGGAACTGAAGAAGATCCGGGATGCGGGCATCTACGTGATCCCCTACATCAACGGCAGACTTTGGGACACCCGTGACAGAGGTGTGGAGGATTGGCAGTACACCGCCGTTGCCTACCCCAAGGCCTGCAAGGATCGCCATGGCAAGGCCTTCAACGAAAGCTATTCCGCCAAGGAAGCCAACGGGGAGCATACCGTGCTGTCCGTGATGTGTCCCTCCACCGCTCTGTGGCAGGAGAAGGTGAAGGGCATTGTGGACAAGCTGGTGAACGATATCGGCTTCGACGGGGTGTATATCGATCAGATCGCCGCGGCCAAGCCCCAGCTTTGCTGTGACCCCACCCATAACCACCTGTCCGGTGGCGGTACCTGGTGGAACGAAAGCTACTACAACCTCATCGACCACGTTTCCCGTGTGCAGGATCCCGCCGTTCTGGCTACGGAATGCACCGCGGAAATGTTTATGAAGCATATCCAGGCCTACCTTTCCTGGCTGTGGGTGAAAAATAGGCAGGTTCCCGCCTTCCCGGTGCTGTATTCCAACAAGGTGGTCACCTTCGGCCTTTGCTACCAGAGCTTCCGGGGAGAGGGCGCAAGAGACGGCCTTGCCATCTTCTTTGCACAATCTCTGCTGTTCGGCCAGCAGATGGGCTGGATGTCTCCCGCCTTCTACAAGGAAATGCCGGAACAGGCCTTCTTCAAGAAGTGCGTTCTCCTGCGCAAGCAGTTCAGAGAGTTCTTCTTCGGCACCATGCTCCGCCCGCCCAAGCTGCAGGACGACGCACCCGTTCTCCGCTACGAGAACTGCCCCCACGCCTATTTCAAGACGGTGGAATACCCCGCCGTTCAAGGCGCGCTGTGGCAGGCAAAGGACGGCAGAAAACTGCTGATGCTCACCAACTCCCAGACCATGGAGGCCCACGCCTCTATGGAGGTGGATCTCCCCGACGGGGAATACGCTCTGCAGGGTGATGTCAGCGGAACTCTTACCGTTACGGAAGGCAAGGCGGAGGTCACCATCCCCGCCACGGGTGTGGTATGGGCAATCCTGTAAACGTCAAGCTGAACACCCTCTGCTACCTGGAAAAAGGGGATTCCTACCTGATGCTCCACCGCGTGAAGAAGGAAAACGATGCCAATAAGGACAAATGGATCGGTGTGGGCGGCGGCTTCGAGGCGGGGGAAAGCCCCGAGGATTGCATGAAGCGGGAGATCTTTGAGGAAACGGGCTTCACCGTCAAGGCTTGGCGGTACAGAGGCATCGTCACCTTCGCTTCCGACGTATACCCCACGGAGTATATGCATTTGTTCACCGTCACCGATTGGGAAGGGGAACAGAAGGTCTGCGACGAGGGCGATCTGGCTTGGATCAAAAAAGAAGACCTCCTCTCCCTGCCCATGTGGGAAGGGGATAGGATCTTCTTGAAGCTGTTGGAGGAGGACGCACCCTTTTTCTCCTTAAAGCTGTGCTATGAGGGAAGCCAATTGGTGCACCACGAATTGAACGGCAAAACGGAATAAAACAAAATGAGGCTGAGCGGTTCTGCTCAGCCTTTGCTTTTACCGTTCCGAGATAAACGTCCAACGGTCTTTTAAGTTTTCCGGCACCATGCTTGCCGGAATCTCGGCGTCTCTGATCAAATGCTTATCTCCGAAATGAAAGAAAAAGAATTCTTCTTTTTCGTTGTTTTTTTGCATAAAAACAAGACCATCGGGAAAAACCCGATGGTCTTGCTTGGCTTTCCGTCCCCTCCCCCGAGGGCGAAAAGCAATATGAAGGTTCCCTTTTTGTTAAGGTGGCGGGCGGTTACTCAACACGCTCCCAATTTTCCAGGTCAGCGGAACGGAATTTGTGGATCGTTACCCCTACGAACTCCTCGTGAAGGGTGACGGTGTAAACGCCGTCTTCCAAAGCGATATCGTACAGACTTACGAAGGAGATATGCTTAAAGGGCAAATTACCCAGAGAGGACATGGTCTGCCAGGTCTTGCCGCCGTCCAACGTGTAATGCACCTGGTCGGGCAGTGTGCTGAGACTATTGCTTTCAAATGACAGCACGCCCATATCCTCCGTGAGGAACTTGGCGACCTGAGCCGTTTGATGGTTGTTCCCCGAGGCGATGGTGCCGTCCATAGGCACCTTTTCCCAGGTTTTGCCGCCGTCGGAGGTCTTGAGCAACAACGCAAGATGGCGTTGGTTCAGTTCCAGATGATCTTGCTCGAAAACGAACAAGTATCCAACGTCCTCCGTGACGGCGCTGTACCGATAGGTCACGTGCAACAGCGGAGGTGCTTCGATCACGGTGACCGCAGGGGTGGGGTTATCCTTTTCCAAACGGTAGATCACCACGCTTTGGGCGGGTACACCCCATTTCTTTCCCGATATTGCCGTGGAGAAGAACAAGGCGGTATCTCCCGAAACGGCTGCAAAGGCGGCTTCGTCTTCAAGATGGTAATCGAACCACCTGATGTAGAATCCATTGGCGGAACGGTCCACCGCAAAGTACTGATCCCAGTCGTAGATATGCAAAACGGTCTGATTCCACAGATCCATTTTGCGGTAGTCGTCGTACTCTTTGGCGACATCGTTAAACAGGGTGGAGGGATCTGCGGGAAGAGCGGGGGGCACGATCCTGTCGGTCACGTCTGTCAGAACGGCAATTCCGCTGGCGGGATCCTTCAGAATGGCGTAATATCTGCCGCTTGCAAAGAAGCCGAAGGCGTTGCCGTCGTGGAGTCTGGAATTCCCCTTGATATACAGCGGGGCGTATCTGTCCTTTTTCCCCAGGTTCCTGGTCATCTGACAGGTGTACAGCGAGCCGTTTTCCCCCGCGGGCGTAAAGGTGCAAAGCACCAGCTCGCGGATCCCTTCGTGGGGGATCACCACGTATTTGTCGGTGAGCAACGCACCGGGAGTGGCGTTTTCCATGGCGTTGGCTTTTACCTCTTCCTCGGTGGCAGGGCGGATATAGGGCTGATCCTCGGGAGTGAGGATAAAGCAACGGCGGTAAGACGACATATTTGTGACTTCATTGAAGGTGAAGGTGAAGGTCTTCTCTTCAAAGGAGGTGCCGTCCTCGCTATGGTAGACCGCACGCAGGTGGAAATAGCGCTGGACCCCCTCTGTTGTTTGAACGTCGAACCCCGTGATCTGCAAACGTTCGTCCGCCACGGTGAAGATCTTGCGGAGCTCCTCTGTGTTCAGGGCGAAGCTCCACAGATCGCCGCCAAGGGCTTTTCCGTCGTCCTGTCGGGAAACGAACAGCAGCTCTCTGTCGTCGATCCACTTCATGCCCGTAATGGCTTCGTCGTCCGGGAGCGGCGAAAGATCAACGGAGGCCTGCAGCTTTTCCCGGACGTAGAGCATGGTGCCTTCCTGCAACGGCTGTTGGTTGGGGTCGATGAGCATCACCCACTCCCCGTCGGTGGAGGCCTCCATCAGCGTATCGGACAGGTCCGGACGGCGGAGAAGCTCCGTGTACAAACCGCTTGAGGATCTTTTCACCAGCACGTGCCGCTGATCCTCGGAGGCTTCGGGATCCTCCAGCACCAAAAGCCGATCGCTGAGGGTATGGATCACCTTCATGGCGTCGTAATCAATCTCAATGGGAGGCAGGTAGTTCTTGCACTCCTTGGAGTAGGTCATTTCCACCGCTTCAAGGCTGCCGTCCTCTTGGGTGAATACGGCAACGTACCGTCTGAGATCCTCATCCCCCGCCCAGGAAATGCCCCAGACCTTCCCTTGGGAGGGCTGATCGGTATAAACGTAGATGGGCTCGTTGGCGGCGATCTCTCTGAACTCCCAATCCGACGCAGCTTGCGTCACCCAGGAGGTGGTTTTCTTGCTGTAGCTTGGGATATCCCTGACGTAGGCCTCTCCCGGGGTGAACACCTCCGTCATGACCATGGTGATGGGACGGTTGGGGATGATGGCGAAATACATGAACGCATCGGGTTCCACCGCGGCGGCGTAAACGGCGTGCTGCTTTGCTTCTTCCTTGCTCACCTTTTTGATGGTAAAGGACAGCTCTTCTGCAGGGCCGCTTTCCGTGCTTTCCTCACGGGAGACCTCCCCCGTGCTTTCTTCCGAGCTTTCCGTGGAGGACTGCTCCGAGGTGCTGTTCTCGGGAGTGCTTTCTTCCTCTGTCATAGGAACGGTGATGAACAGCACCGCCGTCACGATACAAAGGAGAATGCAGACGGCGATCGCCCACAGATGGGGCTTTTTGTATTTCATTACCCCTTTGACCCGTCCCTTGACTCCCGTTTCGTCCAGCGAGACGGAGCACACGGACAGGGCGTTGCGTTTCCCCCGCAGTAAGCGCACGTAGAGGGCAACGATCAGCCCGCCGCCGCCAAGAAAACAGGCGCACAGAACGTAGAAAATCCAAGTCTCCATAATGATCCTCCTTTTTCGTCTAACTCGTTCGACGGATACAGTCTAACATATTAGACGCTCTTTGTCAATAGGAAAATGAAAAAAAGTTTTGGACTGTGCTTATGAAAATCGGTTTTTTTGATCAAACGGGACGAAATGCATTGTTTCAGGGACGAAAAAAGGCCGAGCCAAAAGGGTGATGTCCTTATCGGAGAAATAAGATAGGGGTATGGGCGCAGCCCAATGCATTTGTAAAACAAATGCGAAACTGGCGATAAAACAGAAGGGAGAGTCATGCGGAAGCAAAATTCCGTAAGACTCTCTCTTTTTCTGCTGTTTATGAGTGATATTCTTTGCTTTCGCAAAGAGTGATATTGCCCTTGCGGGCAGTGATATTGTTCGGCTACGCCTCACAGTGATATTCTATTCGCCCATAAACTCGCGAAGCGAATAACACTCGGCGTATGCCGAATATCACTGCGAAGCAATATCACTCGCCGTAGGCGAATAGAACTGGCGCGATACTCCGATAAGAGTATCTCGCCAAAAGGCTCAGCCTTGCTTTTACCGTTCTGCGATAAACGTCCAACGGTCGTTTAAGCTTTCCGGCATAAGGTTTGCCAGGGTCTCGGCATCTCTGATCAAATGCTTGTCTCCGAAATGGAAGAAAAAGAATTCGCCTTTTCCGTTGTTGAATCCCAATTGGAATTCCAGCTCCTTTTTGAAGTAGGGGAATACCGGCTTGATTTGGGCATCGATGGCCCAAACCACGTCCATTCCGTGGGATCTCAGGTTCTCGATCATCCAGCCTTCCTGCTCTTCAAACCAAGCCCAAAAGCGCTTTGCCGCGGCAACGTCCATTTCTTTCTTTGCAAACAACATAGCTTCTCTCCCGTTTATGCCTTCAATGCGTTCATCAGCGCCGTAAGGGAGGGGTACTCCGCGGCGATGGAACGGGTGTAGTCCGTGGGAGGGAACAGGTCGGGGATCATCACGGGCTTCATCCCCGCACGGTGGGCAGATTCCAGCCCCGGGTAGCTGTCCTCCACGGCGTAGGTCTCTGCGGGGTCGCTCCCCAGCAGACGGCAGGCGGTGAGGTAGATCTCCGGGTCGGGCTTCCCATGGGTGAACATATCCCCGGTGGTCAGCACGTCAAAATATTCCAGGATCCCCGCCTTGGTCAGGTGGTTCAAAGCGCCCTCCTTGCGGGTGGAGGTGGCCAGGGCGATGCGGTAGCCGTCTTCTTTGAGAAACTTCAGGATCTCGTGAAGCCCTTCCTTCTCGGGCAAGCCCCGTTCCTCTAAAATTTGGTAAAAGGCGGCGGTCTTCCGCGGGCCGAACTCTGCGTAGGTCACCTTACCGCCGAAATAGGCGTCAAACATAACGGCGATGTCTGCGGCGTTGTGTCCCGCGCACCGTTCACGGATCTCCGTGACGTCAACGTTCATTTCTGCGGCTACCCGATCCCAGGCCTCAAAATAGACCCTTTCGGTATCGAACAGCACGCCGTCCATATCAAAAACGATTGCTTTCATCCTTTTGCCTCGCTGCTGAAATATTCCAATAAAATGGCAGGGATCTCCTCGGGACGGGAGATATCCAGATAAAACCGCATGGGGGTGTTGTGGTATTTCACCCCTTGTCCGTCCACGGTGATGGAACGGCACAGATACAGCTCTCCGTCGGGAAGCTCATGCTCCTCCAACAAAAGGGCAAGGGCGGTAAACAGAGCTTCGGAATCGGTAGCCCCCTTGACGGACACCGTGCCGTAGGCGTGGTCGTCGTTGCAGACCTTGTTGTTCTTTTTTGCCTCCAAAGCGGAAAGCAACAGCTTGCTGCCGATGAGCAAAGGATCCTCCGCAGAGGTGAAGGAGGCCACGGGAATGGCGGTCAGATCCATGCGGGAGGCGGCAAACCAAAGCCAGCTCTCGCCGTCACGGTACAAAAAGCCTTTTTTCGTTCTTCCGCCAAAGGTAGCATCTCCCGCGGTGGACAACGCCACGGTCTTTCCCTCTGCGGGAAGCAGGAACTTCACGCCGTTTTCCGTCCGCTCCGCGGCGTAATCCTTGCCGCAGGCGAGAAGAGCACTGCCTTCGCTGTAGTAAGCCATTCCCTGCAGGGTGTTCACCACCACTGCGTGATTGCCGAACCTGCAAAGGTAGCCGCCGTCTGTGACGGTCAACAGGGGAGACAAGCCCCCGGAAAGCTTTCCGTCCGCAGACAGCAGATGGAGCTTGCCCTCCTTTTCCACCCACGCCCCGGTCTGGTTACCCTGTACCCAGGCGTAGCCCTCCGGCAGGGTGAAGGTGGCGGCAGGTTCTTTTTTGTCCGGCGGGTACAGAGAGATCACGTTTCCTCTCTGCATGGCAAAGCCGCCGTCGTACAGCCATACCTTGTCCGCAGGCTCGCGAGTCAACTGCACATAGGTGCTGTCACCCCGGCAGGCCAAGGTGGCGTTCCCGGTGGGGGAATAGATGCAGGCACAGCCTGCGGTATAGCCCAAAAGAATGGGATCGGTCATCACTTCGCCGAGAAGTCCCGCAAAAAGCCCAACACCGTCGTCGTTGTAGCCGGTAACGGAAAGACCGCTTTCCCGCTTGGTCATGGCGAAATAAACCCCGTCTCCGTAGGTCATTCCCAAGACCTCCAGATCTCCCGTGCGGGTGAGGATGCGGTAAAGCCCGGGGATGTCGGTGGGCTCGAAGGCCATGTTCCGCCCGGAAGGCTCTCCAATGGGAATGTCCTCCTCGGACATGGTGCCGGAAACCTCGGTGGGACGGTAGCCCGGGCGATCTCCAAACTCTCCGGAGGGGGCGTCGGGCACGTTCAGCAGTCCTTCAAGGCCTGCGGAACAGCCTGTCAGAAACAAAAGTGCGGTCAAAAGTAAGCAAAGCTTTTTCATACGTCGCCCTGCGCTTCCGCGATCTTCAGCATGATGGCGCATTCCATGCGCTTGCGGAACAGCTTACAGCCGTAGTCGTAGACCCCGCGGATGGAACCGGTGGCATGGTAAGCGTTGGCGGCACAGCCTCCGGAGCAATACAGCTTGGCCCAGCAATCCTTGCAGTCGGGTCTGGCGTAGGCGTTGCAAAGCTTGAATTCATCCCGCAATTCGGTGTTGGTCACGCCCTTCCAAACGTCTCCCATGAGATACTTGGGGTCGCCCACGAACTGATGGCAGGGATAAAGCTCCCCGGTGGGGGTGACGGCAAGATATTCCGTGCCGCTTCCGCAGCCGGAAATGCGCTTGTAGATACAAGGGCCGCCTGTGAGGTCGATCATATAATGATAGAAGGTAAAGCCCTTGCCGTTTTTCTTTCTGCGGATCATCTCCAGAGCCAGCTCTTCGTACTGCTCATACAGCTTGGGCAGATCCTCCTCCGTCAAAGCGTAGGGATCCTCGGGCTTGCACACCACGGGCTCCATGGAAAGCTCGGTAAAGCCAAGATCCGCCATATGCTTGATATCTTCTACAAAATCCACGTTGCGGTGGGTGAAGGTGCCCCGCATATAGTAGCCCTTGTTGCCCCTCTGCTCCACGAATCTTTGGAACTTGGGCACGATCAGGTCGTAGCTTCCCGCCCCGGAAACGGTGACGCGGGAGGCGTCGTGGATCTCTTTTCTGCCGTCCAGACTCAGCACCACGTTGTGCATCTCACGGTTGGCAAACTCGGTGATCTCGTCGTCCAGAAGCACGCCGTTGGTGGTGAGGGTGAAGCGGAAGTTTTTGCCCGCATCCTTCTCGATGCTTCTGGCGTATTCCACCAATTTCTTCACCACGTCCCAGTTCATCAAGGGCTCGCCGCCAAAGAAGTCCACCTCTAAGTTTCTTCTGGTGCCGGAATGGGCCACCAGGAAATCCAGAGCCTGCTTACCCACCTCAAAGCTCATAAGAGAACGCTGTCCGTGATATTTCCCTTGGGCGGCAAAGCAGTATTCGCAGTTCAGATTGCAGGTGTGCGCCACGTGGAGGCAAAGAGCCTTGATGTCCGTCATACGGTTCTTCAGGTCAAATGCCTTGCCCTCGTAAACGTCTTTGGTAAACAATTTCTTCTGGGAACGGAGAGTCTCCAGATCCTCAAAGACCTCTCGGATCTCTCCCTCGGTGACGTCCTCGCGATCTCCGTATTTGGCCAGGATCTCCTTTACGATGGTGTCGTGATCCGTGTTTTCGTACATGGCAATGATGTCGTAAGCCACCTCGTCCACCACGTGAACGGAGCCGGAGAACACGTCCAGCACGATGTTGTAGCCGTTAAGTTTGTACTGATGTATCATAATGTACGCTCCATAAAGCAAAAGCCGCGGAAAACCGCGGCTTTTTTGAAATCAGAATTACTTCTCTTCCTTTGCTGCGTTTTCGCACTGCTGGTTGGCAACGCCGCAGGAGGTCTTGCAAGCGGACTGGCAGGAGGTCTGGCATTCGCCGCAACCGCCGTGCTGTGCGCTCTTTTCCAAATCTCTGGTCTCAACCGTCTGAATTCTCTTCATGGTATTTCGCTCCTTTTGCATTTTGATAGTATCATTATAACGAGGTTTTCCCTGTTTGTCAAGGGCTTTTACAGAATTTCTAAGCAGGATGCTTCCCCTTTTGCGCCGATAAAATGCAAAGGAACGCCCGCTCTTTGGTATGCGGCGGCGATTTCCGCTGCGGCCTTGTCCACCCGTTCGCCCGGCACCAGCAATGGGATCCCCGGGGGATACGCCCACAGGTAGGAAAGGGAGATCTCACCGATGGCTTCTTCTATGGGGCAGGGCTTGCCCTCTTTTCCTCTCAGCTCAAAGGGCTCGCAGACCTTTTGGGGCAGGGAAGGGGGTGGCAGCGGGTGCGCTTCCTCGGGCTTTGCCCGTGCATCCAATGCCAAAACCGCATCTGCAAAGGCGTTCAGTTCGGCTTCTCCGTCGCACACCGAGGTCATGGCGGTGAGGGAGTGGGGGAGTGCCATTTCCGTCTCGATTTTGTAGACCTCCCGCAGGGCATCCGCCAGGGCTTTTCCCGTCATATCGGTGCCCCGGGTGAGGATCACCAATTTCCCCATGTCGTAACGTGGCGTTTCCAACAGGCGGAAGCGGGTGAGCTTCCTTTTCAACTTTTCCCGCACGGCAAGCAGATTGTCTTTGTAGTCCTCCATGGCCTTCTTGCCCTCGCCGCTTGCCAAAAAGGCAAAGCATTCGTCGGCGGAGGCCATTAAAATATAGGAGGGGCTGGAGCTTTCAAACACGGCGTTTTCCCTTGCGATGGCGGGGGCGAACGCATTTTTGCAATGCAACACTGCCGTTTGCGTGAGAGCGGGGAGGGTCTTGTGAAGGCTTTGGATCACGATGTCCGCCCCCTGTTGCACAGCACTTTCCCCAAAGGCAAAGCCCAAATGCGCCCCGTGGGCCTCGTCTACGATCAGGGTGACCCCGTGGCGATGGCAGATCTCGGAGATGGACTTGATATCGCTGATGACCCCCTCGTAGGTGGGGGAGGTGATCACCAGAGTGGTGACGGTTGGGTTGTCCGTCAACGCTTGTTCCACGTGGGCAGGCAGGATCTCCCCCTCGGTGGGCAACAGATACCGAGCCTCTCTGCGGCAGAGGGATACGGCGTTGTACACGGATTTATGGCAATTCCTTCCCATCAGAACCGCCCCGTCCCCCGTGGCACGGACGGCGGAGAGGATGCCCCCCGTACTGCCGTTGACCAAAACGAAGGACTGTTCTGCTCCCCAAAGAGAAGCGGCGCGGCTTTGCATTTCCAAAAGAATGCCGTGGGGATCGTGAAGATCGTCGGTGCCCTCCACCTCCGTCACGTCCCATTGGTAGGGCAATTCGGAGGCAAAGCGGCGTTTCCCCCCGGGCATATGCATGGGCAGGGTGGTTTGGGTGTATTGCTTCAAATGCTCCAATAAGGTCATACGTTCCCTCCCGTCACACAGGGGGTGTTCTTTACGTCGCTTTTTCCACCGTAGAACACCTGCAACACCCCGTTGATCCTTGCGTTCAGCCTGCCCTCCTCGTACTCCATGGCTTGGGCGGGACGGGTGAGCAGGGGCAGGGTACGGGTCTTGGCGGTGGTGCGCAAAAACTCTCTTCCCGTTTCGTTGGCGCCCAACAGCAGGGTGTAAGGCGGGGTACGCTCCGCAAGATCTGCGGGGAAGCCGAAGGCCAACGCCCAGGCGGCTCTGCGGACTCTGGCGGCGGTGTACATCTTGTTCACGCAATCGGAAACGAAGGAGGAAAAATCGGTGTGCTTCCACGCCTTTTCCGTCATGCGGGCGTACAGCTCCTCCGTCACCCCGTAGGCGGTTTTCGGCGGGTCGTTCCGCAACAGGGAAAGCAGATATTTCCCCGCCTCGTCTGTGATACGGGGGAAGGAGGGGTCCTTTGCAAAAACGAAAGCAGAGGATGGGGGGAGCTGTTCCAGGGGCTTCCCGCTCCCCCGGATGGCGGAGGAGGACAGGAAAGAAGGCTCTCTTTGCAAAATATAAACGGGAAAGCCGTCTGCGGCGGCAATGTATTCGATCCCCAGAATGTCGTTGGGCTTGCCGGAAAGGGTCTTTCCCAACACCTTTTCTGCGGCGGCGGGATAGGAAAGGGTCTTTTCCGTCTTCATCATCTCGCGGATGCTCTCTTCGCTCTTCCTCCGCTTTTCCCCGGCTTCGTGAAGCAGTGCGGGGTCGCTTTCCGCAGAGAAGGCAAGACAGTCCACTCCCATAGCCTTTGCCAGAAACACGCCGCCCCTTGCAAACTCCCGTGCGGAAGCACAGCACCAGGGGGCGGGAAGCTCCACCACCAGATCCGCACCGCTTTGCAAGGCGGCCTTGGCACGGACGTAGCGGTCGGAAACCGCCAACTCACCCCGCTGGGAAAGATTGCCTCCCAGAATGCACACCACGGCGGCAAACTGCTCTTTTAGCTTTTTCAATTGGTATTCATGGCCGAAATGAAAGGGGTTGTATTCGCAGATCAACCCGCAGACCCGTTTTGTTTGTGCCATTTCCAAAAAAACCTCTTGCAATTTCTTCTTGAAAGTATTATAATAGGAATACTGAAAAAAGTCAAGGAGAGAAAAAATTATGTTCGTACTCGTAGTAAATGCAGGGAGCTCTTCCCTCAAGTATCAGCTGTTTGACATGGAGACCTCCGAAATGATCGCAAAAGGCCTTTGCGAGCGTATCGGTACCGACGGCCTGTATACCCATCAGGTTCCTTCCAAGAACGTTTCCATCAAGAAGATCGAAATTGATATGCCCAACCACTCCGTAGCGGTTGGCACCGTTATCAAGTACCTCACCGATGCAGAGACCGGTTGCATCTCCGATATGTCCGAGATCTCCGCCGTAGGCCACCGCATCGTGCACGGCGGCCCCTGGCTCATCGAGAGCTGCCTCATCGACGGTCCCGACGGCAAGGTCCTCGCGGATCTGCGCAAGTGCATCGACCTGGCTCCTCTGCACACCAAGGCACACCTGCAGGGCATCGAGGGCTGTCTGGAGGTCATGCCCGAAGTTCCCCAGGTGCTGGTCATGGATACCTCTTTCCATCAGACCATGCCCCAAAAGGCCTTTATGTACCCCATTCCCTACGATCTGTATGAGAAGCACGCCGTTCGCCGCTACGGCTTCCACGGCACCTCTCACCGCTACGTTTCCGGCAAGGCGCTGGAGATCTTGGGCAACCCCAACGCAAAGATCGTTACCTGCCATCTGGGCAACGGTTCTTCCATCTCCGCCGTCAACGCAGGCAAGTGCGTAGACACCTCCATGGGCTTCACGCCTCTGGAGGGTGTGATCATGGGCTCCCGTTGCGGCGCTATCGACCCCGCCGTGGTTCCCTTCCTCATGGAAAAAGAGAACATCCCCGTGGAGAAGATGGGCGACTGGATGAACAAGCAGTGCGGCTTCTTGGGTGTTTCCGGGGTGTCCTCCGACCTGCGTGACGTAAGAAACGCCGCAGAAAACGGCAACGAGAGAGCACAGCTGGCGCTGGATATTCTGGCTTACCAGATCAAGAAGTACGTGGGCGGTTACGCCGCAGCCATGAACGGCCTGGACTGCGTGGTCTTCACCGCAGGCATCGGCGAGAACGATTCCACCATGCGTGCCATGGCTATGAAGGATCTGGAATTCCTGGGCATCAAGCTGGACGAGGAGAAGAACAACGCCAAGGATCCTCTGGTGATCAGCGCAGACGACAGCCGCGTAAAGGTTCTGGTCATCCCCACCAACGAGGAATTGGTCATCGCTTCCGACACCTGGAACATCGTCAACAACAAGTAAGTAAGCTTTCCGTCCTTCCGTTTATAAAAGAAAGGAACGAAATACATGAAAAGATTGTTTGCATTGCTTCTGGCAGTGATCACTCTGGCATCCCTTTGCCTCACCGCTTGTGAGGATGCGGTTGAGCCCGGTTCTTCTGCCGAATCCTCTCTTGGAGAAAGCTCCGTAGAGGAATCCGCTTCGGAATCCTCCGGGAAGGAAGAATCCTCCGAGCCTGAGGCGCCTCCCATCGAGCCCGAATTCTGCACGGTGATCAGCACCGGCGTGGAATACACCGTCAGCAACGCCGCAGACTCCGCTTACGCAGATTCCTACGGCAAGGAGCTTACCGACGGTCAGTTTGCCCCCACCACCGAAGTTGGCTACGGCGACGAGAAGCTTTCCGGCTACGCCACCGGCGGCGGAGTGCTTTCCATCAATCTGGACCTGGGGCAGGTCTACGAGACGGTCTACCGCTTTGAGGTCAGCTACCTGAACGTGAACGAGGCGGGCATCGCCGCTCCCAGCTCCTTCCACGTCTACATTTCCGAGGACGGCAAGGATTGGAAGCGCCTGAGCAAGATGACCAAGCCCACCGGCGCTGAGCTGGGCACCACCCAGGTAGCGGTATTCCAGAGCAAATCCTACGTTCCCGTCCGTTACGTGCAGTTCCGTGTTTCTCCCGGCTCTGCCTGGATCTTCCTTGACGAGGTGCAGGTATGCGCAGACGTGGAAGGGGAGGATCTGGACGAAGCGTATCTGGAGCTTTTGAAGGATCGCTACGAGGGAGATACCACCACTGCGATCCAGCGTGAAGAGCTGTTGGCCTCCGTCCGCGGGGATATCATCGACCGCAATCTCAACTGCAACCTGGTCTCCGCCAACCGCACCTACAAATCTTCCGTGAGTGCTTTGTCCGATTACAAGGACAGCGGCACCATGCTTACCGACGGCGTAGCGTCCCGCTATTTCGAGGGCGGCACCTGGGTGGGCTATCCCGGTGACAAGGACGTTTCCGTCACCATCGATCTGAGCAAGAGCCGCACCGATCTGGCGGAGTTCTCCGCTTCCGTGTTTACCAACCCCAAGGTTGGCCTGCTTGCTCCCGTTCTGTTGACCGTTGAGGTCTCCGAGGACAACAAGACCTTTACCGAGATCGGCAGAGTATACGGTCCTTCCGACACCACCCAACAGCACGTGGAATACCGTCTCTGCTTAGATAACGCCGTGAAGGGACGTTACGTCCGCTTCACCTTCGCAAGCTCCGGCGGCACTTACTTCCTGGTGGAAGAGTGCGGCGTGTACGCCTACGGCGAAAAGGAGCCCGATCTGATCCTGTACCCCGAGGTGGTGCTGGATTCCTCCGATAACTCCTATTGGGATCCTTCCGAATCCGATTATTCCGTAGAGCAGAACCTGCTGAAGGGGCTCTACCCCCAGATCATGTCCTGCGATTCCGTTACCGCAGATATGATCAACAACAACACCCCCGTTACCTCCAAACTGCTGACCGACGGCGTTTACACCGGCAAGGGGCAGACCAACATCCACAACGGCATGTTCTTCAAGTTCTCCAACGGCGGCAGCCGCGACGTGATCTTTGATCTGGGCCACCTTTCCGAGGTGCGCGGGGCGAAGCTCAGCTTCCTGAACTACACCGAATGGGCGGTTCGCCTGCCCGACTATATCGTGGTCTACCTTTCCGAGGATGGGGATAACTGGTACGAGGTGAAGGAATTCAACACCGTTGTGGATACCGACTATTGCACCGTTCCCTTCGAGGTTACCTTCGATAAGCCCTACGTGGCCCGTTATATGGCAGTTTCCTTTGCGGTCAAGGCTTGGTCCGCCGCCGACGAGATGGAGCTCATCGGTACCAAGCAGGTCAGCGGCAACGCCGTGAAGCTGGCCGACAGCGGTCTTAAGAGCGTTCGTCTGGTGCCCAATGGCTACCAGGATGAGGACGAAAATCTGCTCAACGGCGCAGGGGACATCGTTCTGATGTACCACGGCCAGGGCTACAGCAACACCGTGGAAAGCACCCTGCCTTACGTGGCATATCTGGATGAAAACGGCAATATCAAGGACACCATGTTCGACGGTTTCCTGTATCTGCTCACCGGCAAGATGCCCAGCGGCAACGCAGGCCACGAAAAGACCACCATGACCGACTGGACCTGGTATCTCAACGACCTGTTCACCAAGGGCGAGAATCTGGACGCTCTGAACACTGTGGCAGGTCAGGTCAACCAAGCGCTGAACCTGAACAAGAAGTATAACTTCTACGTTGCCATGTACATCCCCAACTGCAAGCAGACCGCCTTCGGCGACGTGGATGGGGACGGTGTTTCCGAGAACTTCTCCAAGCTGGAGGACAGCCTCAAGGCCATCGATTGGTACATGACCGAGTTCTTCAACCGCTACAACGAGGCGGGCTACGACAACCTGCAGTTCGGCGGCTTCTACTGGTACAGCGAGGCTGTTTCCACCTACGACGATCCCAATATGTACACTCTGGTACGCGGGGTTGCGGACCGTGTTCACGCTCGCGGTGAGCAGTTCTTCTGGATCCCCTACTTCACCGCCGCAGGCTATTCCCGTTGGGCCTCCTTCGGCTTCGACGTGGCTTGCTACCAGCCCAACTACGCCTTCAACGGCTCCGTTCTGGAGGGCCGTCTTCCCGAGGCTGCGGCTATGATGCGCCGCTTCGGTATGTGTACCGAGCTGGAGATCGACGATGCGGCACTCCACAACGACATCTTCTACCAGAAGTACATGGACTACCTGAAGTACGGTATCACCGAGGGCTATATGAAGGGCGCTCTCCATATGTATTATCAGGGGACTAACGTCTTCGGTACGGCGGCCCATTCCGAGGATGCCAAGAACCGTTTGATCTACGATTACACCTATCAGTTCATCAAGGAGACCTTGCAGTACGCTCCCGACGCGCGGGAGGCTATGAGCTTTGACGCTTCTGCGGACACTCCCTTGGTGGCGACCCTTGCTCCCGAAGGAGAGATCAACACCCGCTATCGCGTATCCGTCTCTCCCAAGCACGGTACTGTGACCATCAATGCGGACGGCACCTTCGTGTACTATCCCGACGAGGGCTTCACCGGTACGGATACCTTCTCCTACGCCATCTCTGCACATCTGGGGTATTCCGAGCCCTGTGAAGTGACCGTGAACGTAGGGTAAAAAGCAATATGAAAAGCCTTCTCCGTCACGGGGAAGGCTTTTTTGCCTGAATGGTATCAAGCAACCGTTTTTGTGCGTGCAACAAAAGCTGCGGAGACGATGCCAAGCGGACAGGCTCCCCCTGGAAGGGGGAGCTGTCGCGGCGTGTCCCGACGCCGTGACTGAGGGGGTTGACTTTCACGGTATGATTCTTTCTTGAACGAAGAGACTTCCGGCAGGCGGAGTTCACAACGCGATAGATAGTTTTGCGTGGTCAATCCCTTCCACCGCTGCGCGGTCCCCCTCCCCTTACTAAGGGGAGGCTCATTGTAACCTCAACTTCGCTTGAGGGGGAGTGGTATACAGCTTTGCTTGGTAAGGTATTTTGGCAGTTTCCTTTTTCTTTCAAACGGTTCCCTGCACGAAAAAGCAAGTTCAAATCTTCTGTTTTTGCACGAAAAGGCAGGTTGGCGGAGGCTGAATTTGCACGAAAAAGCAGGTTCTGGAGGTCCCAATCTGCACGAAAAAGCAAGTTCGGCACGAAAAACAAGGAAAAAGCTCTCCGAGAGAGGTTTCCCGGAGAGCTTGCTTTTATTTTACAATAGGAAGCTCGGTCATGCGGAGCTTGGCACAGCCGTAGGGGTAAAGCTCGATTTCTCGGGCCTCTCCTGCGGGGGTGCGGGATTCCGGAACCTTGGCGCAGACGGTGTCGTAGCCGTCCTCAAAGCCCCATGCAATGGGGGTGACGGTGGCCTGCAGGGTCACGGGAGGCTCGAATGAGGAGAAAGGAATATCGGAAATACCCTTGAAGTCTGCTTCCTCTGCCACGGAGGTGTAGCCGAAGCTCCAATCCCCCTTGGGGAGATACTCGTAGTCGCAGTAGGGGAACTTCCGCTCCACGCCGTTTTTCTCGTATTCCTTCATGCGGGTCTCGTAGGGGATGGGCAGGGCGAAGAGGAGCGAGCCCTTCTTCACGGCGTACAGATCGTAGGGGCGGGACATCCATTCCACCTCCGTGTCAAACTCCAAAGTGATCACACGGGTCTCCCCTGCGGACAGGGCAAAGAGCTGATCTCCCTCGGCGGGAGTACCACTTACGGTGAGATTTTTTGCAAAGGAGGGGACACGAATACGGAAGGTGAAAGCCTCTTTTGCTTCCACTGTATATACCACGCGGTTGCGGAAGGGATATTCCGTTTCCACGGTGATGGTATGATCGGGGGTGGTAAGCTTGCAGGGCAGGGGGAGGGTGCTTTCCACCACGCCGTCCTTGTGCAGGAAGGCGGAAAGAAGGAACTTGGGCCAGCCCTGGCCGAAGTTGGCGGTGCAACAGCCGAACTCCGGCTCCAATCCAAAGAGGTGAGCCTGGGATCCGTTGGTGCGGAAGAGGGTCTTGCCGGGGAATTGGATACAGGCCATCTGGTTGGACATCTGGTCGTACTGATGGGTCCACATATCGTCGCTGTTGGCGGCGGGCAGGGCGTTGAAGGCCAAAAACTCCAGCCGCTCGGCCCATTCCCTGTCCCCGGTGTGGGCGTACAACAGCTCGTAAGCGTACATCAATTCCACCACGGAGCAAAGCTCTGCACCGTGAATGGGGGAAAGACCTGCCAAGCATTCGTCCCCTGCGATGGTGCCTGCAGGCATGCTGTTGTACTTTTCCAGCACTCCCAGCAGATTCCGCACGTCGTCGGTGTACTCTTCTCCCAGCAATTCGTGGGAGACGGCCTCGTACTTCAGCATCATGGCAAGATTCACGATGTGGGTGTCCAGCGTCCACTTGTTCAAGGGGGTCTTCCAAAGATGCTCCACGTCGTGGTAGTTCATGCCCTGATCTCTCAAAATGTGGGCAAGCTCCTTGATCCAGGGCTCGTGATGGCGTTCCCACAGGAAGTTCAGGGCGATGAAGCCCTCAAACCAGCGGTATTTGCCCCAATCGAAGAGCTTGATAGTCCCTGCGGACAGGAGCTCGTAGAAGTTCTTCATGGTGCGGTAGATCACGTCGGGCACCCGCTCGTCCCCGGAGCAGTCGTAATACACCACCAGCACCTTGGCGATGAGAAGCACCGTCCAGGTGTCGTACTTGGGGCGTTTTTCCACCTCGCAGGGGCAGATCCAGCCGTCCTCGCACTGGGAATCCATGATGGCATCCATATATTTCTTCGCCCGGGCGATCATATCCTCGTTTTCCAGCAGATAGGCCATGGGGATAAAACCGTCCAGCCAATAGGGAACACGCTCCCAGCCGTCGGCATCTCCGCCGATCCACGCGCTGTCGCGGACGTCCCGCCAAACCTTATCCAGATTGCCGCAAAGACCTTCTGCCTGGATCTCCAGCTGTCTCTTCATCCAGCCTGCGGGCTTCAGCTCTTTGGAGGTGAAAAAATTCCACTTGTTCATTGAAATTCTCCTTGCTCTTTGGTGATTACAGCATACCACAAACGGGAAGAAAAAGCAAGAGGGGAAGGGATAAAATGCACAGGGAGCATTACGAGCCGCAATATGCCCAACGTGAGCGAAGGCTTTTTGCGGGGCGCCGAAGGGCGTCGCCCCCTACGAATACGCGCCCGCCGCAGATTGACCTCGCGGTTAGCTTCACGCAAACTGCAAAGCAAATAAAATAATGGCACCGTTCTTCTTGCGAGAAAAGAAGGCTCTTGTTATGGGTTTCTTCGTTTCGTCTCCGTAGGGGGCGTCGCCCTTCGGCGCCCCGAATAGCAAGGCGTCGGATATGTGGAAATAGACCCACCCCCGAACCGTGTGTTCGGGGGTGAGAGCGGAGCGATTACTTGCACTTACAGTCGCCGTCGGCATACAATCAAATTGCGTCGCTGCCCGAATTCACTTCGGGCAAAAGACACCGATCTTGGTTTTTCTCGTCCCGGAAGGGCGTTCTGCGAGAAACGCAGGACGAGAGAAAAATTCGCGCCTTCCTGCGCGAACCCCGAAGGGGCTCACGGCGCGGGGAAGCGCCGTGGAAACCCACCCCCGAACCGTGTGTTCGGGGGTGAGAGCGGAGCGATTATTTGCATTTGCAGTCGTCGCTCACGTAGGGGAAGAACTCGCCCAAAGGGAAGTTCATCTTGCTGAACACACTGCAGGGATCTGCGCCGTCCTGAGCGGGGGTGCTGTCCCGTTCGGGGAGGCAGAATCTGCTGGAGGGCAGGGTGAGCTGTACGGGGCGCTCCATGCGGATGACGGTGAACAGCCCGATGCTCACGTATACGTTCACGGAGCCGATGCCGTCCATAAACTCCCCGTCAAAGCGGGAACGGATCTTCTGGGGAATATTGTCTGCGTTCATACAGCAGTGGCCGAAGGGTACACAGCGCTCCTTCACCTTCACATCCAGACAGATGGGGGGCGCTACCTCCAGGGTCACGGTGGGCAGGGTGGAGTTTTCGTTGCAGCCCAGCTTGCAGGGATCTGCGCAGAAATCGTTGCCGTCGGGATCGGAGGTGAAGACGGAGACGTTCTTTTCCCCGCCGTACAGGATCATTTTCTTGTCAAAGGCACAAAGCCCCTTGACGTACTGGCTTCTGCCGCCGCAAACGCAGCATTCCAAGGTCACACCGAAGAAATACCGCACGGTCACCTGGTAAAAGCCGCAGTTGAAGGGAACGCTGTCCAGAGAGATGCCTGTGTAAAGCACCTCCACGTCGGTACAGCGGACGGCGGTGGCGTGGTCCACTACCTCCTGTGCGTTATCGCAAAGATGAACGCGCAGATCCTCCAAGCAGTCTTTATCCTTGGCGGAATCAAAGATCTTGTTCACGCTGACACAGCAGGTCTGCTCCTTGTTTCCGCAAATGCCGCCCTTGCCGCAGGGGGAAGAATTGTTTTGCTGACAGGGCTGCTGATTGTTTCTATCGATCATTGGGAGATCCTCCTTGATGGTTTGGGTAAACGGAAGGGTGATTCCGTATTATCAATACCATTCTATGAAAAAGTGGGGAGATTTGCTCTTTACAAATCCCGAAAAAAGGTGTATAATAGCCTGATAGATTATGTGGGGAGGTGAGGATCTCTTGGGGGAAGGAACCAAAGAAAAGACGGCAAGCAATAAGATCGGTGCGTTTTTGCTGATACTGGTGTGCTTTTTGGCCTTTGGCGGGGTTTGCTTTGCCGCAGGCAGCTTGCTCTGGCAACAGGGGCAGGAGGTGGAGGTCTCCATCGACACCTCGGGGGAAGAGTTCACCAGCAGCGTGACCTTTACGGTGCGCAACGTGCTGGGCATGGATATCCTCATCGATGAAAGCAAGGATTCCTGCGCCATGCTGCAATATTTGCGGGACGGCGAGTGGCAGGACGTGTGCGAGATCCGCTTCGTGGAAGAAGACAGCGCCGTGATCTCCGTGAAGTACGGCGGGATGTACGCCCATTTAGAGCCGGGAATGGCCTTGACCTATTGTCTGGACGAAGAACTCCTTTCCGCCATGTCCTCCGGAGAATACCGCGTGGCCATCCCCTATATCAGCGAGGAGGCGTATCTCCGCTACCTGCAAAAGCGGGGGGAAGAGATCGACGAATCTCTGGAGGCGGAGAAGGAGGCCTCTTTGGAAGAGGAATCCCGGGAGGAATCGGAAGAATCGGAGGAGGATACCCTTTCGGAGGAATCGGAAGAGACGGAAGCTCCCGAGATCCAAATATTCTACGAAGAATTCGTGTTCGTCAGCCGATGGGACACGTCTGCAAGCTAAAAGAAAGAAGGTATGTTTTATGAAAAAGACGTTTGTGATGGAAGATCTGGACTGCGCTCATTGCGCCGCCAAAATGGAAGAGGCCATCCGCAAGCTGGAGGGCGTGAACAGCGTCACCGTCAGCTACATCGCCCAGAAGTTCGTGCTGGACGCAGAGGATGCCCGCTTTGAGGAGATTTTGAAAGAAGCGGTAAAGATCTGCCGCAAGGTAGAGCCGGATTGCCGGATCATTGTAAAATGAAGCATTTAACGAGAAAACAACGCAAATTATTTTACCGCATCCTGATTGCCGCGGTGATCTTCCTGCCCCTGTTCCTCATCGGGCATACCCCCTTGGGAGAGCTTTGGCATTTCCACGATTGGCCCCTGTATGTCAACGTGCCCTTGTTTGCCGTTCCCTACCTGATCGCAGGGTACGACGTACTGCGGAAGGCGGTTTTGAACATCTTCCACGGGCGGGTGTTTGACGAGAATTTCCTGATGTGCATAGCCACCGTGGGCGCTTTCTTCGCAGGGGCTTACGCCGAGGCGGGGGAGGTCATGCTCCTGTATCAGGTGGGTGAGCTGTTGCAGGCCATCGCCGTGGGGAAGAGCCGCCGTTCCGTGACCGCCTTGATGGACATCCGCCCCGACTACGCCAACGTAGAGCGCGACGGGGAGCTTATGCAGGTGTCCCCCGAGGAGGTTGAACCGGGGGAGATCATCGTGATCAAGCCCGGGGAAAAAGTACCTCTGGACTGCGTTATCCTTTCCGGGCAGACCAACGTGGATACCGCCACCCTTACCGGGGAGGCCATGCCCAGGGATCTGAAAGAGGGAGACGAGATGGTCTCCGGATGTGTGAATATGAGCGGTATGGTGAAATGCCGTACCACCAAGCCCTACGGGGAATCCACCGTGGCCAAGATCTTGGAGCTGGTGGAAAACGCTTCCTTCGCAAAGGCAAAAAGCGAGAACTTTATCACCCGCTTTGCAAGATATTACACCCCTGCGGTGGTGATCATCGCCTTGCTGTTGGGCGCCGTGCCCCCCATCTTTTTCGGGGAGGACGTGTACAAATGGGTGATGCTGGCCTTGACCTGTCTGGTGGTCTCCTGTCCCTGTGCCTTGGTGATCTCCGTGCCCTTGACCTTCTTCGGAGGCATCGGCGGTGCGGCTAAGCGGGGCATCCTCATCAAGGGCGCCAACCATATCGAGGAGCTTGCCCGTGTGGAGACGGTGGTGTTTGATAAAACAGGCACTCTCACCAGCGGAACCTTTACCGTTACGGTGATCCATCCCGACTCCATGACGGAGGAGGAGCTGTTGTACCTGGCCGCGGCGGCGGAATGCTATTCCGATCATCCCATTTCCCGCTCCCTGGCCCAGGCCTATAAGAAAGAGATCGACCGTACCAAGGTGTTCTCCGTAAAAGAGCTTCCCGGCAAGGGCGTCCACGCCAACATCGACGGGCGTGACGTTCTGGTGGGCAATCGGGGCTTGATGGAGGACTTCGGCGTTGCCGTTACGGAATGCCACCACCATCATTTGGGAACGGTGGTCCACGTTGCGGTGGATAGCTGTTACGCAGGACACGTGGAGATCAGCGACCAAGTGAAGCCCGACGCAGAGCGTACCATCCGTGCCTTGAAGCCCCGCAAGACGGTGATCCTCACCGGCGACCGTGAAAGCGTGGGCAAGGAGGTAGCCACCCGTTTGCAGGTGGACGAGGTCCATTGCGGTCTGCTTCCCGCAGAGAAGGTGGCGAAGGTGGAAGCTCTGCTGGCGGAAAAGCCTAAGGGCAGTGCCTTGGCCTTCGTGGGGGACGGCATCAACGACGCTCCCGTGCTCTCCCGTGCAGACGTGGGCATCGCCATGGGTGCTTTGGGCTCTGATGCCGCCATCGAAGCGGCGGACGTGGTGCTGATGGACGACAAGCCCCTGGGAGTGGCCACCGCCATTCGCTGTGCCAAAAAGACCAAACGCATCGTTTGGCAGAACGTGATCTTCTCCTTGACGGTGAAGCTGGGGGTGCTGATCTTTGAGATCGCCACCGCCTTTGCCGCCCACGGACATATGGAGCATGGACATAACCACATGGGCCTTGCCGCCTTTGCGGACGTAGGCGTTTTGGTGCTGGCAGTTCTCAACGCCACCAGAGCCTTGCGTGTGCCCAAGGACCCCAAATAGATCGAGGTTCGTTATGAAAAAAAGACTTTTGTTCGGCTTGCTTGCCTTGCTGATCTGCTTGGCGGGCTGTGCCGCCGCGGGGCAGGAAACTTCCACGCCCCATACTTCTTTGGGCGGTGCTTCCTCCTCCCCTTCGGTCGAAAGCAGTGCCGACAGGGAAGAAAGCGCTTCCACAGGGGAGATCTCCCTGCCTGCGGGGTTTGATTCCACGGAAGAGCCGCCGCTTAGGCTTTGGGAGGCGTTGACCACCCTGTTCCCCGACCCCGAGCTGGAAGCGGAGATCATTTCCTTCTCTCTGTTTATCGAGGTCCAAGCGGGGGATTCCATCGCCAACCGTTTGGCGGCGGCTTTTGCAGAGCAGGGCTATGACGAGACCCTTTGGCGGGAGATCACAGGGAACTCTCTGCACGTTTGGGAAAGCATTTATACCAACGAGCCGGAGACCTCCCCCTTCGTGCGTTTGCTTGGCATGGGAAAGCCGGGGGAGAACAAGACCACGGTGATGACCTTCGGCGGGGATATCAGCTTTGCGGACAACTACGTGACCATGCGGCACTTGAAAACCACCGAAAACGGCCTTGCGGATTGCCTTGCACCCGAGTGGTTCACCCAAATGCAACAGGCGGATATTGCCGTTTTGAACAACGAGTTTGCCATCTCCCGGAGAGGGACGCCCATGAACGGCAAGGTCTACACCTTCCGCGGCGACCCCGAAAATACGGCGCTGTATCATGAATTGGGCGTGGATCTGGTGACGCTGGCCAACAACCACGTGTTCGATTACGGCGAAGAGGCCTTTTGCGATACGCTGGATTCCCTGCGGAAATACGGGATCGATTACGCAGGGGCGGGCAGAACTGCGGAAGAATCCCAAAGCCCCATGTATTACTTGGTGGACGGGCGAAAGATCGCCTTCGTTTCCGCCACCCGTGCGGAAAAGAACATCCTCACTCCCGAAGCCACCGAGACCTCTCCCGGGGTGTTCCGTTGCTACGATCCCGCCCGCTTGCAGGAGGTGCTTGCCGAGGCCAAGGCAGAAAGCGACTACGTGGTTTTGCTGATCCATTGGGGCAGGGAGAAATCCCACGTTCTGGAGGACGTACAGGAAGAGACCGCACCGCTGTATCTGGAAGCGGGGGCAGACCTGATCATAGGGGCTCACGCTCATCGCTTGCAGGGCATCGAGTTCATCGACGGCAAGGCGGTGTTCTACAATCTTGGGAACTTCTGGTTTGACGATTACAGCATTGAAACGGGGCTTGTACGCTTTGAGCTGTCTGCCGACGGAAAGGAGAGCTTTTACTTCCTGCCGGGAATGCAGGCGGGGTGCGTTACAAGCTACGAGCTTGGTACTTCCGTAGGACGCACCATTCTGGATCATCTGGAATCCTATTCCAAAAACGTCACCATCCGTGACGACGGCTTGATCATCGGAGACTAAAAAAGAGAGCGGACGGCTTCTGCGGCTGTCCGCTTTTTGTGTCAGATATGCTTTTTACCTTGACGGGCCAGGCTTTTTGTGGTATAATACCACAGTGAGATTGTCTGTCGAGGGAACGTCCCTCGGGGAAAGAGGTAGCTTATGGCTAAAAAAGCGTTGCTGTTGTTCCTTTGCCTTGCCATGATGTTTTGCATGGTTGCCTGCGGCGGCAGGAGAAAGGGCTCCGAGGCGGATCTTAGCGAAGAGGAAAGCTTGGAGCAGGGGGACGAAGCCTGCAACCATCTGTTTTCCCCATGGCAGGTTGAAAGAAACCGCACCTGCGAGACCGACGGCCTGAAAATGCGGGAATGCACCTTTTGCGGCAGAGAAGAAAGTGCGGCTTGGCCTGCTACCGGTCACGATTTTGACGGAAAGTCGTGCAAGACCTGCGGAGCAAAGGCGCCTTCCTGCAAGCACATCAAGTGCGAGACGGTGGTGGTAGACGCTGCCACCTGCACTGCCGAGGGCGTACAGCATTCCGTGTGCAAGAGCTGTAAGGGCATTATGAACACTCGTCAGATCCCTGCCCTCGAACACCAATGGACGGATCACGAAAGCAAAGCTCCCACCTGTACGGAGCATGGCTGGAATGCCTTCCGAGCCTGCCTGAACTGCGGGGAGTCCGATTACAGGGAGCTGGAGGCTGTGGGGCACGATTACTTTGCGGGTGTTTGCCGCATCTGCGGAGATTCCGACAGCGACATTGCATTTTTGAAGATCGATCCCATCAAGAAGAATATTTACGTTGCGCCGCCCGCGGCGGAAAATCCCGTAAAATCTCCCGCTACCGGGGTGGATATGCTGAAGGCTTCTCTGTCTGCCGATGGCGAGACGGATCTGTATGCCCTGACAGCGGATTACGCAGGTGTCTACCGCGTTTGGATCACCGGGCTTGACAGCGGCAGCTCCGTGCGGGTGTACGTAAAGGATTACATGGGCAAGGTGCTGGCGCAGAACACCAACTGCAAGCACAACGAAGGCCTTTCCGTCTTTTTTGACACTCCCGGTACCTACAATATTGAGATCTGCCAATACAAAGGGAAGGGCGACTACTATCTGAACGTGGGACACCAAGCGCCCTCCATGGATCTTTCCGCCTATACCTCTTGGATGGGTTCTTTCGACTATGAGGATCAGGAGTATTATTTTGCCTATGCTCCCGTGGCCACAGGCACGTATTCTTTCTCTTTGGAGAACATGACAAGCGGAACTTATGCCGCCCTTCAGATCTTTACCCAAGCCGGGGAGTTGGTTGTGGGCAACAACACCCTTTACAGCGGCGATTCCATCAGCACCGTTCTTTCGGCGGGAGAGGTGTATTTCATAGGCCTTTTCCAGAAAAACCAGCTGTCCCCCGTGGACATCAACATTTTGAAGCCCAAGTCGGCTGTTGATATTTCCGGCCACAATGTGATCAAGGACAGCATTGATTACCGCTATCAGGATGCGTATTACACCTTCACCGCAGAACACGATCGTTATACCCTTTCCTGCGGCGGCTTGTCAGACAGCAAGTCCCGTTTGTCCGTGGAGCTTTATGATCCCGAGGGAGAACGGGTGGCCTATTCCGCCTCCTGGGGGAACGGTCAGCCTTTGACGGTGGAAGGGCTTGCCGTGGGAGAAACGTACATCCTCCGTGTGGGGTACGGCAACGCAATCACCCCTTTTGAGGTCTGTCTGTATGCGGAAAAGCCCGCTTCGGAGGTCTCCGGCAAGGTGATCATCGAGGACAGCGTTGAATTTAGCGGTCAGATCAACGTCTACCGCTGGACGGCTGTTTACGATGGGGACGTTTCTGTGCTCTCTTTGGGCGAGGAAGGAACGATCAGCATCCACGTTTACGACGAGCAGGGGAATCTGCTGACTTCTCAGACCTCCTGCCATGAAGGGGAAGGCCCCGTTCTTCACGGCGCTCACGCAGGAGAGACCTATCGGATCTGCGTTGAATGGAGTGGGGTAACAACGCCCTACGTTATCGCCATTCAGTAACCTTTGCAAGGAAAACCCTGCCGTTTTTGCAGAAAACGGCAGGGTTTTTGAATTGTTTACATCTTCCGCGGGAAAATTTCTTGCAATCCCATAAAAAGCATGATATAATATAGAAATAAGTGTACAATCAGCAAAATCGGTGGTAAGCTTTGGGGGGCTTTGACCTTTCTGCAACACCAAACGCAAGGAGTTGATCCCTTATGAAATTAAGAGAGCTTGGAGTGATCCTGTTGCTCTTACTGGCCTTGGCTGCCGCGGTGGCGGTGGGATTTGCCATTGACCGTGCCCTGACAACG
>JAZPZV010000047.1:0-2153 GCA_045544855.1 Eubacteriales bacterium | reverse complement strand
AGATCCACAATATCGCTGGTCTTTTTTCCCTTTGCCACGGCAATGGCACGGATCACGGTGGTCTCCGTCAGCTCAATAGGGCCGGTGTACGGGGTGGAGTTCACCGTAGGGTCGGTACAATCGGTGGTGTAGTAGATGGTTCCTTCTCCCTCCAGCACCACGGAAACGGAGTCCACCTCGTTGTATACTCCCTGTGCCGTCGCCGCCGTGGGAGCTTCCGTATGCATGGCGGGCATCCCGTTGGAAGCGTTGGGCGTCACAGCACCCAGCACGGTAAAGTCGGCACTGCCGTCCGCACGGCCGTAGGATACGTTTGCCCCCAAAGCAGGGGTCAGCACCTGATCCACCACAATGCCCTCCCGCACCAACAGCAGGCGATCCCCCGCAGAGGAAAGGCCAAAGGGGACTACCGGGTAGCCTTTTTTCAAATTCTCCGTGTCCTTGCTCAAAAAGATCACGTAATATTCCCCGGGCTGAACGGTCTCGGCGGGTAGCTTCCCTGCCGTCAGCTCGTCGGGATCGTCGGTAAGATACCAGCCATCCAGGCTGATGGGCGCATCGGATGCATTGTAGATCTCCACCCAGTCACAGCACACGCCGTAGGAGCCGGGCAGACTTTCCGTATTGGATGCGATCACCTCGGAGATCCAAAGGGTATCGGGCAGGATGGATCTCAGATATTCCGCTCTGCCTTCCACCGTGTTGGGATACCCCAAGGTCACCTCGCCCACACGGTAGGCGTAGCCGTCGTGATCCGCTTCCCGCAGTAAGGACTTCCCGTCCTCCGGCACGATCACGTCCACCGATTCCCCATAGCGGTAATCGGGGCATAGGATCTGCAGGGTCTCCCCCTTGGACAAGGCGAAGTTGGCGTGCCAGCCTTCCCCCTTGCCGTCACAAACCAGCAAAACACACTCTCCCGGGCCTAAGATCGCCTCGGGCAGAGGGAATTTATAGGGGTCGTCCCCATCGGTGAGGTAATAGCCCTTTGTATTGATGGCCTTGTCGCCCTTGTTGTACAGCTCCACCACGTCCACGAAGATCCCCTCGTGCGGCACGTCACAGCCGGAAAGAAGGATCTCGGAGATCACCAGAGGATTCTGCAGGTCAAAGCGGCTTTCTGCAAAAGCTGTCTCTCCCGCTTCCGTATTGGGGTATCCCAAGGACACGGGACGCTCTTCAAAGTTGCCGTCCACCAATGCAAGGGAGACGTCCTCCGGGGCTTCCCCTGCGGAAGCGGCGGTATACTTCCCTGCGGGAGAGGTGATATACACCGTCTCGTCGGCAGAGATGGCAAAGTTGGCGTGGATCTCTCCGTCCTCATACCCGCCCCTACCGTCGCAATACACCGGCAGGTAGCCTCCTGCCGGGAGGGTGACCGCAGGCAAGGGATAACGGTAGCGGTTTTCCAAATTATCGGTGATATAGTACCCGGAAAGGAACAGATCCTCCTGGGAGCGGTTATGCAGCTCCAGAACGTCGGAATACGTCCCCGTTTGATCCGGCAATGCGTAGCGGTTGGAAAGCAGAAATTCGGTGACCACCAAGGCAGGGTCTTCGTCGGGGATCCCCTGGGTCATCAGCTGATACCCTTCCTCGGTGTTGGGGAACCCGGGAGTTGCCCGATCGGTGAGGGCGTAGCCTGTTTCCTGCCACTCCATCACCTGGTTCTCCCCCATGGGAGACAGGGTCACCTGGGCGGCAACGGAGCCGTCCCGATTGTACAGGAACAGCGTTTCCCCTCCTGCGGCGGAAAGGGAGAAGCCCGTAAGGTCACGGTCCACAAAGATCACCATATATGCCCCCGCCTTCAAGGGGGTATCCCCCAAAGGCGCAGAGGTGTTCTGCCCGTCGGACAGAGTGAACCCTTTCAGGTTGCAGTCCTCCCCGCGGTTGTACAGCTCGATATAGTCGCTGTGCTTCCCGCGGTTGTCCTCGATGATATCCGTATTTTTGGCGCAGATCTCCGAGATCACAAGATCCACCACCTCAGGCTCGATCACCGCCTCCGGCGTTGTCAGGGCACGGTCAATGGCAAATCCCACCGCCACCGCGGCAGCCAAGGCCAGTAAGAGCAACAGGATCACTCCAAGCTCTCTTAATTTCATAAGGGATCAACTCCTTGCGTTTGGTGTTGCAGAAAGGTCAAAGCC
>JAZPZV010000046.1:0-71505 GCA_045544855.1 Eubacteriales bacterium | reverse complement strand
CAAGCGTGCATCTCATCACCGAAGGTGTATATCATCAGCCGCAGGCTGCATTTCTTTTCGCAATGATGATATACAAAACTTCGTTTTGATGATATGCAATTCCTGCGGAATTGATGATATACACGGCTTTCGCCGTGATTTCTGTAAGAGTTCAAATTCATATGCAAAACTGCCAAAAATATCTTTTTTGTAGCTCATAGACCAAACAAACCCGTCGGGCTTTTGCTCGGCGGGTTTGTTCTTTGTGCGGGCTGATCGAAAAATCACCGTTATTGATACGGTTATCTTGACTTATAGAAGGTATTATTGTATTATAGTATTAACCATCAAAAAGGAGGATATTTTATGCGAAGATTTTTAGCTGTATTGCTCTGCGGTGTTCTTTTGTTTTCTATGGTTGGGTGCGGAGACACGCCCGAGGCACCAAAGACGTACGAGGAGCAAAAGGCGTTGTACGGCGACGTTATATCTAAGTACGCTTCCCTGCTTACCGATAAACGCGACGGTAAAGAGCTGACCGCTCCCAATACCGAAGAGATGGACGAGCGTCAAGCCGCCATTGCGGAGGCGCTTTACGGCATTGTAAACGCCTGTGCGGATGGAGCTGCTGCGGAGAGATTGGGCTACGGATACAAGGATCTGGACGGCAACGGTGTTCCCGAGCTGATCCTTTTGACACAACATACCGTCGTACGTGCTATCTTCACCCTTTCGGAGGAAAAGCCCCTTTTGCTTGAAGCAGCCTATGGGAAGGACAATTATTGCTATTTTGCCGCAAGAGATCGTTTCCTTTTGTCACGGAACGTTATGGGCGAGGAAATTGCCGAAACCACCTACTACACCTGCCGTGTGGATGGGGATAAAATGGTTTATGATAAGATCTACGGCACGGTTTATGATTTGACGGAAAAGGCTATTGTTGAACGATTCAAGCTGTCGGACGGCAAAAGGACAAGCATTGATAAAGATACCTTTAACAAGCTGCACTGGGAACACAGTCAGGCTCTCGGTCCGGGATCCGGCGACGTCTTCAAGTATATGGCGCCCCGCATTCACTTGCCTTTGGCGAAAGCTGTCCCGGACGAGGGGTTGCCCGTGGCAGATTTTTCCGACTATAAGGCGATTTTGGAAACCTATAAAGCGATCTCCGGCTGTCTGGAGGATTTTCAGACTTTGGAGTGGGTAAAAGGGAGCTACGACAATCTCTTTGCCTTCCCGGATGACCGTTCTTTTGAATACTACACCCGTCTTCTGTATGCAACTTATCACGGTGGATCACGCATGGGGTACGATGAGATCGACCTCAACGGGGACGGACGGAACGAACTTGTGCTTTTGAACCCGGACTACGATATCAACGCTATCTTTACCATGAAAAACGAGATGCCGGAGTTATTGTATGCCGCATTCGATTCCGAGACCTGTTGGCTGGACGAGGAAGGCTTGATCCACGTTGATCGGGAGGAATACTACGAGCTGGAATACAGCCTATACCGCTTCACGAAAGAGGGAGACTTTTCCCGGGTATATTCCCTTCTGCTGGATGGGAGCGGAACCCGTTTTCTGATCCAAAACAGGAAGACGCAGGAGATCAGCTTTGAAAAGTCCATGGAGCTATACGACGACTACTGCCGTTACGAGGAACCTTTTGAAACCACGGAGCAGACCCGAATGGTTTCCAAGCTGACGTATACCCCGCTTTTTGAAGAGACAGAAGATCCCGCTATCGGCGCAATGGAGAAGACATGGTATAAGAATGCCAAGCTGGAGAAGACCACAGGCAAAAATCTCGCAAACAGCATCACCTACCTGACCTTTGAAAAACTGACGGACACACAGGTTAAGGTGAACTTCAAGCACACATTTATCTATTACTACCCCGATCCGGACAGGGAAAACTACATGAAGGAGGATATGACGGAATCCTCTCTTGAGGTTACAGGGGACATGGAAAACGGCGTGCTTCACTTTGAAGGAAGCGGCGTGGTAGGTAGAATTGAGTTTTTCCCGGGCTATACATGGCTTATCGTTGAGGAAAGCACCGACGAACGGTTCCCTGTGGGCTACCATTGCTGTACGGAATACATTCCGAGGGATTAAGGAAAAGTCATGAAGACGAAAACCTGGATACAAAAGAATATGCCTTCCCTATCGGGAAAGGTGATCGCTGTCAGCGGGTCTACCGGCGGGATCGGTGTGGAGCTTTGTAAGCATTTGGCATTCTTGGGGGCGGATCTGATCTTATTGGATCGAAACCAAGAGAAGGCGGAAGCGTTGCAGAAAACGCTGGAAGCGCAGTTCCCCGAGGTGAAGCTCCGTCGGATACGGATGGATCTGGAGGAGATGGCTTCCGTGAAGGCGGCGGTCTGTGAGCTTCTGAAAGCCCCTTTGGACGGGTTGATTCTGAATGCGGGTGCTTACCATATTCCCCGTCATAAATGCGACACAGGGCTTGACAACGTGTTCCAGATCAATTTCGCGGCGCCTTACTATCTCGCAAGAGAATTGAAGCCCCATTTGGACGCAAGGGGCGGCCGTTTGGTGGCGGTTGGGAGCATTGCCCACAACTATTCCGAGACGGATCCCGAGGACGTAGATTTTTCTACCCGTGCAAAGCACAGCCTTGCCTACGGGAATGCCAAGCGGTTTTTGATGTATTCTCTTTACGGGTTATACGGTGAACAAGGCGGGCTTGCGGTGGCGCATCCCGGGATCACCTTTACCAACATCACGGCACATTATCCAAAGGTGATCTTTGCCATTATCAAGCACCCCATGAAGGTGATCTTTATGAAGCCCCGCAGGGCGTGTCTTTCCATTTTACAAGGACTTACCCAAGATTGCGGGAGAAACGAATGGATCGGCCCTCGGTGGTTTGACGTTTGGGGGTTGCCGAAAAAGCGGGTCTTGAAGACCTGCGATGTGCAAGAGGCAGAGTGGATCTGCCGGACGGCAGAGGAGATTTACGAGGGGATGGGAACGCCTTAAGACCCTTTTTTTGAAAAAAAGGGTCTTAAGAATCCCCAAAAAACGTCTCATGCCAAAAACTATCGTTTTTGGAAATTAAAAAGAGAGTTTTCGAGGCGAAAAGGCTTTAAACTCTCTTTTTGTTATATATTACGGGATTCTAAAGGGACGGAGTTCCTTTAGCGGGGTTTTTAGGGGCGGCGCCCCTAATCGTACTCCTTTAAAGCAGAACGATCCCGTTTTCGGCGCAGATGCGCTTGGTCTCGTCGTCCCAAAGGGAGACCTGCACCTCGCCAATGTGGGCTTTGTCCAGCAGAAGCATGGAGAGGCGGGACTGACCGATGCCGCCGCCCATGGTGAGGGGCAGCTTCCCTTCCAAAAGCTCCTTGTGGAAGGGCAGTTCGCGGCGGTGGTCTGCGTTTGCAAGGGTAAGCTGGCGATCCATGGCCTGTTCGTCCACGCGGATGCCCATGGAGGAGATCTCGAAGGCACAGCCTAAAAGATCGTTCCAGAACATGATGTCCCCGTTCAGCGTCCAATCGTCGTAGTCGGGAGCTCTGCCGTCGTGGGGCTTGCCGGAGCGGAGTGCGCCGCCGATCTGCATGATGAACACGGTCTTATGCTCTTTTAAAAACAAGTTCTCCCGTTCCTTGCCGGTCTTATCGGGATAGAGATCCTCCAACTCCTGGGAGGTGACGAAGGTGACTTCCCTGCAGAGATCCACCTTCAGCTGAGGATAGCGGCATTTCAACACGTCGGCGGTTTCGCAGATGGCGCCAACGATGCATTTCACAACGGTCTTGAGGTAATCCACGTTGCGGGTTTCGGGAGTGATGATCTTCTCCCAGTCCCACTGGTCGGTATACACGGAGTGAAGGTTGTCCAGCTCCTCGTCACGACGGATGGCATTCATATCGGTATACAGCCCCTCCCCTGCGGAAAAACCGTAATCACGGAGTGCCACGCGCTTCCATTTTGCAAGGGAGTGAACGATGGCCGCTTCACGGGAGGTGTCTTTGATATCGAAGACAACGGCACGCTCCACGCCGCTGAGGTCGTCGTTCATACCCGAGGCGGGGTCTACGAACAGAGGGGCGGAGACACGGGTAAGGTTCAGCGCAAGGCAAAGCTTTTGCTCAAAGGTGCGCTTTAAGGTCTCGATGGCTTTTTGTGTATCGTATATATCCAGCACAGAACGGTAGCCTGCGGGAACGGTGATCTTGCTCATAACGGTTTCCTCGCTTTGAAAAACTGCTTATAGTATACCATGTTTTCCCGAAATGTCAAGGGATATGACAGGAAAAAGCACCGAGACAAGCTCGGTGCTTTTGTTTTGGTTGGATCAACCGGTGATACCGGAACGTTCCACACCTTCGATCAGAGTACGCTGAGTGAACAGGTACAGGATGACCAGAGGAGCCAGGATCAACAGACCACAGGTATTACGTGCGGCAGACTCGTAAGCAGTCTGGGCGGCGTAATCGGTGTCCAGAGAAGAGGGAACTTTTACGATATCGGGGAGAAGGACATCAGACTGACCGGTGTAGAACAGGTCGGTGTAGAACATGTCGGACCACTGCCATGCAAAGGCGAACATGAAGATGGTGACCATCATGGTGGCGGACATGGGGATGATAACCTTCATAAAGGTCTTGTAAACGCCTGCGCCGTCTACGTACGCGGCTTCTTCCAACTCGTCGGGGACGCCGTTGAAGTACTGACGCATGATGTAGATGTACAGACCGTTCTTGAAGGCCAAGCAGGTGAAGGACAGGATCGCCAGAGGCCAGTTGGAGTTCAACAGGTTCAGGCCGGCCCAGTCACCGCCGAAGACGTTGGAGATCAGACCGCCCACACCCCAGATGTCGAAGTAACGGAACTTCATAAACAAGGACAGCTGGATGGTATCGTGGGGAACGATCATGGTGAAGATAACCAACACGAAGAGAATCTTCTTGAAGCGGAAGTTGAATTTTGCAAAGCCGTAGCCAACCAAGGTACAGGTGGCGGTCTGAATGACTGCGCACATCAAGGAAAGCACGGAGGAGTTCATCAACGCTTGGAAGTATTGGTTATCGTTCAGAATCGCCTTGTAGGTATCCAGAGTGGGATACTTAGCAATCAGAATAACGCGGACATCAACGAAGTCGTCTCTACCCATGAAGGAGAAGAAGATCTTGGAGATGTAGGGATACAGAATAACGAAGGACAGACCGAACAACAGCACGAAGCGGAAGATGGCGATGCCCAGCTTTCCTGCATAGTAAGGGGTCAGATACTTATAGCGGAACAAAGTCCAGAAAGGCAGTTTATCCTGCGCTTTGATCTTACGAAGAGCAGCTTCTTTCTTCTGCTGCTTTTCCAAAGCGCGGATCTCTTTCTTTGACATAGAAGACAAATCCATTTGTATATCCCCCTTTCTTAAGTATCACGTCTTTGATAGAAGACGTAGCCGCCCATGATCGCCGCAACGACCAAGAGCACGAGAATTACCACAAGGAAGTAGATCCAGGACATTGCCGTAGCACGTACCGTACCTTTGGTGCCCTCGTAAACCGTTTGGATAAAGGACATCATTTGGTTATCCTGTGAGGTAAAGGAGTCGATGACGGTGTAGACGGCATTTACCAAGATCATAGGACTGATCATGGGGAAGGTGATCTTCCAGAAGGTTTCCCAACCGGTAGCGCCGTCCATCTGGCAGGACTCGTAAATTGCGGGAGAGATAGACTGCAGACCGGACAAGAAGATCAGCATCTGTACACCGGACTTGTTAACGATGTCGTAAACGCCGTTAACGATATCGACGACGTATGCAACCAGCTCTCTACCGATGGCCATGTTGCCGAAGAGGCTCTGCACGTCCATCATACTGATCAAGCCGTTGCCTGTTTCTTCCTCGCCGCCGGTGCTGGCGCTAATGCCGCCACCCATGCCGCCGGCCATTTCGCCTGCGTTCTCTGCCATCTGGTCCTGGATATCGATCCACTCGATGATACCGGTGGACACGATAACGGGGATGAAGAAGATGGCACGGAAGATCGCTCTGCCACGCATCTTCTGGTTCAGAAGCACTGCAACGAACAGGGAGAAGACGACGATGGCGGGAACGTTGAAGATAAGCTGACCGAGACTGCTCATCAAGGTCTTAACGAAATCGGTGTTCTCGAAGAGGGCGTAGTTGTAGTTGGCCCAACCAACGGGGATCAACTGGTAACCGCCGCCGCCCTGGATCTTGATTTCATGGAAGGAGAACTGAATGGACTCCACGATCATGGGCAGGTAGATCAGGAAGAAGCCGATGAGGAAGGGTGCGATGAACACCCAACCGCTTCTGGCCTTGGTCCGAGCAAGGGACTTGCCCTTGCTCGTACGCTTAGCAGTGTCGGCGGAATTGGTCATTTTTTTAGTTTTTGTCATGCCTATTACCTCCTCTTACTGCTGGGTATAGGTAGTGCCGTCGAATTCCCAAACGGAACCGTCTGCGGCTACCTTAATAAAGCCATAGGTGGGAATCTCGTAAAGGGTGCTGCCTTCTCTGACGGTGTAATCCTTGGTGAGGTAGTTCAGATAGAACACGTCGCCGTTGGAGTAGGTCACCTTAACGATCTTGTACTCACGATCCAAGAACTCATGCTTTTCGATGGTAGCGTTCTTCACGCTCTTGAGAGCACTGTTGAGCATGTTGTACGATTCCACGATCTGTTCCTTCCAGATCACGTAACGTACGGAGTAGTACTTGGCAAGGATGGAGTAGGAGTAATCCTTCAGGATAGCGGTGTTGTTGCTTGCAACAACGAAGTAGGGAGACGCACCGTTCTCGATAGCTCTCAGCAGAGAAGCCTCGTAGTCACCTGCAAGGTTCAGAGCGCCGCCGGCGTAGTTCTTGTAGCCGTGGAGCACCATGCTCATGAAGGGAACGGAAGCGCAAGCGTAGCGGTAGTTGGAGGATTCCAACGGAACTTCCAGAATATCGGTGGCGAATTCCAGAGCGTAAGCGTTACCGCCGTTGACCATCACCTTATTATGCTGAGACTTGATCTTAGCCAAGAGACGCTTGGTAAGGATCTTGGAGTCTTCGCGGGTGAGAGGATCATCTTCGTTGAAGTCGGAGTTGAGGTACTTACCAAGGGAGCTTACGGAGATAGCGCCTACGTTGTAGTTCTTGTATTCTTCGTAGCCCTTGTTGTAGTAGTAATCCATCTTACCGGCGGACAGGATACCGGAACCGGTGTGGATGAACATCTGCCATGCGGGGTCATATTCCTGCATACCTGCTTCACGGTCGTCGATGGTCATGGCCAAGTCGTCCATGTCGAAGCCGTCGAAGGCATCGATCTCGTGAACCAGAGAGAACTCCAGCTCGGGGAAGATGGTAGCGCCGGTGGTCTTGGCATGCTCAAGCAGTGCCTTGAAGCCTTCCTCGCCGCCCAAAACCTTTTCGATATCGATCTTGCAGGGCACGGTGGAGAACATACCGCCGTTGACCCAGCCGCTAAGCTTCATGTTAACGTTGGTGATGCCCTGCTCCTTCAGCTCGTTGAGGATGTCGATATCATCCTGGAAGCTGGAGAGAGCAACCATGGACCTGGTGGGAACGCCAAGGAAGCTGTCATCCTTTTCCATAGCACCCAGAGTCTCCAGGTACAGAGGAATGTCGGTATTGGTGTCGGTGTTTTCGGTGAGGATACCCTTCTTGACCAGGTATTCACGATAGACCTTGGCCATCTCGGAATAGTCAACGGTATCCTCCAGCATGAACAGACGGATCTTGAAGTCACCGGTGTACTTACGCTTGGACTCCATGGTCCAGGTAGCGTTTGCGTCGTTGGCGATACCGCCGGACAGCTCGTAAGTGTCCTGAGGACGGGGGTTGAAGGTGGTGTAGACGGAGACGAACATATTCAGAGAGCCGCCGTTCTTCACCGCAATCTTAGCAAGGGAGTCGCCTTCCTCGATAACTGCCAGGTAACCGATCTTCAGTTCATCGTTTACGGTGACGGTCTCGGTGATCGGGATGGGCTGGCCGTTTTCGTCCAGGATCTGCTCACCGGTCTCGGGGTCGGTCTGATAAAGGATGTTGCCTTCGGCATCCAGAACGGGAACATCTTCCTCGTGAGAGCCGATAACAGCGTGTTCCACAACGCCGAATACGGGCAAGCGCATCACTTCCCTGTTGGAGCCGGTAACGGTGTGGTACACGTTATCGATGCCGTAGACGGGGTTCACGGAGGTGAAGTTACCAACCGCAACTACGTCCTTGAAATCGATGAGGGCACCGGAGCCGTCGGGAATGAAGATGTAACCTTCGTTGTTGGTGTTACCTGCGCCGCCGTAGGGCAACAGAGTCACGTTGGAAAGCTGGTAGAGGTCGGAAGCGAAACGGATGTTACCTGCGTTCAAACGGATGGTGATACCGCCTTCGTCGTCAGCCTTGTACTCGATGGCCAGCTTAAACAGAGGGGGATTTTCTTCCGTGGAGGTATATTCGGTCTCGGCGTGGTCGATCTCCATCTGCTCCAGGGTATAATCGGTATAGAGCTTGATGATGTTCTCGATACGGAGAAGCTCTTTGGTAGCGATACGCTTTTCGCAAGCGTAGATGGGGAATTTCTCCAGAACGGGGTACTCTTTCAGGTACTCCTGGATCGTCTTGTTAGCCTTGTTGGGGTCGTCCTTATCGTAGTAGATGTAGAACGCTCTCAAAGTCTTGGCGTCACGAGGCTGATCGGAGTTTGCCTCAACCTGAGCGACCAGAGCTTCGAACTTTTCCTTACGGATCAGACGGGGTACCAGGTAGGTAACCTGCTCACGGCCGATGGAGTACTCAACACGAACACCGCCACGAATGTTGCTGACGTTGATCTGCTGGTTGGCAGCAGCGTCGGTAAAGGAGTTCATGGAGTTGTCGGTATTGTTCTGAGAATACTGAATGATCAACTGGGAATACAGCTCTGCCTTAACGGAATCGGAGCTGGGAGTACCCTGAGAGGACTTACTGGAACCAACGTTATAGGGGTTGGTGGAGTAGTAAGCGGTGTACTCGGGGATGGTGCCGGTCTCATCGATGGCCTCTTTGGTCAGGGTGGGGTCGGCAAGGGTAAGGGCTACCATTTCACCGGTAACGGAATCCAGATAGAAGGCGATGCCGTTGACCACGGCATACAGGGTCATGGGAGAAATGGCGGTGTTGTTTTTCGCAACGAGACGATCCTCAATGGTAGAGAACTCAGTGCTCATATATGCGGGATAGATGGTCTCCTTCCACATATCCTCCCAAGACTTGTCGTCATCCTCGGCAGCGAATACCGCGATATTGGACAGTGCGGGGAGAAGCATTGCCACACAGAGCACCATCAGGAGCGACTTTGTGAATTTGGACTTTAACATATTCTTTTTCGCTCCTTTCTTAGACTCGTGTAGAGATCTCGAAGTAGATGTTGTAACCGAATGCGTAGATCTTACCGATCAGCGCGAAGAACAGGATGGCAACGAACATGATCACGCATACCATCAGGATAGTACCCAGGATGGTGATGAAGTTCTTACCAAGGGTGTAGTCGTGGGTGACCATAACACCGAAGAATACCAACAGACCTACCCATACCCATGCGATGGTGGTAAGCATGGTGAGGATGCCCATCTCGTTGGTGGTGAGCACGTTGGACATTGCGGTTACGGGGAACAGGATGATCACCAGAGGAACCAGAGAGTAGCAGCAGGTGATGAACACATCCTTGAAGGTGCCTTCCCCGTCGAACAGGGTGGTCAGACACCAGTTGGCAAGTGCTACCAGCAGTGCGGGAGTTGCAATGGACATTGCTGCCATTACGAAGTTACCGCCGCCCTGGCCACCGTAGTACAGATAACCGCCGCCGATGGCGTTGTATACGAAGGCAAGAGCTGCTGCAAGGAGCCAGAACACTGCACCGCGAACGGAGCCGCGGCCCTCGTGCTTCAGATCCCAGAAGCCGTCGAAGGGATGGAAGATGATATGGAAGCCATACATGACTTCTTCCCAGAAGCCGCGCTTCTCTTTATCCTTGGTGTTCTTCTTGTTGTACTTGCCGGCGAAGCTGAAGAACTTGATAAAGCCAACCAAGCAAGCAACTGCAACGGCAAGGAAGATCCACAGGTTTTCTTCGATCCAGATCTTACGGTATGCCTGATATGCCTCGGAGTAGTTCACGGAGTCATATGCGGAACGGAAATACTTCATAGCCTCGATGTACTCGCCTTCGCGGTACAGAGACTGGCCGATGCCTACGTATGCGGTATCGTAGTTGTTGTTACGCTGGAGGATACCGGTGTAGTATTCAACTGCCTTGGAGTAGTTCTGGTCGATATCGTTCTGGATAGCTGCGGCGATGAGGTCGCCGTAGTCGGTACGCTTGTAAACGGTGATGGAAGCGGATGCCTTGTCCAGCAGGAGGATGTTGGTGCCCTGGTAGTCGATGGCGTCCAGAGTCTGGATGTTACCAAGCTGGTCGCCGAAGTCACCGAAGGCGTAGAGCATGTTGCCGTTTGCGTCGTAGGTGAAGACCTTACTACGCTTGGAGTCGATCAAGCTCCAGGTGCCGTTTTCGGTAATAGCCACGTCCACAACGGTGGAGGGACCGGAAACCTTAACGCTGGCACCGCCCATGGGGTACATATCAACCTCACCTGCGGGAGGCCAGAAGCCGTTACGGTTCATAACGTCGCTTCCCTTGGGGTTCAGCTTCTTGACGGTCATGTAGTCGGCCGCCTTGGACTTGCCCTGGATGGCGCCTGCTACGCTGTTTTCTTCGATGGAAGCGGTGGTAACGAAGACGAAGTCGTCCTGGTCGATGGCGATGTTGTTATACTCGGTAGGAACGTACTGCTCGGAAGCGGCGATCTGCTCTGCGGTCTGGAACATTCTCCAGAAGTAGTCGAAGGCACTGTAAGTAACCTTCTGTGCGCCCACGAAGCCGTTGAAGGTGCCGTCGCGGTTCAGAGAAAGAACGCCGTAGTTGGTGGTAGAGGATACCACGTAGATACGTCCTGCGGAGTCCACAGCTACAGCAACGGGGCTGTAAACGTGGTTGTCGGGCATGACTTCGCTGGCGGGTTCGGGAACGATGGTCACGAAGTTACCAAGCTTGTCGAATACAACCACACGGGAGTTACCCTTATCCGCAACGAAGATCTCGCTTTCGGTTACGAACAGACCGTAGGGCTGGTTGAGGCTGTCGGGTACACCGTAGTTGTTGGTGAAGGAGCTGATGACCAGACGAACGTTGTACTCCTCGTCGGTAACGATGATACGGTTGTTACCGGTATCGGAGATGTAGACGTGATTCAGGTCGTCAACGAAGATGTCCTCGGGAGAGGCAAGGTTCAAGGTACCGAAGGTCTCGGCGTACTTGATCTTTGCGTTGTCGCTGGCGCCGCCCTCAGCGGTGAGGGAGTACTTCAGCGTGGCGGTGTTGATCACCTTCAGAGGAACGTAAGCCGCGGGGCTTTCCTGTATCGTAGGATTTACACCGTAGGTATAAGTGGTATAAGGAACGATTGCACCTGCGGTGACGGAGCCCAGCATCAGCACCAGGAGGGTGACGATCAGAAGAGTTTTGAATGTTCTGTGTTTCATTGTCTTCCCTCCTTAGTCCTTCATGCCGGCGGACGACATGGTTTGAATAACGTTGTTCTGAGAAATGATGAATACCAAGATCGGAACGATCATCATGATAACGGTGGAAGCGGCGGATACACCGGAACGCTCGATACCTGCCGTTACCAGCTGGCTGATGGCGTAGTTCAAGGTCTTGAGCTGTTCGCTGTAGATGTACAGGTTTGCACCGGAGTTCCACAGATCCTTGAAGGCGAACAGGATCAGCGTTGCCCAAGCGGGTTTTACCATGGGCATTGCGATCTTCCAGAAGATCTTGTTCTCGGAAGCGCCCTCCAGACGGGCACTTTCCAATACGGAGTCGTTAACGCTGGTTTCCATAAACTGCTTCATCAGGTAGAGACCGAAGCTGGTACAGAAGGCGGGAACGATAACTGCCATGTAGGTGTCTACCCAACCCAGAGCAGACATGATCAGGAAGTTGGAGATACCGGTTACGGTTGCGTTGAACATCAGAGACATACGAACGATACCGAACAGGGTCTCACGACCGGGGAACTTGATCTTTGCGATAGCGTATGCTGCGTAAGAGGAAAGCAATACGTTACCCATGGTACCGACCACGGAGATCAGGATGGTGTTGAAGATGTAACGGGAGAAGGGCACCCAAGACTCGCTCATGGTGCGGAACAACTCACGGAAGTTCTCGAAAGAGGGGTTGATTACGAAGAACTTGGGGGGGAATACGAAGATCTCGTCCAGAGGCTTCAAGGACTGGCAGACTGCGTACACCATGGGAAGTACCATGACGATGGCTACCAAGCCGAGCATGATGTAGATACCTACGTCACCACCGGCGGAACGGTTGACAGAGCGCTTGAAGTGGACACGGTTTGTGTCGTATCTGCGATAGGCAGCCTTAATTTTTTCGATTAACTTCTTCATATTAAGTACCTATCTTTCTCAGAATTTTGGTAACCAGCATGTTACAGCCGATCATCATCAAGAACAGCAGAGTGGCGATGGCGGAAGCATAACCCATCTCGAATCGCATGCCGCCGTAGTCATCCAAGTGGTGCATGATGGTATGTGCAACGTAGTTCGGGGAGGGGAAGCCTACCAGAGCGGTGATAACGCCGCCGAAGCCGAACGCACCGGTGATGGCCAGGATCGCACCCAGCATCATCTGAGGACGCATGGTGGGAAGGGTGATGTAGTAGAGCTCCTGCCAACGGTTCTTGACACCGTCCACAGCGCCTGCTTCGTAGAGGGTGGTATCTACCGTCTGGAAACCTGCGATAAAGGTCAGGAAGGAGGTACCCAAAGAGGTCCAAAGTGCTACGCAGCAGCAGAGGACGAAGATGTACTTCTCATCCTGGAACCACAGTACGGGCTCGGACAGCAGACCCAATTTCATACCCCATGCATTGACCAGACCGTATTCGTCGCCGGAGAAGAAGATCGTCCAGATCAGATATACGTTACCGGAAATGGAGGGAGCGTAGAACAGCAGGGTCACGATAGAACGGATACGGGGACGCAGCTCGTTGATGAACCAAGCCAGCAGCATGGACAGCAAGTAGGAGCCGGGGCCGGTGACCGTTGCGAACATCAAGGTGTTCTTGATGGCGGTGATGAACACGTCGTCGTCCAGGAACAGACGGATGTAGTTATCCAGGAATACGAAATCCGGCCATTCCAACAGGTTAAAGTTGGTGAAACTCAAGATCAGGGACAGGACGACGGGAATGATGGTGAACAGCGTGAACAGGATAAAGAAGGGCGCGATCATGAGGTATGCGACCTTATGCTTTTTCATTTCCAGCAAAGTCCAGCGGAAACGGCTCATGTCTGTTCGAATGACAGCTTTTTCCTTTGCCATGATCATCTCTCCTTTTCATTCTCGAGTGCAATGCCTTCGTCTTCCAGATAATCTTCCATTTCTTTGATGATATCGGAGGTGGGAAGGCTGAACTCGGCACGTTTTCTGGTCAACTCGTTGTTGATATCCGTGATGTAGGACTGCATGGATTCAACAGGGTCGGCACCATCGTTGTATACGTTCAGGAATGCGAAGTTGGTGTAACGGGACACGATGTAGGAACCGGGATACTCGGGAGTACATTCAACTGCGTTGAACTGTGCGAACAGGTTGTCGTACTCGTCCTTGGACCAGGACATACCTGCCAGAGCTTCCATGTTGGCGGTGGGCTGCTTAGCGGAGGGACCCAACAGTGCGATCATTTCGTTACCGTAGGAGGTCTGCACGTCAGCGCTCATCCACCACTGCATGAAGGTCCAGGCTGCAAGAGCATTCTTTTCGGTTACGGAACGCATCATCAGCATGGTGGACACGGCACCTACGGTGGAGTTGTTCACAATGGTCTCGCCGGTAACGGGGTCTTCGGACAAGGTACCGGGCAGAGGAGTGAATTCCCACAAACCGTTGATCTCGGGAGCGAAGACGATCAAGGAGTTGTAGTTGTTATACTCAATGATGGCCAAGGGCATTTCACCGGAACGGAAACGGTTTGCAAAGCTATAGGTTACGGGGAACTCGTACTGAGTGAAGAGGTTACATACTTCCTTGAAGGAAGCCAGTGCGATGTCGGAGTCCAGGTTGATGGAAATACCGTCGGTCTTGGGGATGACGTTACCGTCTGCGTCGGTATAAGTATAGCCGATCGCTTCCAGGTAGTCATCCACGTTGGTATAGGAGGAATCGTAACCCTTCTTCTCGTAATACTTACGGAAGAGTTCCAGATAGTAATCGTAGTTACCCTGGTCGTAGTAGGTCTCGTTCTTCTGATACATCAGGAAGGTGGAGCCTGCAACGCCGGTGGGGAAACCGATATCCAACTCGTTGGACTGCATGGTATATATAATATTGTAGAATTCATCCCAAGTGTCGGGAACCTTGACCTCGCTGCTGCTGTCGCTCGCAAGCTCTGCGAAGATGTCCTTACGATAGAACATCATGGCGAAGCTCATGGTTTCGGGGATACCGTAAGTCTGACCGTACAGAGTCAGAGGAACCATGGCGTTCTTGGCGAAGCGGGTCTTTACCTGATCGAAGGTAGGAATCTTGCCGTCTGCAATCAGCTTGGAGTAGACGGGATCCCCTGCCCAACGATCCAGGTCGTTGAAGTTATAGCCCACGTTGTCGTCGCCGTTGGTGTTATTCAAGGAAACGACCGCAGAACGGATGGCGTAGTTGATAGCGTCGCCCTGGGCTGCGCCCATATAGACGTCGGGGCCTGTACCTGCCAGCGTTGCGGGAAGCAAGGTGCCGCCTGCAACCAGCTTAACGACTACGGGCAAGCCGTAGGTGGTAGCGAAGGAGTCGTCTACCAGGTTACGAACGATCTGTGCCTGGTCGCGGGAAGTAACGGTCCAGACCTCGATGGCGTAATCCTCGGCGTTCTCAATATTGGACAGATCCTCGGAAGAGCCGAGAGAATCGTAGTCGGAGAAGAAGGACATAACGAACTTCTCGATGCCGCCCCACAGGCTTGCGAAGAAGCCGGGCTCAGCCTGAGGTGCTTCTGCCTCGGGAGCCTGCACGCAGATGTAGTCAATGCCCAAGGGCTGGTTCTGGGTGTCTGCAAGCCAAGTACCCAAGGAAGCACTGTAGGACTTCAGGGTGCTCATGTAACCTGCGATGGTGGAGGGATACTGACCCATACGCTCGCAGACGTTTGCAACACGGTCCAGAGTAGCGGAGTGAGAGCCCTTGCCGCCCATCAGGGTTGCAAGCTCTTCGGATACCGCATACAGCTCAGCCGCCTGCTCACGCAGACCCTTCAGAACGTCGGGAATCAGACGCTCGAAGCGGTAGTCACGGTATTCGTCAGGCTCGGTACCGGTGATCATCAATATCTTACGGTAGTAAGCGTTGATCTTGGTCAGGGAGTTGTTGACGCGGCTCAGAATGCTTGCCATGTCGCCCAGAACAACTTCAAGACGAATGGTATTCACACCCTTGTTCAGGTAGAACATGAACTCGGTCTCGCCGTTGTGGAGAGGTTCGGTCACCCACTCGGAAGAGTAGTTGAAGCGAACGAAGCCTGCTTCTTGGAAGGGGACTTCCCCGTTGATCATAACCTTACGGGAAACGTACACACCGGAGTAGTAGCTCTGGAGAGAACGAGGAATGATGCTGTAGAAGCCTTCCTCGGGAACCTCCACTTCCCACTCGATCCACTGGCCTACGTACTTCCACTTGTCGCCACCGATCATGTTCAAGCGGATCAAAGCGGGATCCTGAGGCTGAGAGAAGACGGAAGAGCGGTTGTTCAGCTGGTAAATAGTACGCTCGGAAACGGTGGTAGCGTACTCAGCCTGAACGATCACCTGAGCGTCGCCTTTGTACTTCTTGGCGTCGCCGCCCATTGCTTCGTAATACTCAGCATAGGTGGGAAGAGTCTCGGCTGCTTCCAGAACGATGCTGCTGAGAGCAACGGTCTCTCTGACTGCCTGGAAGGACAAAATGTGTTCGCCCTCGGACAGGTAGAAGCAGAGGGGGTCGTTGAAGTAACCGGTGGAGTCGTAGACATAAGTATCGGTCCACTCGTTTACCAGAACCTTCTCGGGCTTCAGCTCGTTGCCGTTGGAGTCATTATCGAAGGGACGGTTGAGCTCGTAGTCGCCATAGTGAGCTTTTACAAAATCCTTGAACTCCTGAGAATCGGAATACATCTGAACGGTCTCACCCTTAGAATTGGTAAAGGTGTAGAGGTCGTTCCAGACACGGTTCAGCTCTACGGAACGGGCTTCGGTATAAGGAACCTTACCATCAATGAGAACGTAACGCTCGATTGCGGCGTAGTTACCCACGGTGGGATTGTTCTTACCGGATTCGTAGTTCACCTGAGGCAGGCCGTTTTCGTAAACGGTCTTGCCATCCTCGTCAACAACGTTGTCATAAACGGCAACGTTGCCGGTGAAATAGCCTACGTTGATGTTGTAAAGGCCGGATGCAGGCACAGTGATCTTGAAAGAAACCTTGCCGTCGTCGCCGCAAAGCAGGATGGCATCTACGCCCTCCGGCATATGCAGGGCAGCATCGTTCTTGTCAACAAGATACTTGCTGAGATCATCGCCGTTTTTTACAACGTTTACGGTGGCGGTGGTATCCACGGCGTCGAGCCCGTTCACGAGGTCAACAACGATCTTACCGGTAGCCATGTTCGCATCGTTGTAGCTCAACAGATACTCGCTATAGCTGGTAGAGGTCAGAACGCTTTTGATCTCGTCAAGGGAAGTACGCACCAACGAGTCAGAATTGTATCTGTTCTCGACGGATGCCAACGCTTCGAGAGTTCCCGTGCAAAGCCCGGTGAAGGTAATCACCAGAAGCATGAGCATTGCGAGAACGCGCTTAAGGGTACGGTTGAAGCTGGTCATGCGGTTTTCCTCCTGAGAAAATGCTGACGGTATACCCCGAAAAACCAACACGCCGCCTCGCACACGCGTACGCGCGTATATAGTTATAGGAATACACCATATTTCAATACTCAGTAATACTACCACAGACTGATTCTTTTGTCAAGCAGGGCAAATTGACGGGAAACGCTCGCAGGGCATGAAAAAAGGGTGTCGAAAACGCGGTTTTCGGAGGTCTCCCCTTTTGCGTTTTGTTGATGAATTTCAACAGATAACTTCTTTCGCGAACACTTTGATAACAAAAGTTTAACAGCAGTTCCGTACCGAAACAATTTATCTATATATACTTGAATTCTCAGACATTTTCTTTTTGGGAGTTAAAATTAATTTTCAAAAAGAAAATATGTACAATACTTTTCCAAATTTAAAACCTTTTTCCGAGCGCATAGAAAATGCTCTGTCCGAGGAAGAAAACAAGGGTGTAAAATGCACAAAAAAGGCAGTGTATTTTTTACACACTGCCTTTTATAACAAAACGGATGTTCTTCGTCACTTTTCGACGGTTTTGTTTCTTTTTTTAAAATTTGAGATCAACCGTAGCAAGTAACGATGAACCCATCGCTTCCGTTACCGGACACGGAATAGATCGCATCCTCGCCGCCGCGAACGGTCAAAGTGGTGGTCTCCCCTTCTCCGGCAGGAACGTAATAGACCCAACAGGTCTTTTCATCCCCGTCCGAATCCGCATACTTGATGGTCAAGGGTGCTTCCGCGGTGTAGAGGCGAAGGGAGTCCAGATACTCCTCCAGACAAAGGTGATACTTAGCCATGTGTGCGGCGTGTTCGTAGCCCACAAAGCGGTAGACTCTGCCGGTGCCGTAGCCCGTCACGTGAGTGATCTCCGACTTCTCGGAGGGGTAGCGAAGGATATAACCGAAGCGGTTACAGTTATTGGCCAGCCAGAGGTATTTTCCGGTACCGATGTTGTCCCCATCCTTATCGGCGGGATACAGAGAGAAATACACGGTGTAGCCGTTGGAAAGATCCTTTTTGATGGGGTCATCCTTAACGGACGCGCCGCTCTTATAGCCTTCGTGGATGATCAGAGAGTTCTCTCCCTTGGCGGTACGGAAAGCCTTTGTGAAGGCGTTCATGGCCTCGACGGCATCCTTATGCAAGGTCAACGCCGTGCCGGACAAGCCGTAGGCGTCATTCTTGATAGAGTTGATCCTGACAAGTCCGTCCGGCTCTGCGGTGATCCCCGCGGCGTAAGCAGGATCGGTCAGCGCAAGGATACCAGTCATTTTATCGGCAGTGGAAACCTCAAACTCGGCATAGTCCACCGAGGGTTCGGGCAAAGAAGTTTCTTCCTCGGAGCTTTCCGGTGCAGGAACGGAGACTTCCGAAGAGGTATCGGAGGTCTGAGAGGTGAAAGCAGAGCTCTCCCCCGTCGGTCCTTGCTCTTCGTCGGGCTCGCAGCTACCGCAAATGATGAGGATCACCAAAAGCAGTGCGGTACCGATAAACAAGAGCGCCGCGTAGAGATATTCGGGTCGGGTTCTTTTCGATCTGTTATCCATAGATGTAACCAATCCTTTTTTAGACAAAATGCGGGCGAGAAGCCCCGCCCGCATTCATTTCGTTAGATTACTGCTCGGACAGCTTCTTCAGCTTCTCGTACTTAGCCTTAGCAAAGTCCTCAGCCTGTGCGAAGAGCACTTCTGCTCTTTCGGGGAAGGACTGAGCCAGACGAGCGTAACGAACCTCGGAGCGGATGAAGTCCTGATAGCTTCCGGTGGGAGCCTTGGAATCCAGGATCACCTTGCCGGTCTCGGGGTTGTAACGGAAGGTCTGCCAGTAGCCGGACTCTACAGCCTTCTTCTGCTCAGCAAGGCAGTTCTGCATACCGCCCTTGACACCGTGCATTTCGCAGGGTGCGTAGCCGATGATCAGAGAGGGGCCGTTGTAAGCTTCCGCCTCGGTGAGAGCCTTCAGCAGCTGGTTCTTATCGTAGCCCATGCAAACCTGTGCAACGTATACGTAGCCGTAAGACATTGCAATAGCTGCCAGGTCCTTCTTCTTCTGACCCTTACCTGCTGCTGCGAACTGAGCCACAGAGCCGGTGGGAGTAGCCTTGGAAGCCTGACCGCCGGTGTTGGAGTAGACCTCGGTATCGAAGACGAAGATGTTCACGTCCTCGCCGGAAGCGATGGCGTGGTCCAAGCCGCCGAAGCCGATGTCGTATGCCCAACCGTCGCCGCCGAAGATCCAAACGGACTTCTTGGCGATGTAGTCCTTGTAGAGCAGGATCTGAGCGCGGAGGTCTGCGCACTTCTCGCAGGTGGAAGATTCCAGCATTGCGATCAGAGCCTTGGAAGCCTTAGCGTTCTCGGCACCGTTCTCCAGAGTGGAGAGGTAAGCGTCGATGACAGCCTTGGTCTCCTCGCAGGTAACCATGTCGCCCAGTTCACGGATCATACCGATCACGCGGTTGCGGATGACCTTCTGACCAAGCTCCATGCCCATACCGTGCTCAGCGTTGTCCTCGAACAGGGAGTTAGCCCATGCGGGACCCTTGCCGCTTTCGCGGTTGACGGTATAAGGAGTAGCGGGAGCGGAGCCGCCCCAGATGGAGGAACAGCCGGTAGCGTTGGAGATATACATTCTTTCGCCAAAGAGCTGAGTAACGATTCTTGCGTAAGAGGTCTCTGCACAGCCTGCGCAGGAGCCGGAGAACTCAAGCAGGGGCTGCTTGAACTGGCTGCCCTTGACGGTGTTGTTCACAAGCTCGGTCTTCTCTGCTACGTTTGCTACGCAGTAGTCGAATACGGGCTGCTGATCCAGCTGAGTAGCCATGGGAACCATGAGCAGTGCGCTCTTGGGAGCGGCCAGCTCTGCGGCCTTCTTGGCTGCCTTCTTGGGATCGTCCGGATATTCTGCCGCTGCAACAGCCTGAGCGTCCTTCAATGCCTTTGCGGTAACGGGGCAATCCTTCACGCACAGGGTACAACCCATACAGTCGAGGGGGCTGATGGCGATGGTGAACTTGTAGTTGGTCTTGATAACGGGCTTAGCCGCAAACTTGGTAGCTTCGGGAGCCTTTGCAGCCTCTTCCTCGGTCATAGCGTAGGAACGGATCGCGGCGTGGGGGCAAACGAAGGAACAGTTGTTACACTGGATACAGTTAGCGGGGTTCCAAACGGGAGCGTTAACGGCTACGCCGCGCTTCTCGTAAGCTGCAGAGCCCTGGGGGAAGGTACCGTCTGCGTAGGGCAGGAAGGTAGAAACGGGCAGGGTATCGCCGTCCATACGGTCAACGGGGAGCACCACGTTGTTGACGAAGTCTACCAGATCCTTACGGGTACCGGTTGCAACCTCTTCGTGCTTGTCGGCAACGATGGTCTTCCAGGATTCGGGAACAGCAACCTCAACGGCTGCGTCTGCACCTGCGTCGATAGCGGCGTAGTTCAGGTCAACCATTGCCTGACCCTTCTTGATATAGGACTTGTATGCCATCTTCTTGATGTACTCGATGGCGTCAGCCTTGGGCAGGATGCCTGCCAGGGAGAAGAAGGCGGACTGAAGAACGGTGTTCTTAACCTTCACGTTACCGATCTGCTTTGCGGCGATGGTGGTAGCGTCGATGATATAGAACTTCACGTTGTTGTTGGCGATATAAGCCTTAACGTCTGCGGGCAGGTTGGCATCCAGCTCTTCAGCGGTCCAACGGCAGTCCAGCAGGAAGGTTCCGCCGGGCTTAACGTCCTGAACGATGCGGTAGCCCTTAAGAATATAGGAAGAGTTGTGGCAAGCAACGAAGTCGGCCTTGGTGATATAGTAGGGGCTCTTGATCTGCTTGTCGCCGAAGCGGAGGTGGGAGATGGTCACACCGCGGGCCTTCTTGGAGTCGTACTGGAAGTACGCCTGGATATACTTATCGGTATGGTCACCGATGATCTTGATGGAGTTCTTGTTCGCACCAACGGTACCGTCGCCGCCCAGACCCCAGAACTTACAAGCGATGGTACCTGCGGGTGCGGTATCCTCGGTAAGAGTCTCGGGGAGGGAGAGACCGGTCACGTCGTCTACGATGCCGATGGTGAAGTTACCCTTGGGGGTATCCAGCGCCAGGTTCTCGTATACTGCGCAAACGGAAGCGGGCGTGGTGTCCTTGGAGCCCAGACCGTATCTGCCGCCAACAACGGTGATGTCGGTACGGCCGGTGCGGTTGAGAGCTGCAACAACGTCAAGATACAGAGGCTCGCCAAGAGAGCCGGGCTCCTTGGTACGGTCCAGAACTGCGATCTTCTTAACGGTTGCGGGGATAGCCTCAGAGAGCTTTTCCGCAACGAAGGGACGGTACAGTCTGACCTTCACCAGACCAACCTTTTCGCCCTTGGCGTTCAGGTAATCGATGACTTCTTCGGTCACGTCGCAAACGGAACCCATTGCAACGATCACGCGGTCTGCATCGGGAGCGCCGTAGTAGTTGAACAGCTTATAGTCGGTGCCGAGCTTAGCGTTGACCTTGCCCATGTATTCCTCGACGATACCGGGAATAGCTTCATAGTAGCTGTTGCAGGCTTCTCTGTGCTGGAAGAAGATGTCGCCGTTTTCTGCGGAGCCGCGGAGAACGGGATGCTCGGGGTTGATGGCTCTTGCACGGAATGCATTGATGGCATCCATGTCGACCATTTCCTTGAGGTCTTCGTAATCCCAAGCCTCGATCTTCTGAACCTCGTGAGAGGTACGGAAGCCGTCGAAGAAGCTCAGGAAGGGAACTCTGCCCTTGATGGAAGCCAGGTGCGCAACCGCGCCCAGGTCCATGATCTCCTGCTGGTTGGTCTCGGCCATCATAGCGTAACCGGTCTGACGGCAAGCGTAAACGTCGGAGTGGTCGCCGAAGATGTTCAGTGCGTGGAACGCAACGCATCTTGCGGAAACGTGGATCACGCCGGGGAGAAGCTCACCAGGGATCTTATACATGTTGGGGATCATCAGAAGAAGACCCTGGGAAGCAGTATAAGTGGTGGTCAGAGCGCCTGCGGCCAGAGAACCGTGAACTGCACCTGCAGCGCCTGCCTCGGACTGCATCTCGGTTACCATTACGCGGTCGCCGAAAATGTTTCTTGCAGGTTCGCCGAAGATGTTCTTATCGGTAGCGGACCAAGTGTCGGTCACTTCCGCCATGGGGCTGGAAGGGGTGATGGGGTAGATGGCAGCTACTTCCGTAAACGCATAAGAAACGTGTGCGGCAGCGGTGTTACCATCCATGGAAACTTTTTTTCTTTGCAAAAATGCCATGCTTTTATAGCCTCCTGTTTTTATCGTGCTCTCTATCATACCACTTTTTTTCCCTTCTGTAAAGAGATAAAGTCAATTTTTTTCGAATTTTTTTGAATTTCTTTACTAAAAATATTCTATGCAAATATTTTTTACAGAAAATTTCTTTTGTTTGCGGTTTTTCATATTGAAAATGAAAGAAGAATGTGATATTATAAGTATGATTTTTCTAAAGATCGGAGGGCACGACCATGGTACATACCTATTATTCCGCCGCTTTGCGTGGAATTGAGGGACAGATCGTTACGGTGGAAGCCACCTCGGTTCCTGCCGGAGATTACCATCTGGAGATCATCGGTCTGCCGGACACCGCCGTGAAGGAGGCCGCCGCCCGCGTTCGTTCTGCGGGACGTGCCTTGAATCTTGCCATGAAGACCGGTAAGATCACGGTGAATCTCGCCCCGGCGGATATCCGCAAAGAGGGCACTATTTACGACCTGCCCATCCTGATGTCCTTGCTGAAGCCCGAAGAGGTACGGAACGGAGATTTCTCCGGGTCGGTGTTTGTGGGTGAGCTTTCTCTGTCCGGTACGTTGCGCCCTATCAACGGTGCGTTGCCCATGGCTTTGTCCGCCGCACAGAACGGGTTCAAACATTTCTTCTGCCCTTCGGAAAATGCCGCAGAGGCTTCTGCCGCTCCCGGGATCAACGTCTACCCCGTTCACGACGTGCGAGAGATCTTATTGCATTTCCGCGGGATCTTGCCCATTGAGCCTTTGCAGTTCTGCGGGGAGACCATTTTGAACACCTGCTTTGAGGGTGCTCCCGATTTCTCCGAGGTGAAGGGGCAGGAAACTGCCAAGAAGGCCTTGGAGGTTGCCGCGGCGGGGATGCACAACGTAATGCTCATCGGGCCTCCCGGCTCCGGTAAGAGTATGCTGGCCTCCCGTTTGCCCCACATCCTTCCCCCGCTGACTTATGAAGAAGCCATTGAAAGCTCCAAGATCTATTCCGTGGCAGGTCTTTCCGGGGAATTGAAGCCTTTGCTGACACGGCGACCCTTCCGTTCGCCCCATCATAACATTTCCTCTGCCGCTTTGGCAGGCGGCGGCTCTCACGCACAGCCCGGAGAGATCTCCTTGGCTCACAACGGCGTTCTGTTTTTGGACGAATTCCCCGAGTTTGCCACCAAAGCCAGAGAGACCATCCGTCAGCCCTTGGAGGAGCACAGGGTCACCATCTCCCGCGTGGCGGGGTCGGCCACCTTCCCCTGCTCCTTTATGCTGGTTTGCGCCATGAACCCCTGCCCTTGCGGGTTCTTCGGACATCCCACCAAGGCCTGTACCTGTTCTCCCAAAAGTAAGAACGCCTATCTGAACCGTGTGTCCGGCCCCGTGCTTGACCGTATCGACATTCAGGTAGAGGTGGGGGCGTTGGAGTTTGACGATCTGCATTCCGCCGTGGCTTGCGAGACCAGTGAGCAGATCCGCGCACGGGTGGAGAAGGCACGAGCCTTTGCCCTTTCCCGTTTTGACGGCATTCGGTTACGTAACGGCGCACCTTTGACCGCAAACTCCTTGATGGAGCCCCAGCATTTGGAGGTGTTCTGCCGTTTGGACGAGGATGCCAAGGAGCTGATCCGCAGAGCATTTGACAAGCTGAGTCTTTCCGCCCGCGGATACAACCGTCTGTTGAAGGTTGCCCGTACCATTGCGGATTTTGAGGAATGCGAAGCCATTGGCAAGCAACACGTTGCCACCGCTATCCGCATGAGGAGTTTGGATCGAAAATACTTCGGTTCTATTTAAATTCCCTCAATTTTTGAGGTTTCCGCCCCGTTTTCCAAATGCCGTGGTTGACATAAAAGCAACGGCGGTTTGGTGGATAACTATGTGGATAATGTGGATAACTCCTTGCAAAATCAAGGTTTTTCAAGTGGAAAACCCAAAAGTTATCCACCGAATGTGCAAAAATCGGTGGATAAGTTGAGTTTTCCACCGAGAAATAACAAAAATTATGTCACCCGAAAGAAGGGAAAAAGATGAGCTTTTCCGATCAGGATTTTGATGAAGTGAGAGACGAGCGGGAGTCGAAAAGCTTCCGTGTCGTGAAGAATATTTTTAAGGGAATCTTGTACGGTGCTTCCGCTTTGGTATGGATCCTGGTGCTGGCGGTGATCTTCACCACGAGAGAGCCGGGAATGTACACGGAGATGCAGTTCACGGACGCCACCCAAAAGCTGGCGGACGAGACGGAGGACTACAAGGTCCACCAAGTGATCATCATGGACTTCATGAACGAAAGAGGCAGCATTACTCTTTCCTCCTCCACCTGCTTCTATGCGGCGGAGACCCGGGAATTGGAGATCGGCGTGAAGTACAACAAGAAGCTGACCGACAACGATACCGAGGATGCCATTGTTTACAAGCTGGTGGATCAGGACGGAAAGGAATATCCCGTTCTGCAGATCGATGAGGATTCCGTTGGTCGGTACGGATATGCCAGAGTGTGCTTCGGCGGGATCGTGATCCCCGTGGATGAGAAAGGTTCTTTGGACTTTACGGGGCTTGGCTTGAAGCTGACCTTATACCGCAAGTCCGACGGGGCGCTTCTTGCCACTTACCAGAAGCAAGACGGGTTGGATAAGATCACGGTGAACGATGCAGAGTTTGTCATCGTCGGTGAAAACACCCCCACCCAGCGCAAGGATTTTGAAGACTAAGGGAACGATACAGGTTTTGAAGGAGAATTTCTTATGGTTAAGAACGACAACATCCGCATCAAGCGCAGAAAGCCCGACTTTCTGCTTTACGGCTTTTCCTATTTGTTTTTGATCCTGGCGGGGATCTTTCTCATCGCACTCCCCTTCCTGCCCATCGCTCCCCCGTCGGAGCTGATCGGCTACGTGTTCATGGGTGTGGGCGTCCTCTTTGCAGGTGCGGGGCTGATCCTGTATATCATGCTGTTATACCGCGGGATCCATCCCACGGATGCGCTGGTGATCACCAACAAGGGCTTTACCAACTATCTGGTTGGCGGCAAGGAAGGCGTTTACGTGGAATGGGTGAACATCGCTTCCATGAAGATCTTCGGGTTGACCAAGGCGCCCATGCTGGGTCTGACCTTGAGCGATAACGACAGCTATCTGGAGTCCTTGGACGGCAGACACGCAAAGATCGCACGGAACAATCTGGAGCTGGGCATCCCTGTGATCGCCATTTCTCAGAGAGAGGTTGCGGTGAAGATCCACGATCTGAAGCCGTTGTTCTCCCGTATGATCAAGGGGGCTATCTCCTGGGAGCAGTACGCCGCTCACAACAAGAAGGTAGAACCCCGTGAGGAAGCTCCTGCGGCAGCACATTCCTTTAAGGAGGAGCCCGATCATCTTACCGAGAAGCGGGAACCCAAGACCCGCACGGTGGAGCTGCCTCCCGTTGAGCCCGTGGTCGAAGCTCCCGTTGAAATTCCCGTGGAGATCCCCGCGGCAGAACCGGAAGAGGTCGTGGAGAAGCCCGTAGAAGAAAAGATCGAGATGCTGAGCATGGACGACTGATTTTAAATATGAAGTATGAAAGGCTTTCGTCGCAAGGACGAAGGCCTTTTGTGACATAATAGGAACCTCATCCCCCATCTTGCGGGGATAACGAGAATATTCTTTTTCTTGTTTGTTTCCGCCCGCCGATGGGCCCCCTTCCCCAGAGGGGAAGGCTTGGCACACCTGCGGTGTGCGGGCAAATGCCTTCAATCCTTTGTAGCCAAAAGTCACGGAGAGAAGAGATAGAGATCTTTTTCATTCGCCAAATGCATGCGGAAATGATTGTATGCCTCTTCGGGGCGAAAAAAAGGAGCCGTGGAGGCTCCTTTTTGTGTTGGGGTTACATCTCGGTCATGACACCGAGGAACAGGGGGAGGTTGGTTTTGGTATCCAGGATCATATACACGAAGGGACGGTTGAGGTAAACATACGAAGGGAGAGAATCATATCCTCCCACGCCCGAAGCGGCCGCCGCCTTGGTGCCGGTGGGAGAAAGCTCGATGGCGGTCTTCTGCACCGCTTGGCTGATATCGAGGTCGTGGGGACTCATCCCGGAGAAGTCTGACAAGCCCTCCATAAACGCGGTGGGCATACCCATATCACTGAGGATGGGTTTCAGGTTCATAGAATACTCAAATTTGAATTTGGGCAATTGAGCACGGACTTCCATCCCCCACATATTGGACAAGAGGCTTTGCAGAGAATCTCCTGTCAAGGAATCGACATATTCAAAAATGTCGATTCCCCGGTCGGGGAGGATGGCGGCGAAGGCATAGTCCTTGCCATCGTAATATTTGAGGAAGCCCTCGGCGGTTTGGTCGGAAAAATACACAGACTCTGTGGAACACATCATCTCCACGGTCTGCTCATTGCCGCTGTAGGAATAGAAGGTTCCGTTCACCACGTCCTTGTCGGCGTAAGCGGTCTCCCAGGTGCCGTCGAAGAGGAGGGTGTTGATCAGTACCATTTTGGTGTTCAAGTCCAGATAGTCAAACAGCTCGGGGATCATGCCGTCGGTATTGATATTGACCCAGTCGTTGATCTCCTGCAAGGTGGTGCCGTCGAAGGGGGCTTGGTACAGTGCCGCGCCGTAATAGTCGGCGTTGGTCTGGAGGAAGTCGGTATAGAAGGGGTAGCCTTCCTTGAACCAGATAGCGTTGTTTAAGATCAGCTTGGTCTTTTCGGTGGAGGGCAGGCTTTCTGCGTAGGCGGAGAGGTAGGCGTTGAGTTGTTCTAAGGACAAGTCTCCCCCGAGAACCTTTTCCATTTCCGTAAGGGTCTCGCCGTCGGCACCGTTGGCAACCATGGCCAGGCAGAGCTGGGCGGACAAAGGGGACACCAGGGCGCCCTTTGCCCCGTCTTTCTTCAAGCTTTGCTGCAGAAGCTTCACGGCGAAGTCCATCTGGGCGGTGATGAAGGTGTCGTCCGGATTCTTTTTGGTGACGGACATGGGGGTGATGCCTTCCATCAGGTTCTTGGAGTTTGTCGTCCGGATGGGGCGGGAGGTCTCCCCCGGCTCCTCGGAGGAGGCTTCGGAGGAGGCTTCGGAGGAGGTCTGCTCCAGAGTGTTGCCGGAATAGATGGGGTGGGAGGTGTGCTCCTCGGGAGTCCTGATGGCAAGGCCAACGGTGAGCAGGGTCATTGCCAGGAACAGTGCCAGGAAGCCGCCGCTTTTGAACAGGCGGTCGTTTCTTTTTCGTTTTGCGGCAAGGCGGGCGTTATAACGGCGCTCCAGCTCCGCCTTGGCTTGTGCGGGAGTTCTTCTCATAGGTTCATTTCCTTTCCCAATGCGTTGCGCAGTGCGGTTTTTGCACGGTACAACAGGTTGTCGATCTGCTTTTTGCTTTTGCCCAAGACCTTGGCGGCATCCTCGTAGGACAGCTCCTCGAAATACACCAAATGGACTGCCGCCTGCATGTCTGCGGGGAGGGTGCTTATGGCTTGGTTCAAAGCGCGGTGCTCTTCCCTTTTGATCAGCTCGTCGGCAAGGGAGCTTCGGTCCGCCAGCTCACCTTCCGCGTCCTCGGGAGTGAGGGTGTCCTTACGGTGATCCCGCAGGAAGTTCAGCGATTTGTTGCGGGCGATGGCAAAAAGGTAGGCCTTCAGAGGCGTGCGGAAATGATACCGCTTGGGGTGCAGCAATAATTCCAGCAGGGTATTGATGGCGATGTCTTCCGCATCGTGGACGTTCCCCACGTAACGGTTCGCAAAAAAGGTGAGCGGGGTGTAATACAGGTTGAAAACATCGTCAAAGGCGTTTTTGTCGCCATCCAGGAAACGGCGGTAGCTACTTGCACCGTGATCCACGTCGGACGCCTCCCTTCTCTGTGGTGGCCTTTCATTTACAGATACACGGAAAGGATAAGAAATCCTTATAGAATTTTCAGATTTTTTCGATTTTAATGCCTTTTAGGTGCATGAAGTGGTTGGAAAGGCGGATCTCCCTGCCTTCGTCGGTGTAAAAAGAGTGGTTGTAGCCGTAGGTGTCCTCGTAGACGGCCTCGATCTGCTTGCCGTCGGAGAAGGTGATCCGCACCCGCTGGTTGGTTTTGGAGTCCAGCACAAGAGTGCCTACTAAATAGTTCATAGTCGTTTCCTTTCTGTTTGATAAAGAACAATACGGGAACCTTCTTTTAGGAAAAAGAAGGTTCCCGTGCCCTCCAAGAAAACCTGATTGCCAAAACCGATGAAATCGGTTTTGGAGGAAAGGTTTTTGGGAGGTGCGGAACCCTTTTTTCCCGAAAAAGGGTTCTGCATTCCGTTCTCAATTCTGCTTTCTGACGGTCTTATACTCGTCGTAGAGGCGGAACCAGGGGCAGTATCTGCTCCCGGAGGAGAGGAACTTGATCTCCTCATCCTCGTCCAAGGAGAGGTTGCAGAAATCCGCGTCGGCCTCCTCGTCGTAGACGAAGTAGACGCAGTGCTCGCAATCCATGGGCGGCAATTCGGGTGTGTTTTGCTTTGCCATATCAGATACCTGCCACGCTGATATTCTTCAGCTTAAGGGCGTAGGGGCCTTCGTAGCGGGAGGTGACGTAGCGGTCGGTGGAGAACAGCAGATCCTTTTGAGATTCCAAAAGGCTTCCGTTGACGGAGCCGCCTGTGACGGGGGTCACCTTGCCCTCCTCGATGAGGTAGGCCAAACGGATCTCGCCGCCGAAGCGGCCGGAGAAATCGTCCATCTGGAAATCGGAGAAGGCCACCACCCAGAGACAGGGGGTATTCTTAATCTCCGCAAAGGGGAGGATGCCGTTGTCGCAGATCACCTTGGAATAGCTGCCCGTGGGCTTCACACCCAGGTAGCGGCAGAAGCGGTTGGGGCCGTGGACGGCCTTCAGCACGCCGCCTTCCAGAAGGTGCAAATCTTCCATGGGGATGCCCTCTCCGTCGTAGGGGACGGTGGCACAGAGAGTCATGTCCAACCTTTCGCCGCTTACTTCCCCGCCCTGGACGTTGTCGCCCACCTGCCAGCTTGAATAGCGGGAATACAGCATGGATGCGGAGGAACGGCTGACGTAGTAGGACAGCACGGTGGGTACGTTGTTGCCGCTTAAGATCACGTCGTAGCTGCCGCTCTTGAGGGTGCGCTGTGCGTGGGCACGGTCGCAGACGAAGGACAGGGCCCCGGCCACCTTGGCGGACAGGGCCTCCGTCTCCAGCTCCCCGTAGGAGAAGGTGTGATGCATTTCCACGTCCTCGGGGGTAGGGCATTGTACCACGAATTCACCGTCTGCTTTGGCGTCGGTGTAGGAGACGTCCGTTCCGCAGGAGGAAAGGATGCGGCGGGACAGGCGGGTGACGAAGATCTCGGCGGAGTTAATGAAGGCGTCTTCACGGACGTCGGGAGCAAAGAGGGCTTCCGCCATCTTCCAGGCGCTTTCTGTCAGGGGCGATTCCGCAAGAGTGCCTGTTTTGCAGATTGGGGGTGCGGAAACGGGGTCGGGCAGGTCGTAATAGGGGTTGGCGGCAAACTGTGCGGCAAAGTAGGCGCCCTTCAGCTTGTCGGTGAGTACCTCGTCGGACATGGAGTCCAGCAGGGTGACGGAGGTGGCGCCGCGGGTGGGCTTTTCCCCTTCCCCGTCCCGATAGACGGTGACGGAGTATTTGCAAACGTCCTTGATGCGGCGCATATCCAGCGCCCTGCGGACGAAGAACAGTTCTGCGGATTCTTCCTTGGTCTCGTTGATCCGCCAAAGGGAGATGCCCAGGGTATTTAAGGTGTTTTTGATTCTGTTTAACATAGTCGTTTGCCTCCATTAGCCCAAACGGATACGGGCTTTCATATAGGGGCCGCCGTCGGAGACCTTGACCCATTCTTTATAGCCCTTGCCGCAGTAGCCGCTGCCGGAAAGCTTTACGGTATCGCTCATCATGGTGACGGATTTCAGCAGGTCGGGGACGTAGCCGGTGAGGACGATGGGAGAGAAGATCTTGCCGGTAAGGACACCGTCCTTGATCTCTCTGGCGATGGTGACCATGCACTGGATCCCCCAGTTTTTGGGATCTTCCATGCCGCTGGAGGGATTTTCCAGCAGGAAGCCATATTTTACGGAAGCGATCATTTCTTCCACGGTGGCGTTGCCTGCCGTGAAGTAGGTGTTGGTCATGCGGGCGTAGGCCTTGCGCTCGTAGCTCTCTCTTCTGCCGTTACCCGTGGGCGCTACGCCCAGACGGGCGGCGGACAGTGCGTCGCACATACCCGTGCGGAGGATTCCCTTGTCGATGACCACGGTATCGGTTGTGAGGGTACCTTCGTCGTCGAAGAACATGGTGGCGGTCTGGGATACGGCGTTGCCGTCGTGCATGGTGACCAGTTCGCCGGCTACGTAATCACCCAGGCACTTTGCCGCCAGGGCACGGTCCTTGACGAACATATCCATTTCCACCCCGTGGCCGAAGGCCTCGTGGACGATCATGCCGGTGGTATCGGGGTCACAGATGCAATCGTATTCCCCGGGAGGGATGGGCTGACTGTCAAGCAGCTCCAAGGCGTAGGAGGCGACCTGCTCCACGTCGGCTTCCATGGCGTCCAGCACCTCTGCGCCGCCCAAGACGGAATAGGGGCGGTAGTAATCCTTGATCTCTTCCCCGCGGGAGGCAAGCACCACCAAGGAGGCGGTCATCCAGGTGACGGTCTGATCCAGGTCTCGATTTTCCGACAGGAACAGCTTGCGGCAGGAGCGGTAGGAGGAGGAAACGATCACGTCCATGATCCGTTCATCGAAGGAAAGCCCCTTTTCCCGCAGGGTGCGGAGCTTGGCAAGAATGGCCTCGTCTCCCAGGTCGGAGGGGAGGATCTTGCAGGGGGCAACCTCCTTTAAGGTTGCGGGCTCGTCTGCGGGAATGGGAGTGGCCAGAAGAGGGGTGTTTTCGGGGGAAGTCAGGCGGGAGGCCAAGGCCTCCTTGATGGCGGGAATGGCTTGGCGGGAGAAGGAGTTGAAGGAATACTCCGCGGCACCCTTTTGATCGAACACGCGGACCACGAAGCCGTCGCCGCCGCCAAGGCCGGAAGTTCCGATGGAAACGCCGCTTTTACCCACACGCCAGGAACGGGCATCGTCTGCCACCGCAAGGACGCTGGCGTAGGCGTAGTCCTTGCGAAGCTCTGTGATCAATTCCCGCAAGGCGGGCTTGATCGTATCTAAGATCTCGAACATCTGTAGTACACTCCTATTGGTTGGTTTTCCTATATTTTAGCGTAGTTTTTCTATCTTGTCAATATTGCATTTCCAAAAAGATTGTGCTATACTCAAAGCAGGCAAAATAATACAAATATACAGGAGTGAATAAACGCATGGAAAAACTGAAGATCGGTATGATCGGTGCGGGCAACATTGCTTGCAACGCTCACCTTCCCGCATACGCAAAGTGCAACAACGCCACCGTGGTTGCCATTATGGACATCAACAGAGAACGGGCTGAGGCCGCCGCAAAGCAGTACGGTATTCCCAAGGTGTACGATACGTTGGAGGAGCTGTTGGCTGACGAAGAGGTTCAGGCCGTGGACATCTGCACCTGGAACAACGGCCACGCCCCCTGTGCCATTGCCGCCGCAAAGGCCGGCAAGCACGTGATGTGCGAAAAGCCCTTGACCGTTTCCGACGAGTGTGCTTACGCCATTCAGGAGGCTATTAAGGAAGCCGGCGTGAAGTTCTTCCTGGCTGTTCCCGGCAGATTCGGTCATAAAAACGAGTTCCTGCACGATCAGGTGGAGAAGGGTGCCTTCGGTGAGGTCTACTACGCCAAGACCAGCTATATCCGCCGCAGAGGCACGCCCTCCGGCTGGTTTACCGACAAGAAGACCGCAGGCGGCGGCCCTGTGATCGATATCGGCGTACACGGCATTGACGCCGCTTGGTACATTATGGGTTGTCCCAAGCCTACCCGTGTTTCCGCCTTTATTTCCAACCATATCGGCGATTATCAGACCAAGGGTGTTGGCAGATGGCACGGTACTCCCTGCCCCGACAATCAGTTTGATACCGAGGACATGGGTGCAGGCGTGATCCATTTTGAAAACGGCGCTATGCTGATGTTCGAGGCCTCCTGGGCCATCAACGGTCCTGCGCATACCGATACCCAGGTGTTCGGCTCTCTGGCAGGTGCGGACGTGAACACCGCCACCATTTACGGTGAAAGAGACGGTTATCTTTCCGACGACCGCGTGGGTCTTGACGACAACGATAAGCCCTTTGCGGAGATCACCCATTTTGCGGATTGCGTGCTGAACGACAAGCCCGTGCGCTACCCCATCGAGCAGGCTGTGACCATGCAGAGAATGCTGGACGCCATTTATGAATCCGCAGAGACTAAGAAGGAGATCATTCTTTGATGAAAACTTGTATCAGTACTTACAGCTTCTGGCAGGCCTTCTGCGCAGGGCGGATCTCCTATCTTGAAATGCCCGGAAAATGCAAGGCTTTGGGTTGCTCCGGCATTGAATTCGTGGTGGACGACGTTGCTCCCGACAAGACCAGCGACTTGGAGGCTTTCTGGACCGCAGTCAAGGAGGAAGCGGAGAAGCAGGGGCTGGAGACCCCTATTTATACCACCGGGGCAAACTTCTTCCAGAAGGATCTGCGCCCGGAGATCGAGCGTGTGAAGAAGCACGTGGACCTGGCCTCCAAGCTGGGGATCAAGCTGATGAGACACGACATTGCCTACGGGTTCTACCCCGGCTACGAGGGCGTACAGACCCATGAGGCGGTGATCGAGGTTGCCGCTCCCGCTATCCGCGAGGTGGCGGAATACGCCGCTTCCAAGGGGGTCACCACCTGCTCCGAGAATCACGGCAGACTTATGCAGGATTCCAACAGGATGCTGGCTATGTTCGCCGCTGTGGATCACCCCAACTACCGTTATCTCTGCGATATCGGCAACTTCGGCGGTGTGGATGAGAACTGTGCCATTGCCGTTTCCAAGCTCCTTCCTTTGGTGAGCCACGTTCACGTGAAGGACGCCTTCTGGAGAGACGGTATGTATCCCAATCCCGGCAGAGGCTGGGGGCGCACCCGTGCGGGGAACTACCGCCGTGCCACCATTCTGGGTCACGGTGACGTGCCTGTGAAGCAGTGCATTCAGGCCATTCACGATTCCGGGTACCGGGGCTATTACTCTTTGGAGTTCGAGGGCATTGAGGACAACCTCATGGCCATTGAGATCAGCATGGAGAACCTGCACCGTATGCTGAAGGAGATCGAGGGATGACCACCCTTCTGCACGGGGGAAAGATCCTCACGGAGAAGGTGGGGTTGATCCGGGGGGATCTGATGATCCGCGACGGAAAGATCGCCGCCATCGGCGAGAACCTGCCCTCCGAGGGGGAGATCCTGGACATTACGGGACTGACGGTGGCGCCCGGGCTCATTGACACCCACAACCACGGGTGCATGGGAACGGAGTTTGCTTCCGAGGACGAGCAGTTTGACAAGGGCTTGCAATATTTGGCGGGGCGGGGTATCACTACGGTGGTACCCACCCTCCGCTGTCTGCCCCACGAGAGAATGCTTTTAGCCATTGAGAACGTGAAGCGTGAGATGGTACGCAAACCTCTGGGGGCGAAGATCGGCGGCATCAACATGGAAGGGCCCTTCCTTTCCCCAAATCGCATTGGCTCTATGCGCCCGGAGAACCTGGCAAAGCCGGAGAAAAAGGCTTTGTTGGAATATCTGGCGGCTTGTGAGGGTGCATTACGCTCCATCACCATGGCGCCGGAGGTAGAGGGTGTTCTGGAGCTGGTGGAGGAGGTGCTCTTTGCGGGTGTCAATCCTTCCATTGGGCACACCAACGCCACCTATGAGCAAGCAAGGGCTATGGCAGACGAAGGGGCTACTCTGGTGACCCATTTGTTCAACGCCATGAGCGGTTTTACTCACCGTGCACCCGGCGTGGTGGGCGAGGCCTTGACGGACGACAGACTGACCTGTGAACTGATCTGCGATTACGTTCACAACACCCCTGCGGCGGTGGATCTTGCCATCCGCAGTAAGGGCATAGATAAGATCGTGATGATCAGCGATACGGGACGGATGTCCGGGCTTGGGGACGGTGAATACATCATCGAGGGCCACAAGCGGATCGTGAAGAACAACCTTTGCATGACTCCCGAGGGAGTGATCGCGGGGAGCGTGTGCGATCTGTTCTACGATTTTAAGAATCTGCTGAACCACGGGTATTCCCTTGCCGAGGTATCCCGCATGGCGTCCTTGAACCCCGCGAGGGTGATCGGTGTGGATCATCTGACGGGAAGCATTGCCGTGGGGAAGGCGGCAGACCTGATCCTGTTGGACGAGGAATACGACCTGAAGGGCGTTTTCGTAGACGGGAAGCGGGTTTAAGCTGACTCAATTGATGATTGAATAAGCTATTTCAACGGATACTTGCTGTTTTTCCGAACAGAATGGGTGTATGATGGCATCGTGACCGGTACACCGATTTTGAAAGGAGAAACAGCAATGTTATTTGGAAAAGGAAAAACGGAGAAGGATATCATGTTTGATATGGAACGGATCGGGCGGAATCTGATGATTGCCCGCAAGAATGCGGGGATGACCCAGATGGAGCTGGCAGATCGGATGGGGATCAGCTTCCAGGCGGTCTCCAATTGGGAGCGGGGCGTGAGCTGTCCTGATATTGCCAAGCTTTCGGAGCTTTCCGAACTGTTGGGCGTGACCATCGATTCCCTTTTGGGGAACGAGCGTGCGGCGGAGATCGTCCGGGAAGCGGAGAAAGAAACTCCCGTGCTTACTCGGGAGGAATTTGAGTCGGTGGCTCCCCTGCTGAACCAGGAGCAGGCGGACCGTGCGGCAGAAGGAACTTCCTGGGATATCGGCGCCTTTGCTTCCGCTATCCCCTTTCTCAGCGGTGAGTTTCTGAGTAAAGTAGCCAAGGAGAAGCACGAGGAGACGGGAAACCTTGAGGATCTGGTGCTTTTGTATCCCTTCCTTCCGGAACAACAGTTATACGCCATGGCAAAGGATGCTTTGGATCAGGGCGGCGACTTGAGTACTATCAGTAAGATCCTCCCCTTCCTGCGGGTGGATCACGCAGAGAGCTTGGCCACAGAGGTCTATCGCAGAGCAGCGAATGTCGATGAGATCTATTATGCACTTCCGTTCGTTTCGGCGGAATACGTGAAAAGGATCGCCAAGGAAGAAATAGAGAAAAACCATTCTTTGGACGGGTTGCAGAGCTTATTTCCGTTTATGAACGGGAAGGATCTGGAAGAATTGATCAAAGAAACGTTGAAATAAAAAGAAAGCAGAGCTTGCACTTGGTGCCGCGGCTCTGCTTTTTTTCGGTTGTGAGGAAAACGCTTAACCCAAAGAACTTAATTTGGGGATTGGTTTTCTTGGAGAGTATGAGAACCTTCTTTTTCCGAAAAGAAGGTTCTCATAAATGGCGTTTCTATCAATCGGGGATCTCCACCACGGCGAAAAGGGGGCGGTGGTCGGAGACGATCATCTGGGGGATGGTGGCGAACTCGGTCTTGATGGAGGGGGAGGTGAAGATATAGTCGATCTTCTCGTAGGGCTTATCCGAGGGGAAGGACAAAGAGCCCTTTTGGGAGAAGACATCCTCGGTATCCAGCATCCGCTCACGGATGGGGTTCAGCACGGGGTTGTCGGGATGGACGTTGAAGTCCCCGGTCAAGATCACGGGGGTTTTGGCATTGTCGATGGCGGCACACACAGTGGCGGCGGCGTTCTCCGCTTCCACGTCGGTGAGGCCGAAGTGGGTGACCAGCATGGTGAGCCCTGCGCCAAGCTCCAGCTCCGCTTTGGCCACGCAACGGGTCTCGTAGTAGCGGCCGTCTTCCTTGATCTCGGGATCGGGGATGGGCAGGATCTCCGTGGTTTTGAAGGGGTGCTTGGACAGGATGGCGTTGCCATAGGGGCCGTGGCCGCCGATGTTCAAGGCGGGAGAGAAGAAGTAGTAATAGCCCAGCTTTTCCGCAAGGATCTTTGCCTGGGCGGTGTAGGCGGGGTTGGGTCCCTCTCCCCGGACCTCGTTGAGGCCCACGATATCCGGGTCAAAGCATTTGATGGTGTCGGCAAAGAGGTCGAAATCGATGACCTCGGGGTTGCCTTGGAGGTAGGATTTGCAATGCTGGATGTTAAAAGTGAGGATGCGAAGCTTCATGGGAATTCTCCTTTTATTTTATGAAAACAGATTGGCAAAGAAGCGGAAGAGGGCGGGGCTTTGGAGGTAGATATTGTTACGTTCGTTGGCAAACAGCAGGAAGAAGGCCACCAGTGCGGTGAGCGCCAGAACGGCGAAGGCCAGCAGGAGGATGCGGTAGGAGGAGCTGTCCGACAGGCGTTCGTTGGCCTTGCCCTGCAATTCCGCAAGCACCAAAAGTCCCAATAGGATCAGGGGGAACAGGATGTCCGACAGGTAACGGATGTTCACCCCGCCAAGGCACAGGTTGGCGAAGGCCACAACGAAGGGCAACAGCAGGAGCAACAGGTAGGTGGCTTTCTTCACCGGCTGCTTTTTGGTGGTGAGGGTTTGGGCACAGCCCATCCAGGTCAGGGGGAACATCAGAGCTCCCACACTTCCTACGGAATAGAAGTAGGTGCCGTAGCTGTCCAGGGCCAGGTGGGCGGGACGGAGGTACGGGAACAGACCGTTGATCTGCGGGAACTGCAGGAAATAGTGGAAGAAGGTCTCTCCCAGCAGGGCGAAGGAAAGCTTGTTGTAGGAAATATCGCTGAAGGTGAGCTGGTAGGTGGCGCCGAACTCAAAGGGAGAATCGAAGCGGATAGCGTTATACCACAGCACGGGGAGCACCGCCAAAAGCAAGGGGAGTACGAAGGAGGCGGCGTCGATCAGCTTGGCTGTGACTGCTCTCCCCTTTTCTGCCAGCACGGCGATAAAGGACGGAATGAGGATGGCGGCGTACAGCACCACCGTGGGGCGAGATGCCAAGGTAACGGCAAGGGTGATCCCCGACAGGGCGAACAGCACTCTCCGCCACAGGAAATGTTCACAGCACAACGCGGCAAAGGCCAGGAAGGCCGTTAAGGCGAAGAAGGAGATGCCGCAGGCCACGGCCAAATAATACATATCCGCACACAAGGCGATCATGGGCAGTAAAGAGCCCAAAAGCAGTACGGGGTAGCCGATGCACAGGATCAGCAGGGGGACACGGAGCTTGAAATAGCGGATCATCTTCAGCATCAGGCCGAAGAAGGCTGCCGCGCCGATGATGCAGGTGAAAAGCACCGTCAGGGTGGCATTGGGAACGTAGCCCGTGAGGAAGTACAGCGGGAACATGAACAGCAAAACCGGGGCGATGCCGAAGTAGCAATAGAAATTGCCGTCGTAGTAGGCTCTGTCCCAGGTGCCGTTGAAGATCCCGTGGCCGTTTTGGGTATAGACCTCCTTGCGCTGGGTATAGTCGTAGGGATTCTCCATGGATTCCAGGATGGAGGTATCGAAGTCCACGTCGATCTCCGTTTTGCCCTGCATCAGGGCGTGGAAAAGCTGTTCGTAGGCGTTCAGATGCTGGGTATCCTCGAAGGGGTATTTCTGCCCCCCTGCGCCGAAGACACCGCAGAGGGAAAAGGCGATGATGCACACCATCAAAATTTCGGTGAGGACGGCGGTGTGGCGGAAGTTGTTTCGGTCGTAAGTCACCTTCCAAAGGCGGAAGCGCCATACCCGCCAAAGACCCAGGATCAGAAGGAAGACCAGGCTCACCCGCAGGATGGAAAAGCGGGTGGGCGGGGTTTGGTTGAGAGATACGGCGGTGAGCAGAGCGCCTGCGCCGTCGTTTAAGGTGATGCGGAGGGCCTGCACCTTGCCGAAGGAGCGGATGCGGAAGTAGGCGGTCTCGTCGGTATACACGTCCAGATCCACGTAGGTGCGGTAAGCGTTTTGGTTGGCTTCGTCGGAGGTGGAGACGGTGACGTTCAATACCTGCAGGTCGACGCTTTCAAGGGTGACGGCGACGTTGATGATCTCCTCCCCCACATCAAGGAAGGTGACGGAAGCGCCGGATTGCAATTGGATCTCCCCTGCTTCGTTGCGATTGGCTTTCCCCCGGAGGGAGGCCCGGTTCAGGTCAAGAGCGGTTTCCCTGAAGTCGGCGGTCTCAAAGCGAAGGCTATTGGAAATAAAATACTCCCCAAGGCACAGCAAAGCAAGCACCAAGGCAAAGGCCAAAACGTGCTTGATGGGTGCGGTCTTCAGTTTTTGAAAAAAGGCTTTGAAGTGCATGGAAATCGGACTCCCGTTGGTTCTTTGCTCCATTATAACAGCCGTGGGAGGAAAATGCAAGGGTTTCCCACCAAAAAGGCGGAAAACCCTTTGTGAACAGCATTATTCCCCGCTGATGGCCTCGTGGATGGCTTTGGCGGCGACCTTGCCTGCGCCCATGGCGGAGATCACGGTGGCGGCGCCTGTGACGGCGTCTCCCCCTGCGTAGACGTTCTCGCGGGAGGTCTTGCCCGTGGTGTCCTCCACGATGATGCCGCCTCGGGAATTGACGTTCAAGCCCTCGGTGGTGTCCTTGATGAGGGGGTTGGGAGAAGTGCCCACGGCGATGATCACCGTATCCACGTCCAGGATAAACTCGCTGTTCGGGATGGCAACGGGGCGACGTCTTCCCTTTTCGTCCGGCTCGCCCAGCTCCATGCGGATGCACTTCATGCCGGAGACGAAGCCGTTTTTGGGGTCACGGGGGTCATCGGGATTCTGATATCCGATGATCTCCGTGGGGTTAGTGAGAAGCAGGAACTTGACGCCCTCTTCCTCGGCGTGCTCCACCTCTTCCTTACGGGCGGGAAGCTCCTGCATGGAACGGCGGTACACGATGTAGACCTCTTCCGCACCCAGACGGAGGGCGGTTCTTGCGGCGTCCATGGCCACGTTGCCGCCACCCACCACGGCAACCCTGCCACCCTTCATAATGGGGGTATCGGGAGAGGTGAGGTAAGCCTTCATCAGGTTAGAGCGGGTGAGGTATTCGTTGGCGGAGTAGACGCCCTTGCAGGCTTCCCCGGGGATGTTCATAAAGTTGGGCAGTCCCGCACCGGAGGCCACGTAAACGGCTTCGTAACCGTCCTCAAACAGCTCGTCGATGGTGAGGGTCTTGCCGATGACCACGTTGGTCTGCATTTCCACGCCCAGAGCCTTTAAGGTATCTACTTCTTTCTTTACGATCTCCTTAGGAAGGCGGAATTCGGGAATGCCGTACACCAGCACGCCTCCTGCGGTATGCAGAGCCTCGAACACGGTGACGGAGTAGCCCTTCTTTGCCAGGTCTCCCGCACAGGTGAGCCCGGAGGGGCCCGAGCCTACCACGGCAACCTTATGGCCGTTGGGGGTGGGGCGGTCCACTTCCCCGGAGGCGTAGGTATTGTGCCAATCGGCAACAAAGCGTTCCAATCTGCCGATGCCCACAGGCTCCCCCTTGATGCCGCGGATGCATTTTGCCTCGCATTGGGTCTCCTGGGGGCAAACTCTGCCGCAGACGGCGGGGAGAGAGGAGCTTTGGCTGATGATCTGATAAGCACCCTCAAAGTCTCCTTCCTTGATCTTGGAAATAAAGGCGGGGATATGGATGTTCACGGGACAGCCCGTGACGCAGGGCATATGCTTACAGTTCAGGCAACGGTTTGCCTCGTCGATGGCAGCTTCTTCGGTATAGCCCAGAGCCACCTCTAAAAAGTTATGGGCACGAACCTCCGCTGCCTGGCTGGGCATGGGGTTCTTTTTGGGATTCATATTTGCCATGGTTAATTGTCTCCTTTGAAGAGATTGCAGGTGTCCTCGTGCTTCTTCCGCTCGAAGGGGAAATACATTCTGCTGCGGGACATGGCTTCATCGAAGTCCACCTCATAGCCGTTGAAGTCGGGGCCGTCTACGCAGGCAAATTTGGTCACACGTTTGCCGTCCTGCACCAGAGTCAAACGGCAACCGCCGCACATCCCCGTGCCGTCGATCATAATGGGATTCATGGAAACGGTACAGGGGATCCCCGTGGGACGGGCGGCCTCCACCACGAATTTCATCATGATGAGGGGTCCGATGGTGATGATCTCGTCGAAGGTCTCCCCTGCGGAAAACATCTCCTGCAAGGGAACGCAGACGTTTCCTTTTCTGCCATAGGAGCCGTCGTCGGTCATGACGGTAAGGGTCTTGGAAACGGCGCGGAATTCCTCTTCCAGGATCAGCAGATCCTTGGAACGGAAGCCGATGACGGAGGTGACCTCGGCACCCATCTCATGGAGTGCCTGGGCTACGGGCAGGGCGATGGCACAGCCTACGCCGCCGCCAACGATGCACACCTTCTTTTTACCCTCCAAATCGGTGGGTCTGCCCAGAGGGCCAACGAAATCGGAGATAAACTCTCCTTGGTTTTTGCGGTTCAATTTCTCGGTGGTGGCGCCCACGATCTGGAAAATGATGCGGACGGTGCCTGCCTCACGGTCGTAGCCTGCCACGGTAAGGGGGATACGTTCCCCTTCCTCGTCCACCCGAAGGATGATGAACTGCCCTGCCTTTGCCTTGCGGGCCACCAGAGGGGCGTGGATATCCATCAGGGTGACGGTGGGGTTCAGGCTTCTTTTATGGATGATCTGATACATAGTTCGTCTCCGAAAATTCAAAAGAATGGATGGTGCTATTATATGTTATTCTTTTCGACTTGTCAAGTTTTTTGAAACTTATAGTGGTAGAAAATTGCAATTTTTTACAGAATTTCCGTTTTTTCGCCCTGCTTTTGCAAAATGTGGAGGCCACACATAGCATAACGGGCCGGGTATTTGCATAGGATGGAATGCAAAAAAAGTTTTTCGGAAAGGATATCACCCTATGGCGGAACATTCCATTTATAAAGACATTGCCGAGCGGACGGGGGGCGACATTTACATTGGTGTCGTGGGTCCTGTGCGCACGGGAAAATCCACTTTGATCAAGAAATTCATGGAGCATTTGATCCTGCCGGGGATCCCGGGGGAGCATATGCGGGAGCGTGCCAAGGACGAAATGCCCCAATCCGGCTCGGGGCGGACGGTGATGACCACAGAACCCAAGTTCATTCCCGAGGAAGCGGCGGAGGTTCACCCCGACGAAAAGACGGTGTGCCGTGTGAAGCTCATCGACTGCGTGGGGTACATCGTTCCCGGGGTGATGGGGCATTTAGAGGAAGGTCAGCCCCGTATGGTGATGACCCCTTGGTCTGCAGAGCCCTTGCCCTTTGAGACGGCGGCGGAGATGGGAACGGAGAAGGTGATCAAGGAGCACGCTACCATCGGCATCGTGGTGACCACCGACGGGAGCATTGGAGAGATCCCCAGAGAGAATTACTTAGAGGCTGAGGAACGGGTCATCGGGGAGCTTAAGGGGCTGAAAAAGCCCTTTGCCGTGGTGATGAACAGCCGTATGCCAAGCACTCCCGAAACCCTTGCTTTATGCTCGGAGCTGGAGGACGCTTACGGCGTGCCCGTGATCCCCATGAACTGCTTGGAGATGGGAGAACGGGAGATCCTGGACGTACTGCGGAACGTGCTGTATGAGTTTCCCTTGCGGGAGGTACGGGTACAGCTCCCCTGCTGGCTGGATATGCCCCGCGGGACGGAGGCTTTGAAAAAAGCTCTGCTGGGAGATATTGCAGCAGGCATCGGTTCTTTGGAGAAGATGGGCTCCGTGAGGCGGGTATTTGACGGGGTCGCTCTGGCGGAAGGCGACGGGATTGCCAAGGTACAGGGCGTTTACCCCGGGAACGGCAGTGCCACGGTGGAGGTACGGGTTCCCGAAAAGGTATTCTTCCGCATTTTGGGAGAGCAATGCGGGTATGAGATCGGAGACGAGGGAGAGCTTCTGGAGATCATGACGGAGCTTGCCCAGGCGAAGAAGAAATACGACAAGGTAGCCTCCGCTATGGAGGACGTGATGGAAACGGGGTACGGCATCGTCATGCCCACGGTGGAGGATATGCGGTTGGAGGAGCCCGAGATCGTGAAACAGCCCGGGGGCTACGGGGTGAAACTGAAGGCTTCCGCCCCCTCTATCCATTTGATGAAGGCAGACATTCAGACGGAAGTCAGCCCCATGGTGGGGACGGAAAGTCAATCGGAGGAACTGGTAAGGTTTTTGCTGAAGGAGTTTGAAGCCGATCCGGGAGCGATCTGGAACTCCAATATGTTTGGGAAATCCCTGCATGAATTGGTAAGCGAGGGATTGACGGGCAAGCTGGCTCACATGCCCAAGGAGGCTCGCGAAAAGATCACGGGGACCATCGGGCGCATCATCAACGAAGGAAGCGGCGGGTTGATCTGCATTTTGTTATGAAGAAATTTCACACGTATTTCACCACGTTGAAAAACAAAGAAGTCGTGAATATGCGGGACGGGAGTGCCGTGGGGTGCATTTGCGATCTGGAGATCGACCCCTGCACGGGGCAGATTATTCGGCTGATCCTTCCGGGTGAGGGGATCGCGGCGTTCTTCTCGGCAAAGAAGAGGATCTCTATTCCTTGGCGGTGCGTGGAGCGCATTGGGGACGACGTGATCCTTGTGCGGTTGGAATCCCTGCCCGAGGGGAAGAAGGACGACAAGTGTGGGTGTGATGGGGAGAAGTGAAGAGGACGCTTAAGAACCTTTCTTAGGAACCTCATCCACCATCCGCATTGCGGATGGTCCCCCTTCCCCGCAAGCGGGGAAGGTGAAGCACACCTTCGGTGTGCGCGCAAAAGCGTTCGATCTTTTGTAGCCAAAGCGATAGAGAGAAAGCGTAGACTGCCTTGGTGTTCTCCGCAAGGAGCCTATTGACAAACGTAGAAAAATATGGTATATTTTAACCAACAGGTACGAAGAAGTTTACTCCGCACCTACAAGAGGAAAATTGCCGTACTTGCCCGATGGGTTAAGTACGGCTTTTTTGATAAAAATAAGGAGGTATGCAAGGTGTTCAAGCAGTTTTCAATCGTGTTGCTGGCGATGGTATTGCTATGCGGGTGTACGGCGGGAGGCGCAGAAACCGGCACTAAAAGCAACGAAGATAACTTTTTGTCTTTGTATATGGAGGTTATCGGAGAAAACCGTCCTGCAGAGGCTTTCCTGACACCGGATTTCTCCGGCGGAGTTTCGGACGTTCGGGTTACGGTACGCAAGCGAGACGTGGATATTGACCGTCTCGGAGCAGATTACGGCTACGAAAATATTGAGGTCTTGCAAATATATTACGGCTATTTATCTGACGGAAAGTGGGTGGATATCCCTGCCGAAAACTACGACCTTCATTCATTTGACCCTGAGAAAACGTCTGATTTCGAAGCTGCGCAAGACGCACATATTGTGCAGATGGGCGATTATCTTCTTTTTGCCTTCCTTTCGGATACATTCTACAATCACAAGCCTCCGTTTGTGACGTTGGAAGATACGCTTGGCACTAAGACGATAACAGTGAACCCTTACGTACAGAAAAAAAACGGAGAAGACTACGAGCACTACGGTTGGTTGTTGGAGAACATGAGTGACTATGATACCATTAAGTTTTTTCCGATGATTAATATTGGATTTGCTGAATGGCATTATCTTGTTTTGGACAGTAAAAAACTGACCGATGATTACAGCATTACCATCCGTCTGCATTCCAACGCAGATTCAGAATCCTTTGCCCACACAACAATCACCTACGAAGATCTTATGGCAGTATTGGATCGCGAGTAAATACACAACAAGAACCGGGCAGAAGCTCGGTTCTTTGTTATGCGGGGGCAGAGAGCGAGAGATGCCGTGTGTTTCCGCTTGGGTTTTACGAGATGGGAATAAAATGAGATTGATCGAAAAACAGTTCTTTGACTTTGAAAAGGTCGATCAGACTCCAACGAGATCCCGCCTGCGGCGGTTTCTGCCGCTCGGCTCCGCCTCGACTGCAGAAACTTCGACGCGCCGCATTCGCGGCTTGCTCAGGATGACGAGAGGCAAAGCGATTGAAAAAGCGGGCTTTTGTTTGCCGACGTCAAAAAACGGCAAAGCCGTTTTTGGGGGAATAGGAACCTCATCCCCCATTCGCTTGCGAATGGTCCCCCTTCCCCGCAAGCGGGGAAGGTGAAGCACACCTTCGGTGTGCGCGCAAAAGCGTTCGATCTTTTGTAGCCAAAGCGATAGAGAGAAGGCGTAGATCAACTTTGCTTGTCCCGCATTCGCGGCTTGCTCAGGATGACGGGAGGGCAAAGCGATCGAAAAAGCGGGTTTTTGTTCGCCGACGTAAAAAAACGGCAAAGCCGTTTTTGGGGAAAATAGGAACCTCATCCACCATCCGCATTGCGGATGGTCCCCCTTCCCCAAAGGGGAAGGCGAGGCTCGCCTACGGCGAGCGGGAAATGATTGTATACCCCTTCGGGAATTTTTTCTTCATGATCCTTTAGGGGGAAAGTTTTTGGAGAGAGCGCGAGAGGACCTTTTTTCAAAAAGGTCCTCTCGTCATTTTTTATTATTTCTTAAACGCTTCCAGATCCAACGTGGCGAAGTAGTCCTCGGGGGTCTCGGCGCGGCGGATCTGCTTGACGGAGCCGTCTTCGCAGAGCAGAAGCTCGGCGGAACGGAGCTTGCCGTTGTAGTTATAGCCCATGGAGTGGCCGTGGGCACCTGTATCGTGGATGAACACGTAGTCCCCCACTTCGGTTTTGGGAAGGGGGCGGTCAATGGCGAACTTGTCGTTGTTCTCGCAAAGGCCGCCTGTGACGTCGTAAATACCGTCTGAAGGGGCATTTTCCTTGCCCAGCACGGTGATATGGTGGTAAGCGCCGTACATAGCGGGGCGCATCAGGTTCACGGCGCAGGCATCCAAGCCCACGTATTCCTTCCAGATGTGCTTATGGTGGATCACCTTGGCTACCACGCCGCCGTAGGGGGCAAGCATATATCTGCCCAGCTCGGTGTAGATGGCAACGTCCTCCATACCTGCGGGGACGAGAATTTCCTCAAAGGCCTTGCGGACACCCTCTCCGATGGCGTTGATGTCGCTCTTGGGAGCGTCGGGAAGGTAGGGCACGCCTACGCCGCCGGACAGGTTGATGAAGGCAATGTGAACGCCCGTCTCCTGCTTCAGCCATACTGCCAGCTCAAAGAGGATGGAGGCCAGCTTGGGGTAATAGCCGTTGTCGGTGGTGTTGCTGGCCAAGAAGGCGTGGATGCCAAAGTGCTTGACGCCGTAGGCCTTCATTTTCAAGAAGGCTTCCCTGATCTGGGGACGGGTCATGCCGTACTTGGCGTCCTTGGGAGTATCCATGATGCGGTTGCCCATGGTGAAATCCCCGCCGGGGTTGTAGCGGCAGGACATGGTGTCCGCAAAGGGGGCGATATCGGCATAGTAGTCCACGTGGGTGAGGTCGTCGAAGTTGATGATGGCGCCCAGGTCGGAGGCAAGACGGAAATCCTCTTTTGGGGTGACGTTGGAGGAGAACATGATCTCCTTGCCGTGGAAGCCCACCACGTCGGAAAGCATAAGCTCCGTGAGGGAGGAGCAGTCTACGCCTACGCCCTCCTCCCGCAGGATCTGCATAAGGTAGGGGTTGGGGGTGGCCTTGACGGCGAAATATTCCTTGAAGCCCTTGTTCCAGGAGAAGGCGGCTTTTAAGCCGCGGGCGTTCTCGCGGATGGCTTTTTCGTCGTAGATATGGAAGGGAGTGGGGTAGGTCTTGACGATCTGCTCAACCTGTTCTTTTGTTACAAAGGGGATCTTCTGGTTTGGCATGGGATGTTCCCGCCCTTTCTGCAATGGGATAAATCCTTAGTAGTATAGTCGAAAAGGCGGTATCTGTCAAGGTAGTTTTTGGATTTTGGCGAAGTTTTGGGCGGAAAATGACGGAAACGCACTTGACAAAAAGGGAGCGCTTGATTACAATAGTAAAAAGGTGTATTTTTGCAAGGAAAGGTATTGCTGTTATGGTAAACATTCCCGAGATCTTCGGCAGTATGGTCTTTAATGATTCCGTCATGAAGAACAAGCTTCCGAAGGAGATCTATAAATCCTTAAAAAAGACCATTGAAAAGGGCGAGGATCTGGATATCGGTCTGGCAAACGTGGTTGCCGCCGCTATGAAGGACTGGGCTTTGGAGCTGGGGGCTACCCATTATACCCACTGGTTCCAGCCTTTGACGGGGATCACCGCAGGGAAGCACGACAGCTTCATCTCCCCCACCGGGAACGGCACGGTGATCATGGAGTTTTCCGGCAAGGAACTGATCAAGGGGGAGCCGGACGCTTCCTCCTTCCCCTCCGGCGGGCTGCGGGCGACCTTTGAGGCCCGGGGCTACACCGCTTGGGACCCCACCTCTCCCGCTTTTGTAAAAGACGGCACGCTGTATATCCCCACGGTGTTCTGCTCCTTCAGCGGACACACCCTGGATACCAAGACGCCTCTGTTGCGCTCCATGGAGGAGATCGGAAGAGAGGCACTCCGCATCGTGCGGTTGTTCGGGGACAACGTCACCACCTCCGTTTCCACCACGGTAGGGCCGGAGCAGGAATATTTTTTGGTGGACAAGGAGCTTTACGAGCAACGTAAGGATCTGATGTTCACCGGGCGCACCCTGTTCGGCGCTCCCGCACCCAAGGGGCAGGAGATGGATGACCATTACTTTGGCGCTATCAAGCCCAAGGTTGCGGCGTTTATGAAGGATCTGGACGAGGCTTTGTGGCGTTTGGGTGTATTGGCGAAGACCAAGCACAACGAGGCCGCTCCCGCACAGCACGAGCTGGCGCCTCTTTACACCACCACCAACATCGCCGTGGACGGCAACCATCTGACCATGGAGCTGATGCGCTCTATCGCTCCCAAGCATGGGCTGATGTGTCTGCTTCACGAGAAGCCTTTTGAGGGGGTCAACGGCTCCGGTAAGCATAACAACTGGTCTTTGGCAACGGATACGGGGAAGAATCTTCTCGATCCCGGTAAGACGCCCGGTGAGAACGCACAGTTCCTCTTGTTCCTGGCGGCGTTTATCAAGGCTGTGGACGAATACCAAGGGCTTTTGAGATCCTCCATCGCTTGCGCGGGGAACGATCACCGTTTGGGCGCCAACGAAGCACCGCCCGCCATCATCTCCATTTTCCTGGGCGACGAGCTGACGGCAATTTTAGAGGATATCGAAAAGGGACACCATCATGAGGATGCGCCTGTTTCCGCCATGGAGCTGGGGGTACACGTGTTGCCTTCCTTCCCCAAGGATAACACCGACAGAAACAGAACCTCTCCCCTGGCCTTTACGGGTAACAAGTTTGAGTTCCGTATGCTGGGATCTTCTCAGAACATCGCGCAGCCCAACACTTTGTTGAACACCGCAATGGCGGAGGTTTTGGGGCAGTTTGCCGATCGTTTGGAGAAGGCGGAGAATCTGATGGAGGACGTGTTTGCCATCGTTCGCGAGGTGATGGTGAAGCACAAGCGGATCATCTTCAACGGCAACGGATATTCCGACGAATGGGAAGTTGAAGCGGAGCGTCGGGGGCTTTTGAATCTGAAGTCCACCGTGGCTTGTCTGCCTCAGATGCTGGAGCGGAAGAACATTGCTCTTTACGTGGAGCACGGGATCTACTCCGAGCAGGAGATCCATTCCCGCTATGAGATCTCCCTGGAGAGCTACAGCAAGAACATCAACGTGGAGGCTTTGACCGCGCTGGAGATGCTCAACCGTGAGATCCTGCCTGCCATCAACGCTTATATCGGTGTTCTGGGCGACCAGACCAAGTACGAAAAGCAGGTGAAGTCGGAGCTGATCCAGCTTTGCGACCGTATTTTTGACAGCACCCGTATGCTGGAATCCGTAACGGCACAGGCCCGCACCATGAGCGACGTTCTGGAGCAGGCGGAGTTCTACCGCGACAAAGTGGTGACGGCGCTGCAGTCCTTGCGGGTGGCGGTGGATCTGGCAGAGGCAAAGATGCCCTCCGATTACTGGCCCATGCCTACGTATACGGATTTGTTGTTTAGGATTTAAGAAGAACAAAAGACTATGCAACCGAAAAAGTGCATAGTCTTTTGTTATACATTCGTCTTTGGATTATCCGTCCGATTCAGTAAATAATCAACGGAAACACCGTGAAAATTTGCAAGTTTAATTAACACGAGAGTTGGAATATCAATGTCTCCCCTCTCGTAATTGCTGTAGACTCTTTGACTGCAGGAAAGAATCGTTCCCATTTCTTTTTGTGTAAGGTCTTTATCTTCCCGTAAATCGCGTATGCGTTTGTAATAAGGCACACTAAAACTCCCTTTTGAAGTAATCTTTCGCATTTGTGAAAATATTATACAATAGAAAGTTTTTCGCTATTGACTTTTAGCGAATATTTCGCTATAATGTCGATATAGAGATGGGAATTTGAGAGAGCGAGGTAAGAGATTGAGTGTTTCGTAAGACATTAAGCTGAAGGCTGCAATACTTCGATTATCAAAGAGCTAAATTTTATAAGAGAAACGCTTCTTTACTAAAAAGCAAAAAAGGAAGGATAAAAAATGGGTTTATTTTACTCACCGATGAAACTGATCGAGCTTATCAAAAACAGCAATTCGATTGCAAGCGAACTAAAAGAGAAGGACGCTGATTGGTATTTCTCTAAAGAAGGCGAAACAGCTTACAAAAATGCCACAACCCCTGCTCAAAAAACATTGTATTTCTTTGATTATTTACTGGCAATAGCCAAGTCAAAGGACAATCGTGACGTGCTCTACAGAATCGCTTATATCATGGCGAATTCAATGGATTCTTCGTCATTAGAGTTTGCGGGACATCCCAACATTCTGGATCCTGCAAAAAATCCATTGGTCCATTATATAAAAAACATCCATCTTAATTCTAAAGATAGAACCGTATACGGTCTTATAATGTTGTCACAATTGAATGGCGAGGACGATGCCGCAAAATACCTTAATGCGGAGCATAAACCCTATGCTCGTTTGACCTATTGTGAGTCAGATGGCAGCATGACGGACAAATACAGAATCGAAAGAGATATTATAGGCGCACTTTGCGTTGATTACTCGGGAAAGTATATGCCGCCGTATATGTATGAAATCGTTGAATCTTCGGATGACGATGAAGATGAAGATGATTGAGAAAGGAGTGTAAGATTATGAAAAATGAAAGGAATATCCATGAGATAGTTTCGGAGCTTGATAGAATCAGTTCGTTATATAACCACTATCAATCACTTATCGGAGAAATGGATCACTTAGCGGAAGAAAAGGAAGCAGAAGATAAGGACTTTGCAGAGGAAATTGTCGCAACCCTTCATAGTTTTAGAGAAAACCAAGACAAAATGTTTAATGCAAAGAGACCTCACATTTCTTCTGCTTGTTTAGCGACTCCGCCGGAACCTCCCCAAAAACCCAAAACATCTAATCCTGTTAAAGATATTTTCGTTGGAGCACTTTCCGGTTTAATTATGATGTTCTCGGTTGCTCTTTGGATTCTTATGGTTATCCTTGATACAAGTGCATCTGGTTTGATATACTTTTCTGTATTGATGCTATTTGGTTCGCTCGGGTTTTGGGCTGTAAAAGGAGCTGCCAAAGCAACCATGTTCATTGATTGGCAAACCAAACAGAAAGAATGGAAAGAAAAGCATCTGAAATGGGAGGCAGACTTCAACAGAAGCGCTACCAAAGAAGAAAACGAGCGTTTTCTTAATGAGTTCAGGGAATATGACACTTGTTTTCTTAACTTAGTCGAAGTTTGTTCTCAAAAATATGCGGATGAATTGAAGCACTACGAAGCAGGTCTCGAGGCAATCAAAGAAAAACATCTGCAAAAATTAGAACAAGTGCGTAATGAGCTTTTAAAAGTAGCGCAACTGCTTGATAACGCTACGCTGATTCATAGTGATCTGCATAGCAATGCATGGAGAATTTCCGCTATGCTGAAAACGGGACGCGCCGATTCGTTAAAGGAAGCCATCAATTTGGCGCTTGACGAGGAAAGAAAAGATATGGAAGAGGCGGCCAGGCGAGCAGAGGCTCGACAGCAGGAGGCCATCTTAGAGCAACAAGCCAGAGACAATCGTATTCATAATGCGGCAATGCAACGCGCCGCAGAGGAGGAAGCCCGCGCAACACGTGCACATAACGCGGCAATGGAAAGAGCTGCACAAGCTCAAGCTCAGGCAGCACAGGCGCAAGCAAGAGAAGCCGCAAGGCAATCGGAATTTGCTCAGAAGCAAGCTCGCGACGCTCAAAGGGCCGCATCGGCACGTTGTGCAAATTGCGCCAACAGCACGAAGTGTACTTACAAGGCAAAACAAAATGCAGGCTCATGCGGAGCCTACAGACCGAGATAATATCAATATATCGAAACTATAAACGACTAAAAAAAATAGAGTCCAAATTCTTCATTAAAAACAACAAGACCAAATCTTAATACAAATCAAAGGAGATTATTATGGGATTTTTTGACAAGATCAAGGATTCTTTCAAACGCTTAAAAGAAGAAAACAAATACATGGCAAGAACCACCGCTCGTATCAACAGCAGCAACTTGTATGGCTACGTTAATTATAGAACGGGCAAAGTAGACCCTAATGAAGATTTTAGAAATCTCAGCTATGTTAACGTAGAAAACGGGACGGGTATTATTTATAATACCGGCAGCGAAGATTATAACTTTGCGCCCGGAGATATCGTTACTTTTAATCATATCGGTGACGGTCATCCGGTGAATGGTGGCAAGGATTCTGCTGGTAATCAAATCAAGCTCCCTACTTGGAGATTCGAGGTAGCATTTAAAGATGGCAAAAAAACTACCATGGATATCAACCTCAAAAAGCTGGAGGCTTTCCAATCTATTTTCCTGCTTTAATTATCAATTTCAATAACATTGCACTTGGTCTTCTTGTTTTTTAAGCAATAGAATTATGTACGCCCGCCGGTGTAAAATACAGTGCGTATTCACTTCATCAAGCATCACACCGGAGCCGAGTATCCCACTAAAAAACCAGTTTTTAAGTCTAAAAGCCCGTTGCGAAACGGGCTTTTTCGAGGAAAATTTCGGAGCGGGAGTATAAGAGAAATCGGGTAATTTTTTTCGATAGAGGTATTACTTTTGATGCTCGTAGGCTCCTTCCACCACCTACGGTGGTCCCCCTCCCTCTCGGAGGGAGGCCATAAAGAAAAGTTTTGAGGGTGGGAGCACGAGGGAGGGGCCTTTTTCAAAAGGCTCCTCCCTCGTATTGTCGTCTATTAACCAATGAATGCGCCTGCTTGGGTGAGGGTGTCATGGAGGGTGGGGATATCCACGTCCTTGACGTTGCAGTTTGCTTTGCCGGCGATGGCGGCGGCGGTACCTGCGGCCTCGCCAAGGGTGCAGACGATGGGCAGGATACGGATGGAGGCCTGTGCCTCGTGGGTGGTGGAGATACATCTGCCTGCCACCAGCAGGTTCTCGGCATCCTTGGGGATCAAGGAGCGGTACGGAATGGTGTAGTAAGCGCCCTGAGGGAAGAAGTAGTGAGAGGTGCCGGAGCCCTCGGGGTTGTGGATGTCGATGTCGTAGTTGCCTGCGGCGATGCGATCCTCAAATTTGATGCAATCCTTCAGCTCCTCGGCGGAAAGGATGTGTTCACCGTCGATCATGCGGCTTTCTCGGACACCGGTCTGCAAGGCGGAGCTGATAATCTGACAGTTCTCAAAGCCGGGGATGAACTTACGAAGGAAGTCGTAAAGCTCCACGATCTGCTCTCTGGCGATGATGTCCGCTTGGGTGACCTCCCAGCAATCCACGGGGTTCTTCTTGACGATACGGGTAGCGTTGAGCTGTACCACCCCGGGGATGGGGGTATGGAACACCATGATCTCCGTCATGGGGTTCTTGATATAGCCCTTGGCGTGCTCTGCCTGCCAGATGGGGATGATGTTGGGCTGGCACTTGTCGAATACCTCCTGATCCACGTTGCAGATCTGGAAGCACAAGGTCATGGGCTGGCAAAGCTGATCTTTGGGTCTGCCAAGACGGTACGGGAAGCCTGCTAAGAAGGCCACGTCGGCATCACCCGTACAATCGATGAAATAGGAAGCCTCCAGCTCCACCAGGCCGGACTTGTTGGACACGGTGACGGAGGTGAGGCGGTTTCCCTCGCGCTTGGCGGAAACTGCCACGGAGTTGAACAGCAGCTCCACGCCGGACTCCAGCATCATGCGGTTGAGGATGATCTTCATCCATTCCGCGTTGAAGGTGTTGTGGTACATGGCACCTGCTTCGCGGAGGTTGTTTTCCAGCTCTGCGAAGATACCTCTGGACAGAGGGATCAGCTCCCCTGTTTCGGGATCTCTGGTCTTATAGGGCATGAAGGGGTTGACACCCATGGTGCAGGGTGCGCCGCCCAGGGCGTTGATACGCTCTACCAAAAGGGTCTTGGCACCGTTTCTTGCGGCGGCAAGTGCCGCACCGCAGCCTGCCAGACCGCCGCCAAGGACGATCACGTCGTAGGTCTTGTTGCTCATAGGGATTCCTCCAATGTATGATAGTTTTTGAATTTGAGAAGAATGGCGGGGTTATTTGTAATATTCCTCTTTTTTGATGAAGAAGTTTTGGATGATCATGATGACGAAGCCGATGCCCACCAACGCAAGTAAGACAATAAAGGCGGGGTGCATGGAGGCGGAAGCTTCGGGCGCTTCACTGACCTCGGAGACGGTATGCAAAAGGGGAAACGGGTTCATGGGCGGACTCCTTTTCTGCGGGAGGAAAGGTCGGCCGCCGCAAGGTGGAGGACCACTTCCCCTGCCATCATCAGCCCTGCCGCCGAGGGAACGAAGGCCAGGGAGCCGGGGGCTCCTTCTTGCAGAGGTACCAGGGGCGGTTCTTCGGAGTAGACAACCTTCACATCGGTGATGCCCCGCTTGCGCAGCTCTACCCGCATCACCTTCGCCAAGGGGCAGACCTTGGTTTGGGAAATGTCCGCCACGCGGAAGGCGGTGGGGTCCGTTTTGTTTCCTGCGCCCATGGCACAGATAATGGGAGTGCCTACCGCCTTGGCTTGCTCCACCAAAGCGATCTTGCCGGTTACGGTATCGATGGCATCGACGACGTAATCGTAGGCGGAAAAATCGAACAGGTGCGCCGTTTCGGGAAGGTAAAAGGTATCGTGGATACGGACGTTGACGTTGGGGTTGATGTCCGCAATACGTTCTGCCATGACCTCCACCTTTTTACGTCCCACCGTGGAACGCAAGGCAACGATCTGGCGGTTGAGGTTGGATGGAGAGACGGTGTCGTGATCGATAAGATCCAAAGCGCCTACGCCGCTGCGTGCCAATGCTTCCGCCGCGTGGCCACCTACCCCGCCGATGCCGAAAACAGCCACTCTGGACGCTTTCAGACGCTCCAAAGCCTTATCTCCCAGCAAAATGGCGGTGCGGGAAAAAGTCTCATCCATGTTACGCTCTCCTTCTCGGTTTTTACGGTTGCAGTATAGCATGTTTTCGTTGGAAAATCAAGTTCTTCTTGACTTTTTGTATTTAATAAGTTATAATAAGTCGAAGGTTGTAAAAGGAAGGATTGGCCATACTTATGAACGCTATGCATGAAGATATCAAAGAGATCCTCTATACCGAGGAGCAGATCAAGGCCCGCGTAAAAGAGCTGGGCGCACAGATCAGCAAGGATTTTGAAGGAAGCATGCCCATCGTCATCGGCATTCTGAAGGGTGCCATTATTTTCTACGCTGACCTGATGAGAGAATTGGACCTGGCGGCACAGCTGGAGTTTATGATCGTTTCCTCCTACGGCGCGGGCACCACCCCCGGTCAGCTGGTGTTCAAGAAGGATACGGACGCTAATCTGGAAGGAAGAAACATCCTGATCGTGGAAGATATCATCGACAGCGGCAATACTTTGTATCTGCTGAAGCACGAGCTGGAAAAGCGCAATCCCGCCATGGTAAAGATCTGTGCTTTCTTGGACAAGCCCGCAAGACGTACCGCCCGGATCAAGGCAGATTACGTGGGCTTCGTTTGTGCGGACGAGTTCGTGGTGGGATACGGTTTGGACTTCGCAGAGAAGTATCGCAACCTCCCCTACATTGGCGTTCTTAAGCCCTGCGTTTACGAAAAATAAGATTTTTTTGCTAAATAACCGCAAAAGATTTTCCGAAGCTGTGAGAATCTTTTGCGGTTTTCTCTTTATCGTTTCTTAAATATTTCATCGATTTTTGGTAAAATATCTTGCATTTTTATGAACAATCCTGTATAATAAAATCGAAGTCAATTGAAAACTTTCTCTTTTTTATTGAAAGGACGATCGAATTATGGATCTTTTTGACGTACTGAACCTGATAGGCGGGTTGTGCCTGTTCTTGTTGGGTATGAACCTGATGGGTGACCATCTTGAGAAGTTTGCCGGCGGCGGTCTTCGCGCTTTGCTGACTAAGATCACCAACAACCCCGTGAAGGGCTTTTTTGTGGGTCTGATCGTGACCTCCATCATTCAGTCCTCCTCCGCCACCACCGTTATGGTGGTAGGCTTCGTGGGCGCAGGTATGATGACGCTGCGTCAGTCCGTCAACGTGATCCTGGGTGCCAACGTGGGTACCACCATCACCGCATGGCTGGTGGCCATGGACGATATCGGCGGCGCCGGCGTTTTCATCAAGCTCCTGAAGCCTTCCTCCTTCTGTCCCATTCTTGCGTTGATCGGCATTGTTTTCGTGATGATGAGCAAGAGCCGCCGCAAGAAGGATCTGGGTATGATCTTCCTGGGCTTCACCGTTCTGATGTTCGGTATGGACGCTATGTCCGGCGCTGTGGAAGGTCTTAGAGAGATGCCCGAGTTCCAGAGCGTTCTCACCGCCTTCTCCAACCCCATCATGGGTATTCTCATCGGTACGGTCTTCACGGCCATCATTCAGTCTTCCTCTGCTTCCGTGGGTATTCTGCAGGCGTTGAGCGCCACCGGTGCCATCACCTTCTCCGTTGCCTTCCCCATCATTCTGGGTCAGCACATCGGTACCTGTATCACCGCCATGCTTTCCACCCTGGGCGCTTCCCGGGATGCCAAGCGTACCGGTTGGGTGCATTTGTATTTTAACATTCTGAACACCGTTCTGATTGCTATAGCATTCTACGCAGTCCATGCATTTGCATCCTTCGGCTTCTACGACATGGTGCTGGATAAGATCGGCATCGCAGTGGTTCACACCGTTACCAACCTTGTGGGTACTCTGATCTTCCTGCCCATGGGCAAGCTGCTGGAGAAGATGGCCGTTATGACCGTGCGGGACAAGCAGGTAGAGGACGAGTTCCGTTTGCTGGACGAGCACTTGCTTTCCAGCCCTGCCATCGCCCTGGCGCAGTGCGAGACCACCGTGCGTGAGATGGCTTCCCTGTCCGTGGATGCCATGAACGACGCTATCGGGCTGTTGGACACTTACAACGGCGACGTTGTAAAGCGCATTGAGGATGCGGAAGGTAAGGCTGACCGCTACGAGGACAGAACCGGTTCTTATCTCATCAAGCTTGCTGCGGGGTCGCTTTCAGAGGATGAGAGTGCCGAGGCGGCCAAGCTTCAGCGTGTCATCGGTGACTTTGAGCGCATTTCCGACCATGCGGTGAACGTGATGGAGTCTGCGCAGGAATTGAAGGACAAGAATCTGAAGTTCTCCGAATACGCGGTAAAAGAGCTTGCCGTTATGAAAGCGGCCGTTACCGAGATCATGGCGCTTTCCGAAAAGGCCTTCTGCGAGAACGATCTGGAGGCCGCGGCACGTGTTGAGCCCTTGGAGCAGGTGATCGACGATCTGCGCGAGCGGATCCGCTTGAACCACACCCTTCGTTTGCAGAAGAGCGAATGCACCATTGAGCACGGATTTGTGCTTTCCGATATTCTGACCAATCTGGAGCGTGTTTCCGATCACTGCTCCAACATCGCAGGCTGTGTATTGGAGACCAACAAGGACGAGCTGGATATGCACCGCTATCTGGCAAGCGTGCGCACCGAGAGCGAGGCTTATCGCTCCATGCTGGCACAGTACAGAGAGAAGTACAGTTTGTAATTGAATATGTATAAAGCGAGGGAGGGGACTTTTGAAAAAGTCCCCTCCCTCGTGCTCCCTCCTCAAAACTTTTCCTTCATGAGAAACAGGTTTTCTTGGAGGGTTAAAGGGACCCTTCTTTTTTCCAAAAGAAGGGTCTCTTGGGTGCATTCGTACAAGAATGCGAAGGAGGGACTTTTGAAAAAGTCCCCTCCCTCGTGCTCCCTCCCCAAAACTTTTCCTTCATGGGAAACAGGTTTTCTTGGAGGGTTAAAGGGACCCTTCTTTTTTCCAAAAGAAGGATCCCTTATTTGCATTATTTCGTTACGGTGGCTAACTGTTCTTCGTAGGCCTTGCCTTTTTCCTCGGAGCCGTTGACCCCTGCGGGGCGGTAGGTGGGGACGGCCTCCGCTACCATATTGCGGATCCGTTCCTCATCCCCGTCGTAAGCTGCGATCATCAACAGCTTCAGCTGTTCCAAGAACTCATCCGTATCAAAGGGAATGGGACTGCCGATATGGATCAGATGGTTGGGAGTGGTGCGAAGCCCTTCCTCGGACATCAGCTTTTCTTCGTAAAGCTTTTCCCCGGGGCGCAGACCCGTGTAGGAGATCTTGATGTCCACGTCGGGCTGCAATCCGGACAGGAGGATCAAGTTTCTCGCCAGGGTGTCGATCTTAACGGGAGAGCCCATATCCAAGACGAAGATCTCGCCGCCGTCTGCATAGGTACCCGCCTGCAAGACCAGGGAAGCCGCTTCGGGAATGGTCATAAAGTAACGGATGATGTCCGGGTGGGTGACGGTAACCGGCCCGCCCTTGGCGATCTGCTCCTTAAAGCGGGGGATCACGGAGCCGTTACTGCCCAACACGTTGCCGAAACGCACCGCCACAAACTCCGTGGAGATGGTTTGGTTGGAAGCTTCCGTACGCAGAAAGTCGTAGTCTGCGTCTTCCGCGTGGAGGCTGATGGGCAACAGGTCGTTGGTCTTGCCCTCGCGGATCTTACGATCGAAGGACTGGACGATCATCTCGCAAAGGCGCTTGGAGGCGCCCATGATGTTGGTGGGGTTTACCGCCTTGTCCGTAGAGATCAGTACGAACCGCTTGCAGCCGTTGGTCATGGCGGCGTAGGCCGTTTTATAGGTGCCGATGGCGTTGTTTTTGATGGATTCACAAGGACTGTCCTCCATAAGAGGAACGTGCTTGTGAGCCGCGGCGTGGTAGACCACCTCGGGCTTGTACTTGGCAAAGACCTGGCCGATACGGCGGCTGTCACGAACGGAGCCGATCAAAACCTCCAGATCAAGCTCCGGGAACTTGTCCCGCAATTCCAGCCCGATGGCGTGGGCGTTGTTTTCGTAGATATCGAAGACGATCAGCTTTTTGGGGTTGTGACGGGCGATCTGACGGCACAGCTCGCTTCCGATGGAGCCACCGCCGCCTGTGACCAGGATCACCTTGCCTGCAAGGGAGTTGTAGATCTCCTCCATATCCACCTTCACGGTGGCACGGCCAAGAAGGTCCTCCACGTCCACGTCCACCACAGAGCCTGCGGTGATGTTATCGGGAACCATGCAATAGGAGCTGGGAAGGTTCTTCAGCTCACATCCCGTTTCCTTGCAGATATTCAGAATGTCACGGCGTTGATCCGGGGTGGCGCTGGGGATCACCAGGAAGATCTTTTCGATCTTATATTTCTTTGCGTTGAGCAAGATCTCATCTCTGCCCCCTACGATGGGAACGCCGTCGATGAAACGACCCCATTTGTTCTCGTCGTCGTCGATGATACAAAGAACACGGTCGCCGCTTGCTCCTGCACGGTGAAGATCCCGCAAGAGCATTTGTCCTGCCGCACCTGCTCCGATGAGCATCACGCGGCCTGCAAGAAGGTTCCCCTCCGCCTTGGCACGTTTGCCACGCTCCAACAAAACGAAACGGTAAGCAAAGCGCACGAGAACGGTAAGGAAGAACTGGATGGCGATGCCGAAGGCGTAGTAGGTAATGGGCATTCGCTGTAGGATCAGCGTGATCAACACGGTATGGGAGACGCCCAGGATCAAGATACTCAGCGCAATGCGCTCCAGCTCCACAAAGCTGGCAAAACGCCAGATGCTTTGGTAGAGGCGCAGCTTCCAGAACACCGCAACGGTGATCACGGCGTAAAGGGGAACGAAATACAGCCAAGCGTTCAGATAATTGTCGGGAATGCCGGAAAAGCTGCAGTCGAAGCGCAACCATAGGGCAAGGAAATATGCGCCTGCCGCGGCGGCCATATCGTAAATGCACAAGGCAACGGCAACGGTACGCCATTTCTCAAAAAGCTTGATCTTCTTTTTGGGCGTTTTCTGTTCCCTCATGGGGTACGCTCACTCCTTTCCGAATCCTGTCCTTTTTTGTTTTTACAGTATACCACCAAACGGGCGACGTTTGCCAATCCTTTTACGCAAAAGAAGGCATTTTTGGGGACAGCGGCAGGAACGGAGAAGAAAAAGGCAGACACGGCCGGGTGTCTGCCTCTTGTTCTTATGAGACGGTAAAACGTGTAACTTCCTCGCCGCCTGTGGAGTTGGGATATACGCCGTCTGCCGGCTCGCCCTCTGTGGTCACATGGGAATAAAGAGTGTATTCCCCTGCTCCAAGGGCTTCATAGGAGAAGCACAGGGTCAGTGCATTCTCTTGGGGAACGAAGGTGACTATACTCTTTCCGTCCACGTCCCGCAAGGCGTAGGCCACGTCCTTCTTCAAGGAAACGGAGGTGGCAAGAACGTGGGAAGCGGACTTACTTGAAGGGTACTGCACCGCATTCAAGGAGCCGTATGCCAGCAGAAAGCCGCCGTCCACCAGGATCTCATATCCGTCGGGCACGTCCATGGGGGCAAAGGCGTTAGAGGGAGAACCGCAGATCACGGTGGTGCCGCCCTTGATATGGATGTTTCCGCCGCTGTCCAAGCCGTCGCCGCCTGTGATCACGTAAAGAGAGCCGCCCTCTACGGAAAGAAGGGTTGCGGCGTTGACACCGTCGTTGGTGGCGTTTACGCTCACCTTGCCGCCCAAGATCCGCACGGAGGAGGTTTTGGATTCAAGCCCCTCGAAGGAGTTGGCGATCTGAAGGATGCCCCCTTCTATCAGGATCTCTCCGTCGGCTTTGATGCCCTTGGCATCGGAATCTTCACTACCGCCATCCGCTTGCAGACGGATCAGAGGAGAACCCGCAACAGAAACGCTTCCCTCGGTGACGATGGAATCGTCCTTGGAATGAATGCGGAGGGTACCGCCCACGATGCGCACCGTTTTGATTACGTCGATGCCGTCGGTATCCGTGGTGATCTGCAGGGTGCCGCCTTCCATGGCAAAGAAGCCTTGGCCTTCTTCGTCGGCTTGATTGACCTTGACGCCGTCGTCGCCGGAAGTAATATTTATATTGGCTTCCCGGATCGAAACGGATTCTTTGCCCTTCAGCCCCTCTTCCTTGGCGCTGACGGTGATGGTACCCGAAACAAGCCGCAGGTTGGAGTTGCTGACGATGCCGTGGCGGTAAGTGGTATTGACAGTCAAGGAGCCTTTCCCGTTGATGGTCAGCCCCATTTTGGCGTGGATCGCACCTGCATTTCTCCCGTCGGGAGCGGTGCCGCCTTCGGTATACCCCGTGGCTTTATCCTCGATGAAGTTTTCCGTGCCCTCGGCGAGGGTGATCACCACCTTATCGGCACGGTTACAGAGGACGGGGGTCATTTTATGATTGATCACGGTGAATCCGTTGAAGACCAGGTGGATCTTATTCTTTTTATCCGTGTTGACATAGAGCTGCCCGTTCAAGGTGCCGGAAAGGACGTAGGTGCCTTCCTCGCGAATGTACAGGTCGCCCCCCATGAGCTTGGCGCCCTGCCATTCGGTTTGCTCGTTGTTTTCGGAAAGACGGATATGAACGTCCTGCTCCGTCCAGGTGTCCTTTATGTCAAACTCCGACCAGGTGGCGGGAGTCTCCGCAGGAGGAACCCAGGGAGTGGAGGTGTCCCCCGCGGTGCTGTCGGTGGAAACGGTGCTTCCCTCTCCCCCCGTGCAGGCGGACAGAAGCACGCTTCCCGCAAGAAGCAAGGCTGTAAGCAAAAGAATCGATCTTTTCATTTCATATTTCCTTTATCGTGTAGGTAGAACGTGGTTTCAGTATACCACGGGGAAAGAGAATTGTCAAGATGGGGTCTTTCCCGGAGGAAACGAAGGAGGGACGGTTGCCGCATTGCGGTAGCCGTCCCTGTTTCTATACGATACGAAATGATTCGCTGTTTAGCCCTTCATGTTGGTCTCGTAGCTCTGGATCATTTTCTTGACCATCTGACCGCCAACGGAGCCTGCCTGCTTTGCGGTCAGGTCGCCATTGTAGCCCTGCTTCAGAGTTACGCCCACTTCGCTGGCCGCTTCCATCTTGAACTTGTCAAGAGCGGACTTAGCTTCGGGAACAAGAGTCTTGTTGTTTGCCATGTTTATTCTCCTTTTTTGTTGATTGAGAGTATTTGTCAGAGGTTTTCCCTCGCACTTAGTATGAGAAAAAAGGAGATTTTTATGATTGGGAATGTTTGGAAAAGATTATTGCCTTTCGGGAAAAAACGTGGTATGATAAACAAGGAAAAATATTGCGGATCTTTATAATGTTGCAACGCAACAAACGTTTTTTCTGTATATTGGGATGAAAGGCTCTTTAAGAAGGAGGGTGCATTTTGATGGATGAACGGATCCTGGAGCTGTTTTGGGAACGCTCCGAGGATGCTATCCGAGAAGCAGAGAAGGCTTACGGACGGTATTTGCATTACATTTCCTACGGGATCTTGAAAAATGACGACGACGCCAAGGAGACGGTGAACGACGCTTAGCGGAGCGGTTTAGCCTTGGGGGTATGCTTCAAGTCTCCTTGGAGGACGTGTTGGCAGAGCTGAGAGAATTGGCAAATGAATAAGGAAGCGCCGTCTTTACACTCTTTTAAAGAGTGCCAAGGCGGCGTGTTTTATTGGATGGAGGGGTGCGTTAGGGAAAGACGGTGCCCCGGTCATGCAAAAAAACTGCCGATCAGGGACCGACAGGTTTTTTGAACGTTTTGGATTTTCGTTTTGCGTTTTTTTGACGCACGAAGGGAATGGCGCCAAGGGAGCGGAGTTTTGCGATACGGTCGGGGTCGGGGTGGGTGGCCAGGACCTTCCGCTGGAGGTATAGCCACCGCCCTATGCGCAGGCCGCAGTATGTATCCGTGAATTTGGGCAGGCGCCCGTACTCTTCACGGAAGGAGACCACCAAGGCAAGCTTCTTTCCCCAATCGGATTCCGAGACGCCCAAGGCAAGGAGCTTTTCTTTTTGATCTTTGGGAAGCACTCCCCTACGCATGGCCAGTCTTTGGCGCTGCAGCCACGCACCCACGGGAACGTCCCCAAGATACTCTTCCCTCCCGGGGAGGCGGGAAAACTTCTCGAAAAAGCTCTTGAGCGCGTTGTAAAAGCGTTCCCATTTATCAAGAGCGCCGATACGGGCAAGCTTTTCCATGCGGTCGGGGCGATCGGTATCCCGCTTGACGTGAACTTCCAGCCAGCGGCCAAGCTTCACGCCGCGAAATTCCTCGTAGTAATACGGAAGTCTGCCGAAACGGTCCAGAAATTCCAGAACCAGGGCGTACCGCTCTTCCCAAGCGGAATCGTGAGCGTTTTTCGCCTCGGTCACAACGCCGCCCTGCCGTGCTTTGTCCGCAAGGATCAGCCGTTTTAAGTAGGCGGCTTTATCCGGTTGGGAGGCAAGCCAAGCCTCAATTGCTTCGTCCTGCAGATTGAACCGCAGGGTGAATTGCCGTGTCTTCACGAGGCTTCGCCTCCTTTGCAAGTGCGCCTGCTCTTTGCATGTCCTCCAGGATCAGAGCTTTCAGGTAAGCGCCTTTGTCCTCGTGGGCGTAGAACCACGCCGCCGCTTCCCCGTCCTTCTGCCCGAAGGTCAGATTGTATCGTTTATCGTTTTTTTGACTCATAACATCACCCGATCAGTTCGCCGTCGAACTCTTCGTATTGGTGGCCGCACCCCTTGCAGGTGAAAATGTGCAGGTTGCCGACCACCGTTTCTTCGTAGTCGTGGAGGTGGGGGAACCGGGCAGTCTTCAGAACCACCCGCTTGATGATCATGTAATCCACGGCGTTGACGCCGCTCGCACCGTTCACGTCGGCGGCCTTTTGCTGTGCTTCGTCCAAAGCGATCTGCCGCAGAACGTACCGTTTCACCATGGCGTAGTCGATGGCGGTTACCCTGCCGTCGCCATTCACGTCCCCTTGGGCGTACTTCCCTGCCGAGACGGGCATTGCAAACGCCACCAACAGCAGGAGCACGATACAGATTTTAAAAGCGTTTTTCATAGAATCACCCTCCGGGGCAAAAAGGAGCCGAGAAACGGCTCCTTTTGTGTTAGTTCCAATTATCCCACTGACCTTTATGACCGGTAGTTTCTGTAACAGGCTTTTTGTTGCCGGGAGCGCTTGCGGTGATAATATCCTCTTGCTCTAAAACCACGATCTCAAGTTCGGGTGCGCAATACTCTTTTTTCATCGTTAATTCTGCGCCCCCTTTGCACTAAGCCACGTTGCAACGGCCGTTCTGAGATCCCAGGTCGCATACAACAGAGTTGTCTCTGTATCGTTCGGAGGAGGATTCGTACTGCCCAGTCTGTTCCCGATGTAGGTCTCCAAGCTGTACGCAAACTGGTCGCCGTAGGCTACAGAGCCGTCCTCAAACAATACGTAGAGACGATAGTTGCAAGATGTGCCGTAATCCACGAACTTCATGTCGTATGTGATCATGTAGCAGTCGTTCTTTTCCAACATAGTTGCCAACTCGCTCGGCGTCAACGTGGAATCTGTGGGCTTGTTGGTCGGCGTAACGCCTTCGGGAAGATTTCCGCTGTCGGCTGTAAGCGCAGGATTCTGATACAGAACGTACGCATAGCTGCTCTTCTGCGCCACAAGCTCGCCTGCCGCAGTGGAGTACAGCAAACCGATCTCCGCAACCTTAACCCCGGAAGCATTCTGCAAATACTGCACGCCATTCTCAGTAATCGTCGTCAGGCCGGAAACGTTAAAGCCATAGATAAACTGCAGGCAGTTATCGAAGCCAATGGTCATGCCGTAGCGGGTAACGGTCACGTTGCCCAAAGATACACCGTCAACTTGAGGAACAAAGGGCGTTGTCTCTGTAGGAATATCGTCGGGTTTTGTCACGTTAGCGGTTTGATCGTTTTTAGCGACAAAGTGATCCTCTGCCGCCTCACCGTAGTTGAGGAGCGCTTGCTTTAACGCTTCGTCATCGCCGGCGTCATAGGTGGCCAGATTCACGGTGAATTGACGAGTATATTGCGCATCGTCGAGCGTGAACGTAATTGCAAATACAAGATCGTTAGGAATCTCTGCAGCAGCAATAGCTTTCACGATATACGTAGTTATGACGCCATCCTTTTCGAGCGGCACCATATCAATGCCCTCGGAAATCTCGTTGATATTCGCCCCTAAGAAATACCCGTTGAACCACAGGTAGTCATCCAAACGATAAGCTACATTCAGTTCAGGCGCTCCAGATAGCCAAACGTTTAACTCGTTGCTGTTAAGCACACCGCTCATCACGCCAGTCAAGGATTCATACTGTGCGGCTTCATCTGCCGTAGCGTCCTTCTTCAAACCCTTCATGGAAACAATAGAAACCTCATCCCATTCAATGTCGTTTGTTCCGGCAGCAGCCATAGCCTCGTACACGCTCTTTAAATCAGTGTTTGCCTCCGTCATGTCAATCGTTCCATAACCAGTCAGATAATTATAGCCGTTATCCCGAATGACAATCCCGTTTTCGGTATCAGTTTGCAATTTATTTGTTACGTATAAACCTCCGTAAACGATTAATTCACCATCAACATGAAGCTTGGCGCTACCCACATTATTCGCATTGAAGATAAACATATAAGTAACACCCGGAAATCTTGTAGGATTTGCGGGATATGCCGTTGAAGTATAGCCCCATTGAACGGTACTATTGGCGTGCGTACCTCGATTATCAAAGTCATTCATTCGGTAGAAAACCAGATTTGCTTCTTCTGAAACAATAACAACTCCGCTATCCAGAACTTTTAATGTTGCGCCAGGGAGGAATTTATAGTTTCCGTTAATCGTTAATTTTCCTGCTGTCTCAAATCTAAAGCAGGAATTCAAAGGTATATAATACTCTGCCGAATTCAATGTAATATCTACACTCTGCGTATAAACACTTGCCGACAGTTCGATCGAAAAATCTCCTGTCTCAGCGTCCGATCCTTCATCAACGCGAAATACCATTTGACCAGCATTATAATCGAAATACTTTGTGACAGTACCCGAATTGATGTTCAACAACGCATTTCCGCCCGTGCCGATAATATTAAACGGCGCCTGCGAAACTGTATCGTAGGTGAGTGCAGCATGTCCAATCAGTTGCGCGCCTTTGTGATATGTCACTGCGGACTCAATGTTCTTAAAGTACAACGCAGTAACAGGAAAAACTTTACGCTGGCCACGAGCCTCATAGATGTTGTACATCCCAAGAGGCCCACGGTTGCCTTGAATCTCTACCAATTCATGTACGGTGGCTCCATTATTAACGATGATATGGCCATCACCAGTCACAGGGCCAAAAGAGTAAAATGTACCATTCACAGTAACATTAGCGTCGGTCCCTAAAATCAAGTGACCCGTACGTCCGCCAGGAGTTCCCGTGCTCTGATATTGCTTAGAGCTTACCAATAAGGATCCATTAACTGTTACATTACCATTTATAGTAACTTGACAATATGCAGAGAGAATCGTGCTAGTAGTTGCAATCGGATCTGCAGAAGCACGATCTACTAAGCTAAAAGGAATGACCAACGTTTTGTTTGCCGGTATCGTCCAATTTCCGTTAATAGTATTTCCTGCCAGTAACACCACTACGTCAGTTGCTTCAAATGCCTCTGCAAGGCTTGCATAGAAATTGGTCGAATTAGCGTCTCGCGCTACATACTCCCCATTGTGAGGCGAACCGTCAAACAACTCGTATGTAGCATCGCTATAACCATTTGTCCCCATCGAAATAGTCATTTTGGGGACAAACAACGCATGAACAATACAGTCTGATTCAAATGTATGCGTATACGTTTCTTCGTACAGGTATTCAATTTCGCCGTTTTCTGTAAGCGTCCATCCAATGTGAACATATCCTTTAGGTACAGTCCCCACTTGAAGTTTGACTTCAGAAAGCTCGGCGAATTCCATCTGAGAAACGTTGCCGTTCGATCCAATGGAGTAAGCTGTATTATTAATCGTCAAGCTACCGGTGGCAAGAAGTTTTCCTGTGTTATCTCGGAAGCCTGCGTCAAGTGTGTATTTCACATCATTATAGCTTACAGTGAAATTAGAAATGGAGGCACTATAATTAAATGAAATAGACGGCGGGGACGCCAACTGCTCCTTGGTTGTATACCCTTCGGTCAAGATATACAAATAGTATCCTTCGGTAAGAGCGATTGCGCCGCTTGAACCACTGCTAGCTGTGAGTTTTTCGCCGGTTTTCACTTGCGCAATCGTCGCAGTTGGAGAGGAAGATATATAATAGTACAACGTTGAAGTATTGGTTCCGCCGCCCGTCATGCTGTTGGTATAATCAAAAGATATGTTGCAGTTTTTCTTAACATAAATGCGAATAATATCGGAGTGAACACGCGCATAAGCGGTACTTCGCTCAGCGAAGCTAGAAACATAGTCTCCGGTCGCAGTAGCGGAATACGAAACTTTTATAGAACTTGTAGCCCCAGTCGTGTTTACCTCCCACTGCAATGACGGCACATACTGAACATCTATTTTATCTTTCACCGCCGTTACCGAAGTCACTGAATAAGCAGATTGATTAGTCGGCATGCTCCCCGGAGAAACCAACTTTGCTGTTCCATCATGATAATACCGAGAACTTACGGTCAGCAACTGTTCTTTGGAATACGTAGACTCCGATGAAACAATCGTTGCAACATACAACGGATCCAAGGAAAATTTAGCAACAACAGTACATGTAGTAGGAAAACTTCCCGTCCATGATTTCTCAGCGGAAAGCAATTGCTCGCCAATGTACCATCCGGAAAACACATAATTTTCATTAGGGGTCGCAACTAACGTATAATTCTTCGTAGAGAGATCGGTCTTTGAAATTTCCGATGTTATCTTCGTTCCGTCTACTGTATATACACCGTTCTCGGAAGCGGCAAAAGTAACGGTAACATTATTTACGGAAAGTGTCATTCCGGTTATCGACACAGAAGTCTTCGCCTGAGAAGTTTCTGAGGTTTTCGCATACACCGTAACGCTTTCTCCAACTCCAAGCGTTTTAGAAAACTTTCCGGATGTTGTAACGTTGCTCCCATCTATAGAGACTTGTCCGCTACCAAGTTCAACGGTATAATCAAAAGACAAAACCTTTGCGGCACCTGAATCATTCGTTAATGTAAGCGTGGACGCCTTATAATAGTAATATTTTTTTATCCAATAGTCTTTCATCGTTGTTGTGTTTTCCCAACTCACGCCGTTGGTAGTAACAGACCAATTCTGAATATTCTCTGCGCCCGACTTAGAGCTATCCTCATACGTAGCGGTTAGCCCGGCAACACCAGGCACAGTTAACGGAGTCGCACCGCTCGCCGAAAGTGAAAGCAACCCGAAAATTGACATGGTTACACAAATTGCGCATAGCAAAAGGGCCGTGGTTTTTTTTACATGTTTTTCCATAATTACTTTCACACACTACCTTCTAACACTGATAATACTCAAACTTGGGGAATTACAGTAATAACCATTGTGCCATCCTGCTGAATGTCAGCAAGAATCGCAACGCTTCCACTTCCGTAATAAGTAAACAAGTCCTGCAATTTCTGAGAAGTGAAGCATCCGGACTGGCCAAGATTGCCAACAATCTGGCCTTTGGCACTAGTCACCGTGCCCATAACATTCAAAAACGCTTCCGCGTCCGCACCTACAACCTCGGTCCAATATTTATCAAAATTCAAGCCATTGCCCGCTACCAATTTCTCTCCAAGATTAGCAACAGAGCTTTCGATAACCGCTAACAGTTCCGTAGGAGATCCGGTGGTAACGCCGCTAGCGTCAGGTGTACCCAAAGCATCAGTCATATCGGTATTACCTGCCAATGCATCTTCATACTGACAATAGGAAGTCAGCAAAGCATAAGTGGCAGCGGCACCCATTACATTACTACCATAAATACTGCTAAAGCCATTTAGAAGAGCAGAAAACAAGTCATCACTACTGCTTGCGGACATCGCCACCTGCTTAAACTGCTCCTGCTGCTCGGGAGTCAACTTGCTTGTGCCATCAGCAACATACAACACGGCAGCATCCGCAACCTTATCATAGTTTGCCTTATCATCGCTGGAGAACCCCAGTTCATTCATATAGTTGGTAAAGTTGCTACCAACCAAAGAAGGATTATCAGTCAAAGTCTGCCCCAGCAGACCGGTAAGGGTGTCCACCTTATTCATCAAAACGGTTTCATTCCCTTGGAAAGAAGAACCCTCGTAGGAACCTTCCCAACCATCATACTTCAAAATCAACCCGCTAAGATCGTCGCCAAAAGTGGCTTTCAAAATAGTCTCTAGTTCTTCAGTGCTAATAGTGCCAGCGGCAAAAGAGGGAGCTGCGTCAGAAAGAATCACATACGCGCTTTCGGTTAAAGTCTGGCTGGCGTGTGCAATTTCAATCGCATGCTTAACTTCACCTACTAACTGTACATCGGTTGCCTTCTGAGCTTTCTCGATATAGCTGGAATAAACGGGAACTGCAACACCGACGAGGATCGCCATGATAGCGATGACGACGATGAGTTCCACCAGAGAGAAACCCTTGTTTTTCATTTCTTTTTTCCTCCAGAAAATATGTTTTTTGTTTCTTTTTTACTCGAAAAATTCCTTGCGGGCAGGTTCGTTCCGCCCGGGAGCGGGTGACGAAAAAACGCCGCGGGGATTTCTTCGGCAGTCTCAATTTACCACAAGGGAGGAGGAAAGTCAAGGGTTTTTCACCGATTTATTCTTTTTTCGCACAAACAGACACAAAAGAAGGGTGCGAGGGGGATTTTGAGGGAAACAATTCCCTCGTTCAGCAATAGGAACCTCATCCCAAGTCGGCGCATAGCTTCCCAAACGCAAGGCTATGTGTCGCCGACGTCAAAAACGGCATTGCCGTTTTTCCGGCTTTGGGGCAAAGAAGCGCAGTTGCGAGAGAAAGCGGAAACAATCCCCTCAGTCGGCAGGGCCGACAGCTCCCCTTGCTAAGGGGAGCCTGTATCGAAGGCAGTTGTGGGAAGAAGCGGAAGCAATCCCCTCGTTCAGCAATAGGAACCTCATCCCAAGTCGGCGCATAGCTTCCCAAAACGCAAGGCTATGTGTCGCCGACGTCAAAAACGGCATTGCCGTTTTTCCGGCTTTGGGGCAAAGAAGCGCAAAACGCATAGCTTCCCAAGTCGCAAGGCTATGTGTCGAAAAAACGCAAAAAAAACGTGGGACTGTATTCAGTCCCACGGGATGTATGTTGTATTGATTATACTTATGAAGTTTTTTCGACTTGTCACGTCTGAATGGATCCCGCAGTGCCTTATTGCCCTACGGGCGGTCTGCCTCAGGTGGACAGTCCTCGGAAGATTCCTTAATTCTTACTCTGATCATAAAGTGATTCCTCCATTCCGTCTTTGAAAAACATGGAACGTCTTATTGGGTAAAAATCATGTTCTTTCCGAATCTATATAGTTGTTTGTTCCGCCTGTCAGCGGGTTCACCCATTGGGCGGAGAATCCTCGGACGTTTCTTTGATCCGTTTGATCATCATACAAGATCCTCCATTTTGGTATTGAGTTTGAAAAGCTTAGGGTGAGTTCAACGCGAAATGCGTTCTATCAATTTGCCATTGGACCGTCCTCACTAAAAGTTGAAAGGCGAGACTTACGATCGTGCTTTGTTCCGACGGTGTGTTCCCGCCGGGAAGGTCTTACTTGTTCATCGGACTATACCTTTTTGTTGAAGTTCCAAAAACGAAGCAGGGGCCGCGCGGTCTTAGTACATTGGTCTATCCTCCGTGTTCTTTACGCTTGAGGAAGTTGCCTTCCTCTTCTGTGTCTACATGATAGCACACTTTGCTCTATTTGTCAATAGGGATGCGATATATTTTTTATTTTTGTGCAAAATACACAAAGTTTGACGGTTTCTTTTGTGAAGGCGGCCGGCATAAACGGGGTCGCGGCGGCATAAAATGGAAGGAACGAAAAGAAAGGGATGTGCGAGATGAGCTTACTGCAGAGGGAAAAGGTTTTGAAGGGGTTGGCGATGGCGGTGGCTGCGGCGGTGACGGCGGGGTGTTTTTTGGCGGTGCCGTGGATCGCGGAGGCGTTGCCTGCTTCCTTGATGGCGCTTTTGACCCTCTCCCCCGTTCGGGAGCCTGTGGCGGCGTTGCGTCCCGAGCCTGCGCCCCACGAGAGCGTTTTGTGGGAGGAACCGCGGGAGGAGTCCTTCCCGGAGGAGGAGAGCAGTGAGGACGAGCCTATTGTGCCCGCTCCGCCGCCCGAGGACGCTATTTCCGTGATGGCGGGGAGCTATTGCTGGTACGAGCTTGGGGAGACGCCTACTCTGGATCTGATGAATCGGACAAGCTTTTCCGTGGAGCTTGAGGACTATATCGAGAGGGACTTCCCCATCGGTGCCCCCTCGGAGGAGGGGCCCTTGGTGTTGATCGTACATACTCACGGGACGGAGGCTTATCTTCCCGACGGGGTGGACTATTACCTGCCGGAGGAGGATTTTCGCTCCCGCGATCCCCGGGAAACGGTGGTCGCCGTGGGAGAGGTCATTGCGGAGGCGCTGGAGATGCTTGGGATCGGGGTGGTTCACGACACCACCATGCACGACGCGGATAACTTCAATTACGCTTACACCCATTCCGCCACGGCGGTGAAGCAATATTTGAAGGAGTATCCGTCCATTCGGTACGTTATCGACGTGCACAGAGATTCCATTTTCGGCACGAACGACGTCTGCGGGAAGACGCTGACCACCGCAGAAGGCATCGAGACCGCTCAGCTCATGCTGGTGGTGGGCACCGATGAAAGCGGTTCTTCCCACCCGAACTGGAAGAAAAACCTCACCGTGGCGGCGCATTTACAGCAGCGCTTCAATACGCTTTATCCCACCCTGGCGCGTCCCGTGAATCTGCGGGAGCATGGGTTCAATCAGTGGCTTGCGGCAGGAAGCCTGATTTTGGAGGTGGGTTCCTGCGGGAACACTCTGACGGAAGCCAAGCGTGCGGGCGTGTTTTTTGCCACAGCGTTCGCAGATCTGTTGGCGGAACATGATTAGGCACAAGATATAGAAAATATTTTCTTTCAAAACACAACATTTGGTATTGACAAAACGCTTTTGTTACAGTATAATGTAGCATAACCTTTGCATGACTGACGGATCGTAACGCGGAGCACCGCGGAGAAGTGTAAAGGAATACGCCGACCGTCTGGGCAATTCGGGTTATTTCGCACCGGGTTGCCCTTTTTCGTTTATTTTTTGGAGGTTTACGGTATGGAACATAAAAATTGGAACGGCTTTGTGCCGGGAACTTGGCAGAATGAGATCAACGTGCGTGACTTCATTCAGCAGAATTACAAGCCCTACGAGGGAGACGGAGCTTTTTTGGCCTCCGCCACTCCCCGCACCAAGGCCTTGATGAAGAAATTGGAGGCCCTGTTTGCTCTGGAGCGGCAGTTTGACGGGGTGCTGGACATCGACACCGCCACCGTTTCCACGGTCACGGGCTTCTCCCCCGGATATCTGGACAAGGAAAACGAGCTCATCGTGGGCTTGCAGACCAACCGTCCCTTGAAGCGCGGGGTGAATCCCTTTGGCGGTATCCGCATGGTGCGCATTGCCTGCGAGGCATACGGCTACAAGCTCAGCGACAAGGTGGAAGAGGAATTTAAGTTCCGCACCACCCACAACAGCGGCGTGTTCCGCGTCTACACCGACGAGATGCGCGCCGCCCGCAGCTGCCATGTGCTCACCGGCCTGCCCGACGCTTACGGGCGCGGCCGCTTCATCGGCGACTACCGCCGCGTGGCCCTGTACGGTGTGGCCCGCCTGATCGAGATGAAGAAGGCGGACAAGGCCAAGATCGGTGAGCAGAACTTTACCGCCGAGACTGCCCGGGCCAGCG
>JAZPZV010000045.1:0-35471 GCA_045544855.1 Eubacteriales bacterium | reverse complement strand
AAGGAGCCTCCGGTTTGTAGACGAAATTGTACGTAAAGAAGAGGAGCACTATAATAAATACTGTTAGAACCAAGACACAAATTTTCGTCAGAAGTTTGTCTTTGCCGGAACTGTTATCGACAATACCAAAGTACATCATTTCGATAGCCGTTACCACAAACGTCAACATCGGCAGAAGCCTGCGGCAGGAAAGAGCGCTAACAATACTCATTACCATGACGAAAAACAGAACAATGAGTACGATTGCACGCATGGGTGTTGACCGTATTTTCAGGACGAAAAATAAGGTCGGTAATGCTGAGAGTAAATAGAACGTCACCAGCATAGGTGAAAGAATAAAAAAGTCTTTCAGATACAAGCCTAACAGCAGATTATATACTACTGCGACAAAAAAGAAAATAAGTCTGGTTTTCGACTGCAATGTGATTGCAAATAATTTGGATCTCTTCACGATGATTCCTCAATTCATTTGTAAATTCACATTGCAACAGTTCGTTTCCCAAATCTAAAACATAAGATTTTGATGATTCTTGCCCTTGCTTTTGCCCTTATTATCTCTCGGCACAAGGGTAAAACGGTGTAACACCATATAGTGGGATGAAATGAGTTGTTTGCGGAAAACCTTTTATTTAAGGCGGTTTTAGAGCATTTTACTACGTGTTATGAATAAGCAATAACATCTCAAAAAATCTAGCTATTCAAATTCAAGTTTGTCGAGTAGTTAATAGAGCAAAAATCGCACACCTTTTCGCTGTTCTTACCTACATTTACACACCTTTTCACTGCTCTTTCGCAGAAAAAAGCACACATTTGTCTACCAGACAAATGTGTGCTTTTTTCAACGAAATTTGCCCTTGCGGGCAAGTGAAATAGCTTCGCTGTGAAATATTTGCTTCGAAAATGTGAAATATTCGCTAACGCGAATGTGGGCAAATTTCATTTCACATTGCGACAAAGGAGCAATATTTCACAATGTGCGACAGCACGTTATTTCACATTCGGCGTAAGCCGAATATTTCACCAAATCTTTCAACTCTGAAGTTCTTCAAAATTTTGCAGATGCATTTCCGCGCTTTGCGCATCTTTTCGGGTCTGTAGACAGATTCGAACCATCACACTTGAAATGTTTATAAAATTGTGGTACAATGAAGGTGCAATAAAAAACACTTTCAAAGGAGGGTATCAATGAACAACGTTTTATATGAGGCAACTTCAAAATTTGATTTTACAATTCTCGCTATACCGACAATTATGATAATTTTTATGTTGATCTTTCCGTTGATTATAAAAAAATCTTATGAAGGTAAAGATGTAAAATTGAATATTAAATTTGTCAAACTCTTTTGCCTTGCCGGTATTTTATTTGTAGCCTTTTGCTCTACGGTCGGTTTAATTGCTCAGTTGAACATGTATAATAAAACTGTTGGTGCATATAATCGCGGCGAATATCAAATAGTCGAAGGTTACGTTGAAAATTTCGACCCAATGCCTTATGAGGGACACGCAAATGAAACTTTTGAAATTAACGGCGTCAAATTCTCTTACTCTGACTACAATATTCACCCCGGATATAACAACACTAAATCACATGGTGGTGTAATAAAAGAAAATGGTCAACACTTAAAAATCGGCTATGTTTACTTGAATGAAACATACGGTAATATTATCGTTTACATAGAACGGCTACCGGAATGAATTACATAGGCTTCGTTGCAAGCATGGCGTTGCGTCCCGGAAGACCGCGGATACGTTTAACTCCCATCATCGCCAAGGGGTTAGTGTACCCTCTGCAAAACCATCGCGCATCTAAATCGGACACACGTCACAGAAAAAAGCACGCCCCAGCGTGCTTTTTTCATTTGATCCGAAGGATTGGTATGGAATCGCCCAAGCCCATTTCGGAGGTTCCCCATGGATATGCTTGACTTGTTCACAAATTTATGGTAAAATGAAGAAAAGGTGGCGAACAGGCTACCATTTTACGAATTTCGTTTTTAGCACACAAGGAAGGAGAAATACGATGAATTATTCCGAAATTACCCCGTACATCAAAGAACTTGCGGCACTGTCCGATTCCAACAACCACATTCTCCCCGAAATGTACGCACAGCACGACGTGAAGCGGGGCTTGCGTGACATCAACGGAAACGGTGTTGTTGCGGGGCTTACCGAGATCTCGCGTATCAAGGCTAAAAGCAAAGATGCCGACGGCAACGAGATCCCTTGCGAGGGTCAGCTTTATTACCGCGGGATCAACGTACGGAGCATCGTTAAGGGGTTTCTTGACGACGACCGTCCCGGATTTGAGGAAACCGTCTATCTGCTTCTGTTTTCCAAGCTACCTACCCAAGACGAGCTTGCGCGGTTTTGCGAACAGCTCTCGGCCTACCGTTCCCTGCCGCCCTCCTTTGTCCGCGATATGATCCTCAAGGCTCCCGGCAAGGATATGATGAATATTCTGTCCAGATGTGTGCTGGCGCTGTATACCTACGACGAAAACCCGGATGATATATCCACCGCAAATATTTTGCGCCAATGTCTGCAGTTAATTGCGGAATTTCCGCTTCTTGCGGTTTACGGATATCAGTCCTTTCAGCATTATCACAACTACAACAGTCTTTTTATTCATTATCCGAAAAAGGAACTGAATACTGCCGAGAATCTGCTTTACATTCTCCGCGAGGACGGAAACTACACTCCTCTGGAAGCCAAGCTTCTCGATCTTGCTCTCGTGCTTCACGCAGAGCATGGAGGCGGTAACAACTCCACCTTCACTACCCACGTAGTTACTTCGTCGGGAACGGATACCTATTCCGCTATCTCGGCAGCTCTGGGCTCCCTCAAAGGACCCCGTCACGGTGGCGCTAATATCAAAGTCATGCAGATGTTCGACGACATGAAGGCCAACGTGGATATAAAAAACAAGGATGCGATCAGAGATCACTTGGTCAAGCTCCTTGATAAGCAGGCGTTTGACAAAGCCGGTCTTATCTACGGTATGGGGCACGCCGTTTATTCCCTGTCCGACCCGAGAGCCGATATTCTCCGCACCTACGCAAGGAAACTATCCGAGGAAAAGGGCATGCAGGAAGAATTTGAGCTGTATGAAACCGTTGAGCGCATGGCCCCCGAGATCATAGCGGAAAAGCGTAGAATGTATAAGGGCGTCAGTGCAAACGTTGACTTCTATTCCGGCATGGTCTACAAAATGCTCGGGCTTCCCTATGAGCTGTTTACGCCTATATTTGCCGTTGCAAGAATTGCAGGCTGGAGTGCCCATCGTATGGAAGAGATCCAAAATGCAGGCAAGATCATCCGTCCTGCATACACAAGCGTGAAGCCGGAAAAGGAATATATCGTTTTGAAGGATCGGTAAATAACCGCAAGCGAAAAGATTTTGCGTGCGCTTTGCAGATGAAAAAGACGAAAATGCTGGAAGATCATCACTGCCGCCGCAACGGGCGGATCAAAGGAAAGAGGGGTTCTTTATGAGTTTTTTCAAGTGGATAAAAAAGGTTTTTGGACCGTCTGTGGATAAGCCGGAACAAGAACTGAAAGAGGCATTTCGCTTTTTGCTCGAAGACTACGGTTTTTCCTATGCCAAGCTGGATCTCGGGGATCTTGAGGATCGAAACGGCAAGCGGATCTTCTATGGACCGCTATACGCTTATCAGTTTTACAACGACAGGCTGTGCATCCATATCGTAGAGTTGGTTCAGAGGCATGAAATTGACGTTTACGTGACGGAAAAACGGGAAACCGATCAACACCGTATTTTCAGTGGCGAAAAGCTTCCCTCTCATTTAGCTGCCAATTGGCGTCTGCTTGCAACGGAGATCAAAACCGAGATAGCCGCCAATCAAACGATTTTCGGAAAGCACGTTTGAAGCAAATCAAAATAGAGGTTCTCTTTATGAAACTGCGGATCGTCGAATACTTAACGGATATTGAAGAAGTGGAAGGGGTTGCCCTTTCCGCAAATCTTTGCTGTTCCTGCGGGGGCAGGCGGTTCTATTTTTCCTACAAGGGAAAGCAGACCAAGGGGATCCTTGCGCCCTATTTGGTGAAGAAGGGCGGTCAGCTTGTGGTCAAGGCGATCTGCAGTCGTTGCAAAAATGCGTTTGTGATGTATGATTCCGGGTTGGACGGGCGTCATGCAAAGCCTTGGAAGACGGATATGAAATATGCCGACTTCGCTTTGCCTACCAACAGAAGCGACAGCTACGAGGTGGTTGTGAAATACAACTATTACCCCGAGAAGTTCAAGGAAGACGGGGTGTATTCCAACGCGTTTGAGGATTGCTTTGCCTATCTGACGGACAAGAACGGAAAAGAAAAGGCACTGTTTGAGGAATGAGCACTTCCCTCTTGACAGACGGATTTTTTTGTGTTATAAGAGAACAATCATATTTTTTGGAGAAGAACATGAGCCGCTTTTATCTCGCCAATTTGGACGATGATATTTAGCGCTTGAACCTTTGGCCGTTTGGCTTTGGGTGCAAGCGCTTTTGGTGTTGCACTCGGGCGGGAGACGGCTTACGCTTTTTGCTTTGATCCCCATGGGTGCATACCGCATCCGTGGGGTTTTTGTTTTTTGAAGATAAGCGAAGGAAGGTGATCTTATGCGGCAGTTTGATCTTGCCGTGGAAGACGGGGTCTCTGTTGTAAGCTATTAAAATCAAAACAATGGAGACTGAAAAAATGAAAAGGATTACAAATCAAATCAAGACAAACGATACCGAGCCCGCTTCCCTTTCCCGGCGTTTGGGCGAGGTGGTGACCCTTTGCGGGATGATCTACAAGGTACGGCTGATGAGCGGCTTTGCCTTTGTGATCTTAAAGACGGGAACACAGCTTTTGCAATGCGTTTGCGATCTGCCCATGGAAAATCTGCGGGAAGGAGCCTGGGTACGGGTTATAGGAACCGTTTTGGCAGAGCCCCGCAGCAAGGCGGGGTATGAGGTACGCATCGAGAAGATCGAGGTGCTTTCCCTGCCCGCAGAGGAGTCGCCCGTGGTGGTGAACAACAAAGAAATGAACGCCTCCCTCTCCACCCTTTTAGACTACCGCCCCTTGACGTTGCGGAACGAAAAGGAGACGGCCATCTTCAAGGTGCAAGCGGAGCTTTGCAAGGGGATCCGCAGGTTTCTGGACGGGCAGGGATTTGTGGAGATCCACACCCCTAAGATCGTTGGGGGCAACGCGGAGGGCGGTGCCAACGTGTTTGGGCTGGACTATTTCGGCAAGCCTGCATTCTTAGCACAATCCCCTCAATTCTACAAGCAGACCATGGTGGGGGTGTTCCAGCGGGTGTATGAGATCGCCCCGGTATTCCGTGCGGAAAAGCACCACACCGCAAGGCATATCAACGAGTACACCGGGGTGGACTTGGAGATGGGGTTCATCCACAGCTTTGAAGAGCTGATGGCTTTGGAGACGGCCATGCTGGACAGCGTGTTTGAACACCTGAAGGCAAGCTGTGAAAAGGAGTTGGCACTTTGGAAGGCAGAGCTCCCCGCGGTGGATTCTATCCCCGCCATCCCGTTTGAAGAGGCAAAGGAATGGGTGGCTAGGGAATACGGCAGACCCATCACCGACGTTTATGACTTTGAGCCGGAGGAGGAGAAACTGCTTGGAGAGTTGGTAAAAAAGGAGACGGGGAGCGAGTTTGTATTCGTGACCCATTACAAGACTGCCAAGCGTCCCTTCTATACCATGGAGACCCCGGGGAATCCGGAGGTGACGGAAAGCTTTGACCTTTTGTTCCGGGGAATGGAGATCACCACCGGGGGACAACGGATCCACGATTACCACGCCCAGGTGGCAAAGATGGAACGGCTTGGGATGGAGGTTACCGCCTTTGAAAGCTATCTCATGGCTCACAAATACGGTCTGCCGCCCCACGGCGGGCTGGGCATCGGGTTGGAGCGTTTGACGGCGCGGCTGTTGGGCTTGGACAATCTGCGGCGGGCGGCATTGTTCCCCAGGGACACGGAACGCTTGACACCTTGAGAATCCTGTGGTAAAATAAGAAAAAAACGAAAGAAGGGAAATATTCCCATGAAAACGAAATTGTCCGGAAAATTCTGGTTTGTTTTGGTCTTGTTCAGCCTGGTGGGGCAGATCGCCTGGGTGGTGGAGAATATGTATCTCAACGTGTTCATCTACAAGATGTTCCGTGCCTCCGCCGCGGATATTTCCGCCATGGTGTCTGCCAGCGCCGTTGCCGCCACTTTGACCACGGTGCTGATGGGTGCTCTTTCCGATAAGCTGGGAAAACGCAAGGTGTTCATGTGCGGCGGGTACTTGGCCTGGGGTATTTCCATTCTCGGGTTTGCCCTTTTGAAGGCGGATCTGATCGGGGCGATGTTCCCTGCGGCTACCTCCGCCATGGCGGTGGGAGTCACCTTAGTGATCGCTCTGGACTGCGTGATGACCTTCTTCGGCTCTACTGCCAACGACGCCGCCTTCAACGCCTGGCTGACGGACAGCACCGACGACACCAACCGCGGGGCGGCAGAGGGGATCAACGCCATGATGCCCTTGGTTGCCATTTTGGCGGTGTTCGGTGGGTTCATGGCCTTTGATCTGAACAGCGAAGAAAGCTGGACGTGGATCTTTGTGATCATCGGCGGCGTGGTGCTGGCGGTGGGGCTTGCAGGGTGCTTCTTCATCAAAGAGCCTGCGCTGACCCCCGCAAAGGAAGGGTACTTCAAGACGGTGGTGCATGGGTTTTTGCCCTCTACTATACGAGAAAACAATACGCTGTATTTCTATCTGGCGGCGTTCATTGTGTTTAACGTCTCCATTCAGATCTTCATGCCTTATCTGATCCTGTACTACGAGGTCTCTTTGGAGATGGCGGATTACGTGTTGATCATGGCGCCCGCTATCATTCTGGCCTCGGTGGTCACCGCCTTCTGGGGCAGGGTCTACGACAGGAAGGGCTTTGGCTTTTCCGGGTGGTGCAGTCTCGGCTGGCTGGCGGCGGGGTATGTTCTGCTGTATCTGTTCCGTGGGACGGCCCTTGTATTCCTGGGCTCTCTGCTGATGATGTGCGGTTATCTTGCGGGGATGGCGGTATTCGGCGCCAAGATCCGTGAGCTGACCCCCGCGGGCAAGGCGGGGATGTTCCAAGGGGTACGTATTTTCTCCCAGGTATTGGTGCCCGGGCTGGTGGGCCCTTGGATCGGCAAAACGGTGCTTGCCAACGCGGAAAAGATTATCAACAACGACGGCACGGAGTCCTTCATCCCCAACGCCAACATCTTCTTGGCGGCCTTGGGGGCGGCGGTGGTGCTTGCGGTGCTGTTGTTACTGAAAAATAGCAAGAAACAGAAAGGAAAAACCGTATGAATCCTCTTTTGAACAAATCCGTTCTCTTCGTGGGGGACTCCCTTTGCGAAGCTTACTGCGAGTGGAACACGGAATACGATCACATCCGCGGTTGGGCGGGGCGTATTATGGCAAAGAATGAAATGACCGGTGTGAACAAGAGTCTGGGCGGTGCTTCTATTGGCAACTGCCGCGGAGAGAACATTGTTTACAAGCAGCTTGTGGACATGACGGGAAATAGCTACGATTATCTCATCATCGAAGGCGGCGCCAACGATGCCTGGGATTCCGCACCCGTAGGGGTGATGACGGAAGGCTTTGACGGGCTCTTTGACCGCGACAGCTTTGCAGGCGGTTTGGAGGCCACCTTCGCTTACGCCAAGGCGCATTTCCCGGGTGCAAAGTTTGGGTTCATCGTTACCTTCCAGATGCCCTCTGCGCAGTTTGGCAGAATGGCCGATATGAGCGAGTACTTCGCCCTCTCCAAAGAGATATGCCATAAGTGGGGCATTCCCTATCTGGATCTGTATTTCGACGAGAAGTTCAACAGAGAGGTGATGAAGACGGAAAGCAACGTCCATCTCCCCGACTTCATTCACCCCAACTCCGCAGGGTATGATCTGTTGGCACCTGTGATCGAGGATTGGATGAAGACGATTTAAAGATACGTGTTAAGAAACTTTCTTTAAAAAGAAAGTTTCTTAACAATCTTCAAAGAAATTTTGTTGCCAAAAACTATCGTTTTTGGAGGTGATGGCATGAAAAGAATCGACAACGCCGAAATGATTTCGCTGTTTGATCGGGATATAAACCGCTATTTCTACCATTGCTACGATCTTGCTCTGGCGGGCAGGGACGGATACAAGATCAAGGAAATGGCGTATTACGTACAAGAGGAGTCCGCTCCCCTTTCCTCCTTTCTCTGTGTGAGGACTTACGAGGACGATTCCGTGGTGGTGGGCGTCAACTCCGAGGACAAGGCCTTTTGGGAAGAAGCGGCAGACTTTATCTCCACACTGACGGCAGAAGAGATCGACGTTGCCGCAGGCGATGAGTTTTACACCCGCCCATACGTGGCAAAGCGGCTTGCCGTAACTTCCGCAGAAAGCGGGGCGCCTATTTACGGATTGCTTACGCCCGAGGATCTTGCGCCTCTTACGGAGAAGGAAGGCGTTTCCGTCTCCCCTTTGACGGCAGAAGAAAAAGCCTTTCTGCAAAGCCACACGGAGCTTTACGAAGACTTTGAGGAGGAATTGCGTTCCCCTTCCCTTTGGGATGCCTGCGATTGCTTTTTCGATACCCGCTTCTATCTGCTGAAGGAGGGAAATAAGGTGATTGGCTTCCTGCGCGGGGAGCTGGGCTACAAAAATTACTACGACGTGGGCTGGGTGTACGTGGCGCCTGCTTACCGCGGCAAGGGCTACGGCAAGCTGTTGACCCTGTATTTCTCCCACGACCTTCTGAAAAATGGGCTTTACCCCCATTACGGCTACGCCATCAACCCCGAATCGGAAGCCGTGGCGAAAAGCTGCGGCTACACCTGTACCCGCCCTTCTCAGGTATTCAAGCGGATCATTCAAAAGTAAATGCACGAACGTCAACGAAAAGTTGGCGTTCTTTTTTATTCCCGCGACAGGGTTTGACAGAATCGGCGGGGGAAGTCTGTTATACTACGGGTACGACGTGTGAAGAAAGGACGTGTTTTGAAGAATATGACGTTTTCCACCGAGAAAAACGGAGATAAATTACGGATCCGCTTACAGGGCGAGGTAGACCATCACAACGCGGCGGAGGTACGGACGCGGATCGACCGCATTTTGGAGACGGAACAGCCCGAGGTGTTCTATTTCAACCTTTCCGGAGTAAGCTTTTGCGATTCCTCGGGGTTGGGGCTGGTGATGGGACGTATGCGGAAGTGCGGGCAGATCGACGCGGTGCTGATCGTGGAGGCCCCCTCCGAGGCGGTAATGAAAATTTTGCATATTGCGGGGATGGACAAGCTGATCCGCATTGAAAGGAGCAATGGAAATGGCAAGGCGAGCTGAAAATACGGTGAACGAAATGAAATGCGTCTTCCCTGCCAAGAGTATCAACGAAGGGCTGGCGAGGATGACGGTATCGGCGTTTATTGCCCAACTGGATCCCCCTGTGAGCGTGCTTTCGGAACTGAAGACGGCGGTGAGCGAGGCGGTGACCAACTGCATCGTCCACGCATACCGCCACCGCACGGACAAAATGAAGTGCCCGATCTACATAAGCGCTGTCTACACCGGAAGCGGGGTGTTACGCATTACGGTGAAGGACAAGGGAACAGGGATCACGGACGTCGCCCTGGCACGAACGCCTCTCTACACCACGGACGCAGAGGGAGAGCGGAGCGGCATGGGGTTCACGGTGATGGAAAGCTTTACCGACCGTGTGAGGGTCCGTTCCGCACAGGGAAAGGGTACGACGGTTATTTTGGAAAAACGTTTTGATGTGAAATGAATGCTCCCGAGCTGTTGGAGCGGGCCAAGGCGGGAGACGCCACGGCGGAGGACACCCTCATGCGGGAGAACATGGGGCTTGTGAAGTCGGTGGCGGCGCGGTTTCTTGGCAGAGGTGCGGACTACGAGGATCTGTGTCAGCTTGGCGCCATTGGGATGTTAAAGGCTATCCGAAACTTTGACACCTCTTACGGGACGGCTTTCTCCACCTACGCCGTGCCTCTCATCATCGGGGAGATCAAGCGGTTTCTGCGGGACGACGGGATGATCAAGGTGAGTCGTGAGCTGCGGCAGAAGGGGGCCCATCTGCTTCGCAAAAAAGAAGAGTTCACCGCCGAAAACGGCAGAGAACCCACGGTGACGGAGCTGGCGGACTACTGCGGCTGCAGTGTGGAGGAGACGGTGGAGGGCTTGGATGCGGGGAACGCGGTGCTTTCCTTCTCGGAGCCTGTGGGAGAACGGGCGTTGGAGGATCTCATCGGCACCGACAACCTGGCAGAGCTTTGCGAAAAGGAGGCCTTGCGGCAGGCGGTTCTCAGTCTCCCCAAGGAGGAAAAGCAGTTGATCCTGTTGCGGTTCTACCGAGGGTACTCCCAGCAGAAGGCGGGAGAGGTGCTTGGGATGACCCAGGTCAAGGTGAGCCGCACGGAAAAGAAGATCTTGGAGAAACTGCGGAAGGCGTTGGAATAGGAAGAGAAAACCACCGAGGGAGACCCCGGTGGTTTTTGTATTATAGAAAACTACAAGAAGCCCCTAAATAACCCGCTTCGACATTATTGAGATGAATTGATCTTTTTATCAAACTGGGCAATTGCAGATATTACTTCGTTTTTATTTAGCATAGATTCAATAAAGGAATTACCCGAGCTATATCCACTAAATCCATCAGAAGTATGCATAACGTAAGTCACGTCAGAAGTTGTCCACTCAATTACTTGCAAATTCCCAAGAACGTAGTAGTATTTAGCATCTCCTATGAAGAATACACCCGTTGCTGTGTCTGATAAGGATCTTAAATCTGTGCTATTATGAGTCGAGATAATGGGTTGCGCGTCCGCAAAAAGGGATTCTCTTGCATCCGAATGATAAACATATAAAGCTATACTTTCTTCATTTGGCCCAATTAAAGTATACATATATGAGTTATACTTCAGTTCGTTCAGTTCGTTTGCATCCTCTGTGAACACAACACTACCAAACGCCCCAATATGTGAAAGCTTATCGTACGAAACAAACCAATCCGGAAGTGTCGTTTCCGCTATATATTTTTCGTATTCATCTTCTGAATACAAACCGAAGATTGTATGTTCGACAGACGGTGATACATCAGTATCATTTGATGACTCCGCCAAAGATTGATTGTTAACAGCATTATTCAAATCTGTCTGTGGCTCCTCTTTTTGTCCACATGATGAAAATATAAAAAACGTTAAAATGATAAAAATCAAAACATTCAACTTTTTCATAACTTGCCTCCTTTTAATGGTTAAATCTGTTTGAATATGATTCTATTCTTGCTCTACATCCATCACAAATGACATAATTCCCAGCAATATCCGGATCCTCTTTATTTTCTCCATAAATACAATCCGAGTTATACCGTGCATCACCCTCAGATATTATAATCTCAGCGGTAGAGGGGACAGAACCAATATTATAATGATCTTTAGCATTGTACAAGTGACCTATTTCATGCATTTCGGGTGGGATGGGAAATAGCCCATCCAAGACGGAAGCAGAACATAATCTGCTTTACGAAGCAATCATATGAACCATTGGACTCCCCTCCTTACAACTTTGGGCACTTTTACAGTTTCAATATAGCAAATATGCGCAGAGATGTCAAGTTTTTCCCGCTAAATTTTACCGTTCGTTCAAAAAACCTTGTTCATATCCCTCTACTTATATTATGTCGGAAAAACGGTTTTCGTCGAGAAATTTTCGCAAAAAAACTCCTCCCGGTGAAGGGAGGAGCTTGGGTGGATCGGTTCGTCAGTCGATCTCGATTCTGTCGGGAAGGTACAGGTAGGTAAATTCGGAAAAACGGTTCTCGTAGCAGGCGTAGCTATCGACGAAATATTCATACACCAAAACGCCGTATTCGTCGTATTGGTTGACGATCTCGTGGGCATTTACGGAAGCGCCGATCTCCCCCGAGGTGGAGATCTCCCGCAGGAGGTTTCCGTCCTCGTCGTATTCCCTGGTGACTTCCGCAAAGATCTTATTTTCGGCAGAATAGCCTGTCCGTTTGATCTCTCTGCCTGCCGGGTCGTATTCACGAACGTAGGTGGCGGAAAGTGTGCCGTCTTTCAGATTCTCGGTCTTTACAAGGTTGCCCTTTTCGTCGTACTGATGGATGTACTCGTAGACCGTTTTCTTGCCGGACACCGTTTCGGTACGCTTGATCACGTTGCCGTGGTGGTCGTATTCCGTTTCGGTGACGGTTCTGTCCTTGCCGGTGGTGACCACGCTTTTGATCTCCCGGTTCATATCGTCGTAGGTATAGACAAAGGTGGTCACGGTGCCGCTGGGATAGGTGCGGGTCTTCTTTGTAAGGTTGTTCCTCTCGTCATATTCATAGGTATAGGTGTAGGATCTGCCGTCGGAGTCGGTATGTACCTTTTGGATGGGTCTGTTCTGTTCGTCGTAGGTAAACACGGAGCTGTTGGATGCCGTACCCGTGGCGCTTACAGACTCCTGGCTCGTCAGGTTGCCCTGCTCGTCGTAGGTCTCGTCGCAGGAAGATACCCGATAGCTGTTTTTCACCTCGGTGATGCGGGAGATTTCGCCGTTTTCGGAATAGACGTAGGCAAATTCGCCGGTCTGAACGGCACCGAGGTCATTGACGGTCTTTTCGCAGATCAAATCCCCCTGCTCGTTGTAGGTATATTCCGATGTGGACGAGCCGAGAGGGGTTTCGGTGATCTTCTTGGTGATCCTGCCTTCCTGGTCGTAGGTATACTGATAAGAGGTCTCTATGGTGTTTCCGACGATGGCTTCCTCCCCTTCGACCACGGTGTACTGTGCGGTCTCCAGGATCAAGTCCCCTTGGGGATTGTAGGTATAGGAGGTATCGATGGTGGTCTTGTTACCGCCCATACGGTACACGTTGCGGATCAGCTTGCCGTCCTCATCGTAGGTGTTGATGACTTCGTAAGAAATGCCGCTTGCGCCCCCGTTGCCGCCGGTGTAGGACAGCTTCTCGGTAAGCAGATTGCCGGATTCATCGTAACTGCACTCCAGAGTCTCTACGTACTCGCTATCGGAATAAGCGGTGACGGTCAGGACGGGATTCCCCGCTTCGTCGTAGGTGTAGGTCTCCGTTGTGTAACTGTTCTCGCTGTAAAAGGCTTTGAAAATATGGAGAAGACCTCGGTCGTTGTAGGTATAGGTCTCCCGTCTGTTCTCCTTGCCGTCCAAGGTCTCTACGCTTTCCAGCTTGTTGCCCTTGGCGTCGTAGGTGATCTCATATTCCCGGAGGAAGCTCTGCCAGTCGGGAGACTCGAAGCTATAGGTGACCTCCTCGCGGATCAGCTCCCCGTATTCGTTATACTCGGTAACACGCTTGGCGTTGTAAACGGAATAACTGTTGGTATCAATATGTCCCCGCAGTACCAGGAAATCGGTTAGCATTTCCGCTGCCTTTGCATTATCGCGGTGGGCATAGAGATACTCGTAGGCTTCCTTGGTTTTGCCTGCGTCCAGAAGCTTTCGGGCTTCGGCAACGTGGTCTGCCTCGGGCTGCTGTTGCGGCTGAGGCTGACTTTGGCAGGCCGCGAGAGAAAGCAGAAGAACTGCGATCAAAAGGAAGGAAATAAGCTTTTTCATATTGGCGGTACTCCTTTTGTAATCTATGTGGTTTGCTACTGTAAATCACGCGGATAGTTTACAACAACAAACTCCATTTGTCAAGGGGTTTCCGTAAAAAAGTTTGAAATTTTTTACAGAATGGTTTTTACCCGTGACATAAGCGTTTCGTACGATCGGCGTTTTTCCCACACCGTTGTAAGGAAATTGGTGAAACAAATACGTTCCCTTGTTTTACTCACAGATGCATTATAACCTGTTTCAGGTTAAAAGTCAAGTGTTTGAGAAAAAATAAATAGAATAAAAAGCAGTAGAAAAAACGTCGATCGTTGGCGAAGATAAAACACCGATCAAGGAGGATTCCACTATGTATCATCGAATTCGCGATCTACGCGAGGATCGTGACCTGAATCAAACACAGCTGGCAGGAATTCTTGGAATGTCACAAACGGGGTACTCTAAATACGAGACGGGAGAAAATGATATTCCCACGGCCGTGTTGATAAAGCTTGCTCGCTTTTATGACACAAGCGTAGATTATTTATTAGGCGAAACAAACGTTAGAAAGCGTTATCCCGGCACATAGCCCAAATGAACGGCGTCCGAACAGAAGCACGGATGCCGTTTTCTTTTCCGTGTTCGGCTCCGCTTCGGATTCTGCAAAGGAGCATCCCAAACCCATGCTTACGCAAAAAACCTCCCCGAAAAGGGAGGCTTTTGAAGGTTATTTCTTGATCTTCTGCCAATACTCGTCAGCGGCACGCTCGGTTTTGTTTTCCCCGGGGGTGTAGAAGGTCTTCCCTGCTAAGTCGTCGGGAAGGTACTGCTGGCGCACCCAATGGTTGGGGAAGGCGTGGGGGTATTGGTAGCCGCCCTCCGAGCCGGGGCGGTTCTGATCCCGCAGGTGTGCGGGAACCATGGTGCCCTTCCCCGCTTCCACGGCGGCCATGGCGGCATCGATTGCCGCTTCTCCGCTGTTGGATTTGGGAGAGGTGGCAAGCAGGATCACAGCATCCGCAAGGGGGATCCGTGCCTCGGGGAGCCCTACCTGCAAGGCGATGTCGATGCAGGATTTGGTAAAGATCACCGCGTTGGGATAAGCAAGGCCGATATCCTCGGCGGCGCACACGGAGATACGGCGGCAAGCGGAAACCAGATCCCCGCCTGCAAGGATCTTCGCCAGGTAGAACACGGCGGCATCGGGATCAGAGCCGCGGATGGACTTCTGCAGGGCGGAAAGCAGGTCGTAATGGGATTGGCCGTCGCGGTCGTACCGCATACCGGAACGCTGTGCCAGACTGCGGGCAAGGTCCTCGTCGATGGCAGTCTCGGAGGCGTAGTAGCAATTCTCCAGAGAGCCGATGGCCTTCCGTACGTCACCGCCGCAACCGTAGGCAAGTACCTCCAAGGCGGCATCGGAGCAGGTCTTGGCGCCTGCAAAATCTCCGTTTAAGATATCGAAGGCACGGCGCAGGCCGGGGATGAGATCCTTGGGGTCTACGGGCTTGAACTCAAACACGCTGGAGCGGGAAAGCAAGGCGGGATAGATGGCGAAATAAGGGTTCTCGGTGGTGGAGCAGATGAGGGTGACACGGCCATCCTCCACGTACTCCAAAAGGGATTGCTGTTGCTTTTTGTTGAAATACTGGATCTCGTCGATGTACAGCAAAATGCCCTCGTTCCCCGACATAAGGCCGCCGGACAGGTTTAAGATCTCCTTTACGTCGGAGGTGCCTGCGGTGGTGGCGTTGAGCTTATAGAACTCCCTGCGGAAGTGCTTTGCGATGAGATCCGCAGTGGTGGTCTTCCCCGTGCCGGGAGGGCCGTAGAAGATGAGGGAGGGCAGGTGTCCGCTGTCCAGAATACGGCGCAGGGGGGCGTTTTTGGCAAGAAGGTGCGTCTGTCCGCAGATCTCGTCAAAGGTATTCGGTCTGACACGGTCGGCAAGAGGCATGACGCAAAACTCCTTTTGATTGCTTGCAAAACTTCGTTTTACAAGCATGGTCCGCGCGGCGGGGATCCGCGCGCTTATCGCCGCCTGCCAAAATCAAAGATTTGGGCAGGCTCCCCTCGGCGCGCGAACTCGCTTCGCTCGTTGGGAAGGTGTTTTTTCGAAGGCAAAGCCTCCAAAAAAACGGATTTTAATCTAATTGCATTTTACAAGCAGTTCGTTATTTTTCCTTTTTCTTAAAGGAAAGCTTGTTTTCCGTACCCTCGAAGAGGCGGCGGATGTTGGAACGGTGCATGAAGATCAGCATCATACCGATGAACAAGCTGAAGCAGATGGCGGGCAGAGAGGGATAGGTACCGCGCATGGTGGCGCTGATGAACACGATGCCCGGCAGAGCAAAGCCGCCCAGCACAGAGCCCAGGGACACGTAACGGGTGATCAGCACGGTGAGGGCAAAGATGGAAGCGGCAATGAGGAACACCTGCCAGTCGATCATCAGGATCATGGTGGCGGCGGTAAGCACGCCCTTGCCTCCGCGGAAGTGGTAGTAGATGGGTGCGATGTGACCCAGCATACAGAACACGCCCGCAAAATACGCACCCAGCTCACCGCAGGCGATGATGCCGATGAGCACGGAAACAAACTGCTTGAAAATATCCCCGAACAAGGTCAGCAAAGCGCCCTGCTTGCCGAAGACTCTGCCCATGTTGGTAAGGCCTGCGTTGCCCGAGCCGTACTTACGGATATCGTCGTGGTACTTATACTTGGAAACGATGATGGCGGCGTTCAGGCTGCCCAGCAAATAGGGAATGATGGTGCAGACCAGAATACCTGCGCAGAACATCAAGGCGGCGGTAACGTCCTCGCCCTTTTCCAGAAAATCGCCGTGAAGCCAATTCAAAAAGCCTTGGAAGGTAACCTTTCTGGTAACGCCGTCCACAACCACCTCACGGGCGATGCCCAGCTTTTCGTACAGGCCGATGGCGCTCCATAACCATTCAAAGAATTGAAGCATAGAGATCAATCTCCTTTCTGCTTGATGACCAATCGGATGGGAGTTCCCTCGAAGCCGAAGGTCTTACGCAGACAATTTTCGATATACCGCTGGTAGGAATAATGGAACAGCTCTGCGCTGTTGCAGAACAAGGCGAAGGTGGGCGGGTTGGTGGTGGTCTGAGTCATGTAGTAGATCTTCAGACGTCTGCCCTTATCCGTGGGAGGCTGGACACGGTCGGTGATGTCCGACAGGAAGTCGTTGAGGACGCCGGTGGTGATGCGCTTGCAGGATTCCTTGTAGGCGTCGTTCACCAAGGTAAAGATCTTATCCAGACGCTGACCGGTTTTTGCGGAGACGAACACCACGGGGGCGTAGGTCATGTAGGACAGGGCGTTGTATACGTCCTTGCGGAAATTCTCGAAGGTGGAATTGTCCTTCTCCACCAGATCCCATTTGTTGATGACGATAACGCTTGCCTTCCCTGCGTTGTGGGCAAGGCCTGCGATGTGCTCGTCCTGGGCGGTGATGCCCTCGTTGGCATCCACCATGATCAGGCAGACGTCGCTGTTTTCCACCGCCATGTTGGCACGCAAGACGCTGTATTTTTCGATCTTATCCTCGATCCTGGCGTTGCGGCGGATGCCTGCAGTATCCACAAGGACGTATTTGCCGTGCTTATTCTCCACGTAGGTATCCACGGCGTCACGGGTGGTGCCTGCCATGTCGGAGACGATGACACGGTCTTCTCCGCAGATCTTGTTGATGATAGAGCTCTTCCCGGCGTTGGGCTTGCCGATAACGGCAATGCGGATGCGGTCGGAATCGTTTTCCGCTTCCTCTTCCTTGGGAAGCAGCTCGATGACACGGTCCAGAATATCGCCGGTACCGGTACCGCTCAAGGAGGACAGAGGGAACACGTCCTCGAAGCCCAAGCCGTAGAACTCGTAGAATTCGGGCGGGGTGGCACCGATGGAATCCACCTTGTTGACGATGACGATGACGGGCTTATGGGCTTTGCGAAGCATGGTGGCAATGTCATTGTCGGAATCCGTCATACCGCTTTTCAGATCGCACATGAACAAGATCACGTCGGCGTGGTCGATGGCGATCTGCGCCTGGTCACGCATTTGTACCAACAGCTTGCTGTCGGTGACGGGCTCGATACCGCCTGTATCGATGAGCATAAAGGTCTCGCCGTTCCACTCCACCTCGTGATAGATACGGTCACGGGTAACACCGGGAGTATCCTCCACGATGGAGATACGGGAGCCTGTCAAACGGTTGAACAGGGTGCTCTTGCCCACGTTGGGGCGCCCCACCACCGCTACTACTCTGTTAGCCATAAATATAGTGAAGTCCTTTCGTTAAGACTTTTTCTCTAAGAGATTTCTCAGAAGATCCTCGCCGTCACGGGCGGTAACGGCCACGGGGATCTGCAAGTTCTCCTCCACGTCCCGGAGGCTGACGCTGTCAAGGAACAGGTCCCCCTCGTGGCGGAGCATATTTTCGGGGATCAGAAGGGTGTCGCCAAGATCCTTTCCCCTAAGTTGATCGATCAAGTCGCCTCCCGTCACCAAACCGCTGACGGTGATGGTCTCCCCGAAGAAGCGGTTGACGATGGCGTGAACGTCCACCCGCAAAGACGGGAACCGTTTCATGGCCATGGCGGCCAGCTCCTCCATGTGTGCCTTCGCCAGCATTCCCGTGGCGATAGACACGTGGCGGGAAAGATCGGATACCTCGCAATCCTCCAAAGCGTAGCCGAATTCCACGGTATGGAGACGCAACATCCCCACGCCGTTTTCCAGCTGTGCATAATCCTCGTAGGCTTCGTCGGGCGGAAGCTCCTTTTCTGCGGTGAGGTAGAACTCGTCGGAGGCATAGACCTTGCGGGAGCCGAAGGCTGCAAGACATTCCTCAGCCTTGGCCTCAATACGGGCGATCACGTCCAGAGCGCTTTCCTTATCGAAGGGCAACAGCTCCGGAAGACCCTCTCTGTGGGAGGTCATCCCGCAGGGGACGGCGGCGAGACTTTCCAGATTTTCAAGTTTACATAACTCATCAAGGGAGTAGCTGAGCTCTTCCCCGTCGTTGATGCCTCTGCAAAGCACCAGCTGGGCGTTGATGCGAATGCCGCCTTCGTCCAGCAGCTTTAAGAAGCGCAGTTTTTCGCCCGCAAAGCGGTTGCGCATCATCTTTACACGGAGGTCGGGGTTCATGGTATGGACGGAGACGTTCACAGGGGAAATATGCATACGGATGATCCTTTGAATATCCGATTCCCGCAGGTTCGTCAGGGTAACATAATTCCCTTGCAGGAAGGAGAGACGTTCATCGTCGTCCTTGAAATAGACAGTCTCCCGCATACCGTGGGGATTCTGATCGATGAAGCAGAAGATGCAGTTATTGGTGCAGTGCTTCTTTTCGTCCATGAGGTAGGTGGAAAACTCCATGCCCAGCTCGGCATATTCTCTGTTATGCAGGGAAAAGGTCAATTCTTCCCCTTCGCGGGAGACGGTGACCACGCTGTTGGCATCCGTTCCGTAGAAGCAGTAGTCCAGCACGTCGCAAATCTTTTCGCCGTTGACGTACAGCAAAGTATCTCCGGCCTTGATCCCCGCTCTGTGGGCGGGACTGCCAGGAGTGACCGATTGGATCTTGACCATAAGTTTTCATCCTCCTCACGGGACATTCTATGAAAAAGGCGTGTTACTCAATGCCGTGAGCAACACGCTTTTCTTTACGCCTTTTCTTCTCCGACCGTCAAGACTGCCTTGCCACCGTAATAACCGCAGGTCTTGCAAACACGGTGAGAAAGATTGAACGCACCGCACTTGGGACATTTGGACATTCCGGGAAGCTCGAGCTTCCAAACGTTGGAACGACGCTTATCACGTCTTGCTTTGGAGACTTTTCTCTTGGGAACTGCCATCTCTAATGAACCTCCTTACGTATGATCATTTTCATTATCTTCTTCAAAATAACTGCTCAGAGCCGCCCAACGGGGATCGATCTCGCGCGTATCGCAGGAGCAACGCTCTACGTTCAGATCACATCCGCACTTGGGACAAAGACCTTTGCAATCCTCCCTGCAGAGAAACCGATAGGGCATCTCCGTAAGGATCTGACTGTAGACCACCTCCGAAAGATCCAGCTTGCCTTCCTCCAAAAGAAGGAATTCTTCCTCATCCTCGTTGGCAAGCCCTTCCGCCATTTTATAGGACAGAAGAAACTCCAGACTGACGGGAAACTCCTTACAGCACCTGCCGCAACGGGCGATGCCTTGGAGGGATGCTTTTCCGTTCAGGGTCAGGTAGCCTGCGTGGTTTTCGGCCGCGCCTTCCACAAACACCTTGGCGGAGATCAGATCGTCGGAAAGCTCTGCACCGGATTCCTCATAGGCAAAGGGAATAGTCTTTACAACCCCGACAACCAGCTCACGAAGATCCAAAGTCATGGGATAAACACCTCTCTTTGCAAAAGTCCTCTCGGGTACACAGTTCATTCCATTATAATGCTTTGCTTTCGATTTGTCAATGGTTTTTTTGTTTTTTCTCGGAGAAAAATCCGCTTTTTTCAAAAAAAGGTTGCAAGTCGAAAGAAAATGTGGTAGTATAGTTTCGACTTCCCCGGCAAACAATAGCCACGGGAGGTTGAAAACTATGATGTGCAATATGAAAAAGATGATCGCAGGCCACAGATTGCTCTGTAATATGATCGGCGTGGCCATGGGCATCGGCTTGGGCTTTCTGGTGGCAAACGCCACGGTGAACTGCTGTACACCCGGCAGAAAGATGAAAAAGAAGGCTATGAAGGCCTTCAAGGCTTTGGAAGACAAGCTCTGCTGTTAAAAGCCCTTTGGGGTGCTGTGCGCCCCGTACATATGCGCTGAAAGGAATCTTTATGAGATCTTTGGGAAATCGGTTGCAGACGGTGGCGGAAATGCTCCGTACATACGCGCCCTTTCGGTGTCTTGCGGACATCGGCTCCGACCACGCATACCTTGCGGTATACGTGATGAAGGAGGGCATCGCTTCCCTCTCCGTTTCTTCGGATATCAACGAAGGACCGTTGACCAGAGGCCGTGCCACCGCGGAAAAATACGGGGTGAAGCCTGCTTTCATGCTCTCGGACGGGTTCGACAAGCTGGGAGACTACGACTTTGACGGAGCTTGCATTTGCGGTATGGGCGGTGAGCTGATCGCAGACATTCTGCGTCGCTTCGGCCCTCATCCCAAGTGCAGATTGTTCTTACAGCCCATGACGGCCCAGGACGACCTGCGGAGATTCCTGTGGGAAAACGGATACGAGATCTCGGAAGAGCGGTTCACCTGTGAACGGGAAAAGCCCTACGGTGTGATCTGTGCGGTATACACCGGAAAGAACACGGCTTACACCTACGACGATCTGTTCTTAGGGCAATTCCGCCCCGATACGGAGGATTTCCGTGCCTACAAGGCCAAGGTCCGCGCCCAAGCAAAAAAGCGCAGAGACGGGCTTTCGGCCACGGGAGGGAACACGGAAAACGAAGACCGCCTTCTTAAATACAGCGAATAAAGTTCTTTTCCAGCTTTTGGGAAAGAAGCTCTCGAAGCTCCAACGAATCCGCGGGCATCATGTTCCTTTTGGGCACGATGATCGTGGATTTTTTATCGATATACAGGTAGAAGAAGCCTCCCGTTTCATACACGCGGAAGAAATCGGTGTAGAAGAAATCGTCCTGGGTATCCTCCAGCTTATGCCCGTTGTGCTCGGGATCGAAGAAAACGGAATAGATCAGCCCGTTTTTGCCGAACTGCACCTGATGGGTGGCATAGAGATACTCCTGTTTTTTGACGCAAACCGTTTTGACCTGCTTCCGCAAAAGGGCAAAGAAGGTACCCAAACAAAGCAGGATCAGACCGCCTACCAGAACCAAGGTGGAGCTTTGGTTCACAAAGCCCACCACCGCCAGATATGCGGCGATGATCACCACCCACATCACAATGGCGGTACGGATCACACGGGAGAGCTTACCTCTGCAAAGGTTGAAGTTTGCGTACTCACGGTAATCGGACAAAACGATCTTGCCCTTGGAGAGCAGATATTTTTGCTGTTTCATAAAAAGCTGTCCTTTCTTTTCAAAGGTCTTTTCCCAAAAGAAGGGTCAACAGGTCCTCCCCTTTTTCCAGGTAAAGCCCGCCGTCGAAGCCGCTTTGCTCGCAATAGGTGCGGATGCCGCTGTCTTGTTCCTTTTCGGAATCGTACAGCACGAAGGGCACGGCGTCGCGGGTGTGGGTACGGACGTACACGGGGGTAGGATGGTCGGGAAGAAGCAGGAGACGGAAGGGCTCTTTGGTCTTTTGGAAATACGCCAGCAGGGGCGCAAGGATCTCACAGTCGATATGACGGATGGCTTCCATCTTATCGGGATAACTGCCCTGGTGACCGCATTCGTCGGGGGCCTCCACGTGGATATACACGAAATCGGAGCCGTTTTCCATCTCGCAGATGGCGGTATTCAGCTTGCCCGTATAGTTGGTATCCAAAGCTCCGGTCGCTCCCTCCGTAACGGGGGCTTTCATCCCCGCGCACAGACCTATGCCGCGGATAAGATCCACGGCGCACACCACGGAGGCGTCAAGCCCTGTCTTCTCCTTGAAGGAGGGGAGCGCAGGCTTCTTTCCCGGACTCCAGAACCAAAGGGAGTTGGCCTTCCGTTTGCCTGCGGCGGCACGGGCAAGGTTCACGGGGTGGTGATTCAGCAGATCGAAGGAAGCCTTTTGCAGTTCCCAGAAGGGACGGGAAGAGAGGTTCACCGGGGCGTGATCCCCGATCCGTCTGCCAATGATATCGTGAGGGCGGGAGAAGTCGGTAAAATCGGGGCAATCCTTCCAGATCAGACAATGGCGGTAGCTGACCCCGGTGTAGAAGGTACGGTATTCGTTGCCGAAGGCAGCCTGTACGGCCTTGATCAGCGCATCGGCCTCCTCGGTGGTGATCTCCCCTGCGGAGTGATCGATCATCCGTTTGTCCTCGTAGAGCGCTTCCTCCTCGGAAAGGCAGACCACGTTGGCACGGATGGCTGTCTCGTCATCCTGCATTTGAATGCCGATGCTTGCCGCCTCCAAGGGAGAACGGCCTTTGGAATACACCTTGGGATCATAGCCCATGATGGCAAGGTTTGCGGTGTCGCTTTCGGGAACCATGCCCTCCGGCACGGTACAGACTCTGCCGTTGATCCCTTTGGAAGCGATATAGTCCATGGCGGGCTTAACAGCGGCGGAAAGAGGGGTCTTGCCCTCCAGCTCCGACAAAGGCAGGTCTGCCATGCCGTCGCCCACGAGAATGATATACTTCATAGCGTAAAGGAGATCTCCTTTCGACTTTTGCTCCGTTTAACAGTATACCAAATATACGGCAAAAAATCAACCGCCTTTTTTCATCATTTTCATATTGATTCTGATTTTTTTGTTGACAAAATCCATAGAGCGTGGTATCATGAGGGCGGTTTATTCACGAAAGGAGTGTTCCGAAATGCGTATCAAGGACGGCTTTCTCCTGCGGGAAACGGCAGGAAAATACATCGTTCTGCCTTTGGGCGGGGAGTTGGATCTGGGCAGTCTCATCACCCTCAACGAGACGGGGGCTTTTTTGTGGCGGCTGTTGGAAAACGGTGCAAGCCGCGAAGCGCTTGTGGAGGCACTTCTGGAGGAATACGACGTGGACAAGGAACGGGCGGAAAAGGACCTGGACGCTTTGCTTGCCAAGATGAACGCTGTTGGCGTTCTGGAGGACTGAGCCCATGGCCGAAAAGGAAAGTCTTCCCCTTGCCGCTTTGGAGGACGTGATCCGTGAGGAGCTGGCAAGCGGCGGCAGTGCGGTGATCAACATCCGCGGGCAGAGCATGCTTCCTTTGATGAAGGAAGGCGTTTGCAACGTACGGATCGTCCCTCCCAAATTCCCGCTGAAAAGATACGAGATCCCGCTTTATAAGCGCGCCGACGGACAGTTCGTTTTGCACCGCGTGATCCGTGTAAAGAAGGACGGCTACGTATGCCGCGGGGATCATCAGCTGCAAAAGGAATTCCCCGTGACGGAAGCCATGGTCATCGGTGTGGCGGATGCCCGCATCGTAAAGGGGAAAGAAAAACCGTTGCGCGGCGGAACGGCTACGCTGGGCGGTTTCTTTTTGGCGGAAACGGCTTGGATACGGGGCATGGTGCGGCTGTGCTTTGGAAAGCTTGGCCGCCTTTTGAAAGGAAAGAACGAATGAAGGAAGAATTACGGGTCGCCGTGATCGGTTCCCGCGGGATCGATCATGCGGATCTTTCCCGATATATCCCGGAGGAAGCCACCATGCTGATCTCCGGAGGGGCTATGGGGGTGGATACCCTTGCGGAGACCTACGCCGCGAAAAAAGGGTTGCCCATCAAGGTGATCAAGCCCCAATACGAGCTGTTCGGGAAGCGAGCCCCTCTTTTGCGGAACAGGCAGATCGTGGAGTGTGCCGACCTGGTGATCGCCATCTGGGACGGCGAGTCCGCAGGGACGGCTTATACCATCGATTACGCCCATGAAAAGGGTGTGCCCGTGCGGCTTTACATCCCGCCGACAAATAACGGCAAAAACAAAGCATAAAACCACCTGCGCCGGCAAAGACTATCGGCGAGGTGGTTTTTTTGTTGAAACGATTGCTTTGGCTGTTTGGGATCTGCGGTGCGGTTTACGTACTTTTGGAGCTGATCTACCGCGGGAGATCCCATATTTCCATGTTCTTTGCGGCGGGGCTTTCTGCCGTGGGGATCTGGGTCTGCTGTAATTGCCGCAGGGTGAAAAACAGATGTCTTTTGTTGAAATGCGCTTTGGGGAGCGCCGTGATCACTGCGGTGGAGTTCTGCACGGGAGTGGTGGTGAACCTGTGGATGCGGCTTGCGGTATGGGATTATTCCGCCATGCCCTTCAATCTTTTGGGACAGGTGTGCCTGCCCTTTTCTCTGGTATGGTTCGTCCTGACACTGCCCATTCTGGGGGTGGGAAAATTACTTTCGCGACCTTACTTCTCCAAGGAGGCGACGAAACGGGAAATGCCCGCCTCTCCCTCGCTGTCGGGAGAATAAACGCCCGCATCCTCCAGAACGGCTTCGAAGACTCTGCCCACTTCCTCCTCCAGAACGGCGGTGACGTTAGAGGCGTTGACCTCCCTGCGGGACAGGATCTCAGCCCACCAGACTGCGTGCTTGGCAGTGCCCTCGGTATCCATGGGAAGGTTATGCAGATAGCGTTCCTCCAATTCCTTCAGCTCCGCCTTCAAGCGGGCGGGGAGGACGGCCAGACCCATGACCTCGATGAGGCCGATATTTTCTTTTTTGATATGGTGCTTTTCCCCGTGGGGGTGGTAGAGCCCCATGGGATGCTCTGCCGTGGTGATATTGTTACGCAACACCAGATCCAGCTGGTATGCCTCCCCTTCCCTGCGGGCGATGGGAGTGATGGTGTTGTGCTTGCCGTTTTCGTCCTCGGCGATCACCGTGGAGGCGGGGTCGGAATAGGCTCTCCATGCGTCCAAAATACGGCAGGCCAAGGCGTAGACGCCCTCCTTTTCACCGGTGAGGCGCAAAACGGAGAGAGGCCAATGGAGCCATTCTATACGGATATCGGGGCAGTCCTTCAAAGTGAAGGTCTTGCGGGGAGAGGCCTTTTCCATGGCGAAGGTATATCTGCCCCCCTGGAAATGGTCGTGGGTGAGGATGGAGCCCCCTACGATGGGAAGATCGGCGTTGGAGCCGATGAAATAATGAGGGAACTGCTGTGTGAAATCCAACAGACGGGCAAAGGTCTGATGGGTGATCTGCATGGGAGAATGGCTCTCCTTCAGCAGAATACAATGCTCGTTGTAATACACGTAGGGAGAATACTGGAGATGCCAGGCCTCCCCCGCTACGGTGAGAGGGATGGTGCGCAGGTTCTGACGGGCGGGGTGATCCGCTCTGCCGTGATAGCCCACGTTCTCCGGGCAAAGCTGGCATTTGGGGTAGGAGGACTGCTTGGCAGCTCTTGCGGCGGCGATGGCCTTGGGGTCCTTTTCAGGCTTGGAAAGGTTTACGGTGATATCCAATTCTCCGTACTTGCCGCTGTATTTCCAGCGAAGATCCTTGGCCACCCGCTCCGTGCGGATGTAGTTGGTGTTTTTGGAAAGGGTGTAGAAGAAATCCGTGGCGGTCTCGGGGGAAGAAGCGTACAGAGTCTCGAAGGTGCTTGCCACCGCTGAGGGCAGAGGAGTAAAGATCCCCATGATGCGGGTATCCAGCAGATCTCTGTCGGTGATGCCGTCCTCGATGAGCCCCGCTTCTGCGGCGCAGTCGCAAAGGCGGTCCAGAACCGTCTGGAGAGACAGACCCTCTGCTGCGGGAGCTTCCTCAAAGCTGTCCAGCTGTAAAAGCTCCAAAAGACGGTTGGTGTAGTAGATGCGGTCCTGCTTTTCCGCCAGATGATTTGCCTCGGCATAATTCAGCAATGCGTTGATATAAGAATACACGGTGTTGCCCATACGGTTTCTCCTGCTTTCAATTCTTCCTCATTATACACAGGATTTTGAATTTGTCAAGAAAAGATTGACAGGAGAGGAAAAAAAGAGTATAATCTTTTGCAAGAAAAAAAGAAATCGGGAGAATGGGCTTATGAAGCGAGTTTTATCTCTGATCTTGACGGTTTGCACTTTGCTTTCTCTGCTGCCCTTTGCCGTTTACGGCGAGGGTGTGACGGAGGTTACGGAATACCCTCTGACGGGGATCGATACGGATTGCCGCACGGGACATTTGGTGGTATATACTCAAGGCGGGTCTGCCACCGGTACGGATGAAAAATGTACCGAGGCGATGGTGAACGCCGAAGGTAGGGTGACCTCCGTGGGCGGACACAACAACACCGTTCCCGAAGGGGGCTTTATCCTTGCGGGAAGCAGCTCCAAGGCCAAGGTCGTGGAGGCTTTGCAGGTGGGTGACGGGGTGTTTTACAGCGCCTCCAAGCTGACAGTAACGGTGATCCCCGGAGACTTCGACCCCTTCTACGAAACCAGCGTAACGGTGAACGGGATCAACACCACCCGCAAGCAGGATACCATTATTTTCTTTGACGGCAAGGACGGCAAGACCTCTACGGGCACCAACGCCTGGGGCTTTGAGGTCACCGTGGATCAGGACGGCTACGTCATCGTGGTGGGGGGCAACGACAGCCCTATTCCCGAGGGAGGCTACGTGCTTTCCGGCCACGGCACGGGAAAGACCGCTTTGGAGGCGGCGGCCAAGGGCGGCATGAAGGTCACCATCTCTACCGACAGAAAGACGGCTACCTTTGCCTTTGACACCGATTCCGCATACAAGGAATACGTGTTGGCGGTGGAAAACCTGACCAAGGCTTACGATACGGCAAAGAAGGAGCACCGTCTCATGGACCGCGCCCTTGCGGACAAGGCCATGGAGGCTTTGCAGACTACCTTGAAGGGCTTAAAAAAGGCGTTGGACGACGGCGACTACGTGAAATACTTAAAGGGCGTTTCCGAGATGGAGTCCCTTACGGTGGCGGCCAAGCGCGCCATGACCGAGGATCTTTCCGCAGAGGCGAGGGGTGTTTGGCTCCGTCCCGCTCTGGTGAAGGATCGGGAAAAGATCTTTGACACCGTAGAGGCCATTTGGGAAGCGGGGTACAACCAGCTCTATCTGGAGGTACAGTTCGACAACACCATGATCATTCCCCTGCCCGAGGGCAATCTGTACGCACAGAATCCCGCCCTGGCAGGAAGCGATATTCTGGAAATTTATATTGAAGCCTGCCATTCCTTCGGCATTGAGATCCACGCATGGATGTCCGTTTTCCGTGCGGGATACAAGGGCTCTGCCAACACCAAGCTGGGTGTGGCTATGCAGAAGCCCGAATGGCGCCAGGTCTCAAAAAACGGGGTGGATTTCGTTGCCAACGCATACGGCGACGCCTTCTTCCTGAACCCCGCGCTTCCCGAGGTACGGGAGTTTTTGCTGGATACTTACCGCCATATTCTGGAAAACTACGATCTCGACGGCTTCCAATTGGATTACATCCGTTACCCCAACAAGGCGGACGGTGAGGAATTCGGCTACGACGAGTATACCCTGAAGCTTTACAAGGACGCATTCGGGAAGGATCCCAAGACCTTTGCAAACGGCAGTGCGGACTATACTCACTGGGTGCAGTTCCGTGCGGATCTCGTGACGGAATTTGTGCAGAGCGTGAAGGAGCTGATCGCAGAGATCCGTCCCGACGTATATCTGGGTGCGGCGGTGGCTCCCAACTACGCAAATTCTCTGAACAGTATGTGTCAGGATTCCGTGACCTGGATGAAGAAAGGATTGATCGACATCGTCTTCCCCATGGCATACGGCACCACCGACGGTGTGATCCGCTATCTGGAGGAGACGGTTGAAGCCGCGGGAGACAAGGTTTTGGTGATCCCCGGTGTCAGCGATCAGGGTGCGGAGATCTTGGAGGAACAGATCCTTGCAAGCCGATACAACGGCGCAGACGGGGTGGCCTTCTTCTCCTGGAACGTATACGACCACCGTTACGACCCCATCGGGGAATGGATCTTTGCAGAAAAGGCCGTTTCCACCTCTTACAGCGGTAAAAAGGCCGTGCTGGCTCTGCTGAACCGTTTGATCGCCCGCGGGGAGATCTCCGAAGAGCTTTTGGACGGGGCTTTGATCGGCAAGCTGCAAGCGGCGGCAGATGCCTTGGAAAAGGGCACGCTTTCCGCCTGTGAGAAGACGGTCAGAGAAGCCTTGGATGCCGTAAAGGCGAAGGTGGCGGGCACGGAGTCCGGCAAGGCATACTTGGAGGATCTCACCACAGCCTACCGCATTCTGAATACCCAAAGAGACGACTTCAAGGAAGAATACCGCAAGGACCATCCTCTGCCGGAGCCCTGGATGCCGGGAGATGAAGAAGTATCCGAAGAAGTATCCGAAGAAGAAAGCACCCAAGGCGGCGAAGAAAGCGGCACGGAGGAAAGTAAGGAGGAGATCCTTCTCACCCCCGTGGAGAACTTCTTCCGTATCTTCTCCTTGGTGATCCTGTTCGGCGGGCTGGCGCTGTTCCCCGTTTATTACGTACTGAACGCACGGAGACGGAAGATCATCCGCTCCTTTGAGGAGCCCAAGGAGGGTGAGGAGAAAGAAAACGAGGAAGATCCCCTGCCCCCGCCCGAGGAATAAGAACCTGTTTTCCCAAGAAAGGAACCCCATGTTACGATTTGCATTTTTTGATACAAAAGCCTACGATAAGCCCGCTTTTGAGAAGCACGGCGAAAAAAACGGCATTGAATTCAAGTTTTTCGAGACCAAGCTGACCCCCGACACCGCCTCCCTCGCCCACGGGTTTGACGGGGTCTGCGTGTTCGTCAACGATAAGATCGACAAAACGGTGATCGACAGCCTTGCGGAAGGGGGCGTCAAGCTCATCGCCTTGCGCTGTGCGGGCTACAACAACGTGGACGTGCCCTACGCCTTTGGGAAGATCCACGTGGTACACGTACCCGCTTACTCTCCCTACGCGGTGGCGGAGCACGCCATGGCCATGCTGTTGACCTCCGTGCGCAGGGTGCACAAAGCCTACAACCGCACCAAGGATCACAACTTCAGCCTCAGCGGGCTGACGGGCTTTGACCTCCACGGCAAGACCGTGGGCGTGGTGGGCACGGGTAAGATCGGCAGGATCTTCATCGATATCTGCCGCGGCTTCGGCATGCGGATATTGGCTTACGATAAGTTCCCCGCCAAGGACACGGACATCGAATACGTATCCCTGGAGTCCTTGTTCGAGGAAAGCGATATCATCTCCCTTCACTGCCCCCTCACCGAGGAGACCCGGCACATGATCGGAGAAGCAAGCATTGCCACCATGAAAAAGGGCGTTGTGCTGGTGAACACTTCCCGGGGTGGGTTGGTGGATTCCAAGGCACTGCTTGAGGGCATCAAGTCCCGCAAGATCGGGGCGGCCTGCATTGACGTTTACGAGGAGGAGGCGGACATCTTCTTTGAGGACCGTTCCGGCCATATCATCGACGACGACACGTTAGCGCGGCTGATCTCCATGCCCAACGTGCTGGTGACCTCCCATCAGGCTTTCTTAACGGAGGAGGCCTTGGAGAACATCGCCGAGACCACCGTGGGGAACATTCTGGGCTTCTTTGCAAACGGCGGCCACGAAAACGAGCTGTGTTACCGTTGCGGCAACACCGATTCCTGTAAAAAGCATCGCGTTAACAGATGTTTTTAATATTTTTCTTTCCGAAAGAAGGCGCATTTTCTTGAAAACTTTGAGGAAGTATCTGAACCGTTACTTCATCGACGCAATGGGTGCTATGGCTTTGGGTCTGTTTGCATCCCTGCTCATCGGCACCATCTTCGGTACGGTGTATAAGTATACCGGGCTTGAGATGTTAAACACCATTGCCACCTTTGCAAAGGGTGCTACCGGTGCGGCCATCGGCGTGGCCATCGCCCACCGCTTGGATTCCCATCCCTTGGTGATGTTCTCCTGTGGGGCTGTGGGCGCTATGTCCAACGCCATGGGTGCCATCATCGGCGAAAGCGGCGGTTTGCTCCGCTGGGCGGTGACGGCAGGCGACGGCACGGGGGTGTTCTATGCCGCAGGGCCTGCGGGAGCGTTCTTTGCGGTGATCATTGCCTGTGAGATCGGACGCTTGGTCTCCAAAAAGACCAAGGTGGACATTCTGGTGACTCCCGTGGTGACCTTGCTGGTAGGCTTTCTGGCAAGCTGGGCGCTGTGTCCTTTGGTGTCCTACGTCATGTATTACTTAGGGACTTTCGTGTCCTTTGCCACCACCTTCCAGCCTTTGCTCATGGGCATTGTGCTTTCCGTGGTGATGGGTGTGGTGCTGACCCTGCCCATTTCCAGTGCGGCTATCTGCGCCATGATCTTCTCCGATGCGGCCTACGAGGTGGCTCTTGCCAACGGTACGGCAGAGGGATTCCTTTTGGCGGGCGGTGCCTGCGTAGCGGGCTGTTGTGCCCAGATGGTGGGCTTTGCGGTGGTGAGCTTCCGCGAGAACCGCTGGGGCGGTATCGTTTCCCAGGGGCTTGGAACCTCCATGCTCCAGATGGGCAACATCGTGAAGAAGCCTGTGATCTGGCTGGCTCCCACGCTGGCCGCCGCTGTGACGGGACCCATCTCCACCATGATCTTCGGTCTGCAATGCAAGGGCGTTGCGGCAGGCATGGGCACCTGCGGTCTGGTAGGGCCTATCGGTGTCATTGACGCCACCGCAGAGCCGGATGCCATGATGTGGATCGGCTTGCTTCTGGTGTGCGTGGTATTGCCCGGGGTACTTTCCTTCCTGTTCAACGAAATTTTCCGCAAGCTTGGCTGGATCGAGACGGGGGACATGAAGATCAACGCATAAAAATACATAAAAGAAACGAGAGGGAACCTTTGGATCAAAAAGGTTCCCTCTCGCACTTTCTCCCGTTTTTTGCGGGAAGAAGAGAGTTTATTTGGTTACCTGCATCTTACAAGCCATAAAGCTGTCCCTCATGGAGGGAAGCAGGGTGTTGGGAGCGGAGCCCAGGTAGCGATCGCCGATGAGGTCGAAGAAGTCCCCCGCAATATTGAGCTCGGGAAGTCTGCCCTTGATCTCGCCGTCCTCCACCAGGTAAGCCAGCTGAACGGGGGTAGCGTAATGTCCGTCGGGAGTCATGTCGCCGCCGGAGGCAATGAGCACCAGGATGGACTTCCCTTTCGTCAGCTCTGCCACGGAAGCATGAGTCTGATCCATGCGGAAGCCGCTGAGGGTGAGGGAGGGAACGCCGTCGTACGCCGCGCCGGAGGTCGCCGCAGGGGGCAAGCCGAACATGGCGGCGGTGTTCTTGGTCACCAGCAGGTTGGTCAGCACGCCGTTTTTGATGATGGGCTGGCGGTAATCGGGAGCCACTTGCCCCTCGTCGTCAAAAAAGCAGGAGCCGGGGTTGGTGCGGGGATCGCGGTCGTCGTAAAGGGAAAAGGCTGCGTTTGCCACCTGCTGTCCCAGCTTTCCGCTGAAGAGCGAGGCGCCGGAAACGTACATTTCCGCTACCAAATGCTGGATAGCGGAGCCCAACACGTCGAAGAAGCCGCAAAGCACGGGGTATTCTCCCGCTTCGATATCCACGTCGGTGTAAAAGGCGTCGTGAAGCTTTTTGCAGTCTGCCACCACGGCATCCTCGTCGTAGGCTCTCAGCTGTGCACCGTAGGCACAGTCGTACAGGTTGCCTGCCCCTTTGTTCTGGAAGACCAGGGACAGCAGCAGATAGGCGTCGCTTGCCTTCAGGGAAGCGCCCTTGCTGTTTTGGTAGGTGGTGGTGAACCGGGCAAGCTGTATCTTATTGCTGATGCCGAAGCGGGGGCATTCTGCGGTGATACGATCCAGCAGGCGCTGCATGGCAGGGAGGAATTCCTCTCCGGAGAGGATCCCGCAGGAGGTGTCCAGCTCCCCTTGATTGGCTTCCAGGTTGCAGGGATAGGTAATGCTGTTGGATAAGGCTTCCACAGCGGCGGCGGTGAGGGCTTCCCAATCCGCATCTCCCAAGGAGCCTGCTACGCCGATCTTGCCGTCCTCGTAGACGCGGACGGTGTTCTGGGTCTCGTCCTTGCGGCGGTAGGAATCGATCTTGCCTGCGGTGACGTTCAAGGTAACGGAGCCTGTGGTGGTCGTGAGTAATTCTTTTTCCATCTGTAACCTCCTGATCACTGTACTTTCATGCGGGAGACACGGACGTAGGGTCCGCCGAATCCCACGGGAAGAGGATGCTGTTCCATTTTGCCGCATCCGCCGGTGACGAAGGACAGCATGGTCAGCTCCTTGGAAAGTCCGTCGATAAGCCCCAGGGTCTCAAACACGTTTCCGGTGACCACGGAGATCTGCACGGGGGAGCCCAGCTTGCCGTCCACGATCTCGTAGGCGACGTTGGGCGCGATGGTAAAGGTGCTCATGCCCGAGCCGTGATTGATGGACTTGATATAATAGCCCTTTTTGATGGGCGCCAGAAGCTCCTCGAAGGTGCAATCCCCCGGCTCGATGTAGGTATTGGTCATACGGACGATGGGCTCGAAGGTGCAATCCTTTGCGCGGGCGTTGCCGGTAGGCTCTTCCTCCAGGACGGTGGCGGTGAGAACGCTGTGAAGTCTGCCTGCCAGCTTACCGTCCTTGATGAGGTAGTTCTTCCTTGCCTTGGTGCCCTCGTCGTCGTAGGGAACGTAGCCGGAGCCGAGGATCTCTCCGTATTCCGCGATGGAAAGGATGGGAGAGCCCACCTCTTTGCCGATCGCCCACTCTGCCTTCATGCTCTCGTCGGAAAGCATAAAATCGGATTCGGACTTATGACCGAAGGACTCGTGGGCAAACACCCCTGCCGCCTGGGGAGACAGCACCACGGGGTACTCTCCGGGGACGACGGGAACGGAACGCTTCATAAAGGCGACCTGCTCCGCCATCTCGGCGGCGATCTCCTGCTCCAAGCCCTTCAGCTCCTGGTAACGGGTGGCGCCCTTCTGCCAGCTGGCGGAGAACTTCTTTTCCCCTTCCACCATGTCACAGCTCAGCACTACGCCGCAGGTCTGGTAATCGAATCTGATCTCGGCGCCCAAAGAGGAGGTAAAGGTATACAGGCTGTTGCGGTCCAGGTATACGCCCGCGGGCATCGCCATACAGGGATCCGCCGCCAAAAGAGGCAGTAAGGAAGCCAGGAACTCCCGTTTTTCCCCCAGGGAGATATCACGGACGGAGCTCCCCGCAAACACGGAGAGGGTGTCCCGATTGCGCTGAAAATTCTTCACCACGGGGTGATGGGCAATATGCTCATTGGGCTTGGCAATGGCGTACAGCTCGTCCAGGGTCTCTTGCACGCGGGACAGATCGGTGGTGGATGCGTAATACCACATTTCGCCGTCGAACACCCGCAGGAAGGCGCGGGTCTCCGTACGGACCTTGGCTTCCTGGAGCATCCCATTGAAGATGCGGACCGTGGTGGAGAAGCGGTCTTCCACCCGGACGTCCGCGTAATATAAAGGATTGAAGATCATAAAACGGTGTTCCTTTCTGTATGTTTCTGCCACAGTATAGCAGATTTTTCCTTGTCCGTCAAGCAATATTCCGAAAGGGGCACAAAAAGGTTTCTTTGCCGTTTCTTTACTGCCTATGGGGGATTTCTCCAAAGAAAAACCGCAGTGTGCTCTATGTTTTTTGGCGGGATGGCGATTTTCTTGATTTTTTGTCCCATCTATTGACAGGTTTTTGCAAATATGTTAAAATGCATAGGATAGAATAATATGAATACAAGGAGAAACAAATGGAATTTCTGTATGAGACCATACTTGCTGTTACCTGGCAGCAGGCGGTCATGTGGCTGATCGGCTTTACGTTGATCTTCTTGGCCATTAAGAAAGACATGGAACCCACTCTTCTGCTTCCCATGGGCTTCGGTACGCTGTTGGTCAACATCCCCGGCGTTGACGCCATTCTGGAAGAGGGTGCCATCACCACCCTTTACAACGCGGGTATCGCCAACGAGCTGTTCCCCCTGATGCTGTTCATCGGCATCGGTGCGATGATCGACTTCGGCCCGTTGCTTGCCAACCCCAAGCTGATGATCTTCGGTGCGGCGGCCCAGTTCGGTATCTTCTTTACCCTGTGTCTCGCTTCCATGTTCTTCGGCGACAACGAAGCGGCTTCCATCGCCATCATCGGTGCGGCTGACGGTCCTACCGCCATCTCCGTATCCAACAAGCTGAACTGCGATCCCGGCATCCGCGGTGCCATCATGGTTGCGGCTTACTCTTACATGGCCTTGGTTCCCATTATTCAGCCTCCCGTGATCAAGCTGTTGACCACCAAGAAGGAACGTCTGATCCGCATGGACAACCAGGCAAAGCCCGTTTCCCAGACCACCAAGATCCTCTTCCCCATCGTCATCTTCATGATCTCTGCTTTGGTGGCTCCTTCCGCGGCTTCTCTGGTATTCTTCCTGATGTTCGGTAACCTGATCCGCGAATGCGGCGTGCTGAACTCCCTTTCCGACACCGCACAGAAGGTTTTGGCAAACCTGGTCACCATCTTCCTGGGCATCTCCATCTCCATCCAGATGACCGGCGATAAGTTCCTCCAGCCCACCACTCTGCTGGTACTCGGTCTGGGTCTGTTCGCCTTCATCTTCGATACCGCAGGCGGCGTATTGCTGGCCAAGTTCTTAAACCTGTTCCTCAAGAAGAAGATCAACCCCATGATCGGTGCGGCAGGCATCTCCGCATTCCCCATGTCCGGACGTATCGTCCACAAGATGGGGCTCAAGGAAGATCCTCAGAACTTCCTGCTTATGCACTCCATCGGTGTTAACGTTTCCGGTCAGATCGCTTCCGTTGTGGCAGGCGGTATGATCTTGAGCATTTTCATGGGTTAACAAGGAGGTTTTTACGTATGGATTTTAATCCCGAAAGATTTGTGGAAATGCTGCCTAACATGGGCTTTGGTATGCTGGGTATCTTCGTGGTCATCGGTGCCATCGTGGTCTCTACCTACATACTGAACGCCATCTTCTCCGGAAAGAAGCAGTAATTCTGATACAAAAAACGGTCGCTCGAAAGAGCTGTACTCTTAAGGACAGTTTTAAGTTCAATAGAATATAGTACCTACCGACAGGAAAAGGACAGAGAATTTTTTACATTCTCTGTCCTCTTTTCTTGACAAGCACTGCATTTGTAGACACAAATGCAAAATTTAGTGAAATTTTCGCTTACGCGAAAGTGAAGTTGCTTTGCAGTGAAGTTCGTGCAAAGCTGCTCCGCAACTTTTACGCACGAGTGAAGTTAAGTTTGCCCACTTTGCCGAAGGCAA
>JAZPZV010000044.1:0-6163 GCA_045544855.1 Eubacteriales bacterium | reverse complement strand
ATTAGCACACGTTTCCATGTGTTATTCCACTCTTCGAGGCAGGTTGCTCATGCATTACTCACCCGTCCGCCACTAAGTATCTCGGTGCAAGCACCAAAATACTTCGTTCGACTTGAATGTGTTATGCACGCCGCCAGCGTTCATCCTGAGCCAGGATCAAACTCTTTATGAGTTGTTATTAAATGCTCCTTTCGAAGCTTTAATCCTGTTTTGCTCTGCTTACTTTAAGTTTAAAAGAAATCAACGAGTTCCATATATATCTTGTGATACATACGTGTACAATTCTTACTTTGTACTCAATTGTTGTTCAGTTTTCAATGTCCGTTCTCCGCTACCCCCGCTCGGGGACAGCTTGAGTAGTTTACCACAAGCTTTTCCATTTGTCAAGTCTTTTTTCAAACTTTTTTCAAATTTCTTTTTTCTTGTGTCCGCACCGCGGTTTCCCCCGGCGCGTGAGGTCTATTTTAGCACCGAAAGTCCATTTTGTCAAGCCCCATTTTTCAACACATTTCAACAATTTGCAGAAGGCGTTTTTGTGCAAGTTGTATAGCTCCTCTTTGCGGTGTCCAAACTATAGCCGAAAGGAGTGTTTTTCTTGACTGTTATTTTGTTTCGCACGGGGATCTCCTACCTATTATTGCTTTGTGTCGTCCGCCTCATGGGAAAACGGCAGATCGGAGAACTGCAAATGACGGAGTTCATTTCCGCCATGCTGCTATCCCAAGCCGCCGTCTTTCCCATGACCGACCCGGACATCCCTTTGCTGTTCGGCATCCTGCCCTTGGTGTGCATAGGGTCTTTGGAGGTGATCCTTGCCATGCTCTGCGCCAAGAGTACTGCTTTCCGCCACTTTTTGGAGGGGAAGCCCATCACCTTGGTGGAAAACGGTGCTTATCTGGACGATAACCTCACCCGCACCCGTATCTCCAGAGAAGAAGTGCTTTCCCAGATCCGCAGCAACGGCTATGCGGGGTTGGAGGAGGTTGACAAGGTGATCCTGGAACCTACGGGGAACATGAGCGTTCTCCCTGCCGACGGGACCAACACCACCGCGCAGACGGGAGGCACGCCGTGAAGAACGTTTGGCTCGCAACGTTCCTTCTCGCCTTGGCTGTTGGCTTGGTTGTTTTCAACGCCTTGTGGGGAGAGGCGAAGCTGCAAAGCCTGTTGTCCCTTGCAGAGCAGGACCGCCCCGAGGAAGCCTTGCAGGAGTTTTTGAAGGCAGAGCCTTACCTTGCCCTCACCGTCCACGAGGCGGCATTGAAGAACGTTGAGATCTCTCTGCGGGAGATGGTGGTCTGGCAAAGATCCCGCCCCGGGGAGTATGCCGCCGCCAAGGAACGGTTTTGCATCTACCTTGAAGAGATCGGCTCCAAAGAAAAATTTACGTTTTCCAACCTGTTTTGATTGACTTTCTGCCTCTTCGGGTATATAATATATCTGCAACGACAAACAAAGCGGTTTTTCGTTAGATCCTGCGCGGTTTCGACGTCTTGCCGCTCCGTTTTGCCGTGAAATATCTCTTCATTATATTATATACGCACCGAAAGGGTTTTGTTCATGAAAAACAACGTGATCCTGGCACCCTCTTTGCTGGCGGCTGATTTCTCCAAGGTGGGGGAACAGCTTGCCCGGATCAAGGAAGGCGGCGCAGAGTATATCCATCTGGACGTGATGGACGGGCTGTTCGTGCCCAACATCTCCTTCGGCACTCCCGTGATCAAGTCTTTGCGGAAGTGCACCGATCTGTTTTTTGACGTGCATTTGATGATCCACCGTCCCGAACGGTACATTGCCGACTACGTGGGAGCAGGAGCACAGCTCATCACCTTCCACTACGAGGCCACGGAAGATCCCCGCGCCGTGCTGGAGCAGATCCGCGGTGCAGGCGTGAAGGCGGCCATCTCCGTAAAGCCCGGCACTCCCGTGGAGGTTTTGAAGGACCTGCTTCCTTTGTGCGACATGGTTCTGGTCATGACGGTGGAGCCCGGCTTTGGCGGACAGAAGTTCATGGCAGACATGCTTCCCAAGGTAGAATGGCTGGTGAGGGAAAGAGAAGCCCAAGGCCTTGATTTTGACATTCAGGTAGACGGCGGCGTAGGCAAGGGCAATGCCGCAGACTGTGTCCGTGCCGGAGCGAACATTCTGGTGGCGGGCAGTAGCGTCATGGGCCGGCCCGACCTGAAGACAGCCGCGGAAGAAGTACTTTCCTGCGGGAGATCCGCGTTGGTGTAACATGGCACAGAAAAAGAAAAAGAAGAAGAGCAAAAAGAATAACAACAAGCCTTACCTCGCCATTGCCATTATCCTCGGGCTGATCGCCCTGGGCTTAGCGGTGGCCATCGGCGTGTTGGCGACGGCGGAGCCCTCTGCCCCGCCCGCGGCGGAAAGCTCCCCGCAGGCCTCCCATGAGGAAAGCGAGTTTCCCGAGGACAGCTCCGCCGAGGAGATCTCTCTTCCCGCAGACTCCTCCGACGAGGGCAACTTCTCCGAAATCGAGGTTTCCTTCCCGGAGGATGAAAGCTCCGAAGAATCCCGTCCCGAGCCTCAGCCGGGGTTGGGGGGCGAGATCCCTCAATTGGGGTCCACACGTGAATACGAATCCTACATTGGGCTTCGGTATTCCGTGGATATCACTATGTACGAGCAGTACATCGACCCTGTAGACCCCTCCGAGTATCTGATACTGGTCAGCCCCAAGGCTCCCTTAGGCAAGGATTACGAGCCGGACGACCTGATCTATATCGTGGATATGCGTGCAGGCAGACCCGATTACTATTCCTACCTCCGCAGATATGCGGAAAAGGCTTTGGAAGCCTTTCTGGACGAGGCCGCCATGTACGGCCACGGGGATATTAAGGTCTCCAACGGCTACCGCTCCTACGGCGTGCAGTCTACGCTGTTTAACAACTACCTGGCGGTGGAGCGTCAGAAGCACCCCAACTACACGGAGCAACAGATCTACGATCTGGTGGCAACCTACTCCAATCCGCCAGGCACCAGCGAGCACCAAAGCGGGCTCTGCGTGGATATGCACAACCAGATCGATACCAACAACACCTTTGATAACACCCCCGCCGCTAAATGGCTGGAGGAAAACTGCTACCGCTTCGGCTTCGTGCTCCGCTATCCCCCGGACAAGCAGGAGGTAACGGGGATCAAGTACGAATCCTGGCACTTCCGCTACGTGGGCAGAACCGCCGCCACGGAAATGCACGAGCTGGGGATGTGCCTGGAGGAATATCTGGCATACAAAGGCTTGATCTAAAATGCAAAAGAGACCGCAAAGGTCTCTTTTTGTTATATCTATCCTCTTTGCTTGACGATGAGCTTGGCATCCTTGGAGAGCCGCTCCACGGATTTACCCTTGATCCTGCCCAGGATCACGCTGCCGCTTCCCTGCAGGTCGATCTCCGCGTTTTCCACGGTGAGCCACTCTGCCGCCAGGTCGCCGCTTCCGTGGACGTTTACCTTCAGATTGTCCACCTGTCCGCCGCTGCAGCAAACGTCCCCGCTGCCGGATATGGAGATGTTCACGTCCCCGAACAACCGCATGGGAGAAACGTCGCCGCATCCTGCGATGCGTACGTCCAGATTGCGGGTATCCGTGCAGGCAACGTTTCCGCAACCGCTGATACGGACGGAAAGGGATTCTCTTGCATCCATCATGGCCACGTCACCGCTGCCGGAGATACCGATCTCGCAGGTCTCGGTGTCGGCAATATTGATCGCGCCCGACCCACTGATGGCCAGCACCGCATGTTGGAAGGAAATGGGCGCTTTGATCTGCCCGCAACCGCTGATGCGGAAGGTGCCCTTTTCCCCGCCACGGAAGGGGCATTTCACCAAGATCCTACTTCCATGCTCTCTCCCACCGTTGTTGGAGGGAGATTTTGCCTCCAGGATCAGCTCACCGTCCCGCTCCGTTATAGAAAGACGGCTCAGGAAACGCTTGCTTCCCTCCGCCTCCACCACGGTCTCCTCGCCCTCCCAATACACAGCCTCCATATCGCAGGAAGCGGAATTGATGAAGTTCAGAGAGTGGACCCCGGTAAAGGACTTGGTGACGGTATCCCGCTCCCAGCCTTCCTCCACAAACTCCGAGACCAGATGGCCGATCTCCAGAATGCGCACTTCCCCGGGACCCATGTTGACCACGCACTTTGCTATCAGGTCGGTGGTGCTGCCGTCGGAAAAGGTGACTTGAGCTTCGTCCTTGGATTCCACGGATTTGTTGGAATACACCGCCACCTTACCGTCGGTGGTGATAAAGGCCATGCCTTGATATTCCATGGGAAGCTGTGCCTTCTTCATGGGTTCGCTTTCCCCAAAAAGCTGGTTCACCGAGATCTGAAGCGCTTCCGCAATGCGTGGGATCAGGGTCACGTCGGGGAGGCCCACCCCGTTTTCCCACTTGGAGACGGCTTGGGGAGTGATCTGCAACAGGTTGGCAAGTCCCTCCTGGGTCAGCCCTTTTTCTTTGCGCTTGGCGGCAATGATCCTGCCGATATTTTCTGCTTGATATCCGCTCATGTTTAAGTTCCTTTCTGTCGTTTGGAAACTTACGGCCGTTATCGTTCCTGATGATGCTATTATATCACAGCTGTTTTTGTTTTGCAATAACCGCTTGGTTGGTGTTTTGGCAGGGTCGTTCCTGCTTTTTGCCCAAAAGAAGGAACTCAACGGAGCTCTTTGCAACTTTCCGTTGTGCAACGGAGCGTTGTGTCACCACAGAGAGGCGTTTTGCATACTCTACCTTTGAAGGAAGGGAGCTTCCCCTTCCCCAACGCGTAAGAAAGGAAAGGGTACTTTATGGCATGCTTTGATTCCTTGTTCGGCGGCAACAACTGCTGCTGGATCATCATTCTGATCGCGATCGTTATCCTGTGCTGCTGCGGCTAAGGATCGCAAAAACGGCAACAAAACGCCCGCTTTTCGGCGGGCGTGCCGTTTTTTTCGGGGCCTTTTTGGGTATACTATCTTCAAAGAGCCCAAAGAAAAGGAGTCGCCCATGAAACAAAAGATCCGTTTCCTCTGTATCCCCACCGCCGTTATGTCTCTCACCTTGGGTCTCTACCGTCTGGCGGCGTGGCTGTTCTTCTGAAAAGGAAGAACGGCTTTTTATTTTCCTCTTGCTTTTTCTCCCGCAATCCTTTATAATAAGGAAGAGAAGATGAAACGCAAGAGGTGCGCCTATGAAAGAGCATATTTACACCATTGAGATCAACGAAGCCTTTGACAAAAAGAACGGCACCTGCCCATTTTGTCAGATCTTCGCCAAGCTGGAGGACACGGAGCTGGATCTGATCCTGGGGGCTTCCATGATGGAGCCGGAGATCCGCCAGATCACCAACAAGAAGGGGTTCTGCGGCCGCCATTATCAAAAGATGTTCCCCCGCAAGAACCGTTTGGGCATGGCGCTGACGCTGGAAAGCCATTTGGAAGAGCTGAAAAAGGATATCAAACCGGGAGGCTTCTTTGCCAAGGATCCCGCAGAGAAGAGCGTCAAGCGAGTGGAGGAGCTGGAGCAGACCTGCTACGTCTGCGACCGCATTGACGAAAAGTTCCGCCGCGTGATGGTGAACGCCGCCGACCTCCACGAGGAAGAATCGGAGTTCCGCAGAAAGTTTGGGGAGCAGACTATGTTCTGCCTGCCTCACTACAAAATGCTGCTGCGCACCGGGATCAGATGTCTGGATAAGAAGGCTTACGCCGCCTTGGCAGAGGACGCCTTAAAGGTGGAGACCGCCTATCTGGAGAAGCTGAAGGATGACGTTTCCTGGTTCTGCAAAAAGTTCGACTACAACTACGAAAACGAGCCCTGGTACGATTCCAAGGATGCCGTGGAGCGTTCCATCCGCTTCCTTTCCGGCAACGTGGAGTTGAAGTAAACAGACCCCCAAGCGGTGCCCATCGGGTGCCGCTTTTTTCGTTGGGTAGGGCGCTTTGACATCGGCGGCACGAGGGGATGAACGGTGTATCGGAACCTCATCCACCACTACGAGAAAAATCCGATTCAGCAGACGCGAGTGTTTCCGTCTCGTAGCGGTCCCCCTTCCCCGCAAGCGGGGAAGGGGGCCCGTCTGCGGGCGGAACATCTATGAGCAAAGAACCTATATCCACCCCCGCATACGGTGGATGAGGTTCCGATTGTTCCAAAAAC
>JAZPZV010000043.1:0-111383 GCA_045544855.1 Eubacteriales bacterium | reverse complement strand
AAAAGTATTGGCCTGCCGACGTACACGTTATCGGTAAGGATATTCTCAGATTCCACACTATTTATTGGCCTATTATGCTTATGGCACTCGACGTAGAGCTTCCCAAGAAGGTGTTTGGACATCCTTGGCTCAACTTCGGTACTGACAAGATGAGTAAATCCAAAGGCAACGTTATTTATGCCGATGACCTTGTTGATATGTTCGGTGTGGATGCCGTACGTCATTACTGTCTTGCAGAAATGCCTTATGCATCCGACGGTAGTATTTCCTATGAAAATATAATCGCAAGATATAACAGCGACCTTGCAAACAATCTTGGTAACCTTGTAAACAGAACCATAGCGATGACAAAAAAATATTTCGGCGGAGTCGTACCTTCTCCCGTAGACAGCGGAGATGCTGTAGACGAGGATCTGAAGAACGCTTGCAAAGAGGCTGTTGAGAAGATTCGTCAGAACATGGATACCTACCATGTTGCCGATGCGTCCGATTGTGTATTTAACCTTCTTCGTCGTGCAAACAAGTATATTGATGAGACTACACCTTGGGTTCTTTCGAAAGATGAAGCCAACAAAGAACGTCTCGGTACGGTAATGTACAACCTGCTTGAAACAATCAGAATAGGCGCTGTGTTGCTCAATCCCTTCCTTACGCAAACCAGCGACAAGATATTTACCTTCCTTAATACGGACGTTACGTCTTACGAGTCTGTATTGACGTTCGGCAATCTTGTTTCCGGAAATTTTGTTGGTGATGCTTCGGTTTTGTTCGAGAGAATCGACGAAAAGAAGATGCTTGAGGAGATTGAAGCAAAGAAGGCTGCAACAGAGGAAAAGAAGGTCGAAAAGCCTGCTGATGCAAACGTAAATGAAATCACTTTTGATGATTTTATGAAGCTTGAGCTTCGTTGTGCGCAGATCGTTGCATGTGAACCTGTTCCTAAGGCTAAAAAGCTTTTGAAGCTTCAAGTAGATCTTGGTTACGAAAAGCGTCAGGTCGTTTCGGGTATTGCAAAATTTTATAAGCCCGAGGAGCTTGTGGGCAAAAAAGTCGCCCTCGTTGCAAACCTTAAGCCTGCAGTTCTGTGCGGTGTTGAAAGCAACGGAATGATTCTTGCATCGGGAGAGGACAACGTAAAGGTATTATTCCTTGACGATAGTACCGAAAACGGAGCAAGGATCAGATAAATATGGAACGTATTATTTTTGATGCTCACGCCCATTATAACGATGAAATATATTCGGATGCAGAGCGTAAGAAAATAATTGAATACGTATTTAAAAACGGCGTTAAGTTTGTTCTTAACGCCGGTACAAATATAAAGACTTCGAAGGAAAGTATTGCTCTTGCTGAAGAACATGAGGGTTTTTATGCCGGTGTAGGTTTTTATCCTCATGATTGCATAAACATCGACAACGAAAGGGAAGCTCTGATTACTCTTGAAGAACTTGCAAAACATCCAAAGGTAGTTTCGATAGCGGAAATAGGTCTTGATTATTACTATGACGACACCCCTCGAGAGATTCAGAGGAAATGGTTTGAGCTTCAGCTTGATCTCTCAGAACAATTGAAATTACCAGTCTGTATTCACGACCGAGAAGCTCACGGCGACGTCGTTGACATCCTGAGAAAACATCCCAACACAAAGGGAATGCTCCATAGCTTCAACGGCAGCAGAGAAACTGCAGAGGAGCTTTTGAATATGGGTTGGTACATTTCAATCTCAGGTGTCGTAACATTCAAAAACGCAGTCAAAAGCGTTGAGGTCGTCGAGGCTTTACCGCCGGAAAGACTACTGATCGAAACGGACACGCCCTATCTCTCTCCCGTTCCGAATCGAGGTAAGCCCAACAATTCAGCAAACCTTTGGTACACGGCGCAAAAGATAGCGGATATAAAAAGAATGACTGTTGAACAGATTATAAACATAACAAGAGAAAATGCGTGTAGATTATTTGGTATATAAAAAAATCAGCATAGATTTCTATGCTGATTTTTTTATGATAAATAATTTCACATTTCATCTGCCAAAGTTTTGCGCTTTTCCCAGGTTCCCGCAAGGAAGTATAGAAGGCTGGGAACAGCATAACCGTAAGGCGCCAGTCCATATCCCAATACAAACCCAAAGAACCCGAAATCGAGGGCAATGCCGAATAACCAGCTGAGTCCTATTCTTAAAACTACACCGTCCAGCATAGCCAATACCATACAAAGCTTTGAATTGCCGATTCCTTGTATAAATGCACCGCTTCCGCGCATTACGGCAAAGGCGGGAAACATCCAAACGATTGCTTTGATAAAGGTAGAGGACATTTCGTGAACTAATGGGTCATCAGAGAAAAGGATAAACATTTGCTTGCCGAAAAATATGTAAAGTATCATGCAAAACAAGGTAAATACAGCTGATATGATCCAGGCATGATAAACGACTTTTTTGGCTCTTTTCTTGTTATTAGCGCCTATATTCATACTGATCATAGGCATTGCGGCATACTGTATTCCCTGGGATATCTTGTTTATTATGTCATCAATTCTGCAACCCACGCCAAAAGTAGCCGAAGCAACGACACCTACGTCATTTATCATCGAGTTAACAAAAAGCATTGAAACGTTTATGCACCCCGACTGAATAGCCATAGGTGTTCCGAGTCCGGTAATCATACCGGCATATTTTTTGTTGAAAGCGAAATTATCTTTTTTGAACTCAAATCCGAATTCATCCTTATGTATCACCAGATAGTAAACCGAGAATATAAAGGAAACAGCCTGCCCGATTATAGTAGCATAAGCAGCTCCGGCGACACCCCATCCAAATATTCCGGTAAAAAGAATGTCGAGAACAAGGTTAACTACCGAGGCAATACCGATAAACAGAAAAGGACGTTTAGCATCACCCATGCCGCGAAGAACGGATGAAACAAGGTTGTAACCGGCTGTAAAAATCAATCCCGCCGCACATATGACGAGATAATCCATTGCCATATCGTATGATTCGGTAGGGATGTTCATTACATCGAGGATCCAACCTCTTGCGGCAAGTATTATTCCCGAGAATACAACCGAGAGGGCAAGCACGTAGATGGATAACGTACCCATAACGTCGTTCATTTCTTTATATTTCTTTGCGCCCAACGCTTGGGCAATCAAAACTTGTCCTGAGTTTGAAAAGCCCAAACAAACCATTGTAGCAAAATTGACGATCATACTGCTTTGAGAAACTGCAGAAAGGCCCGGAGTGCCGACGTACTTACCGACTATAATCATATCAATTGTGCTGTAAAGAACCTGAAGCGCGTTAGACGCCATAAAGGGAAGGGAAAACAAAAGCAACTGCTTTGCAATGTTTCCTCTTGTGAAATCTTTTGAAAAAGTGCGGGTATTCATTATATGCTCCTGTATATATTATGGAGAGATGATAGCACAAATTTCGTGCTATTTCAATGGATTATCAATAATTTATATATCCATCTTTAAAGAAAAGACGAACTATTCTTTTGCCGAATTTTTTGGGGTTGCGTCCGACGATCACCGTGCAGGCAGCAACACCGAACCAAGCCGCTAATATAATGATAGGGAACCAAAGCAGGGGAAGCTTGGCTTGTTTATTTAGCTCTCGGGTTTCATCAAAAGTCAGAACGTAATTACTATCACGAAGGATCGCTTTTACCGAGTAGTATTCCGGTTCGTCATCCGGGGTGTATTTTTTAGAATAAACCGTGACGGTTGTCTTGCCGTCAAAAATCGAATCAAGCATTGGAACTATCTTAAAGTCGCCTGCGTGATTTATTTCAAAGCGCTCGTTGCCCGAATGGTTAAGAATTATATCTCCGTCTGATACAGTGTATGAATCAAAACTAACCGTATGCTTGATCGTATTTTCGGGAGTGAATTTATGGAAAGAATCCCACAAGAAAACACCGGCCAAAGAAACGATCACAAGAGTGGCGATAACAAAAGCCGCAATAAAGCCACCCGGATCTTTAACGTGCCCGTTAAATGGATCGGCTTTTGATTTTCTGACAGATGGAATGGGCTTTCCGTTGTGGGATATATTGTACATTTTTTTCAAATAAGTAATAAAAGCCTTGCCTCCCACGGAAAACTCATCTATCATAACTCTTTTTTTACCAAGAATTATGATGGTTTCATGTGGATTCTTTTTTATTCCTGTGACTTGGGAGTATGTGTAGTTATTTTTTATACCAAAGAAACTCTTCGAACAAAAGCCTTGTTCGTCGTATTTTATTCTGCAGTTGAAGTATGCAATGATCATTGCAACGCCCAAAAGTGAAAAGCAGGAGAATACTATAGTCTCGACAATCATTTTATCAACAAAAAAACAAATTGATGCCGGTATAAGAAAAATTACCGAAGTAATAACTCCAAAAATCAGGATAAATTTGTGCAAACGGACTAACCCGTTTGTTTTGTTCGGATCTTTATTCATATCCTCTCTCAAGCTGTTTATAATAAACGATGTAAAAAATGATGATAAATTCATTTGAACTCCTTTTATAAGCGCCTTAATGTATATTGCGTTCCTCTGTTGAGATGGATGTTATTTAATCCCCATCTGCTCTTTGATCAGTTTTAGCTCGTTTTGGTATTTGGGGTTTCTCAAATTCCACTCTGAGACCACCGGGGGACTCATATCCCAAAATGGTTGGTTGGAGCCAGCTTTGATGCACTCAAGCAGCATCGGAAGAGAAATGTACAAATCCAGGCCTATTGTTCCGTTTCTGAACCCGTCCAAGGTATTATCCGTGTGCAGATCCAACTCATCTGCGTTTTCGAGAGCGATGAAAGTTTTTCCGCATTGATAATACAGAAAGTTAGGCTCAACTGCACTGATGCTTCTTCCGTAATGTATGGTAAAATTATCTTCATCCGGAGCAATGGGAACGTTACCTATGATCTCGCATTCACCGTAATAGAAAATATTATCCATAATCATTTGCGAAGGTAAGGATTTGAGACCGGAGAGCACTTCGGGGGAGACGGTAGTATCCTCTGTGGCAATATGATAAACCGCAACACAAAGAGGTTTACCAAAAAACATATCCCAAAAAGGAATCTTATTCTTTCTCATCATGGCATAATCAACCATTATTCGTCCGTATCCAAATAAGTTGCGATTTATACGATATCTGAATATATCGCCCTCCTTGAATTTTTGGTGAACCCTCGGGCTTTTAGAAAAAACGGCTATATCCTCAAGCTCCTTCTTTCCGGTTTTTTCGCACCAGTCATTAACCCATTTCTCAAAATCGAGCAATGTATGCGGTTGCACACCATTATAATTTGAGCGATAAAAGCATTGTTCGGTTGAATGATTGACCACAGAAATATAACCTCGGAAAAACAAAAGAGACATACCGACAGGAGATCTTTTTATAAGATTATTACTTGTAAACATTTGCGGTTTACCTTTTGTGGTTTTAGGGAGTATGTATGAGCGGTCGTATGAAATCATTTCGTCAACCCCAAACTTGAAGTACGTTTCCTGACCTTCAACCTCTGATATTTGAACGACTTTAACTATATTTTGTCCGTCAAGATATGCGTAGGTAGTACAATTATCATAGCGACTCTTTTTTACTTCAACTTTGTCCCAACAATCAGATACAGTCGGCAGAGCAAAGCATATTCTTTGTTGATTCGTGAGTTCAAACATTATTTTGCTCCTTTATCGTAAAGATTTGTATTATGCAAATTTTTCCTGCAAGCTTTTGTATCTTTGAATTTAACCATATTTCATTATATCATAAAACACATTTCATTTCAACCGTTTTGCCGATTCGATTCTGTCGACAGACGCGAAATGATGCGCGAGAAGAGCTCCGCGCGGAAATGCATCAACAAAATTCCGAAACACTTCAGAGTCGTAAACTTTTAGTGAAATATTCGGCTTACGCCGAATGTGAAATAATTCACTTCGTGAATTGTGAAATATTGCTCCTTCGTCGCAATGTGAAATGAAATTTGCCCACATTCGCGTCAGCGAATATTTCACATTTGCGAAGCAAATATTTCACAGCGAAGCTATTTCACTTGCCCGAAGGGCAAATTTCGTTGAAAAAAGCAAGTCTTGCGACTTGCTTTTTTCTGGCAGGGGTAGATGGAATCGAACCATCGATGAAGGAGTCAAAGTCCTTTGCCTTGCCGCTTGGCGATACCCCTAACTGACCTATCTATTATATCCAATTCCCATGCGTTTGTCAAGTCGAAAAAGCAATTCTTCCGATTATTTTTTCAAGCCTCCCTCCGGGAGGGAGGGGGACCACCGCAGGTGGTGGAAGGAGAGTGCGTACAGCTGTCCATGTTGCTTCCGAAAGACTTTGGCTTTAGCCAAAGGAGGTGATTAAGGGGATAGCGGTGCACCTTATTCTTGCCGTGTGAACGCCGTTGCCTTGCGCGGACTTCCTCCGCCTTGCTTGCAAGTCTGAGCTCTCCTCCCGGAGGGAGCATATCACTCTTTCCGACGCATACATTCCTTCACCACGTCGTCAATATACTCACAAACGCCGTGAAAATTGGTATTGATCTGTCGGTTGGTAAATCGGATCACCTTCAGATCATACCCTTCCAACACTTCCGTGCGAAAAGCGTCCTTTTGCTGTCCTTCCTCAGTAAAATGCTGCGACCCATCAATTTCAATGATCAATTTTGCCTCATGACAGTAAAAATCTGCGATAAAATTATCGATCGCCTTTTGCCGTTGAAAACGAGGGTGGTAGTGAGCCAAGCAATCGTACCATAAATGCTTTTCCTGAGGGGTTGCGTTTTTGCGTAGATTTTTTGCAAGAACGATATTCTTTTCGTTGTACTTCAAAGACATGAGAATTATTCCTGCACTTGTTTTTTCTTCTCGTCCCAGGCTCTTGCAAAGATCTCTCCGTGGTCGCCCGCCAAGGGATCTTCCCCCACTACACGGTATGCAACCACCTCGGGGAAGGTTCCTGCAGGATGGTACCGCTCCACGGTGAAGGCCACGGCCTCTTCCTTGTGCCGCAGGGTAAAGGTTACCTCCGTTCCCATGTCCTCTGCGGAGACCTGCCAGAACTTCGCTTCGCTGGCATCGTCATCCGCCTTGGCCTCCTGGTTCTCGTTGACCATGCAGGCTAAGAAGGGCACGGTGATGATCCGTGTGCGGGGATCTCGGTCGGGCCGTGACTGCACGGGCAACTGCTTGCAAAGGATCTCCTTTACGTGAGTCTCCTCCCAAAGCTCCCGCCGTGCGGCTTCCTCCACCGTCTCGTTGGGGTCTACAAATCCACCGGGCAACGCTAACTTCCCAATAGAGGGATGCCCCGCCCTGCGGATCAGCAAAACGCTGTCCCCGCGGAATAAAATAATGTCCACCGTCACGGAAGGACGCTCGAATTTGGAAGCATCGTACTGCGCCAAAAATTCCGCTTCCGTCAACCCGTTTTTGTCTCTTGGTTCCATCTTACCCTCACTCCCGAAAGCGATAGCTTTCGGCATTTAAGTTTCTTTGTGAGATTAGACCTCGCCTGTGGCGAGCTCAAAGAACCTTTCTTTTTAAAGAAAGGTTCTTAAGCCTCCCATCACAAAGGCTTCTTCATGATCTTGCCGTTGGGGCGGGGATACTTGGCGTCCGTCTCCGCCACCTTTTGGATCACCAACAGGGTGTGACTGCGGTCGAACACGGGGATGGGCGCATCCAGAACATCCACCACCTTGCCGCCCAAGACTTCAACGGCGTGCAAAGCCTCCTCCAGCTCCTCTCTGCCTCGGTTGCCCTTCATGGCAATAAAGTAGCCACCCACCTTCACGAAGGGCATACACCACTCGCAAAGCACGGACATCCGTGCCACCCCGCGGGAGACCACACGGTCGAATTGCTCTCGGTAAGCCTTTTCCTTGCCCAGTTCTTCTGCCCTGCCGCATAAGGGAGTGATCTCCATGCCTGCAAGCTTCGCAGTCTCGCAAACGAAGTTCAGCTTCTTGGCGGTGGCGTCGTTGGAGGTCACCCTGCAGGGGGTGCAGGCCGCCAAGGGCAGGGAAGGGAAGCCCCCGCCGCAACCTACGTCCAGAACGGAAAAGTCACCATCAAATAACCCCGTCTGCTTCAAGGTCAAGGAATCGTAAAAATGCAACAGCGCAACCTCCTCGGGGGCGGTCAACGCGGTGAGGTTCAGACTTTGGTTCACCTCCACCAAACGCTCCCCGATCAGGTCAAGGCGTGCGTATTGTTCTTCCGTAAGATGTGGAAGATATTGTCTTGTCAGTTCGTTAAGCTTCGTCATGATACCCTCTCTGTGCAAGTGCTACCAACAGCACGGAAATATCCGCAGGGGAGACCCCGGGAATGCGGGAGGCCTTGCCCACCGTGTCAGGGCGCAGGTCGGAAAGCTTCTGCCGTGCCTCCAAGCGAAGGCCGCCAATGGCGTGGAAATCCAAGTCCTTGGGGATCTGCTTTTCCTCCATCTTGGCAAACCGCTTTACTTCCTCCAGCTGGCGCTTGATGTAGCCCTCGTATTTCAACTCCACCTCCACACGTCTCCGCACGGAAGGGGGCAGAGGATGTTCCCCGCCTTCCAAGGCGTAAAGATCCTCTAACGTGAGGAAAGGCCGCCTCAAAAACTCCGCCTTGTTCAGCCCCGTAGGCGCAGGCGCGTAGTTTTTGGATTCCAATAAAGCATTCAATTCCTCGGAGGCAGGGAGATGGCTACGGGAAAGCCGCAGGATCTCCTGCTTCTTCTGCTGGTCCTCCAAAAGGAAGGCTTGGTAAGCTTTATCTCCCACCAACCCTACCCGCTTGCCGTAGCCGATAAGACGTTCCTTGGCGTTGTCCTGACGAAGAAGCAAACGGTATTCACTGCGGGAGGTCATGACACGGTAGGGCTCGTCAGTGCCTTTTACCGTAATGTCGTCGATCATGGTGCCGATGTAGCTTTCACTGCGGGAAAGCACCAAGGGCTCTTCACCCTTGCAAAGCAAGGCGGCGTTGATCCCCGCCACCAAGCCCTGGGCGGCGGCCTCCTCGTACCCCGAGGTGCCGTTGAATTGCCCCGCACCGAACAAGCCGCGGATCTCCTTGAACTCCATGGTGGGCTTTAATTGAGTGGGATCACAGCAATCGTATTCAATGGCGTACCCCGTGCGCATAAAGACAGCCTTCTCCAAGCCCTTGATGGTGTGAACGAAGGCCTTCTGCACCTCCTCGGGCAGAGAGGAGGAAAGACCCTGGAGGTAGACCTCCTTGGTGTCCAGTCCCATGGGCTCTACGAAGATCTGATGGCGCTCCTTGTCGGGGAACCGCTCGATTTTCGTCTCAATGCTGGGACAGTAACGGGGACCCGTTCCCACGATCTCCCCGGAATACAAGGGGGAGCGGTGGAAGTTCTCGCGGATGATCCGATGGGTCTCCTCGTTGGTATAGGTAATGTAACAGGGAAGGCGGTTGACCGCAGGGGCGTCCGACCCAAAGAGAATAGGCGTCTCGTCCCCCTCCTGAAGCTCCAGCTTGCCATAATCGATGCTGTCTGCATGGACTCTGGGGGGCGTTCCCGTCTTAAAGCGGGCGAGCTTCACACCCATATCCAAAAGACTCTCCGTCAACGCCTTGGCGGGAACGGTGTTGTCGGGCCCCGCCTCGCAGGAGGCCTCACCTACGAAGATCTTGCCGTTTAAGGAAGTCCCCGTGGAAACGATCACGCACTTTGCGGGGAAGAACCCGCCAAAGGCAGTCTCCACCCCGGTGACGGCTCCGTTTTCATGGCGGATGGCGGTGATCTCCGCCTGGATCAGGGTAAGGTTTTCCGTCTCCTCCAACACCCGCTTCATGTAGTTGCGGTAGGCCACACGGTCGGATTGCATCCGCAGGGAATGCACCGCAGGCCCTTTGGAGGCGTTGAGCATACGGCTTTGGAGCATCACGGCGTTGGCCGCTTTGCCCATCTCGCCGCCTAAGGCATCGATCTCAAAGACCAAATGTCCCTTACCCGTGCCGCCTATGGAGGGATTGCAGGGCATATTGCCCACCAGATCCAAGGTCAGGGTAAACAGCGCAGTCCGCAAGCCCATCCGCGCCCCCGCAAGGGCAGCCTCAATGCCTGCGTGTCCCGCACCGATCACCGCGATATCCAGTTGTTCAGCTTCGTAAAATGTCATAGTCTTTATCCTATTTCCCCACGCAGAAGTGGGAGAAGATCTCACTGACGATTTCATCGGAGGCGGTCTTGCCGTCTACCTCCTCCAGCGCCTGCAGGGCGTTTTCCATGTCCAGCCCCGCCATGTCCTGGGAGAATCCCTCCAACGTACGTAAGGCATCCTGCAAATGTGCTTTGGCCTTGGTGAGGGCGGCAAACTGCCTTGCGCCCACCACGATCTCCCCGAGAGAATCCGTCTCGGTATAAGCGAACCCTTCCTTCACGGCGGATTCCAAGGCATCCAGCCCCGTCTTTTCCATGGCGGAAATGCACACGGGGGCTTTGGGCAGGGAAGTCCTTACCCCTTCTGCTTCGGGCAGGTCGCCCTTGTTCAAAAGATACACCGTCTGCTCTTCCTTGCCGTGGTCCTTGATGAGCCGCAGAACCTTTCTGTCCTCCTCGTCAAAGGGACGGGAGCTATCGAACACAGCCAACACCAGCTCCGCTTCCTCCAAGGAGCGCAAGCTTCTTTCAATACCCAAACGCTCCACCACGTCGTCACTTTCCCGAATGCCTGCGGTGTCGGAAAGGTTCAACAGCAGGTCCCCCAAACGGATCTGCTCCTTCACCACGTCGCGGGTGGTACCGGGAATGGCGGTGACGATGGCACGGTCCTCACCGGCCAAGGCGTTCAGCAAAGCGCTCTTTCCCGTGTTGGGCTTGCCCAGAATACAAACGGGAATCCCCTCGCTGATGGCCTTGCCGTAAGCATGGCTGTCGCAAAGGGTCTGCACCTCGCCGCAAATGGCAATCAAACGCTCCTTCATTTCCTCTACGGTAACGTCTGTCATGTCCTCGTCGGGATAGTCGATAAAAGCGTATACCGAGGCGATCAAAAAGCGCAGCTTATCGCACAAACGCTGTAATTTTTCCGAAAGCGCCCCTCTGCATTGGAGCAGGGAGACCGTCAGATATTTGTCACTTTTGGCGTCGATCAGCCCGCCCACCGCCTCAGCCTGAGACAGGGAGAGCTTTCCGTTCTGGAACGCACGGCGGGTAAATTCCCCCGGTCCTGCGGGAAAAGCCCCTGCGGTGAACACGGCGCCCAACAGCTTTTGGGTCACCAGAATGCCCCCGTGACAGCAAAGCTCCACCACGTCCTCCCCCGTAAAGGAGCGGGGTGCGCGGAACACCGTGGCAAGGCCGTCGTCAAAGGGAACGCCGCCATCCTCAAAGGTCACCCGCACCGCCGTAGCGGAGGGGGCGTCGGAAAGGGTCCCGTTTCCCGTGCGGATGGCAACCTTTTGGGCAATGGCAACGGCGTCCTCACCGGTGATGCGGATCAGCGCCACGCCTCCCTTGCCGTAGGGGGTAGAGATAGCCGCTACCGTCCTCATAACACTTCCCCCGTGTGGAGCTTGCCTACCGTATTCAGTTCCCCAAAGGAACGTTGACGCAATACCTCGTACACCGCCACGGCCACGGAGTTGGAAAGGTTCAGACTTCTCAGCTCCTGCCACATGGGAATGCGCACGCAGGTGTCTCTATGCTCCTTCAGAAGCTCCTCGGGCAACCCCTTGGTCTCCTTGCCGAACACCAGATAAACGTCCTCGGGATAAACCGGATCGGTGTAGCAGGCAGAGGCCTTGGTGGTGAAATAATAACAAACCGCACCGGGGTTCTTTTCATAAAACTCCCCGATGTTCTCGTAAATATGCAGATCCAAATGCTGCCAGTAATCCAGCCCCGCCCGCTTGAGATAGCGGTCATCCAAAGAATAGCCCAAGGGCTTGATGAGATGCAAGGAGCAATGGGTTGCGGCGCAGGTGCGGGAGATGTTCCCCGTATTCTGAGGGATCTCGGGCTCCAAAAGGACAACGTTGATGTGATGCATAGCCGTTTTCCCTTTCAAAACAAGTATTATCTCGTCTATTATATAACTTTCTTTACCAAAATGCAATTATTTTTACAAAAAGTGCTATACTTTTTTTAAAAAATGTGTTATGATAGTATGAAATCGAATGTAGTACGAAAAAAGGAAACCGTTTTTATGGGTATTTTTTCCAAATTGTTCAAATCTTATAGCGAAAAACAGATCAAGGCCATCACCCCCTTGGCCAACAAGGTGGAGGCCTTGGCGGAAAAATATGCCGCCATGTCCGACGAGGAGCTGCGGGCTATGACCCCCTTCTTCCGTGAACAGCTTGCGGTAGGAAAGACCTTGGACGATCTGCTTCCCGATGCCTTCGCCGTGGTCCGCGAGGCGGCTTGGCGTGTGCTGGGGAAACGCCCCTACTTCGTCCAGGTGCTGGGCGGCATTCTCATCCATCAGGGCAGAATTGCGGAGATGCGTACCGGTGAAGGTAAGACCCTTACCGAGACCATGCCCGCCTACCTCAACGCCCTGGAGGGGAAGGGCGTTCACATCGTCACCGTCAACGACTATCTTGCCAAGCGAGACAGCGAGTGGAACGGCAATATCTTCCGCTTCCTGGGCATGACCGTGGGTCTGGTGACCCATGAAGTCCCCCACGACAAAAAGAAGGAAGCCTACCTTGCCGACATCACCTACGGCACCAACAACGAGTTCGGCTTCGACTACCTCCGTGACAACATGGCGGTGTATCAGAGCCGCGTGGTACAAAGAGGCCACCGCTTCGCCATCGTGGACGAGGTGGACAGCATCCTCATTGACGAAGCCCGCACCCCTCTGATCATCTCCGGTCCCGGGGAAGAGTCTGCGGATATGTACAAAAAGGCAGACGAGTTCGTCCGCCGTCTGAAATGCCTGCGGATCAAAGAGGTGGACCGCAAGCAAAGCGACGAAGAGGTTGCGGAAGACTACATTGTTGACGAGAAGGTAAAATCCGTTGCTCTTACCGCCAACGGCGTTCGCAAGGCGGAAAGTCACTTCCACGTGGAAAACCTTGGCGATGCGGAAAACAACGAGCTTATGCACTACATCAACAACGCCCTCCGTGCAAGAGGCGTTATGCAATTGGACGTTGATTACGTGATCAAGGACGGCAAGGTACTCATCGTGGATTCCTTCACGGGCCGTATCATGCCGGGCAGACGGTATTCCAACGGTCTGCACCAGGCCATCGAGGCAAAAGAAGGGGTGGAGGTGGAAAAGGAGAACAAGACCCTTGCCACCATCACCTTCCAGAACTACTTCCGTATGTACGATAAGCTTTCCGGTATGACGGGTACTGCCATGACCGAGGAGGACGAGTTCCGCGAGATCTATATGCTGGACGTGGTGGAGGTCCCCACCAACAAGCCCATGATCCGCGTGGATCACAACGACGTGGTGTATAAGAGCGTCCGCGCCAAGTACGCCGCCATCGTGGACCGCATCCGCGAATGCTACGAAAAGGGACAGCCCGTTCTGGTGGGTACCGTTTCCGTGGAAAAGAGCGAGGCCTTGTCCTCCGTTCTGAAAAAGTGCGGCATCCCTCACCGCGTGCTGAACGCAAAATACCACGAAAAAGAGGCGGAGATCATCGCTCAGGCAGGTAAAGCAGGCGCCGTCACCATCGCCACCAACATGGCGGGCCGCGGTACGGACATTATGCTGGGCGGTAACGCCGACTTCTTAGCAAAACAGCAGATGCGCAAGGAGGAGTTCCCCGAGGAGCTTATTGCCGAGGCGGACAGCTACGGCAACACCGACGACGGCGAGATCATCGCCGCCAGAAAGCGTTTTGCGGAGTTGAAGGAGTCTTATCTCCCCGAAATCGAAAAGGAAGCGGAAAAGGTACGCGCCGCAGGCGGTCTGTACATTTTGGGTACGGAGCGTCACGAAAGCCGCCGTATCGATAACCAGCTCCGCGGCCGCGCGGGCAGACAGGGCGACCCCGGTGAAAGCTGCTTCTTCATCGCCATGGAGGACGATCTTATGCGTCTCTTCGGCGCAGACCGTATCATCGGCATCATCGATGCCTTGAAGATGCCCGAAAACCAGCCCATCGACGCCAAGATCCTCTCCGGCTCCATCGAATCCGCCCAGAAGCGCATCGAGGGGATGAACTTCGAGCGCCGTAAAAACGTTATCGCCTACGACGATATCATGAACCAACAGCGCGAGCTGATCTACAGACAGAGAAGAGACGTCCTTGCCGACGGCAACCTGTCCGAGACCATCAAGGGTATGATCCTGCACCACGTAGAGGACGCCGTGGCGGAGGCCACCGTCTCCGACGTTCCCGATGAATGGGATTTCGAAGCGTTGAAAAAGGAATTCGGTCCTTTGGTAGGCTTGACCGACCAGCTGGATTTCGGGCAGTCGGACTACGATTCCCTTTCCCGCGAGACCCTTTGCGACACCCTCCATCAGCTTGCTCTTGCCAAGTACGAAGCGCAGGAGGAAGCCTTCACTCCCGAGGTCTTCCGTGAGGTGGAGCGTTCTCTCCTTCTCCGCAACGTGGACCGCAACTGGATGGACTACATCGACGAGGCGGACGATCTAAAGGGCAGCATCGGCTTGAACGCCTACGCCCAGAGAAACCCCGTCACCGAGTATAAGATCGCCAGCGGCGAGATGTTCGAAGCCATGGTACGGGACATCCGTTCCGCCACCGTGCGCATGGTGCTTTCCGTGGTACGCCGTGAGCAGGCGGTGCGTAAGCAGACCACCGTCACCAACGCCACCGGCGGCGGTATTCCCGCTCAGAGCGCTCCCAAAAAGCCTATCGTCACCGCCCGTAAGGATAAAACCGGCCCCAACGATCCCTGTCCCTGCGGCTCGGGTAAGAAGTTCAAGAAGTGCTGTGGCTCTATCAGCACCGGAAAGGCGGAATGATCCATGGGATTCGGAATCGCCTTTTTGGGCTATTGCTTCCTGCTAATGCATTCTGCGGGGCTTGGCATTGTGGCCGCACCCGTTCTGGCCTACGGCTTCTTCCTTGCCTCCCGTTTGGAGCGTTCCTTCCTGTACGCCTCCGTGTCCGCCTTGTTTATGCTTCCCAGAGGGATCTTCGTTCTGCTGGACGTGTTTCTGCCCATTTTGGGTGTGGAGATCAATCTGGCACAGCAGCTTCCCTACGTCAACCTGGGCACCTACCTGCTGTTCTTCATCGCATGGTTCTTCATGCTGATGTATCAGTGCGCGGGGGTGCGTAACATCGCTGTGGCCAACGACCACGAAAAGCTCAAGAATTCCGCCAACCGTCAGCTGTATATTTCCTCCCTGTTCCTCGCCATCGCCGTGACCATGGTGATCTGCGGGGAAGTGGTGGACGTCCGCATCACCACCTTTGCCGCCGTGGCCTATTACGTGGTGCTTCTCATGAACCTGTTCTTCACCCATACCTGCCTTGTGCTGATCACCAGCGAGGAGCAGTACGAGAAGGACAAGGAAATGGTAGCGGAGCACAACCGTCAGGTGCTGGAAAGAAAGAAAAAAGACGCGGAAAGATCCAAAAAACGCAAGTGACCTCACTTTCGGAAAGGAGAAAAGCCTATGACCGCAAAGTCTTCCTACGAAGCCAAGCTGTCCACCTTCCTGCTGTTGGCGGGTTCCATCCTGCTGGCCAACCCCGTTTGGGGTGTCACCGACCTTTTGCCCGACTTGCTGGCGTGGGTGATGATCTGGTTCGGGCTGAGAAGTCTTTCCGAGCTGAACGACGAGCTGTTTCTGGCAAGGAAGCAAGCCTTGTACCTGATGGCCATCCAGCTTGCCAAGACCTTGCTCTGGTCTCCCTTGCAAAGCTCCGAGATCCCTTCCGATACCATGCTGGCAGTCACCGTCGCCACGGTAGGGGAGATCTGGTGCGGCACGCTGTTCTTCTCTCGCCTGTTCCGCGGCGGGGACGAGATCTCCAGAGCCGCAGGGAACGACGCACTGTACCTGAAAACGGAGAACGTAAAGTTCCTTTCCTGTATGTTCCTTTGGGTGCGTGGCATCTGTACCCTGCTCCCTCAGCTCACCGCCATCCCCGATTGGCTGGTGCAGTACGGTGAGATCTTAGACGACGATCTGTATATGCTTTGCATGGAGCTTGCCGCCGCTACGGATCTTCTGAACCTGCTTTTGTCGGTGTTCGTCATCATCGCCGCGGTGGTATGGCTGGTCTCCTACCTGCCCTTCTTAAAAAAGCTTATGCATGAGTTTGCCCCCACGGGTGCCCTTTCCGATTCCATCACCGCAGAAGATCCCGTCCGTCTTTTAAAGCGACGCTTCTCCCACCTCCACATGGCAAGGATCTTCTTCGCCATAGGCTTGCTGTTCTTGCTGGATCTCCACGTGGATGGGTTCCGTTTCATGCCCCTTTGCGGCTTTCCCCTTTGCTTTGCCGTGGGGTGTCTGTTCTTAAACGGCTTCGGAAAGGAGAAACGGTTCAACACCGCCGCAAAGCTTTTTGCCGCAGGGTTCGTTTGGTTCTTAGCGGCAGAGCTGTATCGCCGCTATTTCACCATCTGGGATCTCCGTGCCTTCGGAGAAGTGGATATTTCCACCGAGCTGATCTCTGCCGGGATCATGCTGGCGGGGACCTGCCTGCTGTTCTACGCATGGCTGGTGTTTTCCGGGAAGGTGGAGGAGCTTTCCGCCTCCGTCCGTTGCGGCAACGTGTACCTGGGTGGCGCAACCTATTGGATGTTCGTCCTGTACGCCGCCGTACAGACCGTGATCTACGCGCTGCCCCTTGCCGCAAGAGAGCTGAACTCCTCCCGCATCCTTTTGGTGGTGCTGATCTGGATCTTCACCAACCGCCGCCTGGCCGCCTTTGAGGAAAACGCCAAGAAGCAAATGATGCTGTACGCCGGGGAAGAACAAGAGGAGCATCATTAGAGAAGCCCAAAATAACGCAATGCAAAAACCGTCGGAAGAAAATCCCGACGGTTTTTTGGTGCTTTTATTGCTTTTCCGGGAACAGCATACAGCCTTGCTCCTGCCATTCCTCGATCTTCTTATGGATCAGCGCTTCCTCCACCTTGAACTTTTTTGCCAAACAGGGGATACACAGAAACTTCTCCGCCCCCCGATTGATCAGCTTTTTGGTGGCGCCCACGTCATAGACGGAAAGACTGCTCCCGCATACGGTACACTCAGGCATCCACGACCTGCCCTCTGAACATTCTGCAGCCGTGTGCGGCCACGTCTGCCACAAACTGATCCTTGAACACACCCAGCTCCTCGCCGGTCCACAGATCGCGGATCTTCAAGGCCTTGCCGCTTCTGCCGCCCAGCCCCAGATCTGCCATAGCCAAGCAAGGATTGGTGTTATGTTCGCTGAGGTTGAAATAACCCAAAGCAACGTCGCCGTTTTCCAAGAACTTGCCCCAAACGCTCCATGCCATCTCAGCGCCCCAGTGAACGGTACTGATCTCAAAGGGCTGACGGTAAGCCGCATCCTGGTTGACGGCAAGAACTTCTTTGTTCAGCAGGATGGCCTTGATCTCATCGGACATATCCCGAATGTCACAGCCGATCATCAAGGGAGACCCGAAGAAGGACCAGATGGAGAAGTGGGTGCGGTACTCCTCAAGGGTACAACCGCCTACGCCCACGTTGCCCTTGCCGCCCATGCCCACCACAAGCATATCCATATCGTTGAAACAGCCCTGCCCGTTGGTTTTCAAAAGGGGAAGCTGTGCCAAAGTGAGATCCTTGATAGAGGCCCAGTTGTCCACGATGTCACCGGTGGAGCGCCACATATGAGCGCCGGTCTCCTTGATCCACTCGGGGCTGTTGTCCACGCCCCAGTTGCAGGCGGAGAACAGAATATCTCTGCCGCAGTTGGCCAAAGCCAGACCCATACGCTTGTAAAGCAGTCTGCCGGGGTAGTTCACGGGTCTGTTGCAGTTGTCGTATTTCAAAAAGTCCACGCCCCATTCCGCAAAGGTGGCGGCGTCGATAAATTCATAGTCAAAGGAGCTGGGATATCTTGCACAGGTCATGGTTCCGTCGCAGGAATACATACCGAACTTCAAGCCCTTGCTGTGTACGTAATCCGCAACCGCCTTCATCCCGTTCGGGAACTTTTCGGGGTCGGCCACAAGTCTGCCGTTTTCGTCACGCTCGTGCATGGACCAGCAGTCGTCGATCACCAGGTATTCGTAGCCCGCATCCCGCAAGCCCGTCTCCACCATGGCGTCCGCCATCTCGCGGATCATGGTCTCGTTGATGTTGTGGCCGAAGGTGTTCCAGGAATTCCAACCCAAAGGGGGTCTCTGTACGATCATAAGTATATCTCCTTGTTTTTCAATTTATTTTTCTTTATTATATTGATTTTCCCTTCGAGAATCAACGGCAAAGAGCACAAAAATCCGCCGTCCGTTTTGTAGGACTTTTAAAAATGCGGTGTATAACAAAGCAAAAAGAGGTGTAAACTATTGACGGTATACACGTACCGCAAGTTAACGAAAGGAATGCGCATTGAAATGATATTGAAAAAGATCCTTCCTCTGCTGCTGGCCTTGCTCGCCATTTGCTTGTTGGCAGGCTGTGACGGCAGAGACGGCGATACCTCGGGCAGTGCGGAAAGCAACGGCGTGATCTCCGACACCAGCCGTGACAACACCTCCAAAAGACCCGATACCTCCAAGGAGGAATCCAAGGAGGAATCCAAGGACTTCGGAGACCACGTTTCCGATATGATCTCCGACGTGGAATCCGTCGTTTCCGATCTGGTAGACGGTCAGTAAAAAAGAGCAGGCGCATTCTGAACGAAAAGGATGTGCCTGCTTTGTACATTTTGCTAAAATATTTCCTCTGCCGAGAAAACACTTGACCACGGAGAAAAAAGAGGATATAATGAGATAAAGAAAAAAAGAAAGGGAGAATTACTGTGATGAAAAGAATCTTATCGGTATTTCTGTTGCTTGCCACGTTGCTGACCTCTTTGACCATTTTATCCGCCACTGCAGCGGTGGAAGAGGGGCTCAGGATCGTATCCACGGGGTGCTCCTATACCTCCTCCAAGCCCTATACAACGGATGCCAACAAGTACACCGATAACTACCGCAACAAAAAGATGAACGAGCTTACCGACGGTAAGTACGGTACCTCCACGGTCGGTGCGGAGTGGTACGGCTTTAACGGCGCTTCCTCCTATGAGATCGTGGTGGATCTGGGAAAGACCTATTCCGACCTTGCCAGAGTACAGGTGCAGTTCGGCAAGCAGGATAGCTGGGGCATCGTTCTTCCCGCCGCAGTCAAGGCCTTTGGCTCTGTGGACGGCAAGAACTTTACCATGCTGGGTACTCTTACCGATACCACCGGCGGAACCGGTGTCAACCACGATTATGCGGTGGATATTTCCGGCGAATACCGCTATATCCGCATCGAGATCACCTCCGCAGGTGCCTTCGCCTTTGTTTCTGAGGTGGACGTGCTTTGCGGCTACGTGGATACCCTTTCCTTCCCCAAGGGGAATGCCTACGTGGAGGGGGCGTATATCTACGGCATCGATGACCAAACCACTCCCGACGCCCTTTTGGTCAACGCCAACAGCCGCGACGGCGTGAAGGTCACCGACAAAAACGGCAAAGAAAAAACCGCAGGCAACCTGATGACAGGGGACACGGTCATCAAGTACGATAAGAGCGGCAAAACGGCTCTGCATACCTACACCGTGATCCTGGACGGAGACCTGACCTGTGACGGCAAAGTGAACGCCGTGGACTATATGCTGGCAAAACGCTACGTGCTGAAGGTGGCTACTCTTTCCGTCACCGCACAAAAGGCGGCAGATGCCGACAGAAACGGCAAGGTCAACGCCGTGGACTATGCGCTGATCAAAAAGCACGTACTGAAAAAGCACGACCTTTACAAGAAGTACGAGCCCGTGATCGAGCACGACGGCAGAGGCGACGTGACCGAGGAGTTTGAGGACATGGATACCTCCGACAATATCCAAATCTATACCTCCTACGACATGACCCTGAAGCGCAACAGCCAGACGGAGTACGGCGTTACCTGCAAGTACGAGGGCGGCACGCTGTATATGACCCTCCATAAGACTGCTTGGGGCACCTACAACCTGGGCAAATGGCAGTACACCGAGCAGGACGGCACCCTTCATTCCTTCGTCAGCGGTTCCACCGACTGGGAATACGTTTACCGCGTAGGAGAAAAGAAGGGCAGCACCCAATGGTCAGGCGGTAACCACGACAACGAGCAGATGACCTCCTTGAAGCTCTACGACGGCGATACCAACAAAGAGATCACCCTTTCCGTTGGTCAATCCGTAAGCGTGAAGAACCTGAAGATCGTAGAGACCACAGAGCTCTATTGGGGGGATGCGGCAAACGGCTACTCCGAAAACGAGCATTACGCCAACGCTGTGCGTACCTACACCGTGGTAGGTCCTCAGATCAAGCTTGCGGTGGACTACGAATACCTGAAGGACGCATACTACGGTCTGTCCTATACCTGTATGTTCGCCATCGAAAAGAAGTACGGCCTCTACTGTGCCTTCATGGACGACGAAGACTTGCTCTTCGTGGCGGAGACCTTGAAGGTGGGTGCGGCGGACTACTCCGGCAAGCAGTACAGCGGCAACGCCGCAACCAGATGTGTGATCTGGGGCTACGGCGGCAGAGAGAAATACAAGTTCGACGTTCGTGTGCTTACCCCCGAGACCAGCTGTAACAACTTCGACAACGGCTCCAAGGTATTCTTCTGGGATATGAACACCAACTCCAACAAGCTCTACTTCTCCAAGTGGGACGGCAGAGCCCAGGACATGATGTCCGCAGGGGACACCGTTCATACCGAATGTATGTGGACCTTCTATATCGACGAATAAAGGCAAAAAATGGAGAAAAAGCATTTTGACCCCACCTCCCTCACCGCGGGGATCCTGCTGTCGGTAACGGCGGTGTTTAACATCATCGCCATGTTCTTCCTGCCCGCCACCCTGTCCTCAGGGCTGTCTCTCCAGCGCATTCCCACCTTGTCCTTCATCGTGGGCGGGATCCTGCTGGTAGGCGTCTCCGGAGTCATGGCAGTGTTCGGGGAGAACCCCAAGAAATGGATCACCATGGAGGCCGTCCTGGTCGCCCTGGACCTGTTCTTGGTTACCTTTAACCTCATCATTCAATAAAAACGCAACTAAGGGGACTTTCTTCCGAAAAAGAAAGTCCCCTTAAAAATTGGCGTTATCCCGGGATCTCCAAAAAATTGCCGGTAGTTGTATCCAGGATCGCCAGGCCGGGCTCACCCCGCTTTTCGCTGTATCTGTTGAAAAAGCTTTCGTAATCCCGATACTGAACGTACAACACCTCTCCGTCTGCAAACAGATGCTCGATCAAAGCAGGCTTTCCGTCGTGGCTCAGCCTGCACAGCAATTGAGGCTCCCCGTCTCCTTCTTTGATCCTGTATAGACCGCCGCAGGTGGGATTGTCCTCCGAAAGGTATTGATAAAGCTCCCGATCCTCCCGAACGGAGTCCATGAACGCCCGATCCTCCCGGAAGAAATAGATATACCCCTCACTGATCCAGTAGTCGAATACCCCCTGTATGGTGGCAACGGTCACAAACCCATCCTCCGAAAGCTTTTTGAAAGCTCCCGTGGTAGGATCGTAATCGTAAAGCCGTCCCCCAAAGCTTGCCAGGGAGATCACACCCTCGGCCACCTTTGTCTTTTCCTCGGCAGAAGGATCTATTCTGTACAGCGTCAGCGTGATAAGGTCGTGGAGATAAACACCGTCCTTTGTAACGTAGTAGGACACGTTTTCCGCAGGCTGTGCGATCTGACGGCTCTCTCCGTTCGAAAAAGAATACAGCCACAAGGAATAGTACGCCCGCTCCTCTATAAGCTCCGTTTTCTCCCAGTACAGGCCCTCCTCCGTCTCCATGTGAAGGTAAGCGTCTTCGGGCAGGGGGAGCGCCTTGGGATCCGTGCCGTCAAGCTCCGACATATAGTAACCGCCGTCCCCCGTATGGGGAAGGAAATACAAATGCTGCCCCCCGCCGAACACCTTGTAATCCACCGAAAACAGACAATCCCGGTGAGAGCACATCACGTCCTGGCAGGCGGGGGCAAATTCCCCGGTCAGCTTGTTGTATGCCATCAATTGCTGGACATACTCCTCGATTTCATAGCAGAAGATCATCCGTGTCGGGGTGTTGGCACACAGCAGATTCCCATGCCTTCCCAGCAGACAGCGGATCGGCCCGCCCTCGGAAAGCCTTTGCAGACCCGCTTCTCCAAGGGAGAGATAATAGGACGATAGGAAGGAAGCTTCCTCCAACCGAAAATCTTCTTTGTTTTCCGCAGAAGGCTCCTCGGGAATAGAATAGGAATAATCCGCACCGCAGGCGGTCAGCAAAAGGGCAAAAAGGCTAATCAGCAATATTTTTTTCATAAACACCTCAAAAGATCAGCATAGAAAAAGGAAAAAGCAAACCAAGGGAAAGCAGGAAGGCGATCCCTTTGTTTTTCGTTAAGCGGGAAAATAGCGACACCACGGCGGAAACTCCCAGGGCGAAGGCAAAGACGATCAATACCGTGGCGGCAAACACCGTCCATAACGGGGCGTTTTGCAGTACGGAAAACCCTCCCAGCCCGCAGGCAGGGGCGTTCCATAGCGGCAGTAAGGATTGCCTCCATAAAACAAACAGATCGATACAACGGAACAGACCTGCCGTCACAGCGGCAAACCCAACGCAGAAGCACCGCTTGGATCTTTCGGCGGCACCGTAAGCGCAGGTGGCGTAAAGGCTGTGCATTCCCCGTCTGTATTCGTCGCCGTAAAGCCCACAGCAGGCGCCGATGATCAAAAGAAGGAAAAGCAGATCGGATCTTTGGGCAAGCAACCGTTTCCATCCAACGTCGTATACCACGAAGGCGGCCTGCCCGGCCGTATAGCGGGTGTGCAGCGCCTCCAGCCGTTCCGCAACCGCCAAAAGCGCCTTCTCGTTATGCTCCGCTTCGTAAAATGCGGAAAGATAACGCCCCATTTCCTCCCGGGAGATTTCCCCGTTGCGGTAACGGGTCTCCATCTCGGAGCGTATTGCCATCAGTCCGTAGAGCTCATCCAGCTCTTTTTGTACCGTTTCCCGCTTTTCCTCGGTGTAGGGGCCCTGAATGGACAGCATATACGTGCGGTATTTTTCGTCGGTGTAGGTGGGCTCGTAGGCAAGGGTATTCCAGGAAACGGCAATTTTCAAAACCGTTGCTCCCAACAACAGCCACAATGTCTTGTTGGCAAACAACTGCTTCTTCCATTCGTAGCCCAAAACGGTTCCCACGGTGTGGCGGCGGGGCAGCTTGGGCAAAGAAAGGGTTCGTCCCTTCCGATCCATGGCTTTGACGGGGAGGGCAATAAAGAGCCCCCAGATGGCAAAGAGAACCACCGTATAGACCGCCAATACGAAAAAGCCTCCGTAGAAAGGCGTATCACTTACCACCACCGGGTAAAGGTGGGCAAACACCTTATTTCCGTCGAACAGGTTGGCGGCGGGCAAGATCCGCAATAGGCTTCCCGCCTGCGGCGGCTGGGGGAGTAAGCCCGTCAAAAGCAAGAGGGATGTGCCTGCCATGGGAAACACGCGGTTTCTGCAATATCTTCCCGCCAACGCGGCGATCCCGCAGAACGCCAGACCGCAGGCAAAGATCAGCCCAAACAGGAGCAGAAGGCTTTCCGCCACCGTCAGCGGGATGGGGAAGAGCATAAACGCTTCACATTCCTGGAGATATCCTCCGAAGCTCCAAAACCCGCTTTTTACGGAATACGCTCCCACAGCAAGCAGCAGGGACAAAATACAAACCAAGCTCCAGACCAACGCGGAGGCTACCGCCTTTGCCACAGAAGAAGCGGCCCGCCCCAAAAGGGAAGCGTGGATCAGAGTCTCCGTTCCCCTCTCCCGCTGGGAATAAACCGCGGTCACGCCAAGAAAGATAGCAAACAGCATCAAAGGAAGGTATAAAAGGGAGATCGCTTTATAAAGCCCCGTAAGCCCCTCCATGCTTTCCGTTCCCAACCGCAGGGAAAGGTTTCTTTCGTACCTTCCCAAAAGATACCGATTCACCGCCGCCAGCTCTCCCGAAAGCACCGTACCCTGCTTTTCCAGATTGCGGATGGCGTCGCGGAGGATCTCCGTATATTGCTCTTGGCGCAAAATCCTATCGAAGGCGAGCCGATATTGCTCAAAGCGTACCACGGAAGCAGGAGGCTGTGAGGGCCGAAGACTCTCCGAGAGAAGCAGCTCGCGATAAGATTCGTATTCTTTCTCCAAGGCTTCGTACTGCCGTAAAGTCTCCTCGGGATCGACCCGATAGCTTTCCACGATGGCGTCCGTTTCCCGTGGATCGTAGCGGGGCTCACGGGCGGAAAAATACCCCAACACCCCGGACAGCACCAGCAAGGCCGCCGCCACTCCCAAAAAACCGCGGCTCACCATTATCTTCAAAAGCTCAAATCGTATCAGCTTCATATCGTTCTCCGTAAAGCAGGGCGTAGGCGTCCTCGGGAGTCGGAGGGAGAGGGCTTGCCTTTGGGAAAGGCTTTTGGGGAGCAAGTAACCGATAGCAGACCTCCGAGCCTTCTCCCCGCGCAGAGAGAATACGCACCCGGCTTCCCGTCGTCAGGGCTTCTCCCGGGACATCGGCGTAACGCCATACCATGCCGTCCGCTTTCAACGCCAGCTCGCCGGGCGCACCCTTGAAAATGCAGACACCCTTCTCCAGACAGATCAATTCTTTTGCAATGCTTTCCACGTCGCTGATGATGTGGGTGGCGATCAGGATGGTCTTATCACAGGCGTTTTCCGCAATAAAAATCTTCACGTTCATCCTCTGCATGGGATCCAATCCCGCCGTGGGCTCATCCAACAGAACCAGCTTGGGCATCCCCAGAAACGCCTGGATCAGCATCACCCGTTGCTTCATGCCGCCGGAGAGGGAGGAGATCTTTTGATCCCTCACATCCTCCGAAAAGAACCGTCCCAGAAGCGTTTCGATCTGAAACGCCGCCTGCTTGCGCTCCAAGCCCTTCAGCGTCGCCATGTAACCCAAAAAATCCCAAACGGTAAATCCCGGGATCATCCCGCAGTACTGGGGCATATACCCGATCTGCCTGCGAAAGGCTTTATCGTTCCCCCCGACCTCGCGTCCGTCAAAGAGAACTGTCCCGCCGTCGCTTTTGAGATTGGCGGTCAAAATATTCATCAGCGTGGTCTTACCGGAGCCGTTGGGGCCCAAAAGCCCGTAGACACCGGTCTCCAATTTGCAGTCAAGGGATTTGAGCGCCACGGTCTTTCCGTAATGCTTGTTCAACCCGTTGATCTCTAACATAACGGATCTTCCTCCAAGGAAGGTTTCTTTCTGTAAACCATTTTACAACAATAAACCAGCTTTGTCAATACCTTTTTACACAAAAAAAGAAAGAAGCCCCGTTATTCACGGGACTTCTGTGGAATTTACTTATGATACAAGCTTTTATCCTCAAACTGGGGCTCACAGGTGACGTAAGCGCCCAGCTTGGTGAACAGCTTATCGTCGGCGTGGGCCAGAATGACGGTGGAATGCACCTCACTACCCTTCAACTTGCCGATGGCCTGCATGGCACGCTCTGCGTAATCGTCACTGACCGCACAGATGGAGAGGGCAAGCAGCAGCTCGTCGGTATGCATATGGGGATTCTTGCTTCCCAAATGCTCCGTCTTCAAATGCATAATAGGCTCAATGATCTCGGGGGAGATGAGCATGACCTCATCGGGAATATCCGCAAAGTACTTCAAAGCGTTCAACAGCGCCGCAGAGGAAGCGCCCAGCAGATCCGTGGTCTTTCCCGTTACGATATGCCCGTCGGGAAGCTGGATAGCCACCGCAGGCAATCCGGTACGCTCTGCCACCGCCTTAGCGGCGGGCACGGGAGCACGGTCCTCCGGCTTGATCCCCGCTTCATCCATCAAAAGCTCGATCTTACGGATCTCCGAAAGCTCCGCCTTGCCTCTGCATCTGGCGCAAGAAGTCTTGTAATAACGGCGGATGATCTCCTGCTTGGCGGCGTAGCAAACCGCCTCGTCGTCGTAGATGGCGTTGCCCACCATGTTGACTCCCATATCCGTAGGGCTCTTGTAGGGGCACTTGCCGAAGATCTTGGACATCATAGCGTCAAGCACACGGAAGATCTCAATGTCACGGTTGTAGTTCACTGCGATCTGATCGTAGGCTTCAAGATGGTAGGGATCGATCATATTCACGTCGGAAAGGTCTGCCGTAGCCGCTTCGTATGCAAGATTCACGGGGTGCTTCAAGGGCAGATTCCAAACGGGGAAGGTCTCAAATTTTGCATACCCGGAACGAATGCCCCGCTTATGCTCGTGATAAAGCTGAGAAAGGCAGGTAGCCATCTTTCCGCTGCCCGGACCGGGAGCGGTCACCACCACCAGGGAACGGGTGGTCTCGATGTAATCGTTTCTGCCAAAGCCGTCCTCGCTGACGATGTGCGCCACGTCGGAGGGGTAGTTGCGAATGGGGTAGTGGTGGTACACCTTGATCCCCAGGGAAGAAAGATTCTTCTCAAAAGTAATGGCCGCGTGCTGACCGGTGTATCTGGTCAACACCACGCTCCCCACGTGAAGCCCCACGGAACGGAAGCTGTCGATCAAACGAAGAACTTCCTTATCGTAGGGGATACCGATGTCCCCGCGGTACTTGTTGTTTTCGATATCGGAAGCATTGATGGCAATCACGATCTCCGCTTGATCTTTCAGGGAGCAAAGCATGGAAAGCTTGCTGTCGGGGGCAAACCCGGGCAACACACGGGAGGCGTGGTAGTCGTCAAAAAGCTTTCCGCCAAACTCCATATAAAGCTTGCCGCCAAATTCTTCTATACGATCCTTGATCTTTTGGGATTGTAAACGGATATAGGTCTCGTTACTGAATCCTTCCCGCATGATCTGCTCACTCATGAATAACGCCTTCCTTTCTGTGTTCGCCACAATCATATCTATTATAGCACACAAAGGAAAAATTTCAACACTTTTTTCAATTTTTCTTCATAATTATTTCGCAAAAAACAGCTCCGCTTTTCTGTGAAAAAACGGAGCTCTCTGCTTTTGATTGGATTTTTTATGATCCCCAAACGACAGTTTGGGGCAAAGTCGGGTTCTTTGAAAATTCTTAAAAACCTTTCTTCCCCAAAGAAAGGCTTTTAAGCGGCGCTTGAGGCCGCGCCTCAAACGCATCCAACCGTTTAAATACCCAGCTCGGCCTTGATCGCCTCAGCCATATCGGTGCATTCCCAAAGGAAGCCCTCGTCTTCTCTGCCGAAATGACCGTAAGCGGAGGTTGCCTTGTAAATGGGACGGCGGAGCTGAAGCTTTTCGATGATGGCGGCGGGACGGAGATCAAACAGCTTTGCCACAGCCTCGGAAAGCTGATCGTCACAAACAACGCCGGTGCCGAAGGTATCCACCAGAACGGAAACGGGCTTTGCCACGCCGATGGCGTAAGCGATCTGCACCTCACACTTGCTCGCTGCACCGGAGGCTACCACGTTTTTGGCAACGTAACGTGCCATGTAAGCGGCAGAACGGTCCACCTTGGTGGGGTCCTTGCCGGAGAAAGCACCGCCGCCGTGGCGTGCGTAACCGCCGTAGGTATCCACGATGATCTTACGGCCGGTAAGACCGGAGTCACCGTTGGGACCGCCGATCACGAAGCGTCCGGTGGGGTTGACGTAGATCTTGGTGTTCTCGTCCACCAATTCTGCAGGCAGGGTGGGGGTGATGACCTCACGGATAATGTCACCGCGGATCTGCTCTAAGGTCACGTCTGCGCTGTGCTGGCTGGAAACAACGATGGCATCCAGACGAACGGGCTTGCCGTCCTCGTACTCCACGGTGACCTGGGTCTTGCCGTCTGCACGGAGGTAGGGGAGAATGCTCTGCTTGCGTACAGCGGTCAAACGGCGTGCCAGCTGCTGTGCCAAGGAGATGGGCAGGGGCATCAGCTCGGGAGTATCGTTGCAGGCGTAGCCGAACACCATACCCTGGTCGCCGGCTCCGATGTCAAAGCGGTCGCCGCCTTCCTCCTTTGCCTCCAGAGAACGGTCAACGCCCATGGCGATGTCGGGGGACTGACGGTGAAGGGAAACGATCACGCCGCAGGTATCGCAGTCAAAGCCCTTATCGCTGTGATCGTAGCCGATTTCCCGAACGGTCTCTCTTGCGATCTCCTGTGCGTCGAACTTGGCGTTGGTGGTGATCTCACCCATCACCAGGATCAAGCCGGTGGTGGTAGCCGTCTCGCAGGCAACGCGGGCGGTGGGATCTTGGGCCAGAATGGCGTCCAGCACGCTGTCGGAAATACGGTCGCATATTTTATCGGGATGACCTTCGGTTACGGATTCGCTGGTAAAAAACTGTCTCATATGACTTCTCACTTTCCCGGGACTAAAAAATCCCGCTTCTCAGAACATCTTCCAAGAGCGGGGCTTCCCACAAAAAACTTCTCATCTTTCGATCAAATATCGCTGAATTGACACCTTGCCAAACGGTAGGTTGTCGGGCTTCAAAGGGCAGGTCCCTCCACCACTCTTGATAAGACTATTTATTTTTCGACCTATTCTAACATGAAAGAATCTCTTTGTCAATAGTCAATAGTGAAAAAATCCTCTTCACCACCGTGCAAAAACTTCATACATTCTCCAAATGCTTTTCCCGCAATTTGCCAAAACCTCTTGCAGGATCCGTGGAAATGTGCTATAATACGCCTATCAATCTCAACGGTAAAAGAGTCTTCCCATGAAACTGAAAACACTGAAAAATCAACTCCTCAACTTCATAGTCCCCGCCTTCGTGTTCGGCGGGCTGACAGGCATTCTGACAGCTTTGACGGTACTGCTTTACAAGCTTTGCGCCCATTTCGTGATCTCTCTTTCCCAATGGGGCTACGAGGCTCTTTCCGAGCGTCTTTACCTGCTTCCCGCCGTGGTCATCGCTTTGCTGGGCATCGCCTTTTTGTTTGCGCTGATCTACAAAAAAGTTCCCAACCTCCGCGGAGGCGGCATTCCTACCTCTATCGGCATTCTGCGGGGCATTTTGTCCTTCGGCTGGCTGAAGAACCTTTTAGGCATCTTTTTCCTGTCTCTTACCACCTTCCTCATCGGCGTCCCCTTGGGCAACGAAGGCCCTGCGGTGCAGATGGGTACCGCCGTGGGCAGAGGAACGGTGTTCTCCTTCGCCAAAAAGCACCGTGCCTGGGACAGATACTCCATGACCGGCGGCGCCTGCGCAGGCTTTGCCACCGCAACGGGTGCGCCCATTTCCGGTATTCTGTTTGCCATCGAGGAGGCACACCAACGGATCTCTCCTATGATCGTCATCGTTTCCGCCGCTTCCGTGATGTTTGCAAGGATCACCACCGAGCTTCTTTCCCCGCTGATGGGGCTTGACATCGGTCTGTTCCCTGCCTTTGATCTTCCCGTTCTGGCGGCAAAGGATATCTGGATCCCCGCCCTGGTGGGCGTTGCCGTAGGCCTGTTTGCCGTTCTGTTCTTAAAATACTACCGCGTGGTCTCCGCCTTCTTTGCGGGAACGCTGAAAAAGATCCCCCACGGCTTCAAGATCTTTCTTGTCTTTGCTGTCACGCTGGTCTTGGGTCTTTGCTCTTCCTCCTTTATCTCCACGGGTCACCATTTGATCCTGGAGCTTCTGGACGGTAAAGTGGCTTTGGGAATGCTGCTGCTTCTGTTGCTGGTCCGCTCCACCCTGACCCTTTCCGCCAACGCCAACGGCATCACCGGCGGTCTGTTTATCCCCATCATGACGCTGGGGGTTCTGGTGGCCTCCATTCTGGCAAAAGCCCTTGCTTTCGCGGCAGGGGAGGAGCAGTATGCCATGATCCTGGTGCTGGGCATCACCGCTTGCATTTCCGGCATGATGAAAACACCCCTCACCGCCATTCTGTTTGCTGTGGAGGCTTTGGGCTGTTCGGAGAATCTCTTGCCCGTGGTGGTGGCAGCTTCTCTCGCCTTCGTGATTCCCGAGCTGTTCGGTGCGGCGTCTATCAACGACGTGGTGCTGGAGCGCCGTGTCGAGGAGAACAATGAGAAGGTGGATCCCAAGGTCATCGATACCTTTGTCACCGTGCAGGAGAATTCCTTCGCCGTGGGCAAACAGATCCGTGATATCTTCTGGCCTGCCAACCTGTTCGTTCTTTCTGTCAAGCATGACGAAAAACGTCGTGCCGAGGTGGATGAGCACGGAGGCAAAGAGATCCGCGAGGGAGATATTCTCCACGTCCGCTATTCCACAAGCGACGAGAAAAAGACAAAAGAAGAGCTTATTGCCATCGTTGGGGAACAGGATTTCCGTGAAAAAGAAACGGACGTAATTTGACAGAAAACCCTTCGTCCCATCTTGACGAAACGGAAAAAACGTGCTATAATTAGATTATCACACCCCGTGCCGCATAACATACGAAGGGAAAAAGGTTATGAAGCAAAACATTATCCTCGCCAGCGACAGTACCACCGATCTGAACGAAGAGCTGATCGCCCGTTACGATTTAAAGATCCTTCCTTTGACCGTATCGTTGGGAGGCAAGTCATATGCCGACGGCACGGAGATGGATCCCGACACCATTTACCGTCATTACGAGCAGACCAAGGAGCTTCCCAAAACTGCCGCTCCCAACATTGCCGATTTCTATGATTTTTTCGCTGCGCATACTGCAGACGGCAGCGCCGTGATCTTCTTTACCATCAGCACAGAGATGTCCTCCACCTGTAACAACGCCCGTTTGGCGGCTTCCGAGTTTAAGGACGTCTACGTGGTGGATACCCGCAACCTTTCCACCGGCGGCGGACTTTTGGTGGTGACGGCAGGGGAGATGATCAAGGAAGGAAAGTCCGCCTCCGAGATCGCAAAAGCCTGCACGGATTTGACTCCCAAGGTCAGCGCTTCCTTTATTGTGGACGATCTGGAATTTCTTTACAAAGGCGGCAGATGCTCCGCTGTGGCGGCCATCGGCGCCAACCTGTTGCAGCTCAAGCCCTGCATCACCGTCCACGACGGCAAGATGGGGGTGGGCAAGAAGTACCGCGGGAAGTTTGCCGCCGTGCTTCTCAAGTACATCGAGGATCAGCTTGGGGACGCCTCCGGCGTAGAGCTTGACCATATCTTCATCACCCATGCAGGCTGTGACGAGGCCATTTATCAGTCCTGCGTGGAAAAGGTAAAGTCCATCGCCTCTTTCAAGAATGTGTACGTCACCCGTGCGGGGTGTACCATTTCCTCCCATTGCGGCAGAAACACCTTGGGTGTCCTGTTCATCCGCAAATAAGTTTGTTCAAGAAGCTTTCCTTTTGGGGGAGGCTTCTTTTTTACCGTTTCTTTTAAAGTTATCTCGGAAATGTAAAAAATGCTCAAAAGCCCTTGCAATTTTCGATTCGGTTTGATATAATAATCGCAGACGAAACAGGTAAAACCCTATTTTTATTGGAGGCTACAGAACATGAAACGCATTTTTTCTCTTCTCGTTGCCGTGCTTATGGTAGCAGGAATGCTGGTGCTGGTTCCTTCTGCGGAGGATGACGAACTTCCCGAGGATGCCATCATTCTGGACTACGCAGGCTATATCCACGACGCTTACTTTGTGATCCTTGCGGGCGACGATATGACCGTTGCCGAACTTACTGCCCTCGGGATCGGGGAATCCAAGGATATGAACTATTTTGCCGTTGCGGTGGTTGACGGCTACGATCGCATCGTTGAACTGCACCTGACCCTTGGCAGACCTGCAGGCGTCAAGTCCGACGTGGTTTGTCCCGCAGGCGGCTACATCATCGGTCTGAACGGTAACAAGGCAGGCTATGAGGCTTTCGCATCTGCTCAGGTTGGCGACGAGATCGACCTTTACAACATTGACGTGGAAGAATTCCGCGGCGTGGAAGGCCAGACCAAGCTGGAGAACGCAGGCTTCGTGATCCACAGTAAGTCCGGTGCCGAATCCGAGCTGTGGCTGAATATGCCTATCACCGAAGAGAACGGCGTTGCCATCGACGAGGGCGACGTGGACGGCCAGCTTTACGTTTACCCCGCAGGGGCGGAAGACCGTGTTCTGGAATCCTCCGAGGGGAACCTCCGTTATTCCTACATCGTGGTCTGCGACAAGGACGGCAAGGCGATCGAAGCAGGTAACAACCTGGTATTCGCTTCCGTGGATACCAGCTTCCAGAACGAGATCACCATTCCCGCAGGCGGCTTCGCCTTCACCTTCTACTACAACGGCGACAATACCGCCAACCAGGAGCTGTACGATCTTTACTTGGAGCTGATCCTTGGCGCTCAGATCTTCAACGCCACCACTCCCGTAGACCTTCCCGCTTACACCTTCAAGTATGCGGAAGGATGGCTGGAGGTTTACAAGACCGAGGAAGAAGCTCCCGAGTCCTCCGAGGAAGAATCCTCCGAAGAACCCGCAGAGTCCTCCGAGGAAGCCCCCTCCGAAGAGCCCGCAGAGTCCTCCGAGGAACAGCAGACCTCTGCTCCCGCTCCCTCCACCTCTGCTCCCCAGACCTCTACCCCTGCTCCCGCTGAGGACGGTGCTCCCATCGGTATCATCATCGGCGTGATCGCAGGCGTTGCAGTGATCGCAGTGATCGTTGTGGTCATCATCCGCAAGAGAAAGTAATCTTGAACGGTCCTTAACCGCATAAACACCCGCACCCCTGAATTATCAACAAATTCAGGGGTGCTTTTTTTGCGTTTTTTCTACAAAAAACCGATTGACAAACAGACAGAAAAAGACTATACTGCCATTGAAAATGCAAAGCGATAAGGATGCTTTGCATTTTACTTTTGTATGTGTTTGGAGGCATATTATGCAGATCCTGCTTTGTCTTTCCATAGCCTTGTTTGCGGGGCTTATGCTGTCTCGTCTTGCCAAGCTGGTCCATCTGCCCGCCGTTACCGCTTACCTGGTTGCAGGCATTCTCATCGGCCCTTACCTTTTGGGTGCCTTGGGTGTAGAAGGCTTGGGCTTTGTGAGCATGGAGGATATCAAGACCTATTCCCTCATTCCCGACGTGGCCTTGGGCTTCATTGCCTTTTCCATCGGTAACGAGTTCCGTCTGTCTCAATTGAAGCAGATCGGCAAGAAGGCCACTGTCATCGGTATCTGGCAGGCTGTGTTCACCACCATTCTTGTAGACGCCGCTTTGATCGGCTTGCATTTCCTCATTCCCGACCTGTTGCCCCTGCCTGCCGCCATCATCCTCGGCGCCGTGGCGTCTGCAACCGCTCCCGCCGCAACCTTGATGGTCGTTCGTCAGTATAAGGCCAAAGGTCCCGTTACCGACGTTCTGCTTCCCGTCGTTGCTCTGGACGATGCCGTGGGCTTGGTGCTCTTTGCCTGCTCCTTCGGTGTTGCAAAGGCGTTGATCAGCGGTAGCGTAGATCTTCTCTCCGTGGTGGTAGAGCCTCTGCTGGAGGTCTTCCTTTCCCTGGGGCTGGGCTTTGTGATGGGTATGGTATTTACCTTCTTCGAGCGGTTCTTCCATTCCCGTTCCAAGCGTCTCGCCATGTCCGTCACCTTCGTGCTTCTCACCGTGGCTCTGTCCATGCTGGAGTTTGAGATCTGCGGCGTTCACGTTGCCTTCTCCTCCTTGCTGGTGTGCATGATGCTGGGTACTGTATTCTGCAACTTCTGCGATTTTTCCGAGGAATTGATGGACCGTCTGGACAGATGGACTGCCCCCCTCTTCATCCTGTTCTTCGTCCTCAGCGGCGCTGAGCTGGAGCTTTCCGTATTCTCCGATTGGCTGGTGGTCCTCATCGGCGTTGTCTATATCGCATCTCGTTGCCTTGGTAAGTACTTCGGTGCTCGCATGAGCTCCACTTGGACCAAGTGTGATCCCAACATCATCAAGTATCTGGGCATCACCCTGTTCCCCCAGGCAGGCGTTGCCTTGGGCATGGCCATGAAGGCGGAGACCTTGGGAGCTCCCGGTATGATCGTGGCCAACATCACGCTGTTCTCCGTTTTGATCTACGAGTTGGTAGGCCCCTTCCTCACTAAGCTCTCTCTGCTGAAGGCAGGGGAGATCAAGCCCGAGGAGAAGGTCAGCGCTCGCGGCAAGATCGCCAAAGAGCATCACGGCTAAGAGCGCAAAGGGGGCGCCGCCCCCTCCCCCCCCGCCAAAGGAACTCCGTCCCTTTGGGATCCCGTAACCTTAAGAACCTTTCTTTTTCCGAAAAAGAAAGGTTCTTTTTGCGTTCCTCTCTGTAACCTTTTCAGATCTTCCCCTTGACATCATTTCTCCAAAGTGGTAAACTACCCTTGTAAAAAACAAAGGAGGGCTCTCATGACCTACGAAGAACGCAAAACGCAAGTCCGCTCCTACCTGGGCAAGACCGTCCGCGTGGAGATCGACCGTCCCATCGGTTATATCCACCACAAGGAAAAATACGACCTTCACTATCCCATCAATTACGGCTATATTCCCGGCGTCTTAGGCGGTGACGGGGAAGAGCTGGACGTGTACGTCCTGGGCATCGGCACTCCCGTAGCGGAATGCACCGTTATGGTCATCGGCATCGCCCACCGTGAAAACGACGTGGAGGACAAGCTCATTGCCGCCCCCCTTGGAATGACCTATACCGCCGCGGAAATGTATAACGCTATCGCCTTCCAGGAGCAGTATTATAAAACCACCGTGGAAGCCATGTAAGACAGAAAGGAAACCGCTATGTACGTACAAAAACAATGGCAGGCCGAAGGCCACCATCCCTTTTACTATATCGAATACCTTCCCAAGGATTATGACGCAGACAAAAAATATCCCCTGGTGTTCTTCCTCCACGGGGCAGGGGAGCGTGTGCAGGATCCCCACCAAGCCATGCTTCACGGCTATATGAAGTACGTCCGCGAGGAAGGCAAGGAATACCCCTTCATCTTCATTGCACCCCAGTGCATCGGGAACGCCTATTGGGGCTCTTACACCGAATCCTTGTCCGCCTTCCTGGATTTTATTCTGGAGGCATACCCCGTGGACCGCTCCAGAGTGTACCTCACAGGCCTTTCCATGGGTGGCACGGGAACCTGGATGTTCGCCATGGCACGTCCGGGCACCTTCGCAGCGCTGATGCCCGTCTGCGGCAGCGGCATCTACTGGAACGTGGGGAATCTGCTCAATACTCCCATCTACATGGTTCACGGAGATTGCGATACCTGCGTTCCTATCTCGGACAGCGTGGAGATGCTCACCTCCATCAACAGCCGGGGCGGCAACGCCAAGCTGAAGATCTGCTACGGCGTGGGCCACGACGCATGGAACTACGCCTACACCGACGATACCCTTCTGGAGTGGTTACTTTCTCAACACCTGTAAAACAACGTAAAAAAGCCTTTTGCAACGAGTGCAAAAGGCTTTTTCTATTGTAAGATCAATATTCGTAATCGGGAGCAGCCTCGCCCATCATGCCGCCGAAAGCGCCTTCAAAGAGTGCAGTGAAGGTCTCGACCAGCTCGTCGATGGTCTCTTCGTCAGCCTCCAAAAGATTCTCGTATTCGGGAACCTCGGGCATATCGAAGTCGGTATAATAGCCGAATCTTGCGTCCATCTCGATGGTCTGCGTCCAGCCATCCTGGCTGACACTCAGCTCTTCCACCGTAAAGCTGTAGCCGCCCTTTTCCTCCACGTATTCGCCTTCAAGGCTGAGTGCAAAGGTGGGCGCATCGGAATCGGAGTCGGATTCGTAATAGCTGTAAGAATCGGGATCGTAAACCGCAACGTTGAAGGTGTAGCTTTCGTCCTTCTTTTCCAGCTCAACGTCCAACAGAGTCTCGCCCATGGTTTCTACAACGAAGGACCAGCCCTCATCGGATTCCTTGTATTCAGCCTCAAACATCTTCTGCCCGGCAGCCTTGGCATAAACGACCCAACCGTCCTCGGTCTCTTCCAGCGCAAGAACCGCTTTGGAGCCTGCCGCACTGACGGAAATGGTGATGTTGTTGCCTTCGAAAACAATGCCCGCCTTCACGGAAACACCGTCAACGGTAAGCTTTACTTCAACACCCTTCAGGTTGTGCGCCACGGGAGAGGCAGTAACGGAGATGGCAAGCTTGAAATCCAAGCTCTTCACTGCGCTAATCATTTCACCGGAATAGTCCTCAAGCATTTCCATAACGTCTTCCCAGCTGCTGTCGGCCGTGAAGATTCCGGTCTCTGCCAGAGATTCCATGGGAACGTTCTCGTCCAGGTATGCGATCAGATCTTCATCGCTACAAAGCTCCTTGATGAAATCCTTCAGGATCTTTGCGGTGGACTTCTCGTCCAGGGTGATGGTAACGACTCTGTTGCCGTCCTCTCTCTCGGATTCAATCTCGCCGTATTCCCACATCAGATCCAAGAGCAGATCGCCGTAATCGTTGAAGTATTCGGTCAACTCGTCGTCTCCGCCCTCGGTGAGCATTTCTTCGTAGGAAGCAAACATTTCTTCCAACGCTTCCAGATCTTCCTCGCTCATATCAAGGGCATACTTGCTGTCGCTATCGGGATGGAAAATAGATTTTTCAAACGCTTCCTGCAGTCCTTCCAGAACCACGCCGTAAGCATTGTCCCCGGCACCCACGACTAAGGTCATGGGGTCGGTGAGTGCGTGGATATCAAACTGCGCACCCATGGCATCTACAATGACGGACCCCTGAGAGCCATCGCTGTAAATGTCGAGCTTGATAGGATCGGTAAGACCTTCCTGGCCCTCGGGACCATAGATCTGCTGAATGTCGGCAAACATATGGAACTCTTCCAGGGTGGAGAACATGGAGTCGAAAAGCTCGTTCTCCAGAATAGCGTCGTCGAATCCGCTGAGTGCAGACTTCACCGTGGTCTTGGGGCTGGAGGTGATGACAAAGAACAGGATCAGTGCGATCACCAGCACGCCAAGGCCGATTGCCGCAGGTAACAACCATTTGGGCAGGGGCTTTTTGCGCTTCTTAACGGGGGCAGGAGTGGCATATCCGGAAGTATCTTCCCCGAAATAATCACTCTGTACATCCGTGTCGGCAGCGGGTTTTTCTTGAACCGCTACTTCTTCACCACAGATGGCGCAATGGGTAGCGTTGTCTTCGATCATGCTTCCGCATTTGGGACAGAACATAGTTTGGTATCCTCCTTATGATTGGGATATGTATTGATTTCGATCTTAACGGTGACGGCAATGACGATCAATACCAAGCCAAAGCCCACACCGATCAATCCGGTGGACAGCGCGGAATCCTTCAAAACTCGGATAGCGGTTTCCGCAAACGAAGGCAATTCGTAAGAGACTAAAAGTGAACCGAAATCCACAAAATTCACGCAGATCAAGGCAACGCCCACAATAAAATAGGGAACGCAGAGATAATAGCAGGGCTTCCAAAGACTCCTCTGGAGCAAAACCATGAAACCGTATAAAACCAGCGTTAAAAGGATATTGACGATCACAAAGGTAATGGTGCGTGAGAATGCCTTCAGTGCGCTTAAAACGGAAAGAAGACCGCCCATATCGGATCTGATTTCTTCCACAACTTCAAAGACCTCTGCAGCCTCTGTACGTACCTTTTCACGACTGCCGTCTAAAACCGCAATGATGATCTCAAGGTTATCGCTGCTTCCGGAAGGCGGTTCAAAGCCGATCTCCTCCGATAAAGAAACGGCCGCCTCGTGAAGATCCGCGTCGCTGCAGTCCAGCTCCCGCATGGCGATCTCCAAAGCTTCTTCGTAAAGCTGCTTTTGGTCATCATCTTTAAGAACCACAATAACCGCATCCACAGGATCGAGCGCGGCAGCCGTGTCGGTATCGAGGATCTCGTTGAACCATTCGGAGCCCAATTGTCCAATGGCTTCTGCGATCTTTTCCTCCTGCATGACGTTTTGCACGTCCTTTACGGTCAAGGTGTCCTCAGGGGCTATGGCGACAATGGTTTCCGCCAACTGCTCTCTGAAGGAACGGTCATCCAGCATTGTCGTCACGCTTTTTGTCAATTGCGAGCCGTTCAAAAGCCCCAAGGTGCTTTTCAGCACAAACAGGACGATGAGAAGGATCAACAGAACAAAAACGACCAATACGGAACCGAATATGCCGGAAGCGGGACTTTTTCTGCGAAAAAATCCCTGCTCATATTGTAAAGGGTCCACGGAGATCTCCTCCCCTTATTCATCATTCGTTCTTTAATTTTTTACAGTATACTACCAAAACCACGGTTTGTCAAGGTTTTTTCACGCCCTCAAAGGCTTCTCTGTGGCTTTTGAACAGCTCGTAGTATTCCCTCACGGCCTCCAGCTGTGTCCAGCTTACCGGGGAAACAGGGCGGCGATCCAGATCGTAGATCTTCGCTCCTTTTATGGAAAGCAGGAACGGGGAGTGGGTGGAGATCACAAACTGACAACCGTAAAATCTGGCGGAGTCCAGCAAGAAACGGGCCAATTCCTTTTGCAGGGAAGCGGAAAGGCTGTTTTCCGGCTCGTCCAGCAAATACAGAGCGTTTTCCTTGATCTTTTCCCCAAAATACGCCATGGCGCTTTCCCCGTTGGATTGGGTGGTTGCAGCGGTAGGCAGGCGCTTTACCGTGTATGCGTTCTTGGTCATGCCGCGGGCCTCGTTGTGCCGCTTCAGCTCCTCGTAATCCTCCAGGGAGCGCAACGTAAAGCCGTCTTCGCGGCTTGCCTTGTATTCCGCAAACAATTCCTCTCGACGGCGGTCGATCCCTTGGTTCATGGCGCGGACGTTCAAAAGGAAATCAAACACGTCGTCGCTGGTCACGATGGAGCTTCCCCTGGGGATCTTCTGCCCGTAGCGCAGGGTATACTTGCAAAACCCAAGATACTCTTCAAAATACGGGGTGTGATTGGCAGGGGAGTCGTGCTCCAACCCCAGCTTTTCCGCCATCACGTTCAAAAGCGTGGATTTTCCGGACCCGTTTCCCCCGTAAAAAATAGTGATTGGCTCAAAGGTGATCTTGGTCAGCTCTTTGGGCGGGAACACCTTAAAGGGATAAAGATCTTTTGGATAACAGGACATCATGGATTTGTATGCGTCCCTACCGCAGGAAATGATATACCCCGTCTCCGTTTTCTCGTCGGGCAGGGTAAAGGATTCCAGATACACGGTGTTCACCGCCTTTCAAAAGCAAAAGCGAACGGCCAGTCGTCCGTCCGCTTTCGTAAATACTTTCTTATTTTGCAAGGTCGCAAATGATCTTCGCCGTGGTTTCGGGGCCGAAGGTGGCGCTGTTGAGCATCACGTCGTAGTTCCGTCTTGCACCCCAAATGCTGTCGGTAAATTCCTCGTAATGTCTTGCGCGGCGCTTATCGGATTGTGCCAGAAGCTTTTCCGCCTTGGCAGGATCTTCCCCGTATTCCTTCACGATGCGGTCCAGTCTTGCCTTTCTGTCGGCGTAAATGAACACCTTCAGAACGTCGTCTCTGTCGCGGAGAATGTAGTCTGCACAACGACCCACGATCACGCAGGGAGACTGGGAAAACTCAAGAATGGCTTCTCTCTGAGCCAGGAATACCTGGGTGTTCAGATCCAGCGGAACTCCCGCGGAATTTACGTAGCCGTAGCTGGTTCCGATGGCGAGATCATATAAAAAGGAGCGGGTAACGACCTGATCGTTTTCCTCAATGGCCTCCACGGCAAGACCGGATTGCTTTGCCGCTTTGTCCACCAGCTCACGATCGTAGTAGGGGATCCCCAAGGCCTCTGCAACCTGCTTGCCGATGGTTCTGCCTCCGCTGCCGTATTCCCGTCCGATGGTGATAACTTTCATATAAAACCGTTCCTTTCTTTGTTTCTACTGTTATTTTACTATAAAATCTCCTTTTTGTCAATGAAAAATCGCCAATCTCTTATAAAAAAACTGCACGAACGTCAAAAAAGAAACCGCTTGTTTGGCGGAATTGCACAAACAAACGGCTTGACTTTTATGAATAGGCTAAGAATGCGGCTCCGAAAAGCAACAAAAGCTGTACCACCAGACCTCCCGCGGCGGAAAACCAAAAGGAGGCGTGTAAGGTTTTGTGACGGAATACGCACATTCCAAGGAATCCTCCCGGGGCGCCAAACAGCCAGATCCACAGATGGAGCGTCCGTTCACGGATCCTCCGTTTTCCCTTGCAGGCAAGAAGCTTATCCAGCCCGAAGGTGAAAAAACAGATCACGCTGACAATGCCTTCTATTATGAGAAGCAGAAAAAACAGCTTGTCCATATCAGCGCAAGAACCCGCCTACGATCTGCTCCTCCGCTTCCTTTTCCGTAAGCCCCAGAGTCATCAGCTTGATCAGCTGTTCCCCGGCGATCTTACCGATGGCGGCCTCGTGGATCAGACTTGCCTCCACGTGGTTGGCGTTGATCTTGGGCACGGCACTGACGGAAGCGTCGTCCATGATAATGGCGTCACACTCGGTGTGTCCGTTGCACTTCTCGTTGCCGTTGATACAGGAAAGGAACAGCTGGTGGGATTCATCCTTTGCCACGGAACGGGAGATCACGTGGCATCCGCTGTCCTTGCCGTTGAGATCCACGGTGAAATCCGTGGTGGCGGTCTGCTTGCCGTGGGTCATGATGTTTTCGCGGATCACCAGAGTAGCCCCCTCTGCCAGAGTGGCCTTGGTGGTACGGAAGGTGGAATCCACGCCCTTGATCTGAGCGCTTTCCATCTCCATATAGCTGTCCTCTTCCATCTCGATGACGGTGGTGGGGTTCAGGATCTTTTCTCCCGTGCCTTCCCCCTCGCCGTAGTGCTTTTCCACGTACTTCAGCTTGGCGCCCTTGGCAAGATGGAAGGAATGAATACCGTCATGCTCGGACTTGAGACCGCCCGCATTGTGAATGCCGCAGCCTGCCACGATGAGCACGTCTGCACCTTCCCCAATGAAGAAGTCGTTGTATACCAGCTCGTCCAGCCCCGTCTCCGTCAACAGAACGGGAATGTCCACCCGTTCGTTTTTCGTGCCGGGCTTGATGATGATATCAATGCCGGGCTTGTCCGTCTTGGTAACGATGTCGATGTTGGCGGTGGTATGTCTCCCCGCCAGTCCGCCGTTGGAGCGGATATTATATGCACCCTCCGGAATGTCTTCCAGATCGGTAATGCTCTTCAGCAAATTTTTCTGAATGGCGTCCAGTGCCATAAAACAACCTCCTTTTCCCTTATAAAGACTTGGTCAATGCAGAGCAGGTCTTGGCGGTGAGCAGTGCGGGCAGAATCTCCTTTGCCGTGCCGTCCTTGCTGATCTTACCGTCGGCAATGACGATGATACGGTCAGCGATGTTCAAAATCCGCTCCTGGTGAGAGATGATGAGGATAGAACCGCCCATCTTTTGGTGCATCTTCTCAAATACGGAGATCAGATTGTTAAAGCTCCAAAGATCGATCCCCGCCTCGGGCTCGTCAAACAGAGAAAGCTTTGTGCCCCTTGCCATGACCATGGCGATCTCGATACGCTTCAATTCACCGCCGGAAAGGCTGGCGTTGATCTCGCGGTTGATATATTCCCGTGCGCAAAGCCCTACCTCGGAAAGATAAGAGCAAGCCTCCGCCGCGGAAAGCTTCTTCCCGGAGGCCATGGAGATGAGGTCGTGGACCGTCAGCCCCTTGAACCGCACGGGCTGCTGGAAGGCAAAGCTGATCCCCATCTTCGCACGCTCGGTAATGGAGCGGTTGGTGATGTCCTCGCCGTCCAAAAGGATCTGTCCCTCGGTGGGAATATAGATCCCCGCGATCAGCTTGGCAAGGGTGGATTTACCGCCGCCGTTGGGGCCGGTAAAGGCGACGAACCGTTCGTCGATCTGTAAATTTACGTGACTGATGATCTCCTTGACGCCGGTTTCGTCCTCGGCGCGGTAGGAAACGTCTCTCAATTCAAGCATCATAAGTGTAAAAACCTTTCTGTATATCCGTAGGGAAGAACCTTCTCCTCCCTGACACGTTCATTATACCCGCGATAAAACACCGTGGCTGTGACCTTGTCACAAAGAAGCACGGGATTCCAGCATGGGAACGCATTCCCCGCCTGCCACGATGTAATGCTCCAACAGCAGGATCCCTTCCCGCAGCAGCTCCTCACGCATTTTACGGGTGGCAACCACGTCCGCGCCGGAGGGGACTGCCCGTCCGTTGGGGTGGTTGTGGGCCATGATCAAGGCGGAAGCTCCCGCCTTCTTGGCGGTTTCCACCACAGCGCGCATAGTAAGCTGAACGGCGTTTTCCTCACTGCTCATGGCCGTCTGCCTGCAAAGCAAGCTGCCGTCGCTGTCCAGATAGAACAACAGCGCACGCTCCTTGGTGTATCCCGCAAACTGCCCGGGGAGATAGGCGCGGACGAACTCCTCATCACGGAAGTCAAAATCCCGCATCCTCCGCACGGCACGCTCCGTAAGACAGCGGATCACCGCGAACAGCGCCTCCGTACTGCCGTTTAAGCTGGCAAAGCCTCGCAGCTCCTCGGGGGAAGCCGCCAGAACGCCGTCCAGTGAACCGAAGGCTTCTATCAATTTTTCTGCCAAAGGACGAGTATCCACTCTGGGAATGGAGAAAAATAACATCAATTCCAGAAATTCCGTTTCCGTCAAAGCCTGCTCGCCGCCTGTGCGGAACTTTTCCCGCAATCGCTCGCGGTGCCCCGCATGGGGATATTCCTTTCCCATCTGCATACCCTCCTTTTTGGAAATTGCGTTCATAACAGAATATCATATCTTTCCCCAAAAGTCAATCTTTTGATAGGAAATAAAAAGAAGAAAGCGCATTTCGCGCCTTCTTCCGTATCCGTTATACCGTAATTTCGATCTTCGCTACCACTTGGTAGGTGTCAAGATCTACCACCGTCATTCCCATCCCGGAGACGAGATAGCAATACTTCCCGGCGTAAAGGCCGCGGACGTCATTTCCCAAAAGCTCGTAGTGTCCCAGCAAAACGAATTCCCTTGCTTCACGATCGTAGGTGTAAAGCTGATAGCCGTCCAAGGGAATGCCGATGAGTCCCCGTTCCTCACTGATCATCAGCTTTTTGTGGTCGTAGAGGATCCCCCAGTCGTCACTGACCTTCAGGCTGGTGATCTCCGTTACGGCTTCGGGATCTGAGGCGTCAAACATAGAAAGCTTTCGCCCCGTCAGACTGCCGTTCTCGGTTCCCTCTACACCGAACCCCAAAAGCAATCCTTCGCCGTACTCGTACAGGTAAGAGGAGAATCCCGTTACCTTCAGTTCCGAGAGGATTTTGGGCTCCGAAGGATCGGAAAGATCAATGGCAAACAGGGGATCCATCTGCCGGAAGGTCACCAGATAGCAAAGATCTCCCGAGAACCTTACGGAATAGATCCGTTCCTCGGGCTGGATCTTCTCCAGAGCACCCCGGATCTGCAGATCCTCGTCCAGAACGTACACGCAGTTGAATTGACTGGAGAAATGTTCTTTGCGGATCCGGATGCTCCAGCTCACGGAGGTAGCCAACCGCAAGCATCCGTCCTGCTCGTCTGCGGCGAATTGGTTCAAAAGCGTTCCCTTCACTTGGCAAGAACCCGTGAGGGCGGTGTCTTCTCCCGCCATTGCGAAGCGGAATACCTTGGTCTTGGTTCCGTCGGCATGGGCAAAGAGGTAAAGATTCTCCGTGGATGCGTAAAGAGTATAGCTACTGCCGAGAATCGCTCTTGCGGAAAGGATCTCCTTGCCCTTCAGATCGATGGCGGAGACCACGGAGAACCACAGCCCCACACGTCCCATGGGGATATCCCGGGTGAGGTAGATCTCCTCCGGCTTCAAGGCGCGCTCTGTCGCACCCTTGCCAACCGTGGGAATATACGTTTCGGGAGGGATCTCCTCTCCTACCTCCGGGTCACCCACGTAACCGTTGTGATCTGTAACGATATAGAGGGTATCTCCCAGGATACGGCTGTCCTGATAATATCCGCTTTGAGTGAAGACCTCTGTGAGAACGGGAATGCCCGTAGCGGCGTCCAGGTCGTAGAGATACACCCGGGTATACTCCCCAAAACGGAGCCCGGGTACCTTGTAGCACCGGGTGATCACCGCAAGACGCCCTTCCAACAGGAACATCTCGCTCCCAAACCCGGCCTCCTCGGGGAGGGGCAGGTCGGATACAAGCTCCGAATCCTCTCCCGCCAGGCGGTAGGTGTACAGCGTTTTGCCGTCGATACGCCACAAAAATTTTCCGTTCGTTTTTTGCCGATCCGATTCCTTGACCCCCTCCGTTTGGGAATGGGTCTCGTAATAATCCTTGGGGTCGGAGGCAGAATAGTCGAACGAAGGGGAAGACGAAACGCCGCCCATGATCGTAGTGTCTCCGTACGTGTCGCCGCCCCCTCCTCCGGCTATCTCGCCTCCTCCGAGAATGGAGAGCCTGTCCTCCCTTTGTGCGTACCAGGTATCGTAGATCTCATCGTAGGAGCTGCCCACCGGCAGGAGGGAAGCGCCCGTCTCCGTCAGGACCCAGACGGCACAGCTTGCCACCAAAACCAGCAGGCAGGCCGCTACGGGGAGTAGCTTTGCCGCTCTGCTTCTGCGGGGACGTGTCGTAGAGCCGAGCAACTTCTTTTTCGTATCTGCGGGCGCATGAATCCGCCCCATAGCTTTTTGATATCTTTCCATCATTTCCGTTTCTCCTTTCATGGTTCCAAAAGCTCCTTCAGGCATTGCCGCCCGCGGAACAGAAGGGATTTCACGGCGGATTCACTCTTCCCCATGGCGGAAGAGATCTCCTTCACCGTCATCTGCTCAAAATAATGCAGATGGATGGCGGTACGCATGGCAAGGGGCAGGGAAGCCACCGCGTTCAGAACCGCGCATCCTTCCTCTTCTTCGCCGCGTTCTGCCATAACAGCCTCGTCAAAGGGCAGCGTCCGTCTGTTCCACGCAGAAGAAAGGAAGCTGTTTGCACGGTTCACCGTTACGCGGATCAGCCAGGCCTTTTCATGCTCGGAGCTCTCGAACACGGGATGGGCCTTCAGATACCGCAGGAAGACCTCCTGCATGATATCCTCCGCATCGTGGGGGCTCTTGGTGCGGATCAACGCAAGACGGTAGATCATGTCCGCGTATTCCTCCACCAAGCGCTCTGCTTCGTAACGATCGTTTGCTTGCATGCGTATATGCCACCTCCTTCTACCAATAATACCTTTGAGAGAGGGCTTTGGTTGCAAAGGGAAACGAAAAAATTATCGATAAGGATCCTTATTTTTTCTCACGATCTTCAGAAACGCCACCATCACCACCAGCACCGCCGCAAATGCTCCCACCATCAACAAGGACCACAGCATGGGATCTACGGGCTGATCCGCAGGGGAAAGGGAGACCTCCTCCGATACGGAAAGGACTTTATAAAGAAATGTCATTTTCAAACACCTCACGTTCCGTTAAGTGATAGAAAAGCCGCCCCCGCCTCCCCGCAAAGGGAAACGGGGACGGTCTTGTCCTCAAAGCAAGGGAAGCTTACAGGAGAGAAACTACCTGCTCGCCCTTTTCAAGATGCTCGAAGAGCATTTCCATGTTCATCAGCATTCTGGGGTAATGGAAGGGACCCTTCCACATGGAACCCTTCTGGGTGTGGGAAACGGTGCCGTCCTTGTGGAGGTAGCCGTACCACTCGCCGCATTCCTTGTCCGCAAAGTGACCGAAGGAGTAAGCGTGTACCTTCTCAAACAGATCCCAATACTTCTTCTCGCCGGTGATGCTGTAAGCCAGCAGAGCGCCGATGAGGGCTTCGTCGTGTACCCACCACAGCTTCATGTCGTGCTCCAGCTGTTCCGGAGGTCTGCCGTTCACGTCGGTGAAGTAGATGTATCCGCCGTATTCCTTGTCCCAGCCCCAATCGGAAGCGGTCTCAAAGATCTTCAGAGCGGTCTTCAAAAGGTTCTCGTCCTTGGTGTGGAGGTACTGGTTCATCAGGAACCAGCTGTTTTCCATGGAGTGGCCGGGGTTGATGCATCTGCCTGCGGGGGTGTCGATAAACTCACCATTGGGACCGGTGGTCTCCAGAACGCAACCCAATTCGGGCTTCCAGTGGATGTTGATGATGCGGTCAGCCATCTCGTTGGCAATGGCGGTGTAGTAATCAGCCTTTTCGGGATCGCATCTCCGCAGCAGCTGAGCGGAGGACACCAATACCATGGGAACGGCTACTGCCACTTCCTGTCTGGTCTCCGCATAGCTCTTGGGGGTGATCTTAAAGGGATCGGAAGCGGGATCGCGGAACATACGGAGCATGTTCTCAAAGCAATCCTCTGCCTTCTTGATGTAGGTCTTGTCACCGGTCATCAGGCCGTATTCAGCCATGGAGAGCACGTAGAAGCTCTCGGTGAACATATAACGTCTCTTACGGAGAGGGCTGCCGTCGCGGGCCAAGGTGAAATACATTCTGCCGTCTGCGTCTGCAATGTGCTTCTCAATGAAGTCAACGCCAAGCTGAGCGGCGTCTACCCATTCCTGCTTCTTGCCGTAGCGGTTGCACAGGGTAGAGAAGGTCCACAGACATCTGCCCTGGAACCAACCGGACTTGTCCATGTTGTACTGCTTGCCCTCGCGGTCAATGCAGGTGATGTATCCGCCGTACTCCTTGTCCAGCAGATCGCTCTGCATCCAGAAGGGGATACAATCGTCCAACAGCTGATGGCGGTAGAAATTCTTGTACGAGGTAAAAAGCTCCTTGTTCATAAAAAGATACTCCATCCTTCACAGTTTGTTTTTTTCTTTTCTCTATTGTACTTCTTTTTTAGCGGATTGTCAATCAAAATCGCATAAAAAAATTGACAAATGCAAAAGGAAGTGATATAATACATGGAAGAATGGCTGTATAAGGCCTTTTTGGTGTTGCAATTTTTTATGGAGGAATGCTCATGAGTTCTGTGTGGAAAAGACCTTTGGGGAAGCGTATCCTTTTGGTAACGCTTCTGACGTTGCTCGTCTTCTCCCTGTCCGGCTGTAACTTTTCCTTGGAGTCTGCCTTGGAACAGCTGAAGGCCTACGTGAACGGAACGGAAGTGGCACAGCCTCCCGCAGGCTTTGTGGAATCCCGTGAGAACGACGAGTACGCCTACGACGTGTACGACAAGTACGTGATCATCACCGCCTATCTTGGGGAAGAGGTGGACGTGATCGTCCCCGCCAAGATCGGCCGTCTTCCCGTGCGTTCCATCGCAGGACTTGCCTTCTACGAAGGTGTTCCCGTGGAAAGCGTTGTGGTCTCCGAGGGCATCGAAGCCCTGGAGGAAAACGCCTTCTACTATTGCACCGCCTTGAAGTCCGTCACCCTGCCGGAAAGCCTCACCTCCATCGGGGACAAGGCCTTCTCCTGGTGCAGTTCTCTGGAAACCGTCATCCTTCCCGAGGCCGTTACCGCCATCCCTCCCTACTGCTTTAACCAGTGCACCTCCCTGACCAAGGTGTATTACTCCCATGACCTTGTGTCCGTGGGTGCCCGCGCCTTCTCCGGGTGCGAAAGTCTGGAGAAGCTGTATTTCGGGGATGCTATGGTCTCCATCGGGGACTATGCCTTCCGAGGCTGTTCCAAGCTTGCCACCCTGCGTTTGGGAGCAGAATGCGTCTTTTCCGAAAACGCAATGACCGAGCATCCCGATATCCTCACCGTGTTCACCCCCATGGAGTCCCCTTGCTGGACGGCCTGCCATGAGCTGGGGATCATGCTCATGCATGACGACGGTACCGTCATCCTGCCGGAAGAGCCCGAGGAAAGCTCAAATGAGGAATCAGGCGACGTGATCGGCGGCGTTTTCGAGGAAGAATCCACTGAAGAAGAAACATAACGAAAGATAAATGAGGACAAAACATGAAACCCCTTTCTTTGAACGTATTGCGTAAGAAATACCTGGAGTTCTTTGAGAGCAAGGGCCATCTGAAGATGGATTCCTTCCCTCTGGTACCCCAGGACGATAACTCCCTGCTGTTGATCAACGCAGGTATGGCCCCCCTGAAGAAGTACTTCACCGGGGAGAAGGTTCCGCCCCGCAAGCGTGTGACCACCTGTCAGAAGTGCGTCCGTACTCTGGATATCGACAACGTAGGTAAGACCGCCCGCCACGGCACCTTCTTTGAGATGCTGGGCAACTTCTCCTTCGGCGATTATTTCAAGCCCGAGGCAATTCCGTGGGCTTGGGAGTTTTTGACTCAGGTTCTGGAGATCCCCGCAGACCGCCTGTACCCCAGCGTGTATCTGGAGGATGACGAGGCCATCGAGGTTTGGGAAAAGGTTGGCGTCCCCCGTGACCGCATCACCCGCATGGGCAAGGAGGACAACTTTTGGGAGATCGGCTCTGGTCCCTGCGGCCCTTGCTCCGAGATCTATTTTGACCGCGGCGAGAAGTACGGCTGTGGCAAGCCCGACTGTAAGGTGGGCTGTGATTGCGACAGATTCCTTGAGATCTGGAACATCGTGTTCACCCAGTTTGATGGCGACGGCAACGGCAACTACACCCGCCTTGCCAACCCCAATATCGACACAGGTATGGGTCTTGAGCGTCTGGCCGTTGTTATGCAGGACGTAAACAACCTGTTCGAGGTAGATACCGTCCGTAACATCATGCTGAAGGTCTGCGAGATGGCAGGGGTTCAGTACGACGGCTCCGCATCCGATAAGGACGTTTCTCTCCGTGTCATCACCGACCATATCCGTACCGCCACCTTCCTCATCAGCGACGGCGTTCTTCCCTCCAACGAGGGCAGAGGCTATATTCTCCGCCGTGTCCTGCGCCGTGCCGCACGCCATGGCAGACTGCTGGGCATTCAGGGCGCTTTCCTGTCCACCCTGTGCGACACCGTGATCCACGAAAGCGGCGAGGCATATCCCGAGCTGGTGACCCGCCGGGAATACATCCGCAAGATCATCCGTCTGGAGGAGGAGCGCTTCAGCCAGACCTTGGATGCAGGCTTGGGTATTTTGGATAAGATGGTGAAGGAAGCCGTTGCCGCAGGCAGAACCTCCCTCACCGGCGAGGAGATCTTCCGTCTCTACGATACCTTCGGCTTCCCCGTGGATCTCACCAAGGAGATCATTGCCGAGAAGGGGCTCACCTTGGACGAAGAGGCTTTCCGTGCCCTCATGCAGGAGCAGAAGAAGCGTGCCCGTGAGGCTCGTGCCGCTTTGGGCGATATGAGCTGGGTGGACGATTCCGTGGGCGGCATCGACAAGACCCGTGCCACCGAGTTCGTTGGCTACGAAAACAATACTTACGACACCGAGATCATCACCATCGTCAGCGGCAACGAGCCCCTGTCCGTTCTGGCAGGCGGCAAGGCCGTGGTGGTGCTGGATAAAACTCCTTTCTATGCAGAAATGGGCGGTCAGGTTGCCGATACCGGCGTGATCCGCCAGGCAAACGGCATTTTCCGCGTGGACAACGTGAAGAAGACCGCCGAGGGTGTTTACCTCCACTTTGGCGAAATGGAATCCGGTGAGCTGTCCTTGGGTGAATGCACCGCAGAGATCGACGGCGTTCGCCGCGAGGCTATTCGCAGAAACCACTCCTCCGTCCACCTGTTGCAGTCCGCCCTCCGCGAGGTTTTGGGCGTACACGTTCAGCAGGCAGGCTCTTACGTAGACGAAGCCAAGGCACGCTTTGACTTCTCTCACCCCACCGCTATGACTCTTGATGAGATCCTGAAGGTGGAAAAGCTTGTCAACGACGCTATCCTGGCAGGCTACCCCGTGGTAACCAAGATCATGACTCCCGACGAGGCCAGAGCAGACGGTGCAATGGCTCTGTTCGGCGAGAAGTACGGCGACGAGGTCCGCGTTGTCTCCATGGGTGAGTTCTCCAAGGAGCTTTGCGGCGGTACTCACGCCGATAACACCGCCAAGATCGGTCTGTTCCGCATCCTGTCCGAGTCCTCCGTGGCCGCAGGTGTCCGCCGTATCGAGGCTTCCACCGGCTATAACTCTCTGGATCTGATGCACGAGGATCAGAAGCTGCTCTCTCAGGTGCAGTCCGCCGTGAAGGCAAACAGCGCAGAGGATATCCTCCACAAGATCGAGGCTCTGCAGACCGAGCTGAAGGCGCAGAAGAAGGAGCTGGAGCGCATTGAGCGTGAGCAGGTAGGCGGCAAGCTGGAATCCGCTTTGCATTCCGCAAAGACCGTCGGCGCCGTACGCTTGGTCACCGCTTCCTTCGAAAACGTTCCCATGGACGCTCTCCGTACCTCTCTGGACGGTCTGGTAGCCAAGGCTCCCGACGCCGTGTTCGTGCTGGCAACCGTCAAGGACGGCAAGGTACAGCTGGCGGCCTCCTGCGGTAAGGCGGCCCTCTCCGCAGGCGTCCATTGCGGCAATCTGCTGAAGAAGATCTCTCCCATCGTAGGCGGTGGCGGCGGCGGACGTCCCGACAGTGCCACCTCCGGCGGTAAGAACCCCGAGGCACTGCCCGAAGCTTTGGCCGCAGCGGAAGAGACCATCACATCCATGCTGAAGTAATGTTTGGAGTATCAAATGGAAAACTGTCTGTTTTGTAAGATCATCGCAGGGGAGATCCCCTCGGGGAAGGTGTACGAGGACGAAAACGTCTACGCCTTCCACGATATCAACCCCAACGCACCCGTCCACGTGTTGGTGATCCCCAAGGTGCATATTGCTTCCATCCAGGAGGTCACCGAGGAGAACATCTCCGCCGTATCTGCGGTGCTGAAGGTGATCCCTCACATCGCAAAGGAATTGGGTCTTGCGGAAAACGGTTACCGTGTCATCACCAACTGCGGTGAGGACGGCGGCCAGTCCGTAAAGCATCTCCACTTCCACATTCTGGGCGGTAAGAAGCTGCCCGTATCTCTTGCGTAATTTTATATGCTGAAGAACCGCTTCCTTTCCGTTTTTGCGTTGGCGTTTGCGGCTGGCATCGCCACGCCATTTCTCGCGGAAAACGGATGGGAAGCGGTGGTTTTTATCCTGTTTTCAGCACTTGCCCTGGTGTTTGGCGGGCTGTACGCCATCGCCCATTTCAAGGCGGAGGAAGGGAAGAAGATCCTTTTGTACCCCGCCATCGTGGCGGTGGGACTTGCCCTGGGTGCGGGATGGCTGTGTCTGCGGGCGTTGCCCTACGAGAACTATTCCTCCTTCGTTGGGGAATCGGATACCGTAAAAGGTACCGTGACGGAAAACGGCTCTTCCACCGAGAGCAAGTATTTGGAGATCCAAGTGGAAAAAAGCAGGATCTCCCTTCCCGAAGGCACCAAGATCCGCCTGTACTGCACCCACGAGGACTTGATCTCCATCGGGGATCAAGTCACCGCAGAAGTGACCTATTCCCACCTTTCCCGCCCCTCGGAGCGGGCGTCCACCGTCCGTCTGACGGCCAACGGATACGTTTCCGCCCATGAGCGGGGAGAAGGCTTTGTTTCTTCCATCCGCTATTGGTTGGCAGAAAACTGCAAGACCCTCTACGAGCCCTACGGCTCCACAGGGGTGGCGCAAGCTTTGACCGTGCGGGAACGCTCCTTACTGACCCCCGAGGTGAACGAAGCCTACCGCAATGCGGGGCTTTCCCACCTGCTGGCTATCAGCGGGTTGCACCTTTCCGTGCTGGTTGCCATGCTTCGGAAATTGCTGTTTGCTTGCCGTTTCCGCAAGCGTTTGCGGGAGATCCTGGCATTGGCCGTTATTTTGCTGTATTGCTTCTTAACGGGCTTTTCTCCCTCCATCGTCCGTGCCGCCGTGATGGTTGGATTTATGCTGGTAGGGGAAATGCTGTTGCGGGAGACCGACGGCCTGACCTTGCTTTCCATGGCGCTTCTGGTGCTTTTGATTTTCAACCCATACGCCGTCCTGTCCGTGAGCCTGCAGCTTTCCTTCCTGTCCTGCTTGGGGATCATTCTGTTGGAGCCTCCCATAACGGAACTGCAAAAGAAGATCCGCGGTATCGGTGAGACAAAGCACCCTTTCCTGCGTTCTATAGCGGCGGGAAGTGTCAGCTTGCTTTTGACCTCCTGCTCCGCCGTGGTGTTCACCTTCCCGGTGATCGCCTATACCTTCGGCAGTCTGTCCTGGCTGTCGCCTTTCTCCAATTTGATCTTCGTCCCCTTATTTACGCCCATTCTTACGCTGTTATTGCTTTCGGTTTTGGTGTATTCCTTGTTCCCATGGCTGGGAACGGCCTTGGCCTTCCTGCCGGGGCAGGCGTTGAGATTGATGGAAGGGCTGTTCCGCCTCCTTGAACAGCGGGACATTGGCACGCTGTACGTATCCGATGCCTGGGTGCTGTTGCCCGTCTTGCTTTCCTGCGCCGCCATCGCCTGTATGCTGTTGTTCCGCAAGAGGGCGGTGCTCCTGTTTCTGTGCTTCTCCCTCACCTCGGTGCTGTCCCTTTCGGTGTGCGCCATGGCGGAAGCCTTTGCCCCTCCCGAGGAATACGTTCTGCTTTCCGCGGAGGAGTCCTTTCTCTACGTTTCGCAGGGCAAAAAAGGCGCTTTTCTGGATCTGGGGGACGAAACGGCGGCTTATCGATTGCCCGAAGGGTACGAGGTGGATTCCTACGTGGTGACTCAAACGGATGAAGCTTCTTTAAATCGGATGTGCAGTACCTTTGGGGATCATAAGGTCTCCAAGCTCTACTTGCCCTTGACGGACAACGAGGGCCGTCCCAACGATCTGACGGATTTTGTCACCATGGGGGAAGCGGTTGGGTGTGAGGTGATCACCTACCTGGGTGCGGCAGGGAACGATCTGCTGGAATATGATTCCGTGACCCAAACCGTCAAGACCGCCTTCGGTGTTTCTCTCCTTTTGGGAGAAAAAGGCTGTGAACTGACGGATACCTATCTTTGGGTGCTGTCTTCCGACTTTGAGCAGTGTCATACCTTGCAGGCGGAGCTGATCTGTCTGCCCTCGGGGACGAGCCTTTGGGAAGGCTTTTCCCATACCAATGTGCGATTCTATACGTCAACCATCATTTATCGGGACGGGGAGGTGTATATCCCGTGAGCTATTACGGCAACAAAAAGCCGTCCTCCATGGACGAATTAAAAAAACGTGTCAAAGAGAATCAGCTGGGCGGAGTCTACCTGTTCTGGGGTGCGGAGGAATACACCAAGGATTTCTATGCCGATAAGCTTCGCAAGCTTGCCCGGTCGTCTCCCGTTCCCGAATTCAACTATGAGATCTTCGATGCGGAGACCCGTTCCGTAGGGGATTTTGAAGAAGCCACCTTCGCCTTGCCCTACCTTTGGGAGAACCGTGTCATCGAGATCCGCAACCTGAAGCCCAAGAAGGTCTATCAGTCCGATGCGGAGGAATACGCCCGTATTTTTGAATCTCTGCCGGAGTATCTCACGGTGCTGATCCTCCTGCGGGCGGGGGACTACAACGGCTCCAAGGGCGGCTCTGATACCGCAAAAGAGGAGAAAACCGAGGAAAACAAGCCCGAGGAAAAGAAAAACGGCTTCAAAACTTTTCTCACCGCCGTGGAGACCTATGGCCTTTCCGTGGAATTTGAGCCGGAAAAGGGCGAAAAGCTTTGCAATTGGGTGGCACGCCACTTCGCATCCCGCGGGGTGAAGATCGCACCCTCTGTTCCTGCCTTTATGACCTCCTACTGCGGCAACGATATGTATACCCTTCAGGGGGAGATCCAAAAGCTTTGCGACGCTTCCGAGGGAAAGACGGTTACCGAGCAGGACGTGCGTACCTACTGCTCTCCCAACGAAAGCCACGTTTTTTTCGACGTAGCCAACTGTATGGTAAGAAGGGATCTTCCCGGTGCGAGACGGATTCTTGCAGGCTTGAAAATGACTCCCGACGCCGTTCCCATGGCCATGGGCTTTCTGGCCTCCAACTACCGCCTTATGCTGTTGGTGAAAGCGGGCATGGATATGGGTAGATCCGTTGCCCAGATCGCCGCAGACCACAAAATGACTTCGTGGAAGGTGAGCAAGGCCGCCGCTTCTTTGGGATACACCGATTATTCTGCCTTGCAATACGCCGTTACGGAGATCGCCGAGACAGACACAAGGATCAAAACAAGGCGAGGAGATTCCGTGGCGGCATTGGAAACCTTGGTGTACAGGATCTGTATGTATGGCAAATAAAATGCGATTGATCTGCCCTCTTGTGGTAGAGGGAAAATACGATAAGATCCGCCTTTCCAACCTTGTGGAAACACCTATCATCGTGCTTGGCGGCTTTTCCGTCTTCAACGACAAGGAAAAGAAAGCCCTGCTTCAACGTCTCTGCAAAGAAAAAGGGCTGATCTTCCTCACCGACAGCGATCAAGCAGGGAACTTTATCCGCAGTAAGCTGAAGGGCATCTTCAACGAGGGCAAGGTCTATCAGGTCTACGCCCCCTGCGTGCCCGGAAAGGAAAAACGAAAAAATTCCCCCTCGGCGGAAGGCCTCTTGGGAGTAGAAGGCTTAGATTGCGAGCTTTTACGTCCCCTGCTTTCCCCCTATGAAGAAACGGCCGCCACCCCTGCGGGCGCAGGCATCACCTCCGCAGAGTGGTATGCCCACGGCTTTTCGGGCGGGGAAGGGGCAAGTGTAAAGCGCAAAGCCTTGGCGAAGGCGCTGAACCTTCCCGAAACCCTGTCCTCCACCGCACTTTTGGAGGCGGTGAACCTGCTTTGCGATCGCGAAACCTACGAGAAAGTGAGAGAAACGGTATGAAAAAGGTGTGCATCTATACCCTTGGGTGCCGTGTGAACCAATATGAATCCGTTTCCATTGCGGAGGCCTTGCAGGAAAAGGGCTTCCTTGTCACCAAGGATGAGGAGAATTGCGATTATTACCTTTTGAACACCTGCTCCGTTACGGGGGAAAGCCAACGGCAAAGCCGCCAGCTTGCCCGTCGTTTCGCCTCCCGAGGGAAGGTTGCGGTCATCGGATGCGCCTCCCAGAACCAAAAGGAGGACTTTCTGTCTGTTCCCGGTGTGTTTTACGTGGGCGGTTGCGGCAACAAGCTTGCCGTGGCAGAAGCCATTGCAAAGGACCAAGGGGGAGACGTGGTCACCTCTATGGAAGATCTTCCCTACGAGCCTATGAGCGTCTGCGGGACCAGCGACCTGTTCTCCACCTGCCGTGCCTACGTAAAGATCCAGGACGGTTGCAGCGGTAAGTGTACCTATTGCATCATCCCTACGCTGAGAGGCAAGACCCGTTCCCGTGACGGGGAAGAGATCCTTTCCGAGGTCTCCCGTCTGGTCAAGGCGGGCTACCGTGAGGTGGTGCTCACGGGGATCGAGACCTCCGCCTACAATAAGCTTCCTTTGCCGGAGCTGATATCACGTTTGGGCGCGTTGGAATCGGAAGGGCTGCCACGAGTACGCCTTGGCTCCTTGTCCATCGGCAGTCTGACGCCTGCCTTTTCGGAGGCTATGAAAAACACCTCAAACTTTATGCCCCACCTGCATTTGTCTCTCCAATCGGGCTCTACAAGGATCCTGCGTTTGATGAAGCGCCCCTATACGGCGGAGTCCGCCATGGAAAAGATCATGGCCTTGAAGGAAGCTTTGCCTCACGTACAGCTCAGCGGTGATTTTATCACAGGCTTCCCCACGGAAACGGAAGAGGACTACTTGGCCACGGAGGCCTTTGTCCGCAGGGCAGGGATGATCCACGTCCACGCCTTCCCTTATTCCGAGCGTGCAGGCACTCCTGCAGCAGAGATGGAGGGCGCTGTTCCCAAGGAGATCCGCAAAGCCAGATGTGCGCGTCTGAACGCCGTCTCCGCAGAGCAGAAAAAACGGATCATGGACATCTTCACAGGGAAGACCGTCCGTGTCCTTACCGAAAAGATCAAAAACGGCATGGCCGTGGGCCATACCGAGGAATTTATGGAATGTACCTTCCCCGCAGGCTCCGCTTCTGTGGGAGAGGTTACGGAAGTGACCGTGCTCGGCAACGAGAACGGCAGACTGTTGGGAAATGAAAGGAAATGAAAATATGAGCGATCTGATCAATCAAACCGAGGCGCAGACTGTGCTTACCCCGGAGGCGGCGTACCTCAAGGAGATCTTTGGCGTCAACGGCTGGGCAACCAAGCTGATGACCCCTATCACCAAGGTGACCTTCTATTCCGAACGCCTTGCCAACGTCTTCAAGACCTTTGAAGAAAACGTGTCCCTGGGGGAACGGTTCACCCTTACCGAGCTGCTTTCCACCCCCGAGGTGTTGAACAACCGTATGGAAGTGGTGGCAAAAGAAGACTATGCGGTCTATCTGATGACCGAAAACGTGCCGGATGTGCACCTCATGGCCTCTTTGATGAGAAACTCCGTGGTGGGCCTTTGCGGGCTTCTGTACGCCACCCACGGTGTGGAACTTTCCCTGAACGAGGGGATGACCATGGAGAAGCTTGTGCACAGCCGCTTCCTCTTGTTGAGGGAAAAGGATGGCGAACGCTTCTGTGCCAGCACTCTTGTGAAGATGCGCCGCGTGGGATCTCTCCTGCCCGACCGCTTGCGCATCGTAGGTGGCGGCGAGACCCTTGCTGACTTTGCACTTACCGAGCTGTTACCCACCACTCCCGCGGAACTGCAGATGGACACAGCCGCAGAAGAACTCTATACAGAAACGTTCAACGGCGCATTGGGATACGGCTGTTGCCGTATGACCCAAGGGGAATATTATGTAAACCTCTCCGCCGATCTGCCCCTGGATCATTTTGCCGCAGGGTGTCTGGGAATGTTCTTTGCCATGATGCGCTACCGCTTTTCCATGCCTCCCATGCGGTTTGCCAAAGGGAAGCATGGGCTGGTAGTTCCCCGCCCTACCGTCCTTGACGGAGATTCCGTATACGCTTTCCGTCCCAAGGCCGGAGGAGATCAATTGCCTCACCCCGGTGAGCTTGCTAAGCTGATCAGCTTCCTGGGAGACGGTGTCAGAAACGGCAGAATAAAAAGCGTCCTTCCTTTGAAGAAGAACGCCGAGGCAATGATGGAGCGCTTGGGTGACGGGGAAGTGACTTACGTTCCCAACAGAGAGTTCCCCACGGAGGGATTCTCCGTGTTGGCCATCCTGCCCGCAGGAGTTGACGTTCCCGCCACCAAGCTGGGTACTTTTCAATACAAATGATCTAAGATCTCACCGATGTTGCCAAGGATCACGTCGGGAGCATTCTCTTCGTTCACGTCCTCCATGGAGGATTCTCCCGTGAGCACCAGAACGGAAAGCAACCCGTTGTTCTTGCCCAAAGCGATATCGGTGTAAAGGCGGTCACCCACAATGGCAGTCCGCTGGGGAGGTACGTTGTAGGTGCGCTCCAGCATAAGCGCCGTTTCCTTTTCGGGCTTGCCGAAGTACTTGGGGGTCACCCCGGTGCAGGCGGTGAGCAAAGCGCAGATAGCACCGCTGTCGGGCAACACCGCGTTCCCCTCCATGGGGCATACGAAATCAGGATGGGTGGAATAGAAGGTAGCACCGCTTCGGATCAGATTGCAGGCGATGTCCAGCTTCTCGTAGGTGAGAGTGGTGTCAAAGGAAGCCACCACGATGGAAGCGGTCTCCGCCGTCTTGCGGTCTTTCCCGTTTGTCAGATGGATCCCCTCTGCCAGGAACATTTCCTCCAATGCGGGAGTACCTACCAGATACACGGGTTCTTCGGGATGGTTCAGCTTCAGATAGGCTGCCGTCACGTCCCCGGAGGAGAGAATATCCTCTCTTGCGGCCTCAAAGCCCATACGGTTCAAACGCTCCACGTAGATCTGAGGGTTGCGGGAAGCGTTGTTGGTGAAGAAGATCACCCGTTTTCCCGCCTCGCGCGCTTCCTTTACAAAGCGCAACGCCTCGGGAAAGACTTGTTCCCCCAAATAAATGGTTCCGTCCATGTCCAGAACGAACAGATCGATATCCTTCAAACGGTTTGTTTTGTTTTCCATGTAAAATCGCACCTTCCTTTCAAACAGCCAGATTATACCATAAATCTTACGGGAATGCAAGATGTCAGCCTTATTTTGTGATTCCTATGGGAGGCAATTATGTTTCATCGCAACACACGCAAAAAGAAGCTTGAAAAATACCATCGGGATCTTTTGCGTCCCTTGCGCGTTGTAGAATATCTGGATCACAGCGCCATTTTCGAAAACAGCCCCGTGGAGATCAAAGATGGATACGTGGTATCCGACCGAGATACGGGAGAGCTGTTTCTCACCCTGAACCTGCGCTCGGTGTCCTCCAAGACCATTTCCGCCTTGGATATCCGCGTGATCATCTACAAGGACCGCACCATCCTCCCGGACCTGAAGATCGATTTTCGATACAGCTGGGATGAGGCCACCTTCGGGCAACGCAAGTACGACGGCGCAGTTCGCAAGGACCGTGAATGTAAACGAGATAAGAAGATCTTCCCGGGTGAAGAATTCGGCGAGGGTGTGTTCATCCCCTTGCCGGAGAATTACTTCAAGAAAATGCAGATCGAGCTGGTTTCCGCCACCTATTTCGACGGAAGCAAGGACGAGCTGAACCTGATCGCAGGGGGCAGAGCGGTACGCTTTATCGAGCTGGACAGTGATCTGCGTGACGCATACCGTTCCTTGAACATCTTCCGAAAGGCGGAGGAGAGCCATCCCATCCGTGTGCTTCCCCAAGCGGGGGAAAGCGTTTGGCTTTGCTGTTGCGGCAGAAAGAACCCTTCTACCGCTACGATGTGCGACACCTGCGGTCGAGACAAGGAATGGCAGTTCGAAAACCTGTCCGTGGAACGGCTGGAGGCTACCATTGCCAAGGAAAACGAGGGCAAACGGATCCTGCACGATACCTCCGCTTACAAGCAGAACAAGTACATGGAGACCGAGGACGAGCAGGCGCGGAAGGTGGAGCTTTGCAACCGGGCCCTGGAGCGGCTTGCCATCCAGGAAAAACAGCGGGAGCGCCGACAGGTCATGCTGCTGCCTAAGATCCTGCTTTGGGTTGGCGTCATCGCACTGATCTACTTCCTGTGCGAGCTGTTCTTGAGCTTCTTGCAAAACTACGGCTACACCAACCAGGAAGCCGCCATGCTGTTTGATCTATTTCGTTGAATAGTGAGAGAGGGACTTCCCCAAAAAAGTCCCTCTCTCATACTCTCTCCCAAAAACTTTTCCTGCCAAAACCGATATTCATCGGTTTTGGAGATCGGGTTTCTTTGGGGATTTTTAAGGACCTTTCTTTTTCGAAAGAAAGGTCCTTAAACGTACTATTATCTTAACCGTTCAGCTTCGCCTTCATCTCTACGGTGAATGCGCCGATCTTTTCCGCAACCTGTGCTTCGTTCTCGCCCTTGGCAAGGATGTAGACCTTGATCTTAGGTTCCGTACCGGAGGGGCGCACGATCACAGCATCGCCGCTTTCCAGCTCGTAGTACAGCACGTCGGAGGAGGGAAGCCCCGTCTCCGTTACGTTGCCGTCTGCATGGTAAACCTTGCCGTCCTTGTAATCTCTCACGCGGACCACCTTGAGCCCACCGATCGCTTCGGGCGCATTGGCACGCATAGCGGACATCTGCTCCTTCATCAGCCCCATGGGATCAAGCCCCGTGATGGCCAGATTGATCACGGATTCTCTGTAACAGCCGTAGGTAGCGTAGATCTCATCCAACGCCTCTGCCACGGTCTTGCCTGCGGCGGCGTGATAGCAAGCCATCTCGGCGATCAGCATGGCGGCGGCAATGGCGTCCTTGTCTCTGGCATAGCCGTCGGACAGGTAGCCCTGGCTTTCCTCGTAACCGAAAATGAAGGTATGTTCACCGCTGGCCTTCCACTGCTTGATCTTTTCGCCGATGTACTTGAACCCTGTCAGCACGCTGATATGATCCACACCGTGAGCGTCGCAAATGGCGTCGAACAGATTGGAGGACACGATGGACTTGATGGCACAGCCGTTTTCGGGGAGAATGCCCTTCTCTTTTCTTACCTTAATAATATAGTCGATGAGCAGCGCACCGATCTGGTTGCCGTTCAGCGCAAAGAACTCACCGTCCTTGCCACGCAGAGCGAGACCCACGCGGTCTGCGTCGGGATCGCTGGCAATGATCATGTTGCAGTTCAGACCCTGCTGCTTGATCTTCTCTGCCGCCAGAGCAAAGCACTCCTTGTTCTCAGGGTTGGGAGAGGCCACGGTGGGGAAGTCACCGTTGGGCTCTGCCTGCTCTTTGACCACCTGCAGGTTGGTGATCCCGCAACGCCTCAGACATTCGGGAATCAGCTTGTAGCCGGTGCCGTGTAACGGGGTATAGAACATATTCAGCCCGTTGCCGTATTTTGCGGTGAGGTCGGGGGCCAAAGCACAGTTCAAAACGGCGGAAAGGAATGCCTCGTCAGCCTCCTTGCCGATGATGACGATGACACCGTCCTTGACAGCCTGTTCCATATCGGCAAGCTTTACGGAGAAGATATCCGTTGCCGCGGCGGCCTTGGATACGATCTCTGCGTGCTCGGGAGGAAGCTGTGCGCCGTCTTCCCAGTAAACCTTGTAGCCGTTGTACTCCTTGGGATTGTGGGAAGCGGTCACGTTGATCCCCGCGATACAACCGTAATGAAGAATGGCAAAAGAAAGCTCGGGGGTGGGACGGATGCCGTCAAACAAATAGACCTTGATCCCGCAAGCGGCAAGCACCCTTGCGGCGGTGTGGGCAAACAGCTCGGACTTGTTGCGGCTGTCGTAGCTGATGGCAACGCCACGCTCCTTGCCGCCCGCCTCCAGCACCAGATCTGCAAGACCCTTGGTGGTCTGGGCGACGGTGTAAACGTTCATGCGGGAGATACCGAGATCCATGGTACTGCGCAACCCTGCCGTACCGAATGCCATGGGAATGGCAAAACGGGCCAGAATAGCGGTTTTGTCACCGCGAATAGCCTCCAAAGCGGCCTTGTCCTCTCCCTCTACGTGGGAAAGCCAGTTTTCGTATTCCTTCAGTGCTGTCTCGTAAGCCGTGTTCATAAGCAAACTCCTTTACGGTTTTATTGATTTGCCAGAGCGTTTTTCAATGCTTTTGCCAGCTGATCGGGGCAGGAGGTGTTCTTAAAGCCGCATTTCGTGCCTTCCAGCCGTGCGATCAGATCCTCTGCTTTCATACCTTCGCAAAGTTTGGAGATCCCCTTCAGGTTGCCGTTACAGCCGCCGACGTAAGTGACCCCCGTGACGATATGATTTTCATCCATTTCAAAACGAATGGAGCGGGAACAGGTCCCACTGCAGGTATGGGTGAATTCCATGGTGTTTTCCTTCCTTATTATATATAGGGTTCAGGCGCATATTCCGTCGCCGTTTTCATACCTCCATTATAACAGAAAAACACGGAAAGTAAAGTCTTTTTTGAAAGAAAAATCCCATGGATTTTTGTTCACAAATTGTTTACAAATCAAAAGAGGGAAAATATTAACTTTTTTGAAAAAAATACTTGACTTTTCTCCTTTCCTGTGATAAAATCTACTTCGCTTGGTGTGCGATGAAGCAGTAGATTGCCATGCAAAAGCGTGGGTAACTTCTGTGGAGTATGTCCGGAAATCGGGCGCAGAGGAAGGCATTTTTTTAGGGAAGGGTATGAAACGCCCGGAACGGTGTCCGTCCTACTGCCACTAAAACAAACAAAATTTTTTAGGAGGCTAAACCATGGCAAAAGAAAGAATCCGTATCAGACTCAAGTCCTACGATCACACTTTGATCGATCAGGCAGCAGAAAAGATCGTTGAGACCGCAAAGCGCAACGGCGCTTCCGTCTCCGGTCCCATCCCGCTCCCTACCGACAGAGAGATCATCACCATCCTGCGCGCTGTTCACAAGTATAAGGATAGCCGCGAGCAGTTCGAGTACCGTACTCACAAGAGACTGATCGACATCATTAAGCCCTCTAAGGCTTGCGTAGACGCAATGATGAACATCGATCTTCCCGCCGGCGTGGATTTCAGCGTCGAACTCTAAGCTTCGTAAACAAAACAAGGTCACGTTGGACCGATAAGGTTCAACCAATAACCAAGGAGGAATATTTACAATGAAAAAAGGCATCATTGGCAGAAAGCTGGGTATGACTCAGATCTTCGATGAGAAGGGCAAGGTTATTCCCGTTACTGTCATCAACGCAGGTCCCTGCACCGTCGTTCAGAAGAAGACGGTAGAGAAGGACGGTTACTCTGCAGTTCAGCTCGGCTATGCCGATCTTTCCGAACGCAAGGCAACCAAGCCCGTTAAGGGTCACTTCGAAGCCCACAAGGTTTCCTTTAAGAAGTACCTCAAGGAGTTCCGTCTGGACGACGCGGCTTCCATGAACGAGGGCGACATCGTGACTGCCGATACCTTCGCAGAAGGCGAAAAGGTCGACATCACCGGTATCACCAAGGGTCATGGCTTCAGCGGCGTTATCAAGAGATGGAACGCACACCGTCTGAGAATGACTCACGGTACCGGCCCCGTACATCGTCAGGTTGGTTCCATGGGTGCAAACAGCGATCCTTCCCGTGTGTTCAAGAACAAGCACATGGCAGGTCAGTACGGTCACGAACAGGTTACTATGCTCAATCTGGAGATCGTTAAGATCGACGCCGACAACAATTTGATTGCTGTCAAGGGCGCCGTTCCCGGTCCCAAGGGCGGCATCGTTTATGTTCGCAACGCTGTGAAGTAAGCGAAAGGAGGAAATGAACAATGCCTACTCTTAACGTGGTAAATATGGAAGGCAAGGCGGTTGGTACCATCGAGCTTTCCGAGAAGATTTTTGCAGCGGAAATGAATGAAGCTGCAGTTCACGCTGTTGTAAGAGCTTACCTGCTCAACCAGCGTCAGGGCACCCAGTCCGCACTCACCAGAGCAGAAGTTTCCGGTGGCGGCAGAAAGCCCTGGAAGCAGAAGGGCACCGGCCATGCAAGACAGGGTTCCACCAGAGCTCCCCAGTGGACTCACGGCGGTATCGTCTTCGCTCCGAAGCCCCGTTCCTATCGCGTCAGCATCAACAAGAAGGTGAAGAAGCTCGCAATGTTCTCCGCTTTGTCTGCAAAGGTAGCTGAAGGTGAACTGATTGTCGTTGACAATATCGCATCTGCAGATTACAAGACCAAGCCCATGGTGCAGTTCCTCTCCGCAATCGGCGCAACCGGCAAGACCCTGGTTGTTCTGCCCGAAGCTGACAAGAAGGTCGTCAAGTCTATGGCTAACATCCCGGGCGTGGCTACCACTCCCGTGAACGCAATCAACGTCTACAACATCCTCAAGTATGGCAAGCTTGTTATGGCTAAGGATGCGGTGGCTAAGATCGAGGAGGTTTACGCAGAATGAAAACCGCATACGATGTAATCCAGAAGCCGGTCATCACCGAGGCAGCGATTGCCAACATCCAGCAGAAGAAGTACACCTTCCGCGTTGCAAACGATGCGAACAAGATCGAGATCAAGAACGCAGTGGAAGAGATCTTCGGTGTGGAAGTTGAAAAGGTGACCACCATCACCATGAAGAGAAAGCCCCGCAGAATGGGCTACCACTACGGTTATACCGCACAGTGGAAGAAAGCGATCGTGAAGCTGACTGCAGATTCCAAGACGATCGAGTTCTTCGACAGCTTGATGTAAGAAAGGAGTAACGGAAATGGCAGTAAAGACTTATAGCCCTACTACTCCGTCACTCAGACACATGGCCACTCCCTCCTTTGCGGAGCTGACCAAGAGTAAGCCTGAGAAAAGCCTGCTTGTTACTCTGAAGCACAAGGCAGGCCGTAACAACACCGGTAAGATCACCGTTCGTCATCACGGCGGCGGCAACAAGACCAAGTACAGAATCATCGATTTCAAGGGCGCGTTCAACGCAAACGGTAACACCGTTACCGCTATCGAGTACGACCCCAACCGTACCGCTTATATCGCACTGCTTCAGGACGAAGCAGGGAAGAAGAGCTACGTTCTGGCAACCGACGGTATCAAGGTTGGCGACGTTCTCTACGCAGGCGAGAATGCCGACATTAAGCCCGGCAACGTTCTGCCCATCGGTAACATCCCTGTAGGTACCCTGATCAACTCCATCGAGCTCTATCCCGGCAGAGGCGCTCAGCTGGTTCGTTCCGCCGGCGCTGCTGCTCAGCTGATGGCTAAAGAGAACGGCATGGCTCAGATCCGTCTCCCCTCCGGCGAGGTTCGTCTGGTCCGTCTGGATTGCAAGGCAACCATCGGCACCATCGGCAACCTGGAGCACGAGAACATTAAGATCGGTAAAGCCGGTAAGAAGCGTCACATGGGCATCAGACCTACCGTCAGAGGTTCCGTAATGAACCCCTGCGACCACCCCCACGGTGGTGGTGAGGGTCGCGCTCCCATCGGCCGTCCCGGTCCTGTAACTCCTTGGGGCAAGCCTGCTCTGGGTTATAAGACCAGAAACAAGAAGGCACGCACCAACAAGTTCATCGTCAAGAGACGTAACGACAAATAAAGGAGGATATGAACAATGAGCAGAAGCGTAAAAAAAGGCCCTTTCGTTGAGGCCAAACTGTATAAGCGCATTTGTGAAATGAATGATAAGGGCGAAAAGAGAGTCCTGAAGACCTGGTCTCGCGCCTCTACCATCTTCCCGGATTTCGTCGGTCACACCATTGCCGTTTACGACGGCAGAAAGCACGTCCCGGTATACGTAGTTGAGGACATGGTAGGTCATAAGCTGGGTGAGTTCGCTCCCACCAGAACTTATAAAGGCCACGCCGGTTCCAAGACTTCCAACAACGGTAAATAAGCGCAGGCTGAAAGGAGAATAAACGATGGAAAACAAAGTTTCTAAAGCTTATCTTAAGCAGCTTCGCGTATCTCCCCGCAAGGTTGGGATCGTGTTGGATGAGATCAGAGGCAAGGATGCCGCTGTTGCAATGGCGATTCTGAAGAACACCAACAAGATGGTGGCTACCGATATCGCAAAGCTGTTGAAATCCGCTATGGCAAATGCCGAGCATAACTTCGGTATGGATGTTGAGAAGCTCTACGTTGCTGAGTGCTACGTAACTCCCGGCATTCTCAAGAACATGAAGAGAGTTCAGCCTCGTGCGCAGGGCAGAGCCTTCCGCATCATCAAGCGTACCTCTCATGTGAACCTCACGCTGAAAGAAAGAGACTAAGGAGGAGGACTGAAAATGGGACAGAAAGTTAATCCCCACGGCCTTCGTGTGGGCGTCATCAAAAATTGGGACTCCCGTTGGTATGTAAAGGAACAGGATTTCGGCGATACCCTGGTTTCCGACTATCAGCTCAGAAAGTTCCTCAAGCAGAGACTTGCTCAGGCTGGCGTGCCCAAGATCGAGATCGAGCGCGACAACAGCCGTATCAAAGTGATCATTCACTGTGCTAAGCCCGGTATCATCATCGGTAAGGGCGGCGCAGAGATCGAAAAGCTCAAGGGCGATATCACCAAATTCCTGAACACCCCCGCAAACGTTACCGTGGATGTGAAGGTCGTTGAGGTAAAGAGCCCCGACTTGAACGCAACCCTGGTTGCCGAGAACATTGCAGCTCAGCTGGAGAAGAGAATCTCCTTCCGCCGCGCAATGAAGCAGGCGATCGGCAGAACCATGAAGCTTGGTGCTAAGGGTATCAAGATCTCCTGCGGCGGCCGTCTGGGCGGCGCTGAGATCGCAAGAACCGAACACTATCACGAAGGTACCATCCCGCTGCAGACCATCCGTGCAGATATCGACTACGGCTTCGCTGAAGCTAACACCACCTACGGTAAGATCGGTATCAAGGTTTGGATCTACAAGGGCGAGGTTCTCTCCGAAGTGAAGCGCACCGCTGTTCGCGAAGGAGGTAGACGCTAATGTTAATGCCTAAGAGAGTTAAATACAGACGTGTCCACAGAGGCAGACTGACCGGTAAGGCCTACAGAGGCAACAAGATCACCAACGGTCAGTACGGCTTGGTTGCTACCGAGCCCGCTTGGATCACCAGCAACCAGATCGAGGCAGCCCGTATTGCTATGACCCGTTATATCAAGCGTGGCGGTAAGGTTTGGATCAAGATCTTCCCGGATAAGCCCATCACCGAGAAGCCTGCAGAAACCCGAATGGGTTCCGGTAAGGGTTCTCCCGAATATTGGGTAGCAGTTGTGAAGCCGGGCAGAGTTATGTTCGAGATGGAAGGCATCGACGAAGCTGTTGCTCGCGAAGCAATGCGTCTCGCTTCCCACAAGCTTCCGATCAAATGCAAGTTTGCAACGAAAGCTGACCTTGAAAATCAGGAGGCATAAAGATGGATATCAGAGAAATCAAAGAGTTGTCCGCTTCCGAACTGGAAAAGGCCATCAAGGAGCAGAAGGAAGCGCTCTTCAATCTTCGCTTCCAGCATTCTATCAACCAGCTCGAAAATCCGATGAAGATCGTTGAAACCAAGAAGACGATCGCACGGATGCTGACCGTTCTCCGCGAGAAGCAGCTCGCTGAGAATGCGTAAGGGAAAGGAGTAGAACATGGAAGCAAGATCTATGAGAAAGACCAGAGTCGGTATCGTAGCAAGCGACAAGATGGATAAGACCATCGTCGTTGCCGTACGCGACAATGTGAAGCACCCCCTTTATAAGAAGATTATTAAGAGAACCGTCCGTTTCAAGGCTCATGACGAGAACAACGTCGCAAAGGTTGGCGATATCGTTATGATCATGGAAACCAGACCTCTCTCCAAGGACAAGAACTGGCGTCTCGTCAAGATCGTCGAGAAGGCTAAGTAAGCAGGAGGTACAGAATGTTACAGCAGCAATCTATGATGAAAGTTGCCGACAACACCGGAGCTAAAGAGCTTATGTGCATCCGCGTACTTGGCGGTACCGGCAGACGTTATGCAGGTGTAGGCGATGTTGTTGTTTGCGCAGTTAAGAAGGCAGCACCCGGCGGTGTTGTAAAGAAGGGTGACGTTGTTCGCGCCGTTGTGGTAAGAACCGTACAGCCCGTTAGAAGAGCTGATGGCTCCTACGTTCGCTTCGATGAGAACGCAGCAGTTATCATCAAGGAAGACAAGAACCCCCGCGGTACCCGTATCTTTGGGCCCATTGCAAGAGAGCTTCGTGATCATGACTACATGAAGATCCTCTCCCTGGCACCCGAAGTTGTTTGATGGGAGGATGTACAATGAGTAAAATGCACGTTAAGACCGGCGATACCGTTATCGTGATCTCCGGCGAATATGCAAACGGCAAAGAGCCCGCAATCGGTAAAGTGATCGGCGTTTCCCCCAAGGAAGGCAAGGTCATGGTTGAGGGTGTTCAGATCGTATCTAAGCACGTCAAGCCCAGAAGACAGGGTGAGGCAGGCGGTATCATCAAGACCGAAGGCGCCATCTATGCCAGCAAGGTGCAGCTCTACTGCCCCAACTGCAAGGCAGGCAGACGTTCCAAGGTTCAGATCACCGAAGATGGCCGTAAGATCAGAGTTTGCGCAGGCAAAAAAGGCTGCGGCAAAGAAATTTGATGAAGGAGGGTATTACAATGTCTAGACTGCAAGAATATTACAAAAGCGACGTTGCACCTGCCCTCATGGCAAAGTTCAACTACTCCAGCCCCATGCAGATCCCGAGACTGAACAAGGTCGTGATCAACGTTGGTGCAGGTGAAGCTAAAGAGAACCCCAAGGTGATCGACGCTATCATCGCTGACCTGACCGCTATCACCGGTCAGAAGGCAGTTCCCACCACCGCAAAGAAGTCTGTCTCTAACTTCAAGATCAGAGCAGGCCAGAAGATCGGCGTTAAGGTTACCCTGCGCGCTGAGAACATGTGGGAATTCGTAGACAAGTTCTTCAACCTCGCACTCCCCCGCGTACGTGACTTCAAGGGTATCAACCCCAACGCGTTCGACGGCAGAGGCAACTACAGCGTAGGCTTGAAGGAACAGCTGATCTTCCCCGAGATCGAGTACGATAAGGTGGACAAGGTCAGAGGTATGGATATCGTGTTCGTAACGACCGCACAGACCGACGAGGAAGCAAAAGAGCTTCTGACTCTCCTGGGCGCTCCGTTCGCAAAACAGTAAGGAGGAAAACAAGATGGCAAAGAAAGCAATGATTCTCAAACAGCAGAAGGCCCCCAAGTTTTCCACCCGTGCGTACACCAGATGTAAGATCTGCGGCAGACCGCACGCGTATATGAGAAAATACGGCATTTGCCGTATCTGCTTCCGTGAATTGGCTTACAAGGGCCAGATTCCCGGCGTGAAAAAAGCCAGCTGGTAATCGTAAGGAGGATTGAACTATGCAGATGACAGACGTTGTAGCAGACCTGCTCACCAGAATCCGCAATGCAAACGACGCAAAGCACGAGACTGTTGAGATCCCTGCTTCCAATATGAAGAAAGCCATCGTTCAGATTCTTCTCGACGAAGGCTACATCAAAGATTACAAAGTAACCGACGACGGCAAGCAGGGCATCATCACCGTTACCCTGAAGTACGGCGAAGGTAAGCAGAAGATCATCCAGGGCATTAAGCGTGTCTCTAAGCCCGGATTGAGGATTTATGCGGCAAGTCAGGACATTCCGAAGGTCAGAAACGGCCTCGGCATCGCGATTGTTTCCACCTCCCGTGGTATCATGACCGACAAGGCAGCCCGCAAAGAGAACGTGGGCGGTGAAGTGCTCGCCTTCGTTTGGTAAGGAGGATTTGAAACATGTCCAGAATTGGCAGAAAGCCGATTGCGATCCCCGCAGGTGTTACCGTTGCTGTCAGCGACAGCAACCTGGTCACCGTTAAGGGTCCCAAAGGCGAACTTTCCGAGCAGATCTCTCCCATCATCAGCGTTAACGTTGAAGGTGCTGAGATCCTTGTCACTCGTCCCAACGACGAGAAAGAGGCAAGATCCCTACACGGTCTTTCCAGAACTCTCATCGCCAACATGATCGTTGGCGTTACCGAGGGCTACGTTAAGAACCTGGAGATCATCGGTGTTGGTTACCGTGCAGAAATGAAGGGCAAGGACCTTCTCCTGCACTTGGGCTACTCCCATGATATTCTCATGACCGCTCCCCAGGGTATCACCTTTGAGATCCCCGGCGATAGCGGCGGCTTGAAGATCAAGGTAAGCGGCTCCAACAAGCAGCAGGTCGGTCAGATCGCAGCAGTTATCCGCGGCAAGCGTCCTCCCGAACCCTACCATGGTAAGGGTATCCGCTATGCCGGCGAATACGTGAGAAGCAAGTCCGGTAAGGCCGGCAAATAACGGGAAGGAGAGGAAAGAAACATGATTACTCGTGCTGATAGCAATGCAAAGAGACTCCATAGACATAAGAGAGTCAGAGCGAAGATTTTCGGAACTCCCGCAAGACCCCGTTTCTGCGTTTATCGTTCCAACGATAACATCTACGTTCAGATCATCGACGACACCGTAGGCAATACCCTCGTAGCAGCTTCCTCCACCGAAAAGGAATTCGGCGCAGAAGGCGGCAACATCGAGGCTGCAAAAAAGGTTGGCGAACTGGCTGCAAAGAGAGCCCTTGAGAAGAACATCACTGAGGTTGTGTTCGACCGCGGCGGTAATCTCTATCACGGCCGTGTGAAGGCTCTCGCTGAGGCTGCTCGCGAAGCCGGCCTGAAGTTCTAAGGAGGGTATTATGAAAAAAGATTATTCCAATGTAGAATTCAAGGAAAACCTTGTTGATACCAAGAGCGTTTCCAAAACCGTAAAGGGCGGTCGTATCCGTCGCTTCTCCGCTCTGGTCGTTGTCGGCAACGGCGAAGGCCTGGTGGGTTACGGCATCGGTAAGGCAGCCGAGGTTCCGGATGCCATCCGTAAGGCAATCGAGGCAGCTAAGAAGAACGTCATCGAAGTTCCCCTGGTTGGTACTACCATCCCTCACGAGATCATCGGTGAATACGGCGCAGGCAAGGTTCTGCTGAAGCCCGCTGCACCCGGTACCGGTATCATCGCCGGTGGCAAGGTCCGTGCCGTTCTTGAAATGGCAGGCATCCGCGACATCCGCGGTAAGTCTCTCCGCTCCAACAACCCTGCGAACGTTGTGAAAGCAACCTTCGAGGCTCTGAAGGAACTTCGTACCGTTGAAGAAGTTGCCGCTATGCGTGGCATCGACGTCAACAACGTCCGCTAAGGAGGTCAGACATGAAAGTTAAAATTACTCTGGCCAAGAGCCTGATCGGTCGTAAAAAGAACCAGATCCTCACCGCTGCGTCCCTCGGTCTGAACAAGATCGGCGATTACAAGATCGTTGAAAAGGACGCAAGCATTGAGGGCAAGATCAACGTTATCTGCCACCTGGTTAAGGTTGAAGACGCAGAATAACGGATCGACAGATTAGAAGAAGGAGGATATTGTTATGAAGCTTCATGAGCTTTCTCCGGCTGTCGGTTCCACCAAAGCGCCCTACAGAAAAGGTAGAGGTGCAGGTAGTGGTAACGGCAAGACCGCAGGTAAGGGTCACAAGGGCCAGAACGCTCGTTCCGGCGGCGGTGTTAGACCCGGTTTCGAGGGCGGTCAGTTGCCCCTTTACAGAAAACTTCCCAAGAGAGGTTTCAAAAACCACTTTGCAACCCAGTACGCCATCATCAATCTGTCCGCTTTGGACGTATTTGAGAACGGCGCAGTGATCGATCTGGACACTCTCGTTGCAAATGGTATTATCAAGAACACGTTCGACGGACTTAAGGTCCTGGGCGACGGCGAAGTAACCAAGGCATTTACCGTAAAAGCAACCAAGTTTTCCGCAACCGCTAAAGAAAAGATCGAAGCCGCAGGCGGAAAGACTGAGGTGGTATAATGTTTAAAGTATTCGGTAATGCATGGAAGGTGCCTGAACTGCGCAAGAGAATGCTCTTTACGCTGCTGGTCATCGTGATTTACCGACTCGGCGCCAACGTGATGGTTCCCTTCATCAACAGCACCGCAGTGAACCAGATGTTCAACTCCGACGCTGTTAGGGGCTCCCTGTTCGGCTACTTCAGCATGCTGGCAGGTGACGCGTTCTCCAACGCTACCCTGTTTGCACTGGGTGTCAGCCCTTACATCACGGCTTCCATCGTGATCCAGCTGCTCACCATCGCCATCCCCGCACTGGAAAGAATCGCTAAGAGCGGTCCCGAAGGTCAGGCGAGAATCTCTCGCTACACCCGTTACGTAACCATCGTTCTCGCAGTTGTCACCTCTTACGGGTACTATGCAACCCTGAAGAGCATGAAAATGATCGAGAACCAAGGCTTCTTCGCAGCACTGGTCATCATCGCATGCCACACTGCTGGTGCCTGCTTGGTTATGTGGTTGGGCGAACGCATCGACGAAAAGGGTATCGGCAACGGTATCTCCCTGATCCTCTTTGCTAACATCGTCTCCACCGGACCCACTCTTGCAGCGAGAATGTTTGCTCTCTTGAAGGGCAGCTTCACCCTGGCAAACGTTCTGGGTGTTCTGGCTGCAATCGTAATGATGTTGGTCATCATTACCTCGGTCGTGTTCTTCTCCAACTCCGAACGTCGTCTGCCTGTCCAGTACGCAAAGAGACAGGTTGGACGTAAGATGTACGGCGGTGCCAACACCTACCTCCCCATCAAGATCATGATGGGCGGTGTAATGCCTGTCATCTTCGCATCTGCGATCGTATCTCTGCCCTCCACCCTGGCTCTGATCATCGGTGGCGGCTTCCAGGAAGGAGTCCAGAAATGGTTCTCCTCCGGCAGCGTTATCTACGTTTTGGTAATGTTCGCTCTGATCATCGCATTTGCATACTTCTATATCGCAATTTCGTTCAATACCGTTGAGGTTGCCAACAACCTGAAGAACAACGGTGGTACTATCCTGGGTTACAGACCCGGCCAGCCCACCGCACAGTATATCCAGAAGGTTGTCAACCGTGTTACCCTCATCGGCGCACTGTTCCTCTCCTTCATGGCGATCTTCCCGATCCTCATGAGCTGGACCAACAACGCAGCGCTGTCCATGCTGGTATACGGCGGTACTTCGGTCATCATCGCAGTGGATGTTGCTTTGCAGACCACCAGAGAAATCGAAAGCGAGACGACCATGCGTCACTACAAGGGCTTCCTTGAGTGATCTGTTTCGGGAGAATTGAGAAATGAACCTGATATTGTTTGGCCCTCCCGGTGCGGGTAAAGGCACCCAGGGCGAAATTATCTGCGAAGCGCTCAAGATCCCTACCATTTCGACAGGTGCCATGATCCGTGCCGCCATCAAAGACGGCACGGAGCTTGGCAAGCAAGCGTCCGAACTCATCAAGTCCGGAGCGTTGGTTCCTGATGATGTGGTGGTGGGCATCGTAAAAGATCGCTTGGCACAATCGGACTGCGCGAATGGCTTCATCCTGGACGGCTTCCCCCGTACCATTCCTCAGGCAGAAGCTCTCGATAGCCTCGGCGTTAAGATCGACTGCGTCCTTTCTTTGGAAGTTGCAGACGATACCATCGTAGAGCGTATGAGCGGCAGACGCTCTTGCCCCGGTTGCGGCGCTACTTACCACGTTAAGTATAACCCCTCTGCCGATGGCAAGACTTGTGATTCCTGCGGCACTGAGTTGACTCTCCGTGCTGACGACAAGCCCGAAACGGTTTTGAATCGTCTGCAGGTCTACCATACGGAAACGGAACCGTTGAAGGACTATTACGCAAAGAAGAATCTTCTGAAAACCGTTGTCGGCCAGGCAAGCGTGGATGACACCACGGCTCTGGTGAAGAAAGCGCTCGGCATATGATCAACCTGAAGTCTACTGAAGAACTTCGTTTGATGAGAGATGCCGGACGGATCGCGGCAACCGCCCGTGCCATCGGTGGGGAACACTGCAAGGAAGGCGTCACGACGGCGCAGATCGACGCAGTGATCCGCAAAACCATCACGTCCATGGGTGCGAAACCGTCTTTCTTGAATCTCTACGGCTTTCCCGCTTCCGCTTGTATCAGCGTCAACGAGGAAGTGATCCACGGGATCCCTTCCGACAGAGTGCTGAAGAACGGCGATATCGTCAAGATCGACGTAGGTGCCTTTTATAAGGGCTACCACGGAGATTGCGCCGCAACCTTTGCGGTGGGCGAGATCAGCGAGGAAGCGAAAAAGCTGATTGAGGTTACCCGACAAAGCTTTTTTGAGGGGCTTCAAGCTGCAGAGCGTGAGGGCGCACGTCTCGGTGATATCGGGAATGCGATCCAAACCTATGTAGAATCCTTTGGCTACTCCGTTGTACGTGACTTTGTAGGTCACGGAATCGGAAAGAAAGTACACGAAGACCCGGAAGTCCCCAACTACGGCAGAGCGGGAAGAGGGATCAGACTGTGTAGCGGCATGACCTTGGCCATCGAGCCTATGATCAACGCCGGTGCCTACCCGGTGCACACCCTGTCCAATGAATGGACGGTGGTCACTGCCGATGGTAAGCTGTCTTCCCACTTCGAAAATACCATCGCTCTGACGGATAACGGTGCGGTCATCCTCACCGATCCCAACTGATTATGATGGGATACGAAGGTTGCCTTGCCGTGTCTCTTGCCGGAAAGGACGCAGGCACCATCTGCCTGATCCTGCGGGAGGAAGAGAAATATCTCTTCATCGCCGACGGCAGGGGAAGAAGGGTGGAAACCCCAAAGAAGAAAAACCGTAAGCATGTAAGATTGATCACCGGCGAACAGGGAGAACCTATTCGGTTTTCCGAAAAAACGCTGACCAACCGCTTCTTGCGGATCTGGCTGCGGGAACACGCCGGTCGCGTACAGGTATGAAGGAGGAGTTGTTCTGGCTAAGGACAATGTGATTGAATGTGAAGGTGTCGTGGTTGAGGTCCTGCCCAACACGGTATTCCGCGTAAAGCTGACCAACGGTCACATCATCACCGCTCACATTTCAGGAAAAATGCGCATGAATTATATCCGAATCCTTCCCGGCGACAAAGTCACCGTAGAAGTTTCGGTATATGACCTGACACAGGGCAGAATCACTTTCAGAGCAAAGTGATCTGCAACCACAATGAATGGAGGTATCATCATGAAAGTAAAACCTTCCGTAAAGAAAATCTGCGAGAAGTGCAAGATTATCAAGAGAAAAGGCAAGATCATGGTAATCTGCGAAAACCCCAAGCATAAACAGAAACAAGGCTAAGGAGAGAGGTGTAACAATGGCACGTATTTCAGGCGTTGACATTCCTAACGCAAAGCGTGTTGAGATCGGTCTGTGCTATATCTACGGTATTGGCAGAAGCCGTTCCAACGAAATCTTGAAGGCGACCGGCATCAACCCCGACACTCGCGTTAAGGACCTGACTGAGGCAGATATTGCCAAGCTTCGTGACTGCATCGAAAACAACTACGTTGTTGAAGGCGATCTGAGAAGAGAAGTAGGTCTGAACATCAAGAGAATGGTGGAAATTGATTGCTACCGCGGCCAGAGACACAGAAAAGGTCTCCCCGTAAGAGGTCAGCGTACCAAGACCAACGCAAGAACCAGAAAAGGTCCCGTCAAGACCATCGCGAACAAGAAAAAGTAAGAGGGAGGTAAAGACGGAAATGGCAAAGACTACTAAGAAGACTGCACTTAAGAAGCGTCGCGAAAAGAAGAATATCGAGCGCGGTGCTGCTCATATCCAGTCCAGCTTTAACAACACCATCGTAACCATCACCGATACCCAGGGCAACGCAATTTCTTGGGCTTCCGCAGGTGAATTGGGCTACAGAGGTTCCAGAAAGTCTACTCCTTTCGCAGCGCAGATGGCAGCAGAAGCAGCCGCAAAGACTGCAATCGAACAGGGTCTGAAGACTGTTGAAGTGTTCGTAAAGGGCCCCGGTCAGGGTAGAGAATCCGCAATCCGTGCACTGCAGGTTGCAGGTTTGGAAATCACTATGATTAAAGATGTAACGCCGATTCCTCACAACGGTTGCAGACCGCCCAAGAGAAGACGCGTTTAATCGAGAATTTGGAGGCAAACACATGGCAAGATATACAGGACCCTCTTGCAGACTGTGCCGCAGAGAAGGCACCAAGCTTTACCTGAAGGGCGACAAGTGTGCAAGTGACAAGTGCCCCTTTTCCCGCAGAGGCAGCGTTCCCGGTCAGCATGGCGCTAACGTGTCCAGAAGAAGACCCAAGGAATATACCCTGCAGCTCCGCGAGAAGCAGAAGGCAAAGAGATACTACGGTATTCTGGAGAAGCAATTTAAGAACTACTTCGAGAAGGCAGACAGACAGCCCGGCCAGACCGGTGAGAACCTGCTGACCATGATCGAACGTCGTTTCGACAACGTAGTTTACCGTATGGGTATGGCTTCCAGCCGTAAAGAGGCTCGCCAGCTCGTACTGCATGGCCACTTCACCGTAAACGGTAAGAAGGTCACCATTCCTTCCTGCTTGCTCAAGAAGGGCGACGTGATCGCTCTGAAGGACAAGAAGTCTAACAAGGAATCCGAGAAGATTAAAGTGCTTATCGAGAATATCAACAGCAGACCCGTTCCCGCATGGCTGACTGTTGATGCGGAAAATGTTACTGCTACGATCAACAATCTTCCTACCAGAGCCGACATCGACTTCCCGTTCGAAGAACACCTGATCGTCGAGTTGTACTCGAAGTAATCGTCTCTGCTACAGAGCCGACCATTGAAATAGGAGGTTATTATAATGATCGAAATCGAAAGACCGAACATTGTTACCGCCGAGCTTAGCGAAGACGGAAAACACGGTGTTTTTGTCATTGAACCCCTTGAGAGAGGCTACGGCATTACGCTTGGCAACTCCTTGCGCAGAGTGCTTTTGAGCTCCCTGCCCGGCGTTGCAGTATCTAATATCAAAATTGACGGTGTTCTTCACGAGATCTCCACCGTACCCGGTGTGAAGGAAGATGTTCCTGAGATCGTGATCAATGTCAAGGGTATTGTTGCGAAGTTGCATTGCAACGAGCCGAAAACCGTTATGATCGATGTTCGCGGCGGCGAGGTTACCGCCGGCGATATTCAGACGGATTCCGATATCGAGATCCTGAACCCCACCCACCATATTGCAACGGTAGAACCCGGTTCTCCCTTCTTTATGCAGCTCACCTTTGAGCACGGCAGGGGCTACGTATCTTCCGATAAGAACAAGGCCGCAGCGGAGTCTTCCGTTATCGGTGTGATCTATACGGATTCCATCTATACGCCTGTTTATACCGCTAACTATACCGTTTCCAACACCCGTGTTGGTAACATCACCGACTACGATCGTCTTGAGCTGGATGTGACCACCAATGGTACCATCAATGCAAAAGAAGCCGTTTCTTTGGCTGCTAAGATCCTCAACGAGCACTTGAATCTGTTCGTGGAGCTTTCTGTGGAAGCTAAGAACGCCGAGATCCTGGTTGAGCGCGAGGAAGCAAAGAAGGGCAAGGTTCTTGAGATGACCATCGAAGAGCTGGATCTGTCCGTCAGAAGCTTCAACTGCTTGAAGCGCGCAGGTATTGACAACGTAGAAGATCTGATCAGCAAGACCGAGGAAGAGATGATCAAGGTTCGTAACCTTGGTAAGAAGTCCCTCGAGGAGGTCATTCTGAAGTTGCAGTCTCTCGGACTTGCATTCAGAAAGCCCGAAGACTAACATTTTGTAAGAAGGAGGCACAGAGAAATGCCCGGTAACAGAAAATTAGGCAGAAGTACTTCCCAGAGAATGGCCATGCTGAAAGGTATGGTTACCTTCCTCCTGGAGAAGGGCAGAATCGAAACTACGGTCACCCGTGCTAAAGAAGTAAGCGCTCTGACCGACAAGATGATTACGCTGGGTAAGGCTAACACCCTTGCTTCTAAGCGTCAGGCACTTTCTTTCCTGAAGAAAGAAGCTGTTGTTTACAAACTCTTCACCCTGATCGCTCCCAACTACGAGGAACGCAACGGTGGTTATACCAGAGTTCTGAAGATCGGTCCCAGACGTGGTGACGGTGCTGAAATGGCCATCATCGAGCTGGTGGATGCAGAGGCAATCTACGCTCCCAAGACCGAGACCAAGAAAGAAAAGAAGTCCAAGAAGGAAGAGGCTGCTGAATAAGCCCTCCTCATAGCACAGGATTTCAGGCGGTTGTGAAAACGACCGCCTTCTTTTTTTGCCTTGCAAAACAGGAAAGACTATGGTATACTGTATCCATCTTCGATAAATAGGAGGATCCCATGGAACGTTGGCTGTACCTTGTGGAGCAAAACCATATAGAGCAGTTGAAAAGCCTCTGTGACGAACTGTCCTCCAAGGGTATGACACCGTTTTCCCTGCGTGAGCTTCTTCGAACACAGCAAGAAAACGCTTGCGGCATCCTTGTCAGAAATTGTCCCGAATCGCTTTTTACGGATTTCATTTGCTTTGCCGCGGCACGTCAATGTCCCCTTACCGTCCTTTGTAACCAAACATACGAAGAGAACGTTCTTCACCAGTTGCGGAGATCTACGGAGATCACCCTGCTTCCCGAGGTGAGCTATTTAAAGAGCTTGGTGTATCGCTCTCCGTCTCGGTTTATCAAAGCCCAGGCGGTCTTTCTGGATCTTCCCATGGACAGAGAGATCCCGGAACTGCTGCGTGTCTGTCGTACCCGTGTAGTGCTGACCCCGGATCCCAAGCACGTTGCCCGGGTTTCCGCAGGTGGATTCTTTTGCTTGCCTGTGGTAAAGGCAGGGGAGTCCCACGCCCCAAGAAGCTCTTTGGAGATCCCAATAGAAAAAACACCAACGTTCACCGACTTTCCCTTGGCGCCCCGCCTTGCTATGCTTGGCAATATAGAGGAGGCTTTATCCGGAACCTATTCCCGCACCTACAACACCGAGGACGGCACGTACCGTATTGTCGCAAGCTTTCCGACCCTCTGCGAGACAGTCATGGAGCTTCCCGAAGATACGCAAACAGTTTTAAGAGATTCATTTCTCAAACGACACGGCATTCTATTGCATCAAGACGGTAGGGAAGCCTTCTTTCTCTATGGCGTCCACGGCGATACAGGGTGCTTCCTTGCCATGGATGCTGCCTGGAAGCCTCGTTTGATCACGCACCAAGGGTTGACCCGTCTGCTGCAAAAGGAAGCGAAGATCATCCTTCTGCGCCACGGAGAAACATCCTACCCTCCCGATCCCGCTGTTTTGGAAAAAGCATTGGAAGAAATACCCGCAGGAGGCTACCTTCTCCACGGCAGAACGGCGGCTGTGGCGTTTCTCGGAAACTTTTCCCGTGGGATGGACGTGGATCTGATCTCCTTGCGTTGCTTTATGGAAGAGCGGCTTTTTCTTGCAGAAGCGATGAAATGGTTTGCCACAGCAGAATCTCTATACGTGGATGGGCTTGAGACTCATTTATCCATGCTGAAAATGCGTCTGCAACCGATCCTGAATACCCTGCGTACAGATAACGTTGAGATCACACCCGCCAAACGTCTCCAATGGGGCGATTCCTTGAACGGTGTCTTTCGGTCAGAGGAAGTTTGCCTGCGCCAATGCATTGAAGAGCGGGAGCGCATGGCAACCTACCTTCGTTGGGCGGAAGAATTACGAAAAAAGTCATAAATAACCGAAAAAATGTTCTTGCATTCTTGGATTTGCTGTGGTATACTACTTTAGTATACAGATCTTTTTACATGACCTTAGGGGGAACTTTCGTTATGATCCGTAAACTCATCAGCTGTTTGCTTGTGCTGGCGTTTGCCGTCGGCGTTTTGGCATCCTGCGATGTAGCATTTGTTGACCCGTTGAAACCCACAGAAGAAAGCACCACTGTCTCCACGGTGGTCCTGCCTTCCGTGAAGCTTCACCAGACGTATACCGATACCACCGTTTCCGCGGAGACTTCCGCAGAGGAATCTGTTTCCACACCGGAGGAGATCAAGTTTCCTATCCGTTCCGTCACCCAAACGGAGCAGAACGTGTTGGAGCTGTACGGCGATATCGATCTCAACGATCCCGAAACAGCAGAGGTGGTCCGTCAGATCACCGAGCTTCTGGCAGGCTACGATAAGAAGCTGGGATTCTTCTTCTATTCCTTGGACGGTTCCACAGCAGTGGCCTATAACTGCGAGGAGATCTCCTTCTCCGCTTGCACCATCAAGGCCGGCTATATGCTGTATTGCTGTCTGGCCATTGAGCAAGGGCTGGTTTCTCCCGACGACGTGATGATCTACGAGGAGAAATATAAGCACGGCGGCTCGGGGAAGATCAAAAACTCCGAGTACGGCACGCCCTACACCATCAAGGAGCTGATCCGTCTCAGCCTACGCTATAGTGACAACATCGCCTATAAGATGCTTGTGCACTATTTCGGTAAGGATGGATACAACCGTATGATGAAGGACCTGGGTGTCAAGCGTCTCTGCCTCAGCTCCTCTACCTCCATTTCCTCGGTATGGAACTATAACACCACCGCCAGAGATCTGGCTATCATCTGGCGTGAGATCTATTTCTACTTCGATTCCGATACGGAAATGGCAAAGCTGTACAAAACGGCAACCACCAATACTCCTTATAACTACGCAACCAAAATGCTGGACGTCAAGTATTCCCACAAGTCCGGGGATAAGTTTGAGCCCAATCCGGTATATAACGACGGCGCCATCGTCTGGGCAGACCGTCCCTACGTTGTGGGCTTGATCAACGGCTCCGAGGGCAAAGAGGAAGATGAGCGTGTGATTGGTGAGATCTTCAAGCTGATCAACGACCACTTTATGAAATAACGAGGAAAACGAACATGGCACTTTTGAAAACCGTTACCAAAGATTCTCTCACCTTCCACGTGTTTGAGACCCGTGGGGAAGGCGGCGCTCTTGCAGCAGCAGAAGGAGCGGCAGTGATCCGCGATCTGCTTACCAAGCAGGAGAAGGTGAACATCATCTTTGCCGCTGCTCCCTCCCAGAACGATACCCTGTCCGCATTGCTGGCAGAAGAAGGGATCGACTGGACCCGTGTCCGTGCCTTCCATATGGATGAATACGTGGGCTTCGGCAAGGAATGCCCCCAAAGCTTCGGCACTTACCTTTATGACCACGTTTTCGGCAAGCTTCCCTTTGGCGAAGTGCATTACATCAACGGCGCGGCAGAGGATCCCGAGGCTGAATGCGCCAGATATGCCCAATTGCTCACCGACTATCCCACCGATATCGTATTCCTGGGCATTGGCGAAAACGCTCACATCGCCTTTAACGATCCTTGGATCGCAGATTTCAACGATCCCAAGCTGGTAAAGCTTGTCCCCTTGGATGAGGTATGCCGTAACCAGCAGGTCCACGACGGCTGTTTTCCAACCCTGGATGATGTTCCCACCCACGCCTTTTCTTTGACTGTGCCCGCTCTGGTGAAGGCTAAGCATATGTTCTGCACCGTTCCCTGCGCCACCAAGGCGGAAGCTGTTTATCTCACCGCAACGGCTCCCATCAACGAGGAGGTTCCCGCCACCGCAATGCGGAACCATCCCCACGCCGTGATGTATTGCGATAAAGATAGCGGCGCAAAGATTTTATAAGCGGGTAACTACCCATTGTCCCCGAAAACGGCAGTTTTCGGAAATGAATTTCTTTGGAGATCTTAAGAACCTTTCTTTATCAAAGAAAGGTTCTTAAACTTATCATTTATGGAATTTCTCGTAGACCAAAAGCACGACGGTGTCCTCCTGCGTTCCTACCTGAAAGGAACCTGCGGCGTGTCCTCCCGTCTGCTGACACAATTGAAAAAACGTCCTACGGGTATCACCGTCAACGGGAATCACGTCACCGTTCGTTACGTCCTCCATGAGGGAGACCTCCTCCGTCTGGAAACCGATGACCTGATCCCCCAAGACGCTTTTCCTCCCGTGGAGCTTCCCTTTGCCATTCTCTACGAGGATGACGATCTTCTCATCGTAGACAAACCGCCCAATATGCCCACCCATCCTTCCGCCGGACATAACGGAGACACCCTTGCCAACGGGCTGACCTGGCTTTTTGAGCAGCGGGGCGAGCCCTTCGTGTTCCGCCCGGTGAGCCGCTTGGACCGTAACACCAGCGGCATCATCACCCTGGCAAAGAATCAATACGCCGCAGGCATTCTTTGTAAGGCTATGAAAGCCCACGAGATCAAAAAAACCTACGTGGCCGTTACGAATGGGTTTCCACCCAAGGAAAGCGATACCGTGTCAACGGGGACACGACGGCAAAAGGACTTCTTCGTCCTGCGGGAGGTCTGCGACCCGGATGAAGAAGGCGCTTCTCTTACCGTTACCGCTTACAAGGTGCTGGAACGTTTTTCCGATCACGCCTTGGTGGAGTTGCATCCTCTCACGGGACGCACTCATCAGATCCGCGTTCACCTTTCCTATCTTGGCTGTCCCATCGTCGGAGACGACCTTTACGGAACGGAAAGCCCATTGATCTCCCGTCATGCCCTTCATGCTACCCGAGTAGAACTTAAACACCCATCCACAGGAGAACCGCTTGTTTTTGAGTCTCCCATGCCCGAGGATATAAAGAAATTGTGCTCCCTTTTGTGAGAAATTTGTAACTCTTGGTGCGTTTTCCTTGACAAAGGTCGAATCTTGTGATAAATTGTAAGTGTAAAACAAGAGGGGAGTGGCCAAGTTGAAAAAGTGGAATTTGGAACGGATCAGATCCATTGTGAAGCGTGTGCTGGAGTTTTTCCTGAACCCGCGTCTGCTTTTATGCTTCGGCCTGGCTTGGTTCATCACCAACGGCTGGTCATATGCGTTTGCTTTTGTGGGCGCCGCTCTTGATATTACGTGGATGTACGTCATCGGTTTTTCCTACATGACCTTTCTGTGGTTCCCCTTTACGCCGGAAAAGGTCGTTACCCTGTTGATCACCATTTTCCTTTTGAAGCGGCTGTTTCCCGGAGACCAGAAAACACTGGCCGTTATCCTTAAGGAGCAGGCCGCATTACGTCTGGCGATGGCAAGCGCCAAGCGAAAGCGCCGCCATAAACGGTTGGTCAAATGGCTGACAAAGGAGCTTCCCAAACGGAGAGCCCTTTACAAAACCAAATAAAAAAATAAGTGCGTATCGAACCCCAATGTCGATACGCACTTTCTTTTTGCTGTTTTACTTAACCAGCTGGATCACAAGAACGGCGATCAAGGTTGCCAGCATATAAACGCCCATAAACAGCTGTGCTTTGCCCGAGGGTTTGGGAATGCGGATACGGATAATATATCCCGCACCAACTACAAAGAACGCCAAGGGGAACAGCCAATGTACGGGACCTGCCAGCATATGTACGATGATCAGCAAGGGAAGAAGCATGGCAGAGAAGGGGATCGGGATCCCGGTGAAGTGGCTGAGCTTCATGTCAGCGCTGTCAACAGCCGCCTCGGTGTTGAAATTGGCAAGACGGGTAGCACCGCAGAAAACAAACAGTAGGTACAGAATGATATCGATCACCCCGTTGTAGCCCATCTGATAAGCGATGAAGCAGGGTGCCGCACCGAAGCTTACCATGTCGCAAAGACTGTCAAGCTGAACGCCGTAAAAACGGGAACGCTTGGTTGCAGAGGGATTGGCACGTGCAATTCTACCGTCCATAGCATCGCATAGTGCGGCCAGGCTCAGGAACAGCACCGTCAGGAAAAGATTTCCGCTTGCCACCATAAAGCAGGCTAAAACAGCCAACATAAGCCCGCTTAAGGTTACGAAGTTTGCCAGGTTATAATATCCGATTACAAATCTGTTTTTCATAGGTAGGTTTACCCCTTTTCTATTTAAATGAATAAAGGTCTTTCATCTCACGGAACAACTTGCAATAGCTTTCGTGCCTTTCGCGGGAAATATGACCCATTTCGACTTCTTCAAGGATTCGACAGCCTTCCTCACAGGTATGACCGCAACGGGTGTAGCGGCACATCCCCAGGAAAGGCTCCATTTCGGGAAACAGGGAGGGAAGCTCTTCGCGCTCAAGCTTACAATACATTTCCGTATCCAGCATAGTAAAGCCGGGAGAATCTGCAATGTAGGTGTCCCGACCCACTCGGTAAAGGGTGGTGGCGCGGGTAGTGTTTTTTCCTCTCTGGATCTTTTCGGAAAGTTCGCCAACCTCCGCTTGGAGTTCGGGGAACAATCTGTTTAAAAGCGTGGATTTTCCGACGCCGGAAGCGCCGCAGAACACCGAGATCTTTCCTTTCAGGTATTCGTACAGAGCTTCGCTCCCCACCGCACCTCTTTCCGCAAGGAAGAAGATGGGGTAGGGGGTGCCGTGGAAGTGGGCGGAAATTTCTTCCGATCCGCCCAATTCCGTTTTTGTAATTGCGATGGCAACGGGAATCTTGGATTTCTCTGCGATCACCGTCAATTTATCCAGCGTATAGGGTGCAGGCTTGGGCGACGTGGCGGCGATCACCAAAACCAACAGTCCGATGTTGGCGATGGGCGGGCGAACCAAGCTGTTGATCCTGGGATCCACCTCTCGAATGAACCCCGTTTCATCGCCGTTGTCTTCAGTCGTCACGCGGTCACCGGCCATCAGCTTCAACCCGTTTTTACGGATCTTGGTTGCGCCGCGGCAAAGGAGAATGCCGTCCTCCGTTTCCACCTGATACAGCCCGTTTTTGCCACCCAATATCAGACCATGCTCATGAAGCTTCATAATTCAAACACACCAACTGCAATGTGCCATCGGTGGGGATCTCTCCCCCCATGGGAATGCTTTGGAAGATCACGAAGGTATCTCTGTCGATCTCGGTGCCGGGAACAGCGCCGGCATTTTCCAAACGTACCAGCAGATCCATAAAGTCCTTATGCCCGAGGATAATATCCTCGGTGACACGACCGTCATAGACCAGATACGTGTAGGGGATGCCCGCTGCGTCCAGATATTCCATGGCGTCCAACATGGGACCCATATAGAAATTGGGCATGCCCTGAAGCTTGGTGTTGACGGTTAAGGTCACTTCCGTGTCTCGGGGATTGACCTTCCCCTTGCCTACGTTCTGGGACATCACCGTATTATCCCCGTCGGGAGTGGGATACTCCACGATCTTTACCTTATACAATGCATATTCGCAAAGCCTTTGTGCGTATGCCGCATCCAGGCCCTTGCAATCGGGCATGGGAGCGGTATTTTTGGAGTCCTCACGGGTACACACGTAAAGAATGATGGTGTCACCCGGGTTGTAAGGCTCTCCGGGAGCGGGGAAGGAGCGTGTGATCTGATTATCAAACAGAACGTTGTACTTTGCGTCCCGTTCCTCCTCGAACTCAATGCAAGAGGCATCGATCCCGAATTGGTTGGTCAACCGCACCTTGGCATCCGCTCTTAAGAAACCGATGACGTCGGGCATGGTGCTGGTGGTCTCAATGCGGTTCACTACCACGGAAGTGAAGTAGAAGGTTGCCTTTCCGTCATTTCCTTCCGCTTTCTTGGTGGTGTTGCTGGCAGGCTCGGTGGAAATGATCTCTCCGTGAGCAAAGCCGGGGTTGAAGGAATAACTGACTGCTCCGGGAGCGATCTCAAAGGTGGCGCCGTAGGAGCCGTTTTGTAAGCGGGAGATCAGCTCGCTGTCGTATTCCTTGCCAACAAGGTTGGGGAACACCGCCGTGATGGTGTTGTCATCAGCAAAGAACAAAGACTTCACGAAGGTCACACCCAGGAATATAGCAAGAACCAAGGCCACCAGCAGGAAGGGGAAGAAGATTCCCGCAATGATGGGGAAGATGGTGGTGCCGTGGCGGGCACGCTTCTTCTTTTGCTTCTTCTTTTTCTTCTGGGCTTTCAGCTTTGCCTTTTGTTGCTTTTTTTCTTCCTCAAGCTGCTTTTTCTTTTGCTCCTTTTCCTTATCGGAAACGGTCCCTCTCTCCAGAGAATGGGCGATCTCGTCTTCTCCGTAGGGCTTGATCTCGGCGGTATCGATCATATCGATGGAAACGACGCTGGTATCACCGATGGCCGCACCGTTTTCCCCGGAAAGGGAGAAGATCACCTCGGGATTGCGCAGCACCCATTCAATGGCCTTGGACATGGAGTGCGCGGAACGGAAACGACCGCTTGTCTCCTTGGTCATGGCCTTCAGAATGATCTGGGAAACACCCACGGGAATGGCAAGCACCAGATCTCTGGGGTTGGGCGGCTCGTCGTTCACCTGCATGGCGGCCACCGCCATGGGACTGCTTGCCTTGAAGGGCAACGTACCCGTCACCGCCTCAAACAGCAGAATGCCCACGGAGTAAAGGTCGGAATAAGCTCCCGTTTCCTTACCGCTTGCCTGTTCGGGGGAGATATAATATACGGTACCCACAGCCTTGTCTCCGGAAATGGAGGCAGAGGTGGGGATCTTGGCGATGCCGAAATCCATCACCTTGATCTCACCGTTTTTCTGCAAAATAATGTTCTGGGGCTTGATATCTCTGTGAATGACCCCTTTGCTGTGAGCGTGCTCCAAGGCACGCAGAACCTGCAGGATATAAATACAGGCCTCGTTCCAAGGGAGCGCACCCTTGTTGTCAAGATATTCCCGCAAGGTGATACCGTCCAGATATTCCATAACGATATACTTCATATCGGGATAAATGGCAACGTCATAAATATTCACAATGTTCTTGTGAGAGAGCATGGCAACCGCCTTGGACTCGTCAATAAAACGATTTTCTGCCTGCTCGTTGCCGTTGTACTCGTCGTTGAGAATCTTGATCGCAACCACACGGTTCATCACCAGATCCTGTGCACGCAAAACGCAAGCCATGCCGCCGATTCCCACCAACCCAAGGATCTTATACCGTTTGTCCAGGATCTTGCCGATAAAATTGCTGTAATCGTTCATTCGATCTAACCCTTTCCGAGCTTGCGTTCAACCTGCGTTTTCCCGCAAACCCAATGTCGTCACTCCGTCCCTAAAAGGACAGCCGTTATGTTGTCCGTGCCGCCGTAGAAATTCGCACGTCGGATCATTTCTCCCAACCGTGTCCGATACCCCGGGGCTTTCCGCTTGCCGCTGTAGCTGCCGTCCGTCAGGGAAGCAAGCTCTTGGAAAGCGATCATATTGTAAAGCCCATCGGAGCACAACAGCAACCGATCGTAGGGAGGAATGGCGTAAAGGTCGCACTCCACTTCCTCGTTGACCCCAAGAGCCCGTAAAATAATGTTACGGTTGGGATGAGTGGCAGCTTCCTCGGGGGAAACCAGCCCCTTGTCCAATAAGTACTGAATAAAGGAGTTGTCCTTGGTGACCTGGATAAACTGCCCGTCCTTCTGCAGATACAGACGGCTGTCGCCTACGTTCACCGCAAACGCACCCTGCCCGCAAACAAGAACGGCAACCAAGGTGGTACCCATGCCTTCCAGCTCGCTGTCTTCCGCCGCTTTGCGGTAGACCTCCGTGTTGGCGTCGTTTACGGCTTGGGTCAGAAGATCCTCCACAGCCTGTCCGTCCGACGGTGGATTTTTGGCGAAGGCATCCCGAATGGTATTGCAGAAGCCCTTCACTGCCGTTTCGCTGGCAATGTTGCCGCCTCTGGCACCGCCCATCCCGTCGCAAACAACGGCAAGGGTATAGTCTCCCTTGGTGACGGTGGCAAAGCAATCCTGGTTATTCTTGCGCTTTGCACCGATATCCGTTTTTCCGCTACACTTCATGGAGGCATCACTCCTTTCTCAAAAAGGTGTTTTATAGTCCGTCTCTTTGGGCACGCAGCTGTCCGCAGGAGGCATCGATATCTCCTCCCAATTTTCTGCGAACCGTGGTGCTGACCTTGTATTTGTTTTCCGTGATCTCCGTAAAGGCCGCAATGGCTTCCTTTTCGCTCTTCTTGAAATCCCGCTCCTTAATGGGATTTACGGGGATCAAGTTCAAGTGTGCCAAACGCCCCTTTAGCAGATTGCCCAACAGATGAGCGTCCTCGGGGGTATCGTTTACTCCTGCGATCAGCGCATATTCGTAAGAGATCCGCCGCCCCGTCGCTTTGGTATAGCGATCGCAAGCCGCCATCAGCTCCGCAACGCTGTATTTTCGCGCCACGGGCATGATCTCTTTTCGTTTCTCATCGGTGGCGGCGTGGAGGGAAACCGAAAGGGTGATCTGTAAATTTTCCTTTGCCAGATCGTCCATGCGATCCACCAATCCGCAGGTGGAGAGGGAAATGTGCCGCATTCCGATGTTCAAGCCCTTTTCCAAATTGACCAGGCGCAAGAACTTCAATACGTTGTCATAATTGTCCAACGGTTCTCCCATGCCCATCAACACAACGTTGGAGACGGTCTCTCCCGTTTCTCTCTGAGCGCAAAGGATCTGCAACAGCATTTCCGAGGGGAGCAAGGAACGCTTCAGCCCTGCCTTTGTGGAGGCGCAGAACGCACAGCCCATACGACACCCCACCTGAGTGGAGATACACAGAGTATTGCCGTGCTTGTACCGCATAAACACGCTTTCCACCGCCTCACCGTCCTGCAAGCCGAACAAAAACTTCACCGTTCCGTCCAGCTTGGAGACCAGCTTCCGCTCGGTGGTCATCCTGCGGATCTCCGCACCCTCCTCAAGCTTTGCGATCAAGCTCTTGGGCAGGTTGGTAATTTGGGAAAATTCCGTCGCCCCGTGGTACAGACCTTCAAAGATCTGTTTTCCGCGGAACTTTTTTTCGCCTATTTCCAATGCAAAGGCTTCCAGCTCCTCAGGGAGCAGGGAAAGTACGTCAATTTTCGCCATGTTTCTTCTCTAATCTTGCGGCGTAAAAGCCCTCCGTTCCGTCACCTACGGGAAGCCAGGTGTGCTCTTCTGTAAGAGCAAATTCACCGTGAACAGCCAAAAAGTCCTTTACGACCTCTTCATTTTCTAATTTGTTCAAAGTACAGGTGGAATATACCAGCCGTCCGCCATCCTTTACGTAGGAAGAAGCGGAATCCAGGATCTCCCGTTGGGTGGCGTAAAGCCCTGCAAATTCTGCGGGATCTTTATAGCGGATCTCAGGCTTTGCACCCATCACGCCCAGCCCGGAGCAGGGCACGTCGCAGATCACGCAGTCGGCCATCCCCACCAAAGCGGGATCTGCCCTTCTGCCGTCGTGCTGTTTGGTTTCAATGATATCGATCCCCAAAAGCTTTGCGCTTTTTTGGATCAGCGGAAGCTTATTCCCGTGAAGATCCATGCTTAAGATCTTCCCTTGGTTTTTCATGGTGATAGCCGCCCCCAGAGATTTTCCTCCCGGGCAGGCGCAAACGTCCACCACGTGATCCCCCGGCTTGGGATCCAACAGCTTCACCGCCATCTGGGAGCCATACCCCTGTACGAAGTATTCCCCGCGGGCAAGGCCTTTCACCGCCTCCGCCTGTCCTTCCCAAAGCACGACCGTCTCTCCCTCCGCCGTGGCGGAAAAGGCTTCGGCCACCTCTGCGGGAGTGGCTTTTTGGGTGTTCACCCGCAAGGTGAGAGGCAATCGCTTGCAAAACCCTTCCAGAATGGCTTCCCACTCTACGGGATATTGCTCCTTCAGCAGGGAAGTGATCCCATCCCCAAAGGAATAACGGATCTGTGCGGGCGCACTGTTCAGAGAAGCCTTGGCGGCATCCTTTTCTCTGCACAGGGAGCGGAGTACCGCATTGGCAAAGCCTGCCCGCTTTTCTCCGCAGAACCGCTTGGCCAATTTTACCGTCTCGTTACAGGCGGCGCTGTCAGGCACACGGTCCATATAAAATAATTGGTAAACTCCCAAACGCAACAGCGTCAGCAGGTCTCCCTCGGGGAGTTTTTTTGCGTATAGGGTGATCAGATGATCCAAGGCTCTCCGCGTTTCCAGCACACCCATCACCAAAGCCGTGGCAAATCCGTTGTCCACCGGGGAAAGCTCCCTCAGCTTTGCCGTGGCCAGGTTGGAAAACGCGCCATCCTTTTCCACCCGTTTCAGCGCTTCAAAGGCCGCTGTTCTTGCAACGTCAGCCATTGAAACGGAATCCTTCCTTGTTTTGCAAGCCGTTCAAAAAGCTTGCCGCATCCATCCGCTTCTTTCCCTCGGGCTGTAAAGCGGTGATGATCACGCTGCCTTCCTTGCAGGCCACCTCGATGCCGTCCTTCCCTGCGGAAAGCACTTCTCCGGGAACACCTTTTCCGGTGCCTACCCGGGATTCGTGAAGCTTCACCCGTTTCCCTTCAAGAGTGCAGTATGCAGAGGGAACGGGAGCAAGTCCGCGGATACGGTTGTGGGTCTGCTCTGCCGTCTCCTCAAAGGAAACGTACAGATCCTCTCCCGTGATCTTTTCCGCATAGCAGGTGTTGCCTTCCTGCTTTATGCGAGGAACAGAGCCGCTTTTTGCCAATTCCAGATATTCCATCAGTGCTTCCGCACCCAGCTTTGCCATTTCGTCGTGGTATTCGCCCGCCGTCATGGTGTGGGAGATGGAAAGCGCCTTTTGCAAAATGATATCACCGGTATCGATGCCCTCGTCCATGTACATCATGGTCACGCCGCCCACCTTGTCACCGTTCATCACGGCACGCTGAATAGGGGCAGCACCCCGCCATGCAGGGAGCAGGGAAGCATGGATACAAATGCACCCGAGTCTTGGCAGATCCAGAATGTTCTTCGGCAGGATCTTACCGTAGGCAGCCACGATGAACACGTCTGCGTTCACCTCCCGCAGCATAGCTTCCGCCTCGGGGGTACGCATGGAATTGGGGGTCTCCACCCGCAGTCCCACGGATAAGGCGTAGGCCTTCACCTCGGAAGGCGTCATCACGTATTTTCTGCCCTTGGGCTTGTCGGGCTGGGTGATTACCAGAGGGACCTCATACCCGGCTTGCACCAAAGCCTCCAAGGCCGTTTTTGCAAACTCGGGCGTCCCCATAAAAACGATCTTCACGCAGTTTACTCCTCGTCTTCTTCCATTTCCTCGGGGGTGAGCATACGGTCCGCCTTGTCGGTATACAGAATACCGTCCAGATGGTCGATCTCATGGCAGAAGGCTCTTGCCAGCAGTCCTTCGCCACGGATCATAAAGGGCTCGCCGTTGCGATCTGTAGCCTTCACCGTCACGATGTTGGGGCGGGTCACGATGCCGCATTCATCAGGTACGGAAAGGCAACCCTCTCTGTCGGTCTGCGTCCCTTCGGTGGCAACGATCTCGGGGTTGATCAGCTCGATCAAGCCTTCTCCCACGTCGATCACCACGATCCGCCGCAGGATCCCCACCTGGGGAGCGGCAAGACCCACGCCGTTGGCCTTCCGCATGGTGTCGTTCATGTCGTCCAAAAGCGTCAGCGTTCTGGGAGTGATCTTCTCCACGGGACGGCACTTCTTGCGCAGGGTCTCGTCCTTGGAGGTCAAAATATTCAAAATAGCCATGTCGAATTCATCCTTTAAATCACAGTAGGATTGGCGTCCGCATCCAAGCGAACGGTTTTGGGGCATTTGGCAAGCCCCGCCTCATATACCTCTCCGAAGAACCGTCTCGTCACGGCGTTGTCGGAGTATTTGATGATCATTTTTTGGCGGAATCTCCCGCCGATCTTATAGATCCCGCCCGGGTGAGGCCCGAACTTCTGGATCTTCAAATGGGGATATTTGCTTGCTTTGATCTGCTCGAACAAGCTGTCAAACCCTTTGGCAAATGCGGCGCATACCTTCTCCGTAGGTGCAGAGAAGCCAAACACCATCACCGAGCAGAAGGGCGGGAACGCCACCGATCTTCTCAGTGCGATCTCCGAGCTGTAAAAAGCTTCGTAATCCTGCTCTGCCGCCAGATTCAGGATCTCGTTATCGGGGTTATAGGTCTGCAATACCGCAAGCCCGGTGTCTCCGCTTCTTCCCGCACGGCCCACCAGCTGGGTCACCAAAGAGAATGTCCTCTCACCCGCACGGAAATCGTTCTGATACAGGGAGCTGTCCACGGAGATCACTCCCACCAGCTCCACGGCAGGGAAGTCGAAGCCCTTAGAGACCATCTGGGTCCCGAAGAGTACGTCTGCCTCTCTGTTTCCGAAGGACTCCAGGATCCTGTCGTAAGACAGCTTTTCCGTGGTGGTATCCGCATCCATGCGAATGGTGCGCAAGGCCGGGAATCGATTGGTCAACTCGTCCTGTAATTTTTGTGTTCCAAACCCGAAATGGTTGATATGCTTGCTTCCGCATTCATCGCATTGATCGGGCACCTTGCAAATATATCCGCAGTAATGGCAAGCCAGCCACCCATCTCCCATTCTGTCCCCTTCGTATTTGTGATACGTCAGAGAAACGGAACAATGGGGGCATACGTACACCTTTCCGCAGGAATGGCAGGAGGTGTGGGAATGATACCCTCTGCGGTTCACAAACAGAATGGATTGCTTTTCACGGCCTGCGGTACGAAGCATCTCCGCCTCCAACCGACTGCCGATCAGCTTTTCGGGAAAGATCTTCCCGTCGTTCCGCAGATCCTCAATGAGCACCCGCGGCAATTTGGCGTTGCCGTATCGTTTTGTCAACTTGATCAGGGTATACACCCCGGTCATAGCCTTGTAAAAGCTTTCCACGGAGGGGGTGGCGGAAGCCAATAGCAGCAAGCCCTTGTTCTTTGCACAGCGGAACCGTGCAATATCTCTGGCGTGGTATTTGGGAGAAAGCTCGCTTTTATACGTGCCCTCCTGCTCCTCGTCAATGACGATCAGCCCCAAATTCTCCAAAGGAGAGAACACGGCGCTTCTGGTGCCCAGCACCACCTTGATCTTACCCTCCCGCATGGCACGGAAGGCATCCAACCGTTCGCCCACGGAAAGCATGGAATGGATCACCGTCAGGTCTTTTCCGAAGACTCTGCGGTAATTGCCCATAGCCTGTGCCGTCAATCCGATCTCGGGCAACAGCACGATGGCGGTCTGTCCCTTGGAAAGTACGTGCTTCACCGCCTCGATGATCACCTTGGTCTTGCCGCTTCCGGTAACGCCGTAAAGCAAGGCCGCCTTGGGCTCTTCATCGTCGGAGAGGGCTTTCAACGTCTCCACCGCAGCTTGTTGCTCCTCCGAAAGGGTGGTTACCGTTTCCTCGGGTGAGATCTCTTCCTCGGTATAGTCTCCCCGATCGATGCGGATCTCTTCCCGACGGACAATGCCCTTTCTCACCAATGCGGAGACCACGGAGGAGGAGATCCCTCCCAATTCGCTGACTTCTCGCATGGTGGCGCAGGGGAAATGGGTCAAAAGCTCAACCAAAACCTTTTGCTTTTCCGTCAGTCCGCTGTCGCCGTCCAGCAAAGCGAACACTTCCTCCGCATCGCCGCAAAGCTTCAGCACCGTCACGGTCTTTTCGTTCATCTGCTTCCGAACACGGGTCTTTTTCTCCAAAAGTCCAAGCCCGCACAGGGAATCCAGCATCTTTTCCGCCTCGTCCCCAAACTCCTCAAGGAGCTTGCGGCGGGTGGCCTCTTTTTCCGTACGCACGCTGCGGTACAGCAGAAAGGCTGCCTGATTCATCTCCTCGGGAGGCTCCTTCTCCGTCACGGTGTAAAACACCTCCGTGTCCAGATTCACCCCCGGGGGAAGCATGGTGCGGAACGCTTGACCGAAGGAACAGTAAAAACGCTCCTTCATAAACCTGCAAAGCTCCGTAAATTCCTCGGGAATATCAAAGGGATAATCCAACACGGAAAGCACGGATTTGGTTCTTGCGTACCCACTTTCTTCGGAAAAGTCCACCGCGACGGCGGAGACCTGCTTGTTGGAAACGCCGAAAGGGACTACCAACAGCGTGCCCTTCCGTACACGGTCGCGAAGCTCGGGGGGAAGGAAATAGCTGTATTCCCGATCAAGCCGATAGCCTGCGTCCAGAATGTGTACGGAAACGTACGCTTTTTCCATAAGCTTTAGTTGTCCTTTTCGTTAATGGAATACTCGCCTTCGACGATCTTCTGCAATGCGATGGAAACGGGCTTTCTCACCTCGTAGGAGGCAAAGGAGTCCTTAATGGGGCAATCGGAATCCTTGTGCTTTTCCGCAAACTCACGCTCCTCGATCATCTTATCGGTTACGTGGCGTGCGCACTTTGCGGAAGCGATCACCAAACGGTAGCGGTTGATCTCACCGCCGGTCAATTGCTGAATAGAAGGGTACAACATAATTTTTATCTGCCTTTCAATAAGAATCAAAAATCATTCTGCCGACTTGCCTGTCAGCTTTTCTTCCAGAACGGAGGTCTCCTCCGCACAGCATATAATATGCTCGCTGTCGGTGATCAACACCGATCTGGTCTTTTTACCGCCGGAAACGTCGATCATTCTGCCTGCATTCTTGGCATCCTGTACCAACCGTCTCACCGGCAGGGAATCCGGGCTCACCAGAGCCACCAAACGGGAGGCGTTGATGTAATTGCCTCCACCCAAAGGGATCAGCTCCAAACCGTATTCCTCCCTTATTCGATGTTCTGGATCTGCTCGCGGATCTTTTCCACGGCACTCTTGGCCTCGATCACCAGCTTGGCAAAGGAGGTATCGTTGGACTTGGATCCGATGGTGTTGCATTCGCGGTTGATCTCCTGCACCAGGAAATCCAGCTTTCTTCCTACGGGCACGTCCTCCTCCAGCATACTGCGGAACTGCTTGCAATGGCTGTCCAGTCTGGCAAGCTCCTCGCTGATGTCCGCCTTGTCGGCAAACACCGCACATTCCGTCAGCAAACGGGATTCGTCTGCGGGAACTCCCGCAAGAAGCTCGCGGATACGGCTTTGCATCCTGGCGTTGCTTTCCGCAACCACCTGGGGCGCACGGGTCACCAGCTCCTCCCGAATGGCCTCCAGAGTAGCAAGATGGTTCAGCACGTCCGCCGCCATCTTCTGCCCCTCCGCCTTACGCATTTCCACAAAGATATCAAAGGCCTTTCTGGCAACAGGCTCAACGGCCGCCCAGACCTCGTCCATATCCTCGTCAGCCTTCACCTGGGAGAAGATATCCGGCTTGCTTGCGATGGTATGCACCGTCACCTCGCCGCCCAGACCGTATTCCTGCTGGATCTTCCGCAAAAGATGAATGTAGCTTTCCAGATACTCCCGATTCACGGTGAGCTGAGTCTTTTCACCGTTCAGATTCTCCACGGTGAGGTAGATGTCCACCTTACCTCTGGAAATGTACGTGGAAGCCAAAGACTTCAGCTTTTCCTCCAACGCATTGTAAAGACGTCCCGTCTTGATGTTGGCATCAATGTAACGGCTGTTGACGGATTTGACCTCCACCAGGATGTCCCGTCCATCCACCACCTCACGGCATCTGCCGTAACCGGTCATGCTTTTTACCATGTCAAAAAACTCCAAAATTCTAAATAATCTCAATGCTTACGGATACGGTTTTTGATCTTCACGATGTAAAACACCGCCAACCGTCCGATGGCAAAATCGTAAAGGATAAACGCCCCGTTCCCCAAAAGGAACAAAGCCTTTCCCAAGGACCCCCAGTCGGAGCTTAAGCCCAACAGCGTTTCCGTGATCCATAGGATCAGAACCAAAAACCCGTTGAACAGCACCAGCTTTACCGCGTATTGCAAGACCTTGGAGGGGATCTTATCCAGATACACCTTCAAAACGGGGTAGAACCCAACGAAGGTCGCAAATACGATGGAAGCGGTCTTGGGGAACAACAGCACGGAAAGCAACGCCGAAGCAAGGTATACGGCAAACGCCTTGCCGTTTCCCAGCTCGATCACCGCCACCATCACCGCCAATGCGGCCAAAGCCGCCGCAGAAAGCTCCAACAGCTCCACCAAAGAGCCCATGAACAGGATCACCACCGCCAGTGCGGTAAGCATTCCCGCCATAGCCACTTCTTTGCTTTTCTTGCCCATGTATACGCTTCTCCCGTCAACGGCAACCGCTGCACAGGCAGTCAAGGCATATCATCGCCTGACAAACGTCGCAAATGTCACAGCCTGCGTGATGGGTGTGGTAGGTAGTACCGTAGGGACTTTGAGCGGCACTGCTGTTCATTCGTTGCTGGAAGGCACGGTACTCGTTGTTGTAAGGATCCATCCGGCAAGCCGTTTCGATCTCGTTTCTCGCATCCTGTACCCAACCGTTACGGTAAAGGATCACACCCTTTAAGAAGTGCCATTCTGCCGTGCGGTCACCCACGGGGATGCGGTTCAGCAGGATCTCAGCCTCGCCGGCTCTTCCCGCGTTGATCAGCTGCCGCACTCTGCCCAGTTCTCCGCTTCCCGCGGAGCTTCCGGAATAAGAGTTTCCTCCGCCGCTTGAAGAACCGCCGCCGGAGCGCAACTTCTGGATCTCGCTGTAGGCTTCGTTGATCTCCTTCATTTTTTCCGCCGCAAGATCGGCAAGCGGGTTGTCGGCGTAGTTATCGGGATGATATTGCTTCACCAACGCTCTGTATGCTTTTTTGATCTCGTCGTCCGTCGCATCGGGCGAAACGCCGAGCACCTTGTAAGGATCAGACATCTCTTTAGCTTCCTTTCTTGGTTCTGCTTTCTCTCTCTTGATCGACCCGTTTTACGGCCTCTCTGCCCCCCAGATCGCAAATATTGAATACGATCCTGTTCATTCCCGTAAGCACGGGAGGGCAGGCCAAGGCGTAGGAGTGAGAGAAAACGTTCATGCTGTCGATCAGCGTTTGCCGGATCTCTTCGGCGTGTTCTTCAACGCCCTCCACAGATCCGTATTTTTTCAGAAAAGGGTTATAGTTCCCCGTCTCTGCATCTTTTTCATAGTCGTCGTAGGCGTCGATGAGGTAGATGAATCTCCCGATATGATACCCGCATTGCTGTGCAACGGCGGCCTTTGTGCCCTCCAGCCCGTAAGCCGTCAGCGCCTTCATCAGCCTGCCGAAGCAATCCGCCGCACGGTCGGGGGAATCACATCCCTCCGCCTCCAGACGGTGAAGCTCCTCAATGGGTACACGGATCATCTCCTCCATCTCGGGATACGCCTTACATTTCTTCTTCATGCGACGGAAGAAAGGGAAGAGGAGCTTTTTCCCAAACCGCTTGATTCCCTTGCTGTCAAGAATATCGTCCTCTATCTTGTAATAGCTGAACAGCCCGAAGGCATTGGCCGCAAAAGAATACACGGAGTCACAGCTTACCGTAGGCTTTTTCTTCAGACTGTAAGGGCAACGCCTCTTTTCCACAGTGACCGCATCCTCTGTCAATGAAAGACGCAGGACCGCAAGGAAGGTGAAGTCGTAATTCAGTAAAAACCGTGAAAAGTGGGTGATGTGCTTGCCACTGTAACGGCACAGCCCGCAGTAAACGGCGTTGTAAAAATCCGCTTCCTTGACCAGTAATTCACCCCTCACGGGCCGTATGTAGCCGAACACCCGCATTCCTCCTATCATAATGTGTTATTATAACATAAAAAAATCAAAAACGCAATATATAATGAAGAAAAAATACTTTTTACATTTTGAATTTTCTTGAAATTTTCAAAAAACTTTTCTAAAAAAAGAGTATTTCGGAAACTTTTTGCGTATATCTGCGAAGGAAAAGGAATTTCAGTGCATTTTCGCAGGCGAGGTTTAAAAAAAGTCAAACGTCGTTACCGCCCGCCCCGGCGGGCTACGAAAGGAATGGTAATAAGCATGAAAGAAGTTACCCTTCGTCGCGAGGAGCAGTTTCTCTGCGACAAAGCATTTTTTTCCAAGAATACCGCGGGTAGATTGTTCCCCGTAGATCCCTGTCCCGTCCGAACCGAATTCCAAAGAGACCGCGACCGCATCACCCACTGCAAGAGCTTCCGCCGTCTTATGCATAAGATGCAGGTGTTCCTTGCACCCGAGGGGGATCACTACCGTACCCGTCTCACCCACACCTTGGAGGTCACCCAGATCGCCCGTACCCTTGCCCGCGCCCTTTGCCTCAACGAGGATCTTGCGGAAGCGGGTGCCTTGGGCCACGACCTGGGGCACACCCCCTTCGGTCACTCCGGAGAGCGTGCCTTGGATGAGATCTGCGACGGCGGCTTCCGTCATTACGAGCAGAGTCTCCGTGTGGTGGACAAGCTGGAAAAGAACGGCGAGGGCTTGAATCTGACGAAAGAGGTCAGGGATGCCATCGTGAACCATTCCGGTTCCGGTAATCCTTCCACCTACGAGGGAAAGCTCCTGCTGTACGCCGACCGCATCGCCTATATCAATCACGATATTGACGACGCCTGCCGCGCGGGAATTCTCACCAACGACGATATTCCTTCCTACATCAGCGACGTGCTGGGTAAGACCCACAGCGACCGTATCACCACTCTGGTGTCCGCCGTCATCGACCACGGGGTGGAGAATGGCATCGGCATGAGCGAGCCCTACGGCAGTCTGATGAACGATCTGCGAACCTTTATGTTCCAACGGGTGTATACCCACCCCATCGCCAAGAGCGAGGACGATAAGGTCATGCAGATGATCGCCTTTTTGTACACCCACTTCTGCCACAATCCCGACAGCATCCCTGCGGAATACCGTAAGTATATCGAGACGGACGGCGTCAGCCGTGTGGCGGCAGACTACATAGCGGGTATGACCGACCGATTTGCCATCGGTTGTTTTGAGGAACTCTTCGTTCCCAGAGTATGGAGTTATAAGTAATGGCTTTTTCCAAACCCTTCCTTGAAGAGGTCAAAAGAAGAAATCGGATCACGGACGTGATCTCCCGATTTGTGCCCTTGAAGCGGGCAGGCTCCAACATGGTTGGCTGCTGTCCCTTCCACAGCGAGAAAACGCCCTCCTTCACCGTCTTTTCCGGCACGGAGAGCTATTATTGCTTCGGTTGCGGCGCGGGGGGAGACGTGATCACCTTTGTCATGCAATCCGAAGGGCTGGAGTACCGCGAAGCGGTGGAGCAGCTTGCCAAAATGGCGGGCATCCCCATGGAGGAAGATCCCTACGAACGGAACGCCGCCGGGGCTCCCGCGGTGAAGAAGGAACGTCTCTTCGCCCTCAACAAATCCGCCGCACGGTTCTTCTATACCAAGCTGCAATCTCCCGAGGGTGCTTATGCCAGAGAATACCTGCAAAAGCGCCGCTTTTCCGAAGCTACCGTCCGCCGTTTCGGCATTGGGCTTGCTCCGGATAAATGGGATTCCCTTTACCACCATCTCCACGGAGAGGGGTATACCGACGAGGAGATCACCGTGGCCTTCCTGGGACGAAAGGGCAAGAACGGCAAAATGTACGACCTGTTCCGTAACCGCTTGATGTTCCCTATCTTCGACCTGACCGGGGAAGTGGTGGCGTTTTCGGGCAGACGTCTCAACGAGGAGGACGAGCGAAAGTACGTCAATACCTCCGACACCCCCGTGTTCAAAAAGAGCCGTATCCTCTTCGGGCTGAACTTTGCCAAGAACGAAGCGGAAAACGGCCTGATCCTTTGCGAGGGTGCTCCCGACTGTATCGCCATGCACCAGGCGGGCTTTGGCAACGCCATTGCCACCCTGGGCACTGCCATTACGGGGGAACACGCCCGTACCCTGTCCCGCTTCACCAAGATGGTCTACCTGGCCTACGATATCGATAAGGCAGGGCGCAAGGCCACCATGCGAGGCATCGAGCTTCTCAATCAGGTGGGGGTGGATACCAAGATCATCCATCTGGGAGAGGGCGATTCCAAAGACCCCGATGAGTTCATCAAGAATCACGGGGCAGAGGCCTTCCGAGCCAAGCTTTCCGGCTCTCAAGGGCAGATCGATTACCGCATCGGCGAGATCCTTTCCCGCTTTGACCTTTCCATTCCCGACGAAAAGCTTCGTTGCAGTCACGAAATGGCGGAGTACATCGCCACCATCGGCAACCGTTTGGAGCGGGAGATCTATGCGGGACGTGCCGCGGAACGGCTGGGGCTTTCCCCGGAATCCGTTCGCACCGAGGCGGAAAGCAAGCGCCGTTCCATGGAAAAGAGCGCGAAAAAGCAAGAAAACGCCAAGATCACACGGAACGCTACCGGCTACGGGGACACGGTGAACACCGATAAGCTTCGCTTCTCCTCGGAAGCTCCCCACGAGGAAGCCGTTTTGGGCATCCTGCTCCTTCACCCGGAATTGGGCAAGGAGATCGGGCAGCTGCCGGAGGCCGAGGATTTTGCCACCTCCTTCAACCGCAAACTGTGGGAGCTGTTCCGGGAGGATTTTGCCCGGGGCAACGAGCCGGAGCTGAATGCGGACGGCACACTGACCCCTGCGGAGGTGGGAGCGGCGGCAGGCTACCGCGCCGCCCGTGCTCAACTTGGCGGTAACGATGCGGATACTCTGCGTTCCCACGTAGAGATCCTAAAGGACCTGCGATCCCGCAGGGAATACGACGGAAGAGTCAAGGAAGATCCTGCGGCCTTGCAGGAATACCTGGCGCTTCTGAGAAAACAGAATCAGAATAAAAATTCCGACTAAACAAGGAAAAGGATACATATGAGAGAAGACTTTTTTACCCCCGAACAGCTGGAAACAGCCAAAGAAAAAGGGATGCTGAAGCCCGCAGTGGTGCTGGTGGCGTTGGAGGATACCGACGTTTCCGTGTCCACCCTCATCGAGGTGTGCGATTTCCTGGAGCGCAAGGGCATCGAGATCACCAACAGCATGACGGGTGCAGGCTTTGAACTGCAGGAAGACGAAATGTTTGACGATGACGCCATCGAAGAAAGCAGTGAGGACGTAGAAGCCCTGCTTTCTCAGGAGGGCGTTTCCATCGACGATCCGGTGCGTATGTACCTGAAGGAGATCGGTAAAGTGCCCCTGCTTTCCGCCGAGGAAGAGCTTGGCCTTGCCGAGAAGATGGCCCAGGGCGACGTCAAGGCAAAACAGCAATTGGTGGAGGCGAACCTCCGTCTGGTGGTCAGCATTGCAAAACGTTATGTAAACCGCGGAATGTTCTTCCTGGATCTGATCCAGGAGGGTAATCTGGGTCTGATGAAGGCCGTGGAAAAGTTCGACTACGGCAAAGGCTACAAGTTCTCCACCTACGCAACCTGGTGGATCCGTCAGGCCATCACCCGTGCCATTGCCGACCAGGCAAGAACCATCCGTATCCCCGTGCACATGGTGGAGACCATCAACCGCGTGCTCCGTATCTCCCGCCAGCTGTTGCAGGAAAACGGCAGAGATGCCTCCGAGGAGGAGATCGCCGCAGAGCTGAATATGCCTGTGGAAAAGGTGCGTGAGATCTTAAAGATCGCCCAAGAGCCCGTCTCCCTGGAAATGCCCATCGGTGAAGAGGAAGACAGCCACCTTGGGGACTTCATTGCCGACGACAACACCATGGCACCCGCTGAGGCCGCTTCCTATACCATGCTCCGCGAGCATCTGCTGGAGGTCCTCCACACCCTTACCCCCCGTGAGGAAAGCGTGTTGAAGCTCCGCTTCGGATTGGAGGACGGCAGACCCCGTACGTTGGAAGAGGTGGGTAAGGTGTTCGACATCACCCGTGAGCGTATCCGCCAGATCGAGGCGAAAGCCCTGCGCAAGCTCCGCCACCCCAGCAGAAGCAAGAAACTGAAAGACTACCTGGAATAAACCTTACCCGAAAGGAATCAATACAGCAACATGAAAGAACAGCTTGAACAAATCAAAGGGTCTGCCCTTGCCGCCATTGCGGGCGCAGAGACCGAGCAGGCCCTGGAAGAAGTACGTGTCCGTTTTCTGGGCAAAAAGGGCGAGCTCACCGCTATTTTGCGCGGTATGGGCGCCGTTGCCCCCGAGGATCGTCCCAAGATCGGTGCCATGGTCAACACCATCCGCTCCGAGATCGAAGAGAGCCTTTCTTCCCGCTTTGCGGACCTGAAGGCACAGAGCATGGAGCGCAAGCTTCGCGAAGAGCGCATCGACGTGACCATGCCCGCTCCCGAAAAGAAGGTGGGCAAGCTTCACCCCATCACCCAGACCCGTAACCGTATGGTGGAGATCTTCACCGGCATGGGCTTCGAGATCGCAGAAGGTCCGGAGGTAGAGAGTACGTACTTCAACTTCGACGCCCTGAACGCTCCCGCAGACCATCCCTCCCGTGACGATACCGATACCTTCTATTTCTCCCAAAACGTATTGCTGCGTACCCAGACCTCTCCCGTGCAGATCCGTTCCATGGAAGGGAAGATCCCTCCCATCCGTATGATCTCTCCCGGCAGAGTGTACCGCAGTGACGTGGCAGACGCTACCCACTCTCCCATGTTCCACCAGTGCGAAGGCCTGGTCATCGACAAGGGCATCACCATGGGTGACCTGAAGGGCACTCTGGCAACCTTCGCCAAGGCCATGTTCGGCGAGCGTACCCGCATCCGCTTCCGTCCCCACAATTTCCCCTTCACCGAGCCCTCCGCAGAGGTGGACGTTTCCTGCTTCGTTTGCGGCGGCAAGGGCTGCCGTCTGTGTAAGGGCGAGGGTTGGATCGAGATCCTGGGCGCAGGTATGGTACATCCCAACGTGTTGCGTGCAGGCGGCATCGACCCCGACGTGTATTCCGGCTTCGCCTTCGGTATGGGCATCGAGCGTGTGGCAATGACCATGTTCGGCATCAACGACCTTCGTCTGATGTGCGAAAACGACGCTCGTTTCCTGGAACAGTTCTAAGGGTCACGGAGGTAGAATGACATGAAAGTTTCTTTGAATTGGTTGAAAGATTATGTAAACTTGCCCTGCTCTGCTCACGACTTCTCCGAGGCCATGACCATGAGTGGTACCAAGGTGGAAGGCTACGAGATCTTGGAGGAAAAGCTCCACGGCATCGTGGTAGGTAAGCTCCTCTCCGTAGTGCCCCATCCCGATTCCGACCACATGGTGGTTTGTCAGGTAGAGGTGGGCGGCGAACGTCCTTTGCAGATCGTTACCGGCGCACAGAACGTGAAAGAAGGGGACCTGGTTCCCGTTTGCACAAACGGCTCTTTGTTGCCCGACGGCAAGACCATCAAGACCGGCAAGCTGAGAGGCGTGCTGTCCGAGGGTATGCTTTGTTCCCTTGGCGAGTTGGGTCTTACCACCCACGATTTCCCCTACGCCATTGAAGACGGTATTTTCATCCTGCAGGAAAACTGCACCCCCGGCGACGATATCCGCGACGTATTGGGTATGCGGGACACCATCGTTGAGTTCGAGCTCACCTTCAACCGTCCCGACTGCCTTTCCTATTTGGGCATCGCCCGTGAGGCGGCGGCAACCTTCCATCAGCCTTTGAACATTCAAGAGCCTGTGGTCAACGGTACCGACGACGGCGACAAGGTAGAGAATTACATTTCCGTAGAGATCCGCAACCCCGAGCTTTGCCCCCGTTATACCGCAAGAGCCGTGAAGAACGTGAAGATCGCGCCTTCGCCTCTGTGGCTGCGTACCAAACTGCGCAACGCGGGCATCCGTCCCATCAATAACATCGTAGATATCACCAACTACGTCATGCTGGAATACGGCCAGCCCATGCACGCCTTCGATGCCAATTACATCGGCAGTAAGAAGATCGTTGTGCGCAACGCCGCAGAAGGGGAGATCATCACCACTCTGGACGGTATCGACCGTAAGCTCACCTCCGATATGCTCTGCATCGCCGACGGGGAAAAGCCCGTGGCATTGGCAGGGGTTATGGGCGGCTTGAACAGCGAGATCCTGGATACCACCACCACCGTGATCTTCGAAAGCGCAAACTTCGCCCGCGAGAACATCCGTAAGACCTCCCGTGCGGTAAATCTGCGTACCGAATCCTCCGCCAAGTTCGAAAAGGGTTTGCCTCCCTGCAACACCCTCCCCGCAGTACAGCGTGCCTGCGAATTGGTAGAGCTGTTGGGCGCAGGCGAGGTTGTGGACGGCATCATCGATATCAACCATGCGGATATCAGTACCCGTAAAGTTCCCTTCGATTGGAGACGTGTGAACCGTTTGCTGGGCACGTCTCTGACTGCGGAAGACATGGCAGAGCTTCTCCGTCCCCTGGATCTGATCTGGGACGGCGAGGACAGCCTCATCGTCTCTCCCTACCGCGGGGACATCATCACCACTGCGGATATCGCAGAGGAAGTGGTTCGTCTCTACGGCTTTGATAAGATCGAAGCCACTCAGTTCGAGGGCAAGGCCACCGAAGGCGGCGAGAACGCTTCTCAGAAGTTCCGCACCCTCATCGACCGCACCATGACCGGATTGGGCTTCAACGAGATCTATACCTATTCCTTCGTATCTCCCTCCGAGCTGGATCAGATCCGTATTCCCGCAGACTCTCCCTTGAGAGATCAGCTTACCATTCTGAACCCCTTGGGTGAGGATACCTCCGTGATGCGTACCCATCCTCTGCCCTCCATGCTCCGTGTGGTCGCCCACAACGTGGCACACCGTGTCAAGGCGGCTCAGTTCTACGAAAACGCCACTCTGTACTTCAAAGCAGAGGATATGTCCCGTGAAGAGAAGACTCTGTGCTTTGCTTTCTACGGCTACGGCGATTTCTACGAGCTGAAGGCAAACGCCAACGCGTTGCTGGATACTCTGCAGATCAAGGGCTACACCTACGCATCCAACGGTGAAGACCCCTCCTTCCATCCCGGCCGCTGTGCGGATATCTACTGCGGCGACGTGAAGCTGGGTACCATCGGTCAGGTGCATCCCGCGGTCTGCGGCAACTTCGATATCGACGTTCCCGTTTATGCGGCATTGCTGTCCAATGAGGCTATGTATTCCTGCGTTGCCGAGGAGAAAAAGTATATTCCGCTCCCCGTATATCAGGCAATGGAGCGTGACCTGGCACTTCTGTGCGACGACGATCTGGAAGCGGGCACGCTCTGCGGTATGATCCGTTCCTTCGCAGGCAAGTCTCTTGTGGATACCTACGTCTTCGACGTGTATAAGGGCAAGGGCATCGCAGAAGGCAAAAAGTCCGTGGCGGTCCGTCTGGTATTCCGTCTGAACGACCGTACCATGACCGATGAGGAAGCGGATAACGGCGTGCGCAAGGTGCTGAAAAAGCTGGAATCCGAGGCAGGCATCACGCTGAGAAATTAAAAAAATTGCAAACTCGCAAAAAAACTCTTGCAAATTACCAAGAATTGGTTTATAATAACACTTAAGGATGAAACATCCGTTTGAAAACAAAGTAAGGAGAAAGGCATTATGTTAGACAACAAACAAAAAACCATCACGTTTTCCGTCAAGGATACTCGCAGAGAAGAAATCCGTGAGATCGTGAAGGGCGTGTACAACTCCTTGATCGAGAACGGATACAACCCTACCAATCAGATCGTTGGTTATATCATTTCCGAAGATCCCACGTATATCACCAACTATAAGAACGCTCGCACCATCATCAGCAAGCTGGACCGTGATGAGCTGTTGCGCGCCTTGGTGGAGGATTTCATCCGTCTTGAACAGAAAGGGTGATTGACATGGCAGAACAAAAGGTTCTGACGTACAAAGGGAAGCCCCTCGTCCGCCAGGGAAGATTTATCTTCTACGGCAACCCCGACGATAAGTGCATCCTCTTTATGAACATCCTGGACACCAAGAAGGTTGGCGACCTTGAAGTGGCCACCCGCGTCTTGGTGCAGATCCAGGACACCGATGAGGAGAAGTCTTTTAACGACAAGATCCTCAAGCAATGCGAGAAGCGCAGCCTGTGCGATGCCTTCGACATCGGCACCATCTGGCTGGAGCGTGCGCTGAGAGCGTAACGCCGCGCTTTTCCACCATCGAAAGCGAAGAAGGGCGGTCGGATATTCCGATCACCCTTTCTTTGTGAAAACTATGCCGAAAAAGGAGCTTTATGAACGTATTTTGGGATTGGAACGGTACCCTCTGCGACGACGTGGGTCTTTCCCTGGAGGCGGTAAACGCAATGCTGGCCAAGCGGGGAAGAGCACCCATCGATCTGGCGGAATATCATACCTATATCGATACCCCCATCAGCAAATTTTATGAACGGCTCTTCGATTTCGAGATCGACCCCATGTCCGTCCTTTCCGCAGAGTTCTACGGGTACTACGGCTCTCATGCGCACACGCTCCGCCTTGCGGAAGGCGTCCCCGAAGTGCTGGAGATCTTAAAGCAAGCGGGTGTACGGCAGTTTATTCTCTCCTCCAGCCATAAGGATCATATCCTTCCCTTGGCAACGGAATGGGGAATTATGCCCTATTTCCAAGCGGTGCTGGGCGCCGAGGACTGGAAGGTGGGCTCCAAGGCGGAGCGCGCCAAGGACTTCTGCTGTAAAAACGGGCTGTGTCCGGAGGAGACCTGGTTCATCGGTGATCTTCTTCACGACTACGAGACTGCCTCTCTTTGCGGTGCTTCCTGCATCCTCATTCCCGGCGGCCACCAAAGCGAAGCCGAGTTGAAACAAACGGGCTTTTTCTGCCCCCACATCCGTGAAATACCCGCCCGGTTAGGGCTGACGAAATGAACATACTCCGTAATCTGTTTATCAAGGACAAGAAATTCTATAAAACGGTGGCCAAGATCGCTATTCCCATCGCCCTCCAGGGACTGATCACTTCGGGTGTCAACGCCATGGATACCGTCATGGTCAGCGAATTGGGGGAGACCTCCCTTTCGGGGGTGACCCTTGCCACCCAGTTCATCACCATCTTCCAGATCTTCTGCATGGGCATCGGTATGGGCGCATCCGTGCTGGTTGCCCGTTACTACGGGATGAACGATAAGTCCTCCCTGAGAAAGACCATCACCATCATGCTCCGCCTCTGTGTGGGCATGGCGGCGCTGTTCTCCGTGGCAACGGCCATCTGTCCCGAGCTGATCATGAAGATCTATACCGAGGAAAGCGGGATCATTTCGGAAGGCGTATATTACCTCCGTTATTCCGTGGCAAGCTACATCTTCCAGGGCCTGTCCCTTACCTGTACCATCGTTCTGCGGAACGTGGATAAGGTGCGGATGCCGCTGTATACCTCCATCGGTGCCTTTTTCGTCAACGTGGGTGCCAACTACGTATTCATCTTCGGTAAGCTGGGCTTTCCCGCAATGGGCGTGGCAGGTGCGGCCGTGGGAACGTTGGTGGCACGTATCTTTGAATTTGCAGTGATCTGCGGCTATCTGTTCTTTGTGGAAAAACAGATCGGCTACCGTTTGCGGGAATTTTTTCGCCCCGTTGGCAACCTGTGGAAGGAATATATCCGCATCAGCATCCCCGTGTTTATCAGCGACGGTATTTTGGCACTTGGCAACAACTCCGTTGCCATGGTCATCGGCAGAATGGGGGAGAGCTTCGTGGCGGCAAACTCTGTCACCACCGTGACCCAACAGCTCAGCTCCGTCATGACCCAGGGCTTCTCCCAAGCCGGGGCTATCGTCACGGGCTATACTTTGGGAGAGGGAGACAAAGAAAAAGCCCACCGCCAGGGCTACGCCTTCCTGGGGATCGGCTTTGTCTTCGGGCTTGTTGCGGCAGGGATCATCCTCCTGCTTTCCGAGCCCATGATCTACGCCTACGGCTTGAAAGACGAAACGGCAGGAATCGCCCGACAGCTCATGCTTTCCATCGCTCTGATCATCGTTTTCCAAGCCACCAACAGCATTATGACCAAGGGCGTCCTCCGCGGCGGTGGAGATACCAAGATCCTCATGGTGGCGGACAACCTGTTTTTGTGGGTAGCGTCCGTTCCCTTGGGCGCTCTGTTCGGTCTGGTTTTGGGTCTGCCCGCCTTTTGGGTATACTTCGCCCTGAAGATCGACCAGGTGCTGAAAGCTATTTGGTGCGTCATCCGCCTTCACAGCGGCAAGTGGATCAAAAAGATCCGCACGGAAAAAGAGCTTGCATAATTCAACCAAGAGTATTCCTCGCGAATACTCTTTTTTCTTGACAGCAGAAGCCCGCGTATGTTATAGTTTATACAGAAACCAAAAAAGGAGTTGATCGTTATGTCTGCCATGAGACCTATTCGGACTATAATCACTACACAACCAAACAGGAGACAATATGATCAATTTAAAGGGCAAGAGAAATTCTGCCATCATATTCACAGACAAGCTTGACAAAGCAACCAAAACACAGATCGCCGCCCTGCTTCGGGAGGAAGCCTACACCGATTCCAGGATCCGCATCATGCCCGACACCCACGCGGGAAAGGGCGTGGCCGTGGGCACCACCATGACCCTTTCCGGCAGAGTGTCCCCCTCCTTGGTGGGGGTGGATATAGGTTGCGGCATGGAGGTGGTCTTTCTGAAGGAAAAGGAAGTTGATCTCCCTGCATTGGACCAGGTGATCCATACCTGCATCCCCTCCGGCGGCAAGATCCATCAATCCCCCAAAGCAAGCTTTCCCTTGGAAACGCTCCAATGCTTCTCATCGGTAGACCGCACCCGCGCCCTTCTCAGCCTTGGCACTCTGGGAGGCGGCAATCACTTCATCGAGCTGGACAAGACTGCAAACGGCACTCTGGTGCTGGTGATCCACTCAGGCTCCCGTATGCTGGGAAGCGACGTGGCAACCTATTATGAGGACCAAGCCTACCGCTATTGGTGTAAAAAGCTACGCAAACGGGAAAAGCAACGCCGCTACGATGAGGATGGCTTCTCCAAACATCGGGAAGGAATCAAGGTCTCACGGGAGACCGCCGTTCTGGAAGGGGAGCTGTTCTCGGCATACCTGCAGGATCTGGAGACCGTTACTGCCTTTGCAGAACTCAACCGCCGTACCATGGCGGAGCTGATCTGTAAGGAGCTGGGGCTCACCGTAGCAAGACGGTTTACCTGCGTCCACAACACCGTCGACACCAAACGTATGATCCTGCGAAAGGGCGCCATTTCCGCAAACCTCGGGGAAGAGGTCATCATCCCTTTGAATATGCGGGATGGTGCCATCTTAGGCGTAGGATTGGGCAATCCCACTTGGAACTACTCCGCGCCCCACGGCGCAGGACGGATCTGTACCCGGGAAGAAGCGCGGTATACCTTCACCGTGGAGGACTTCCAAACCCAAATGCAGGGTGTCTATACCACCACGGCGCAGAAAGGCTCCATAGACGAATGCCCCATGGCCTATAAGCCGCCCGAGCGGATCCTGTCCGCCATCGGAGACACCGTCTCCGTCACCGAGATCATCAAGCCCGTCTACAATTATAAGCATTGCTGAAAACAAAAAGAGCTTTCGCACCTGAAAGCTCTTTTATCATCCAAAAGCGACAGCTTTTGGCACTCGGTTTCTTTGGAGATCTTTTCTCTTTAAATATTCATCTCATCCAAGGCCGCCGCGCCGATCAACCCTGCGTTACCGCCCAAACGGCCTGCGCGGATCAACGTGGAGCACTTGCCCACCGCATGACGCAAGGGCGCAAGAAGATTCTCGCCTTCCTTGCTGATACCGCCGGAGATGACGATCATGTCGGGGCGGAAAATGTTGATCACGTTCCACATGCCCACCTCCAAGGATCTGATCCAGTCGTTGAAGATGCTTCTGGCCATGTTGTCCTCTTCGCTCATGGCGATGAACAAGGTCTTCCCGTTGGCGTGGCCGCCGTTTGCGGCGATCAGCTTGCCCAAACGGCTGTTGGGAGCATATCTCGCCTGATGCTCGACCTCTTTGATCAGCGCGCGGGTGGAAGCTACCGTTTCCCAGCAACCGATCCGGCCGCAGCCGCACCGCTTGCCGTGAATGTCGATCACCATGTGCCCGATCTCACCGGCGTGATTTTCCTTGCCGTGCAACAGATTGCCGTCCACGATGATGCCGCCGCCAATACCGGTGCCCAAGGTTACGGTGACCACGTTTTTATACCCCTTGGAAACGCCCGCCATATGCTCGCCCCAAGCGGCACAGTTTGCGTCGTTGTCCAGCTTTGCGGGAGCGCCGAAGGTTTCGCTCAGCATCTTCGCAAAGGGGATCTTTTCAATGGGAAGATTGTCTGCCGCAACGGCAATGCCCTTTTCGGTATCGATCTCGCCGGGACAGCCCATGCCGATAAAGGTGATCTGCTCCTTGGAAATACCGTTGTCCTCCAGAAGCTTCTTGGTGCCGTCGATAACGATGGAAGAAAGCTGTTCCGGAGTCTTGCAATCCGCCGTTTTGAATTCCGCTTCCGCAATGATCTTGTAGTTGCCGTCCACAACACCCATGCTGACGGTGGTGCCGCCCAAGTCAATACCGATCTTCATGTTTTTATCCTTCCTTTCCGGGATACTTTCCTTCTGCGATCAGGGAAGCAATGTATTCTTCCACAACCGCCTTATCATCCTTATAAGTAACGCCGTACCACTTTGCGCCGGTCTTTACCACCTGCAAGGGCTTGCCGCACTTTTTGCTGTATTCCCAAACCGCAGTAGGGAGGTAATACTCCTGCTTCATGGGATCCTTCAGATTCTCAAGGAAGGTCACAAACCCTTCCGCCGCAGAGGCAAGAAATCCTTCCGTCAACGCCCAGGCATTCATGGAAACGATGGAATCCTCGGAAACGGGATGCCATACGTCATCCTCCAAATAAGCGGTGGATCCGTCTGCCTGTCTTGCCAGCTTGGTGCGCTCGTTGATGGCCTCTAAGTATCCTTCGGGAGAGACTTCACAAACCCCTCTGGCAACGGTACCGTTTTCCGTCAAAGTGTTTTTCAAAACGAAGCCCGCCATACAGCCGCAGGCCTTTTTGTTCTCATCGGCCAGAAAATCGTGCATAATGGCAAAGGTCTCTTCGCCGTAAAGATCGTCCGCATTCACCACGGCAATACCGCCTTCGTTTTCGCCAAGCACCTGACGTGCCGCCAGAACTGCGTGACCGGTACCCCACTGCTTTGCACGTCCCTCGGGAACGGTAAAGCCTGCGGGCATATCCTCCAAGCGCTGGAATGCGTACGCAACCTCAAGGTCAAGCTCCTTGCGACCCGCAATGCGGTTGCCCACGGTCTCCTTGAATGCCTCAAGGTTTTCTTCCTTGATAACGAAGATCACCTTTTTGAATCCGGCCTTCACCGCGTCGAAAATAGTATAGTCCAAAATAAACTCGCCGTTAGGGCCGATGGGATCCATCTGCTTCAAACCGCCGTAGCGGCTGCCCATGCCTGCGGCCATGACTACCAGTGTCATAGATCAATCTCCTTTTGTGCTGTTTTTGCTACTGTCAGTTTACAACAAAATCCTTGCAAAGTAAATAGGTTTTTCAAATTTTCTCGGAAACGGTTGACAAAACTTTTAATTTCCTGTATACTGCAAGCAACCGATACTATATGAATAACGAGGAATGGAAGTATGGAAAAGAAGCCTGTTCGTCTCGGTGTCGTGGGTCTTGGTGCCCGCGGAACCTTTATTATACGCACCCCCCTTCTGCCCTTGGCGGAAATGGGTAAGATCGAGATCGTCGCCGTTTGCGATACCTACGAGGATCGTGTGGAAGCCCAGGTCAAGAAGGTGGAGGAAACCATCGGTAAAAAGCCCTTCGGCACCACCGATTATCGCGACCTGCTGAAGATGGATCTGGACGGTATCCTCATCCTCTCCGCATGGGAAAGCCATATCGAGATCGCTTGTGCCGCAATGGAAGCGGGCATCCGGGTGGGCATGGAGGTCGGCGGCGTGTATTCCATCGAGGATTGCTACCGTCTCGTCCGCACCTACGAAAAGACCGGCATCCATTGCATGCTTCTGGAAAACTGCTGCTACGGCAGATGGGAGCTGATGGTGCTGAACATGGTCCGTCAGGGCGCTCTGGGCAGAATCTCCCATTGCTCCGGCGGCTATAACCACGACCTCCGCGAGGAGATCGCCTTTGGTGACGTAAACCGCCACTACCGTCAGCGTAACTACCTCCTGCGCAACTGCGAGAATTATCCCACCCACGAGCTTGGCCCCATCATGGCCGTGCTGGATATCAACCACGGCAACCGTATGCTCACCCTGAACTCCATTTCCTCCTGCGCGCAGGGCATGGAGGACTATATTAAGGAACACCGTCCCGACAGCCATTTGGCAGGGAAGAAGTTCAACCAGGGCGATATCGTCACCACCGTGATCAAGTGCGCCAACGGCGAGACCATTACTCTCACTCTGGATACCACTCTGCCCCGTATGTATTCCCGCGGCTTCACCGTAAGAGGCACCAAGGGTATGTATTGCGAGGACGGTAACTACGTCCACATGGACGGCGACTCCGAGTTCAACACCGTGGCCAACGTTGCGGGGAATGCGGAGAAGTATGCCGAGCAGTACGAGCATCCCATTTGGGCGGAATACAAAAAAGATCCCATCGGCGGCCACGACGGCATCGACTGGCTGGTGTACAACGCCTTCATCGACAGCGTGCGTGACGGCACCGTGCCTCCCATCGATACCTACGATACCGCAACGTTGATCTCCATCTCTCCCTTGTCTGCGGATTCTGTGGCAATGGGCGGCGCTCCCGTGGCAATTCCCGACTTTACCTCCGGCCGTTGGGCGCTCCGCACCGAGTTCCCCGAGAAGCAGGACGGCTACTACAGCCTGTTCAAGTGCTGAATTTGTTGATATTTCTGTCACCTCCCGGCTTTGGGAGGTGACTTTTTTGTGTATTTGGTAAAAAGCGAAAAAAAGCGCGAAAAACCCTTGACAAATAAGGAAATCCATGGTAATATATGCAAGCCTTGAGGGGAGACCCGAAGGGAAGCGAAAATACTGCAAAAAACTTAAAAAAGTTTTAAAAACCCTATTGACAAATGGGAAATATTGTGGTATGATAGCAAAGCTGTCCCCGAGCGGGGGTAGCG